>RDZE01000026.1 GCA_004293905.1 Cytophagales bacterium | reverse complement strand
TAGAGATTTTTTGAAAAAATAGAGAGAAAGCGGAGTTTTTTTATAGAAAACAAGGTTTATAAAAGAGTGTGAGAGTACTAAAATTCTTTCAAAACCTAATTCATTTACACATTAACAAGAATTTTATATAATAATACTTTTTTTATGCCCTTTGTCGTTGTTTCTTTAGTTGAGGGTCAGTTTTGTATTCTGCCATCAATAAGGCAATATGAATGATAGAAAAACAACTTTCTACGTAAAGCCATTGTGTGGCAAAATTGCCCAATGTACCTTCTGCAAAAAATGTAATCAGTCTACTAAAGGCATACATACCCCAAAACATACCCAGAAAAGCCAATGCACTTTTAGGAGATTTGAGCAGGAAATATACCAATAAACTGATTAAAGTAACCCCAACACCTCCATAAACGCCCCTGATAGAACTCAGTGCATCTGTGTTTTGATTAAGAGATACTTTTACCAAATCCATCACCGATTGAGGGTCGTAGAGTGCTTGCACCGTTACCCATAGAAGAGCCAAAATAGACAAAGTGATGAAACCATAAGAGAGCGAACGAACCAATGTGTGAACTTGCATAATCGTATATAAATTATATTGTTGTTATTTATTTGCAAAAATGCAAGGCTTTGAAAGCAAAAAAGATGGTATTTACCAAGATTATTCCCCTATTTTTATCTTGTTCATAAGTTTGCTAAAATTGCTTACGTCTATGCCTATGTAGTTGGCTAAGTATTTATGAGGCACTATTTGTAATAAATGAGGACTTCTTTGGAGTAAATTCCTGAATTTCTGTTCAGAAGAAAAACATTGCAATTCCACCAAACGCTCCAAAACACCCGAAAACGCCATATAAACGCCTTTTTCTATGAAATAATTAAGATGGAGGTCTTCGTCAGTAAGTGTTTTTAGCTGCCGAAAAGAAGTACGTAAAAATAAAGATTTTTGAATTGTTTGGAAATAATACTTAGAAGGCATTTCCAATAAAAAAGCATCTACAACCCCTGCAAAAGAAGGTGCGTAGCTGAAAACAATCGTAGCCTCTTGGTCTTCTTCATTCCAATAATACACCCTTTGTACGCCCTCTATCACAAAATAAAGGTATTTTTCGGGTGCGCCTGCTTCTGTAAGTATTTGTTTTTTGTCGGCTTGGTATCCTTCCCAAATAGAAGCGAATTTTTCCCAACTCTTTTCGGGAAGTGGGTACACTTGTTGAACGTAATTTTTAAAAAGAAGCCAATGTGTATCTTTGATAAGGGAAGCCATAAAATAGTGTTTTTGCTTCAAAGATATGAAATAAAGCATTTTTATAGAACTTAGACAAAAAAATACTTGTTGTATAAATCATATCGCTTTCGCAAAAAAAATAAACTATGAACATCGCCACAACCCCTAAAAAAGAAATCCAAACACAAATTTTGCGAGAAAATTTCCCTGTACTCCACCTCAGTTGTGCCTCCTGTGCGCTCAGTGCCGAAAGCATCATCAAATCGGTAGAAGGAGTAGAGAATGCCTCTGTCAATTTTGCCACCACCGAACTAACCGTAGAGTACCAGCCTGCACTTGCCAACCCTCAAATTTTCCAAGAAGCACTCCAAGCAGTAGGCTACGATTTGCTTATAGAAGAAACCCATAACCAACAAGATGCCTTAGAAGCACTTCATCGGCAAAAATTCGAGCAGCTTAGTCAAAAAACTACTTTAGCCATTTTACTATCCTTGCCTGTAGTTATCGTTGGCATGTTTTTTATGGAAATGCCCTATGCTAACCCTATTATGTGGTTTTTTTCTACTCCTGTAGTACTTTGGTTGGGCAAAGATTTTTTTATCAATGCTTGGAAACAAGCCAAACATCGCAATGCCAACATGGATACCTTAGTAGCACTTAGCACAGGCATTGCTTACCTTTTTAGCGTATTCAATATGCTTTTCCCTGAGTTTTGGCATCAAAGAGGTTTGCACGCACATGTATATTTCGAAGCCGCCGCCGTAGTCATTACTTTTATACTCTTAGGGAAATTATTGGAAGAGAAAGCCAAAGGCAACACCTCTGCCGCCATCAAAAAACTGATGGGTTTGCAGCCTCAAACCGTAACCATACTCCAGCCCAATGGAAGCGAAAAAGAAATGAACATCGCCTCCATTACCCTCAATGATACAGTAATAGTAAAGCCGGGCGAAAAAATTGCCGTAGATGGCATCATCATACAAGGCAGCTCATACATAGATGAAAGCATGCTCAGTGGCGAACCTATTCCTGTAGCCAAAAAAACAGAAGACAAGGTTTTTGCGGGCACACTCAACCAAAAGGGAAGTTTTCAATTCAGAGCCACCCAAATAGGCAAAAATACCCTGCTCGCTCAAATCATTAAAACCGTACAAGAAGCACAAGGAAGCAAAGCCCCTATCCAAAAAACAGTAGATAAAATTGCACGCATTTTTGTCCCAACTATTCTCCTCATAGCGTTGTGCACGGGTATCATTTGGAGCATTTTCGGAGGTGAAAATGGCAATATACAAGGGCTCATGGCAGCCCTTACTGTGCTTGTCATTGCCTGCCCATGTGCTTTAGGTTTAGCCACACCCACCGCCATAATGGTAGGCATAGGCAAAGCCGCTGAAAATGGTATACTCATCAAAGATGCTGAAAACTTAGAAATAGCCCAAAAAGTAAATGCCATCGTAATAGATAAAACAGGGACAATCACCGAAGGAAAACCCCAACTCACCGATTTACAATGGCTCAATGAAACCCCCGCCCATAAAGAAATTCTATACAACCTCGAAAGAAAATCAGAACACCCACTCGCCGAAGCAGTTGTACAACATCTACAACATTGCAACCTACTCCCCCTATCCGATTTTCAGAGCATCACAGGAAAAGGCATACAAGCCACCTACGAAAATGAAACCTATTTTGTAGGCAATCAGAAACTAATGAACCAACACAACATACAAACAGACATCAAACTACTACAAAAAGCCGAAGAATGGCAAAAGCAAGCAAAAACAGTAGTATGGTTTGCCAATTCTTCCGAAACCTTAGCCATTATTGCCATTGCCGATACCCTCAAAAAAAGCAGCCCTGAAGCCATCAAGCAATTGAAAAAAATGGGCATAGTAATTTACATGCTCACTGGCGACAACCCTACCACCGCACAAGCCATTGCCTCGCAAGTAGGCATAGACCATTACCAAGCCGAAGTATTGCCTCAAGAAAAAGCCAACTTCATCAGACAATTACAAGCAAACAACAACATAGTAGCTATGGTAGGCGATGGCATCAATGACAGTACCGCCTTAGCCACCGCCGATGTCAGTTTTGCAATGGGCAAAGGAAGCGATATAGCAATGGACGTAGCCAAAATAACCATTTTATCCTCCGAACTTACCAAAATTTCGCAAGCCATACGCCTCTCTAAATATACCAGCATTACACTGCATCAAAACCTATTTTGGGCTTTTATCTACAATCTTATCGCCATTCCAATCGCCGCTGGTTTTCTCATCAACCCTATGATAGCAGGCGCAGCGATGGCATTGAGTAGCCTTAGCGTAGTAAGTAATAGCCTTCGGTTAAAACTAAAGAAAATATAATATTCCTCAATGAACAAATAAACAATAAAACAACATGGAAAATAGCCAACAAACATTTCAATTCAAAACCAATATCAACTGTGGAGGCTGCATAGCTTCCGTAAAACCACACCTTGATACCACAAAAGGCATAGTACAATGGGAAGTAAATACCAACGATAAAAACAAAATACTTACCGTACAAACCGAAGGCATTAGTCAAAAACAAATCATCGAAACAGTACAAAAAGCAGGCTTCAACATAGAAGTATTAGAATAAAATCTTTATATTTCGCCCCAAATCATAACCTTTTCTTAGAACAAACTATTACTCTTTAAAATTAAACTGAATAGCAACATGGAAGCAGTACAAAAAAAAGAATTAATACGCGGAGGCGAATTTTTATTCAAACAATTAGACCCAGAACAAATATTCATACCCGAAGACTTTGACGAAGAAGCCAAAATGGTGGCAGAAAATTGCCAAACCTTCATCGAAAAAGAAGTCCAACCACAATTAGAACTTTTGGACAAAGCCGAAAGCCCACAAGACATGGTTAATTGCCTCAACAAAGCCGCCGAATTATCGCTTTTAGGGGCAGCAGTACCCGAGCAATACGAAGGTTTAGGTATGAATTTCAACAATTCAATGCTCATCGCCGATTATTTAGGAGGCGGGCACTCTTTCGCTGTCGCTTTTTCTGCTCATACCAATATCGGCACATTACCCATCGTGTACTATGGCGATGAAGCCCAAAAACAAAAATATTTACCCAAATTAGCCACAGGCGAATGGAAAGCCTGCTACTGCCTCACCGAACCCGACGCTGGCTCTGATGCCAACTCTGGAAAAACAAAAGCCATACCCACAGCCGATGGCAAACATTATATACTCAATGGGCAAAAAATGTGGATCACCAATGCAGGGTTTGCCGATTTATTCATCGTATTTGCCAAAATAGAAGACGATAAAAACCTTTCTGCTTTCATTGTAGAGAAAAACTTTGGGGGCATTTCTTTTAATCCACCCGAAAGAAAAATGGGCATCAAAGGCTCTGATACGCGCCAAGTATTTTTCAACGACTGCCAAGTGCCTGCCGAAAATTTACTTTCAACACGGGGCAACGGTTTCAAAATTGCGGTCAATATCCTAAATATCGGACGTATCAAACTCGGTGCTACCAACGTAGGAATGGCGCGCAATGCCCTCAACCACGCCATCAGATATGCCAACGAACGAAAACAATTTAATACTACCATCGCTTCATTCGGGGCAATTCAGCACAAAATAGCCGAGCAAGCCACCCGTATTTTTGCCTCCGAATCTGCCATTTATCGCGCAGGGCAAAATATAGACGATTGCACAGAAGCCTATATTGCCGAAGGCATCAACGATGCAGAAGCCAAACTCAAAAGTTTCGAACAATTTGCCATCGAGTGCGCTATGATGAAAGTACACGCCTCCGAAGTATTGGATTATTGCGCCGACCAAACCGTACAAGTATTTGGAGGTATGGGCTTTTCTGCTGAAGCTCCTGCTGATAGATGCTACCGCGATGCACGTATTAACAGAATTTACGAAGGTACAAACGAAATCAACAGAATACTATGCATCAATACACTGCTCAAAAGAGTAGCCAAAGGAGAATTGCCTCTACAAAAAATAACACAAGAAAAAAATATCACCATCAATAGCATTCAAACTATAGACGAGGCTAAAAAACTCATAAAACAAAGTAAAAATACATTTTTACTCCTCCTCAATGAAGTAACACAACACTTCAAAGAGCAAATCGGCGGAGAGCACGAAATCTTGATGGATTTAGCCAATATGATGATTGAGATTTATGTAGCGGAGTCTGTAATGCTAAGGGTTGAAAAACTGAACCAAATACAAGGCTCACAACAACATACTTGGGCAATGGCGCAAATCTATCTACAAACCGCAGTAGAAAAAATGCAACAAGCCACCCAAAATATCATCAATGCTTATTTAGAAGGTGATGAATACGAAAAAATGCACAATTACCTGCAATTAGCATTAAAAACACCTGTTTTCAATGCCAAAAACGCACGCCGTAACTTAGCCCAATACTTAAGCAAAGAAAATCGCTATACTTTTACGGTAGCATAACCACCTCATAGCTGATTTTCGCTGTAGGTTCTAAAGTTTTTGCTACTGAACAATATTTTTCCATAGAAAGCTCAACTGCGCGTTGGGCTTTCTCTTTACTAAGCCCTCCTTTTACATAAAAACGCAAATGAATATCCTTAAAAAGACTGGGCGTAGCTCCCTCTTCGCGCATACCTTCTACTTCTATGCGAATGTCTTCTAAGTCGGCATGTTGTTTTTTTAGAATATGAATCACATCAATAGCACTACAACCGCCTAACGCCGCTAATAACATTTGCATAGGGCGAAACCCCTGCTCACTGCCTCCATTGGCAATCGTACTATCCATTTGCAATGTATTGCCGTTTTCATTGCGGGCTTCCATCAAAAAAGCCTCATCAAGCCGTTTGATTTCTATTTTCATAAACAAAAATGGTAAAAAAGATTAAAAGTAAGAAAATGAGGTTTCTAAAAAAGGCAGTGCCTTGTCTTTCTCCGATACTATCATTTGTGTGGGTTGATAGCCCCAATCGATGCGCAAAGCAGGGTCATCAAAGCGAATCCCACCCTCATGCGCAGGATTGTAAAATTGATTGCACTTATAAATAAGTTCGGCACTATCGCTCAGTACCACAAACCCATGTGCAAAGCCTTCGGGAATATAAAGTTGTTTTTTATTTTCGGCAGAAAGTTCTACACCGAAGTAAGTACCAAAACTTGGCGATTTTTGGCGCAAATCTACTACTACATCTAAAACGCTACCTTGCACCACTCTTACCAATTTAGCTTGAGCAAAGGGTGGTTTTTGGAAATGAAGCCCACGCATCACACCTTTTGTAGAAAAAGAATGATTGTCTTGCACAAAATGAGGAACAAAACCTACTGCCGCTTCAAAACTTTTTTGGTTATAACTTTCATAAAAATATCCTCTGTTGTCTTCAAAAACACGAGGTTCTATCAGCCACAAACCTTCGAAGCCTTCTACTTTTCGGAAAATCATGAAAAATTATCTATTTTTTGATTACTAACATATTAGAGGTAGCTTTTGCAATTAGTTTACCTTCCGCACTCACAATTTCGCCCAAAATATAAATAACCTGTCTGCCCTGCCTTACTACTTGCGAGGTAGCTATTATCTTCTCACCTTCTACTGCTTTTCCAATAAAATCTACACTCAAATTGATCGAGACTGCGGGTGTGTCTTTTGGCAATGCGGCAACCGTCATACCAATCATATCATCAAGAATAGCCGCCTGCACTCCCCCGTGTAGTAAGCCGAGCGGGTTTGTCATTTCTTTTCTCACAACAAATTCCATAGTAAATGAGCCCATTTCTACTTTCTGGAGCGTACCATTGAGCCATTGAGTAAAAGGAGGTGCCTGCCCCGATGACCCTGTCGCTTTGCCTATTTGTTGTTTAAAGTATTCTAATAGCGGAGTTGTTTCTGTATTCATAATTAATTTTTATTTTTGCAAATATATAAATAAAATGAAGAATACCCATTTTTCAACCCTACTTATTGATTGGTACAAAAGCCATCACCGCGATTTGCCTTGGCGCAATACACAAAATCCTTATTTTATATGGCTTTCAGAGGTGATTTTACAACAAACCAGAGTAAAACAGGGCTTGCCTTATTATCAAAAATTTGTAACCACTTACCCTACTGTAAAAGATTTGGCAGAAGCACCTCTCGATGAGGTACTAAGACTTTGGCAAGGATTGGGCTATTATAGTCGCGCACGCAACCTACACACTACCGCAAAAGATGTTTTAGCGCAATACAATGGTAACTTTCCTACAAACTACGAACAACTATTGGCACTCAAAGGCATCGGAAAATACACCGCTGCCGCCATTGCTTCGTTTGCTGCCAACGCGCCTATTGCAGTGTTAGATGGAAATGTATACAGGGTATTGGCACGTTTTTTTGGCAACGATACCGACATCGCTTCCCCTGCGGGCGAAAAAGTATTTCGTGAAATAGCACAAACTAATTTACCTCCGCAGGAGGCAGCAATCTACAACCAAGCTCTCATGGAATTTGGCGCATTGCAATGCACTCCTCAGAACCCTGATTGCCTTTTTTGTCCCTTGCAAAAAGATTGTGCCGCTTACAACACAGGCAAACAAAATGAATTGCCTGTCAAAAATAAAAAAATAAAGATAAAACAACGCTATTTTTACTACCTCATTTTTCAAAGTGAAGAGGGAAAAATAGCACTCAAAAAACGCAATGGAAAGGGAATATGGGAAGGGCTTTACGATTTTTTTCTTATTGAAAATGAGGCATCTTATACCGAAATAGCTCTTTACGATACCCTACAAGAGGCTACAGGCATTGAACTACAACAAATTATAGCAAAAAGCAATACTTTTTCGCACCAACTTACACACCAACGCATTGAAATTATTTTCGTACATATTCGCTCCTCTGAATTGCCCAATTTCAAAGACCTACAATGGTACTCTTTGGAAGAGGCGCATTTGCTGCCCAAACCCATTATTATAGCCAATTATATAGACCAATATTTTAGGAAAAAACAGAAAAATAATAAAAAAACAACCGAATGAAATCTACCGCCAAGCCTCGTATTGCTCTTGATATGACCATGCTCAAATACCCTTATACGGGTTTGGGGCAATTTTCTCTTTATTTAGGCAAAGAATTACTCTCGCATCATAGCCAAGATGCAACATACGATTTTTTACTTTACCCCCAAAAAGAAGATTTTTTTGCACCGCTTCCCTACAAACCCCAAATACTCTCGTGGTGGCAACGGCTTTTAGGCAAAAACAAACTACCTTATTTGTTTCAAAACTACGCACTTTGGCATATTTTGTCCCAAAACTCTCGTTATTTTCCTTATAACACAAAAACACCCATTGTCTATACCATTCACGACCTCAATTTTTTGAAAGAAGATAGCCCCAGTAGAGCCCAACAAAGACTGAAAGTAGTAGCCCAACAAATTCAAAAAAGTACAGCCGTAGTCGCTATCTCACAATATGCAGCCGATGATATAGCAAAACATATAGATTTGGGCAATAAAAAAATACAAGTGATTCATAATGGCGTAGCTATGAAGCACTTCGACCGCCCCGCAAGACCTACTTTTATGCCCACAGAGGCAGCATCTAAACCTTTTTTGTATACTGTAGGCTTTGTCAGCAGGAGGAAGAATGTACACGTTTTGGTAGAAATGATGCAACATTTACCACAATACAACTTGGTGATTGCCGGAAAAAAAAATGATGCAGATTACTTAGCTAAAATCCAAGAACTCATTCAAAAGTATGGTTTAGCAACGCAAATCATTATGCCCGATTTTATCAGTGATGAAGAAAAATTTTGGCTTTATCAAAATTGCGAAGCACTCGTTTTTCCTTCCTTGTTAGAAGGATTTGGAATGCCACTCATAGAGGCGTTGTCTATGCAAAAAACTGTATTTGCCTCACATCTCACAAGCCTGCCCGAAGTAGGAGGAGAGATAGCCCACTATTGGCATCATTTTGAGCCGCATTATATGGCACAAGTGCTACGAGAGGGAATAGAAAAAAACAAACAAGATACGAGCTATGGGCAGAAAGCCTTAGCACAAGCCCAAAAATTTACGTGGCAAGTAGCCGCCCAAAAATACAAAGACTTGTATACTCAGATGATACAAGCCTAAGATAGTTTTTTGTTATTTTTTACGATTGATATAAGCGACCAAAGAAGTACCTGAAATCTGAACCAACTCAATTTTTTCAGCCAATTTGTTCAATGCATGGTAAACGTCAGGGGCTTCGCGTGTGCCGCGGTAGTCGTGCCAAAGGATAATACCGTTAGGAGCGACCATCTTCAATGCTTTTTCACTATCGCTCATCACATAGGAGTAGGCATGCGAACCATCAATGAAAATCAAATCCATTTGACCTTGATAGGCATTTTCATCGAGTAGTTTGCTATCATTAAAAATCTGATTCACTTTATAAGCAACAGGCGTGTCGGAATATAAAAAACGCGTAAATTGTGATTCAGCTTTGGCGGTTTCGGTCATTTCGTTAGAGTCTTTTACATTCTCTTTGGAGTATTGTTCTATTTGCTCAGGCGATAGCGTAATGGTATCTATTTGAGCATCATCGGGGGAGTTCAAAGCCCATAGGTAGGTAGTTTTGCCAGTACAAGTACCAAACTCAAACATTTTTTTCGCTTTTTTTGCCAACACAGCCAATACCCAAGCTTCAGTGTCAGAGGTAGCACCTACTACGGGTAAGTTGCCTTTGCCAATGTATTGCACTTGAGTATCGAGCGTAACGCCAAACTCATTGGGCGTAAATACAGGGTCTATTTCTGCTAAAGAAACACGCCGCATAGGACTTGCAAAAGTACTATTGGCAACTTGATAGCGTGCTTTGTATTTCAAATAACGATTGAGCAGGTAAAAATTGCTGATAAGTAAGATTACAAAACCTGCTATCAATGCATAATGAGTAAAATCCATACTAAATATAAAATTTATTGTTTTTTATTTGCCTGCCTTACCATCATTTCTATTGCTTCCCACATAGAAGAAGGTACTAAGTCAAGCGCATTCATTGTACCATCTTTCAACACTGCCCCTCCATCTAAGGTTACTACTTCCCCTGTGATATAAGCCGCATAGTCTGATACTAAATAAGCCGCTAAATTAGCAATTTCTTGCTCATTGCCAGCACGCTTGGCAGGTATATTTTTGAGTGGGTCTAATTCTTGGCGAATATTTTCAGGAAAAAGCCTATCGGTCATTCCTTTAGTAGGGAAATAACCCGGTGCAATGGCGTTGCATCTGATGTTGTACTTTGCCCACTCTACTGCTAAAGATTTGGTGAGGGTAAGTACGCCTGCTTTGGCACATGCCGAAGGTACAACATAGCCTGAGCCTGTCCAAGCAAAGGTAGCCACAATATTGAGCATTGCACCTGCTTGTTTTTCAGCTATCCAATGTCTGCCTATTTCATAGCTACAGTTATAAGTACCTTGCAAGACAATATTCATCACCGTAGAAAAGCCTTTTGGGTGTACGCGCTCGGTAGGGCTTATAAAATTACCTGCGGCATTATTGACTAAAATGTCTACCTTTCCGAAATGCTTTAATACTTGTTGGTGCATAGCGGCTACCTCTTCATAGTGGCGCACATCGCAAGCTAAAGGCAGTACTTCGCCTCCTGTTGCTTGTCTAAGCTCTTCGGCAGTTTTTTCCAAAACTTCTAATTTTCGGCTTGTGATGGCTACTTTAGCCCCCAATCGTAGGAAATAAGTTGCCATTGCTTTTCCTAAACCCGTTCCGCCACCCGTAACTATAGCTACTTTGCCCGCCAGCGCATTGTCGCGAAGCATTCCTTCTTGATAGAGTGTTTGCATAAATTGTTGTTTTTATTTTTTTTATATAAAAGATAATAGACTTCAAACTATATATGCGATATAGGATAAAGTCTATCAAAATATTTAACAAGATTTTAACTTACCAAAGTATTGATTATTTTTGATAGGTAACATTAGCCGTAGTAGCAGTAGTTTTGCTGGCAGAGGCTGCTATAGAGATAGTAGCAGTGAAAGTACTTCCACTTATTTCCACACTGCTCCAAGAACCACCATGCTCTGCTTTAGAAAGCACTAAGGTTTTGCTATCACCGTTGTAGGTAAAAGTGCCTGTTTCAGTGCCACCGCCGGGTTTTGTGATGGTATAATTGCCACTTGTAGCCCCTTCCAATTTGATGCTTTGCACGTAGAAACTTGTTTTTACATCAGCAGAAGTAGGTGCAGTTTGTTGTGCGGCAGTGAGTGTCCAAGTGCCTTCTACAGATACCTGATTGCTACCACTACCCCCACCACAAGAGGTGAGTAAACTTACAGAAGTGAAGAGAAGAGTAAGGAGGAGAAAATATTTTTTTCGCATAGGAATATTAAATTTATTGATTTTACAATATTATATGGTAAAATGTTTCAATGTTTCATGGCAAATATACGTAATTTTCCATAAAAAATTTGTTATTCTACATTTTTTTTCCTTTTTTATATGTAATTCTGGGTTTCATTTGTCCCTGCCAATAGAGTATTTCGCGGTAGTCTTGGGTAGGGAATACAACCAAATCGGCTTGAAAACCTTTTTCTAAACGTCCAATGTTATTTTTTTTGAGTGCTTTAGCGGCTCTAAAAGTAAGTGCGGCAAAAGTTTCGGCGGTGGATAATTTTTGTTGTGCTGCCATTACAGAGGCTTGCAGGAGTAAGTCGCCCATAGGAGCAGAACCCGGATTCCAGTCGCTTGCGATGGCTACGGTTGCGCCTTCATCGAGTAGTTTGCGAGCAGGTGCAAAAGGCATTCCTAACCCTAAAGAAGCACCGGGCAAGACTACGGCTACTACTTCAGAATTGGCTAATGCTTTGATTTCTGCCTCACCGCTGGCTTCAAGGTGGTCAGCACTGAGGGCGTTCAGGGCTACAGCGAGGCGGCTGCCCGCATTGCTGAATTGGTCGGCATGTATGGTAATATCAAAGCCTGCTTGCTGTGCTTTTTGTAAGTAGGGAAGTGCTATAGGGTAGTCAAAGGCGGTTTCTTCTACAAAAATATCTATGCGTTGGCTTAGTTGTTGTTTTTTTAGTATCGGAAAAATTTCTTGTACTACATATTCTAAATAGGCTTCGGGCGATTGGAACTCAGGGGGGCATACGTGCGCTGCCAAGCAAGTAGGAACAATCTCTATGGGGTGCTTTTGGGCGGCTTCTTGTATCACTTGTAGCATTTTGAGTTCGTTTTCTTTGTCTAAACCATAGCCACTTTTGATTTCGCAGGTAGTAATGCCCAATTGTGCATTTTGATTGAGCCGAATGAGGAGTGTCCTAAGTAACTCTTCTGCGGAGGCGTTGCGTGTTTTACGTACAGAGTCTTTGATACCTCCGCCTTGTTTGGCTATTTCCAAATAAGGCACTCCTGCGATGCGAAGTGCATAGTCAGCCGCCCGATTTCCCCCAAAACAAATATGTGTATGGCAATCTATCCAACCGGGGAGTGCTACTGCGTCTCCTTCTATCCTCTCGATGGTAGCAGTGGGGTAGGCTTTGATAAGTTGTTCAAAATTGCCAATGTCTACTATAGTGCCTTGTTGGTCATAGAGTATGCCCGCATCAGTGATGATTTCTAATTGTTCATCTTTGAGACTTCCCTTAAAGGGGAGGTTTCGTAAAGAGAGCAGTTGTTTGAATTTGCCTAATAAATGAAGATGCATTAAAATAATTTGCTATTTTGGAAACTAAATTTAAGATAATCAAAGGCTGAATCTAAAATACCTTTTCCTGCAAAGTCAAAAAAGAAGTTGACTGATTTTTCTACCATTAGGTCGGTTTTTTCAAATCCTTTGGTGGTGTCTTTGAGCCAAAAATGAAAAATTTGTAGGGCTTGTTTCCAAAGCCAAGTACTATAATAATCATTGAGTAGGGGTCTTTCGGCAACTTCTTCGCTTTCACGTCCTTCTAAAAGTAGATTTTCAGTAAATTCTATAAAGGGCTGTTTGAAGGCATCGAAAACTTGAAAATTAGGCGTTTCCCAAAAATTTTGAGGTATTTGGTAGGTTTGTAGTATAAAACTACGATGCGCTTTGAGGGTTTCGAGCCAAGTGAAATAAAAAGAAAGCATTTTTTCGCGTACCGAATAATTTGAATAGACCTCTTGTGCTTCTATTTTTTGTTGTGTATCTTGAAAGAAGCCTAACCAAATGGCAGCTTCTATGTCGGCAATGCTATTAAAATGTTCGTAGTATTCTTCTTCTTTGATTTTTAGTTTTTTGCATAATCCATAAACAGTTGGTTTTTTATCGTTTTCAAGCATATATTCTATGTATGCTTTAGTGATTTTGTTGGCAATTTCCATTGTATTATTGGTTTTATTGTGGATTGGTGTGTTCAAAATTACAACAAGATGGGTAAAAAAAAGGTTTTTGAAGGCTTTATTTTTTTAAGAAAAATAAAATGAAACTGTATCTTTGAAAAATACAATTTTAGAAATATAGGTTTTTTCGCGTTTTTCCATATCTCTTAATTCGTTTTATTAGAAAAGTACAATCTTTGCCCTCAAAATTATCATTTTGATAAATATTTTCAGAAAAAATACAAAAAATATTCACATTTATTTTTTTTATTTCGGAGGAGAGTTTACCTTTGTAACATCAAATTAAAACGAAATAGTCCTATGAATAATACAAAAAACTTAGTTGAAGAAATCTTCGACATCCAAAACAAAACAGTAGATAACTTCATCAGTTCTACAAAAAAAGCAAGCGAAGTGGTAGGTCAAGCCAACGCTGTAGAAAAAGCAGTAGAAGTATACAACAAATGGTTCGACCAACAACAAACCATCACTGCTGAAGCTTTTGCTAAATTGAAAGAACAATCTGGCTTAAACAATGCGCCTGTATTTTTCAAAGAAATCGTAGAAGCTCAAGAAAAATTAGCAGTTAGCTGGTTAGAGTTAGCAAAATCTTTGACACGTAGCAAATCTATCAAAGAAGCCTCTGATTTACTTTCTGCCAATGCTAAAAAAGCTCAAGAAAAATGGACAGAAGCATACAGTGAAGCTACTAAAGGTTTTGGCAAAACAACTGAAATGAAAATGCCTACAGTAGAAGATACTAAAGAAACTGTAAAAAAAGTAATCTCTATGTTTGAGCCCGTAACTGCTTTAAACTAAGATTTTTTTGAGTGGTTTTGTTGAATTTTTTGCAAACAAAAACGGTACTACCTTGTGGTATCGTTTTTTTTATTATTCCAAATTTTCTATCTCTATTACAAAAGTAGTACCCTCGCCCAGTTGTGAAGTTACTTTTATACTCCCCCCTAACTTTTGTACGGTTTCTTTGACAATATAAAGCCCTAAACCTGAGCCTACTTTGGTGCTATTGGCTCTATAAAACATATTAAAAACTTTCTCTAAATGCTCATCGGCTATGCCTATGCCATTGTCTGATACTAAAATATGGGCTTTTTTACTATCAACCCTTGCTATTATTTTCAATATGGGCTGTTCGGCATAGGGATTATGGTAACGTATGGCATTGGAAATGAGATTGTTTAAGATAATATATAACCTGCGTGTGTCAGAGAAAAAAACAACAGATTGTTCTACTTCTACTATTTTCTCTATTTTTTCGGCATGCTCGCTATAGGCTTGTGTTTCAATGACTTGGTCTATTATTTCTCGCAGATTGACTTCCTCTCTGAATACTTCTAAGCGGGTATTGCGCGAGTAGTCTATCATATCTCTGATGAAACTATCGAGCCTTTTGAGGCTTTTTTCCATGAGATGGGTATACTCCGTCATTTGCGCATTTTTCTCTTCGTATTTCATGAGTTCTATCAGCCCAATGGCAGAAGCCAAAGGAGCGCGAATATCGTGTGAGGCACTATAAACAAATTGGTCTAAGGCTTCGTTGAGGCGTTTGAGTTCTTCGTTTTTACTTTCTATTTCGGCTTTGTATTTTTTCTCTTTGGTAATGTCGCGGATACTGCCGTCAAAATAAATCTCATCGCCCTCATCACGGCTGACCATAGAATTAAGCAACCCAACAAAGGTAGAGCCATCTTTTCTCCTAAAAACAACTTCTACATCTAAATATTCACCTTTTTCGAGAAGTACCTTCAAAAGTTCTTCGCGTTGTATGGGATTTGCATAAAAGATAGGAGAAGGCGTTTTTAATACCTCTTCAATAGAAGCGTAGCCAAACATATCGGCAAAGGATTGATTGACATAGATTACACCTTTAGTATTACTTCTATAAATGCCCTCGCGGATATTGTGCGTGATTCCTTTGAGCATCTGCTCGTTGCGGCGCACTTTTATTTCCGATTGTTTCTGCTCCGTGATTTCCTCTACTGTAAAAGCAACACATTCTATAGCTCCTTTGGCATTGCGAATAGGAATATAACTGGTGGAAAACCAGAGTGTTTTATCTGCATTGAGGACTATTTGTCTTTCATTTTTGATTGTTTCGCCTGAGGTGGCTTTTTCTAAGGTTTCTAAAAATTTTTCTTTTAGGTATTCAGGGACTGCATCAGTAATATAACCACCTATCTTGAGTTCTTTTTGGAAAACGCTTAAGGTTCTTTTTTGCATGTAGGGTGTGAGGTACAATATCAGTCCTTCAGGGTCTAACATTGCCATTGAAGAGTTCAATGATTCTATTAAAGATTTGAATACTATATCAGGGAATGGAATAGTGTTAAAATGATCCATGAATAATGTGAAAAGCCCTCAAAATATTTTGCAAAGAACAAATATACAACAAAAAATAAAGAAGCCAAACAAATAAAATTATTTTTTCACTTCTGTTTGCAGTAGAAAATTAGCCCAAGTGATGTCTTCAGGAGTGGTTATTTTCAAATTGTTATAGTTGCCCTCTATTAAGGTGATAGAGTGTCCAGCAAGTTCGGCTACACTTGCGTCATCTTGTACTTCGGGTTGAAAGGCATTGCGCGTGTATTTTTCGTAGGCATCTTTGATGAGGTCTACTCGGAAAGTTTGAGGAGTTTGTACCAAATAATAATATTTACGGTCTACTTGGTGGTTTTTTGCCGTTTGGGTATCTACATATCGAATGGCATCTTTGGAAGCTACTACGGCTAAGGCAGTGCCTGTTTGGTGGGCTGTTTGGAAACTTTGCCAAATGAGTTCAGGGCTTATGAAAGGGCGTACTGCATCGTGAATGGCTACTAAACTGTTCTCTTCGCTATCTTGGATAGCCTTAAGTCCGTTTATGACTGAAGCCGTTCGGGTATTGCCACCTTCTACAATGCTGATTTGAGGTGTATATCGATATTGTTGTGCTATTTTTTCCCAAGTGTTGATGTGTTCTTTGGGGAGTACCAAAATGGTGTGTATGGATTGGGGGAGTTGTTGGAATTTTTCGAGGGTATGTAGTAAGACGGGTTTCTCTTGAACCAGCATAAATTGCTTTGGAGTGGTGCTTTTCATTCTTGTTCCGCTACCGCCCGCTACAATGAGTGCATACAAAGGAGGAAGGATTTCCATAGTAGAGAGTATGTATTATTAAAAAATAAAACACTTTACAGCAATTTGTAAAGTGTTTTTGTAGCCCGTACGGGAATCGAACCCGTGTTTCATCCGTGAAAGGGATGCGTCCTAACCCCTAGACGAACGGGCCTTTTTGAATTTGGTGCTGCAAAGGTATAGGTTTATTTTCGAACCACCAAATATTTTTTGATATTTTTTTCTATTTAGGGGTGAAATAGACAATTTCACCGCTGGGTTTGATGTAAAAATAGCGTCTATCATAGGAAAGTATGGTAAAAATTCCTACGCCATTGTCTATATTCGACACCAAAACAGCAGGTTGTCCAAAGGGATTGCCATTGGCAGAAACCGCATCTTCGGCAGTTTCTAAGAAATCGTAATAGGCTTTGTCTATGTGAAAAACTGTAACAATGATGGTGTCATTGGCTTTGAATCGGAAGGGAGTACCAATGGTTACATCGTTATTGGTGGTGAAGCGTCCTTCGAAGCTGAAATCAGTTTGTACTTTTCCTGTTAAACTATCATTGTTGATAACTAAGTGATAGTAATTACTCGCATTTGGGTCGTTGTCGGGGAAGCGTAAGAATAAAAAAGCTAAAGAATCTTTGTTGAAGGTGGCTCTTATTTCGCTAATGGCAGGTGGAGGTAGTACTTTATTTTTGGCACTTACTTTTCTGCCTGTTGTGGGGTCGTTGATTTCTAAGCTCAGTTCATCGCCTACATTGATATTGAGGGGCAAACTGCCTTCGTGTGTAAAGCCTTTGAAGGTAAAAGGATTGAAAGCAGGCGCGAAACGCAGTAAATCAGTCCCCTTTTTAGAGGTTATTTTTACTTCTGCCGTTGCAACTATGGGCAATGCTGGAGAATCAAAATAACCCGAAGTTTCGGTAAGTGTAAGGCGAGGAAGTTTTCCATTTTCTATATAACACTCTACGGCTAATCTTTTCTCTACATTGGGTAGGTTGATGGTAATGTCTTGTTCCAAATTATTGCAACTTGACAACCCAAGTACGCCTAAGAGAAAGTACAAAAGGTATTTTTTCATATTGGTTGCTAAAATTTAAAGTTATAGGTGATGGTAGGGATAATAGGAAACAGGGCTACTTGGCGTGCTCTGAAACCTGTAGTGATGTTTTCGTTTTGTGGGTCTTTGAGTTCTTCAAAATAGACAAAATAGGCATTTCTTCTATTGTAGGCATTGTACACGCTGAAAGTGAGGTCGGATTGCCAGTGTTTGCGTGGTTTCATTTTCCAGACTACGCCCAAATCTAAACGATGGTAGTCGGGAATGCGGAAGCCGTTGCGCTCTCTGAAGATAGGCACTACGGTATTTTGCCCGCCCGGAGGTCCTTGTATCAAAACTCTTTCCGTAGGGAGTGAGTAGGCATTGCCCGTATTATACACCCAAGCGGCTGAGAGTGAGAGCCTTTCGCTAAGTTTATACATCAGCACTACAGCTACATCGTGGCGGCGGTCGTAGCGTGGGAAAAAAGGACTTCCATCGTTGATGGCTCTGTTGCCATTGCTTTCGCCAAACTGTCGCCACGTCCAAGAAAGTGTATAGCCTATCCAACCTGTGAGTTTGCCTGTTTTTTTCTCAAAATAAATTTCATTGCCATAGCTCCAACCTTTTCCGAAGACGAACTCTTGCTCCAGTTGTGGGTTGCCAAAAATAGAAGCTCCATCTTTGAGGTCTACTTGGTTTTGCATTTCTTTGTAATAGAGTTCATTGTTGAGTAAAAACTTACCTTCGAAAAGTGTGATACTCGCTCCTAAGGCTACTTGGTCAGAGATTTGAGGATAGACTACATCGCTTGAGGGATACCAAATATCGGTAGGCAAAGACGCGCCCGAATTGGAAACCAAGTGCAAATATTGGTACATACGCGCTATACTTGCTTTGATGGAGGCATTGTCTGAAATTTTATAACGTGCCGAAAAACGAGGTTCTAAGCCTTGATACCATTGTCCGCGATTGGAGAAAGCAGACCATCGCAAACCCATATTGAGCCGCCATCGTTCGCTTAGTTCGAAATCATCGGTGATGTACACTGCCATTTCATGGGCGAAGAGGTTGGTCGCGGAGTTGAAATTGACTACCCCATCATCGCTTCCGCCTTGTACGCGTCCTACTTCGAAAGTATGGTAGGTATAATCTACCCCAAAACGAATGCTGTGGCGGTCAGTGGGCAAATAATCAAAACTTAGTTTGGCGGTATAGTCTTGAATGCCCGAAGCTATGCGAAAACTAAAAATATCTACTCTGTTTTTTATTTCGTATTGGTAGCCTGCATAGTAGAGGGTGAGGTTCGAGAACAAACGTGGGCTAAAAACGTGATTCCAGCGGGTACTGATGGCAGTATTGCCCCAATTGAAATCTATATTGAAAGAGTTGTTGCGGAAACCGAAAACATCGCGCCCATAATAAGCACTGAAAAAAAGACGGTCTTTTTCGCTAAATTCGTAGTTGGCTTTTAGATTGAGGTCATAAAAGTAATAGTCGGGAATGGGCGTAAAATCGGGGCTGTTTTTATTGGCTTCGTTGAAGGCTCTTGTAAAAACATCGAAATAAGTACGTCTGCCTGAAAGAATAATGGAAGATTTTTCTTTCTGAATAGGTACTTCTAAGGTAAGACGCGAAGAAATCAACCCTATGCCACCTGTACCTGCAAAGCGGTTT
The DNA here is from genome assembly GCA_004293905.1 of Cytophagales bacterium. Classification (GTDB taxonomy): domain Bacteria; phylum Bacteroidota; class Bacteroidia; order Cytophagales; family Microscillaceae; genus RDZE01. The sequence goes on along the minus strand of RDZE01000026.1, from coordinate 55,620 downwards.
TTGTTTCCTTCTTTTAGTTTTACATCTAATACAGAAGACAAACGCCCACCGTATTGGGCAGGAAAATCGCCTTTGTAGAGTTCTACTTCTTTGATAGCATCGGAATTGAAGACGCTAAAAAAGCCAAATAAATGGGAGGCGTTGTAAATGATGGCATCGTCTAACAATACTAAATTTTGGTCAGGACCTCCTCCACGTACATACAAACCCGAACTACCCTCACCCCCTGATTTTACACCGGGTTTGAGTTGTAGAGTTTTGATGAGGTCTACTTCACCAAACAATACAGGAATGAGCTTCATTTCTTCCATTGTGAGTTTTTCTACACTCATTTGTGTATTGTTGATTTTTTCTTCGTAACTATCTGCGCTAATGACTACTTCGTTGAGTTGTTTGCCATCGTTCGTAAGGCGGTGCGAAATGGTTTGGTTTTCTCCCCCTTTGATGCGTTGTCGTATCATTGAGTAGCCCAAATAGGAGTATACAATGGTAAGGCTGTCTGTGGTGTTGTCGAGTGTGAGCGAGTAGAAACCATATTCGTTGGTAATAGTGCCTTTGTTTTGCTCTATACAAACAATATTCACTCCTATTAGGTCTTCGCTGTTTTCATCTGCTTTGATATAACCACTAATCGTAAAACGATTTTGCGCTGATAGTTCGATGAATAGACAAAATAGGGTAAGGGATAATAAAAATATCTTTTTCATAGGGTAAAAATATGCCAATGAACTACTTTGATTGGGGTAGTCATTGTATTGTTAGTGTCTTATTTAGAAAAAACTTACAATATATATAATATTATTTTGTATTTATTAGTTTGCTTAGCATTACTTTTTTTGCAGTTTTTATTACCCAAAAAGAATGAAAGTGCTTTTTCATATCAGCGACTAACTTGTTTGAAAATCTTGGATGTAATAATTTTTAACCAATAAAAGCTACCAGAATACTTAAAAAGAACTAACTATCAAAAGTAGGTGTTTTTTTATTGATCTTAATTTTTATAAACGTATGCAAAATTTCACAGAAAACACGATGCCTGCTATTTTTATAGGACATGGCGCACCTCTTTATACACTTGATGAAAACCCCTATAGTTTGGCTTGGCAGAAAATAGCCCAAACAATGCCAAAACCCAAAGCCATCGTTTGTATTTCTGCCCATTGGCTTACTAAAGGCACACAAGTAACGGCTATGCAAAATCCAAGAACGATTTACGATTTTGGCAGAATGGACGACAGATTGTTCGATATTCAATACGGAGCTCAGGGCAATCCCGAACTTGCCAAAGAGCTTATCCAAAAAATACAGGCTACACACATAGAAGAAGACCACCGATGGGGTTTTGACCATGGTACTTGGACAGTGTTGCGATGGATGTATCCGCAGGCTGATATTCCCATCATTCAGTTAAGTTTGGACTATAGAAAAGAGATGCAATACCACTATGATTTGGCTAAAGAATTGGCTTTTTTGCGCAAAAAAGGTGTATTGATTGTAGGGAGTGGCAATATTGTGCATAATTTAGGAACGCTCAAGTTCCCTGAAAATAGCACCTATGATTGGGCTATTTCTTTTGACGAAACCAGCAAAAAACTGATTGAAAATGCCTCACACGCAGAGAAGCCCAACTTTCCATTCCTACGCCTGAGCATTATATCCCTTTGTTGTATGTTTTGGGACTACAATCAGACAAAGACGAGGTAAGTTTTCCGATTGAGGGCATTGCCTACGGCTCTACTTCTATGCGCTCTGTGTTGATAGGAGTACAGTAGATAAATTTTGTTAAATAAATAATTTGCTACTTTTCTTCCCAATTCTTAAAAATCTCTCCGTTGGTAGTATATTTTGCCACAAAACAATCGTCTTGCCCACTGCTTGAAAGCATAAAAGTTTCGGTAGCATGTGTATCAAAATCTATGTTTGTGCCATATACTTTTCCTGTGATAATGCTGTTGCCTTGGCTATCTACACCCAAGCCTGCACAAATTGCCAAATTATCTGCACCGCTTACCACACCGCCAATATTTTTTGCCCATACATAATCACCGTTTGAATTGTATTTTGCCAAGAAAACATCTCCTGCATCGCTTGTGCCATTTGAGGTAATATTGGCTGTGCCTTTTCCATTAAAATTAGTGGTGCCTCTGAACCAACCTGCTACATAAACATTGTTTTGGGCATCAAAATCAACCCTATGCCCACCATCAAGTCCTTCTGAACTTTGGCAAACGATAGCCCACTTGGTGCTGCCCGCATTGGTGCAAGCCAATACAAAAACATTGCCCGCACTATTGCTTGTTAAATTTGTGCCTCCAAAATTGGAACTCCCTGAAAATCTCCCTGTTATGTGAGGTTCTCCGTTTTTATTTACACGCATAGCCCCCGGTGAAACAATATCATTGCCTGCCCCGCCAAAAGATTTTGCCCAATTTGCATTGCCATTTGAGGCATTGAAACTCGCCAAAAAGAAATCCGAATTACCTGCACTTGTCAAATTCGTTGTGCCAATCGTCAAAGAATTTCGATAGACACCTGCCAAAAATACATTTCCATTTTGGTCAAAATCTACAGTAGTATAGCCTTCTGTAAAGAGGTTTGTAATGTTAGCATCAAATTTTATTGCCCAAATATTTTCGCCTGACGAATTGTATTTTGCCAAGAAATGCCCTATGCCTGTAGTGCTTAGATTTCGTGCTGTTCCCAAAGGATTAAAATCGACCGTTCCAGAAAAAGCTCCAGAAATATAAAAATTACCGTTTGCCTCTACCACAATGTCCCAAGCCCTTTCTTCGGTGCTTCCTGCCGAATTGCCCAAAGCGAACACCCATTGTGCTGTCCCCAAAGCGTCATATTTGGCTACAAAGACATCAAAATCCGATTTTGAAACGGCTGTTTTTCCATTGCCAAAATTGATGGTTCGAGAGGCATTTTGTCCGTCTACGCCAAAATAACCCGCCAAATAAACGTTTCCAGCGTCATCAGTGTCTATGCCGTGTGCTACAGTGGTGCTTCCTGTTCCACCAAAGCTACGTTCCCAAATTAAATTTCCATTTTTATCGTGTTTGGCAAAATAATTATCTATGCCACCTACCGAACTTATGCTTTTTCCTTCTAAAGTGCCTTGAAAAAGACTTGTGTAGTAAAAATTGTCGTTTTTATCTACCGAAAGCCCTTTTCCGTAGGCTTGACCTGTATTTTTGAGCAAAAAAGCCAAAGGAGTGCCTTGTGGAGTCGTGGGAGCAGGATTTTCTTCCGTTTTTTTGCAAGAAACCAGTAAAAATAACAAGACGAAAATACTTAAGAATGTGGTATTTTTCATAATAAATACTATTTAAGTAAATTAAATTTTTTGTATTAGATATACAAAAATAGTAAAAGTTTAATCAGAATCAAACTATTTTCCAAAAAAATACTATTTTTGTATAGTAATTTTAAAAAAGAGAATGGAAACAAATAAAATAATTATGCTTCTTCAAAGTTTTGATGCTTTTGAAAAAGAAACACAAAGCACTGATTTAGAGGCTTTTGCCTATTGGACTTTGAGAAAAAAAAATGAAAAACAAGGAGAGGAAACACAACTGAATCGAGATTTGGGCTATGCTTTGAACCGTGTAAATCGCTATTCAAAACTTTTTGCCAAACAATATTTAGAAGGCTTGCCTATCCATTCTTTAGATGAGTTTAGTTTTTTGACAAGTATTACATTTTTGATAAATCCCTCAAAATCAGAGGTATATGACAACACTTTGACCGAATTAGCCACAGGACAACAAATGATGCGGCGTTTGATTCAGATGGGCTTGGTGGAGGAAACCGAAGACGAAAAAGACAAGCGCATTAAAAGAGTGCAACTGACTACAGAAGGTGAAAGAGTGCAAAACCTTGCTTTTCAGCAAATAGGCGAAGAGTGTAATTTTAAGTTTAAGGTTTTAGATGTGAAGGACAAAATCTCTCTTTTGGAAATTCTGAACCAGTTATTAAAAAGTTTCGAATAGAAAATAGTTGATAGAGCATAATTAAAAAAAAACAGGCAAGCAAAACTTGCCTGCCCTAAAAGTAGGCAAGTCAGATTACTTCTTGCGCACAATAGGCACTTGCAAGTTGGTAGGGCGGTTTTCGGGTTTGTCAAAACCACGTCCATCTACGTGTTTGCTTCCCATAAAAAGCATGTCTTGGAAGATGTAAATCAAGTCATAATCGCCTACGATTTGCCCTTCTTTCACGCCAAACAAAGGAAATTCTTTGCCTTTAATGTCTTGCGTTACGCCTACTTCCCAAGTGTTTAGCCCTGCTACAGGTGCTGTGTTGAGTTGGTCAGCAAACATAGGGTGCAAAGGTGTTACCTCGAAACCTTCGTCAAGGATATAATCCACTTCATACGCACCTTCGGCAATCGGGTGTGCTTTTCCCCAAACGGTATGTCCTTTGAAGGTAAATTTTACCAAAGGCATTTGTCCATAAGCGTCTGCCGAACTCAAAATACTTCCCTCAAAACGGTCTTCAGGAAAATATTGGAAATTGCGTTGCACATAAAAAGGCTCAATTTTGCCTGTGCCAAGTCTGTCTTCAAAAGGACGAAGTTCTGGAGTGATGCTTACCCACTCACCATCTTGTACGAATTGTTTGATTTGTTCTATTGTCATAAAATTCAAAAGTTTTATTGGATTTGTGATGCAAAATAAATAGCTTTGTCTTTTAATTACAAGTAGTCATTTTGAAATGTCTTAGTATAATTTTTTAGACCAATGGAAAATCAACGCAAAAACAAAGATTTTAACCCCAATAATTGCCCCGTAACCTATTGTATCAACATTATAGGAGGCAAGTGGAAGCCCGTTATCCTCTATCTTATCAGAAAAGGAGGCAATCGTTTTAGCATTTTACAAAGGGCAATCCCTGATATTAGCAAACAAATGTTAGTGAATCAATTAAGGGAGTTGGAAGACGATGGCATTTTGGAGCGAAAAATTTATGCTGAAATTCCACCCAGAGTGGAATATTTTGTTACTGATTTGGGCATTTCATTGATGCCTATCATCGATTTGATGGAAAAATGGGGTTTAGCACAAATGGAAGTTGATTGTAAAAAAAGTCCATAAGGCTATAAGTATGCCTTATGAACTTAGCGCATCTCTTAAAAAAAACACAGTTTTGCTATTGAAATTTCAAAATTGCTTCTGCCAAATCATAAACAGGGGTTTGTGGAAGTGCAGCGCGCAAAATACTTGCGCCAATGCCTGAGCGATAGCCTCCTGCACAATGTACCATAATAGGTTTTTCGGTAGGAATTTCGCTTACACGCTCACGCAGTTCAGGTAGCGGAATGTGTAAACTTTTGGCAAAAGGCTTCTGCGTAGCTACTTCGCTATCATTCTTGATGTCGATGATAGTAAACGCATCAGTATTTTTTTCAAAAGCAGCCAAATCGGTTTCTATATCAGTAATATGTGCTTGTGTGGGCAAGGTAAGAGCCGCCTCGATGAGTAATTCGTAGCCTATTTTAGCACTTTTTTGAATTACGATTTCTAATTTTTCTGTATTTTCGGCTATCAAATAAAAACGCTCCGTAGGGCTTACAATGCTTCCCAACCAAGTTTCAAATTTGCCACCATCAGGAATATTGAGCGCATTGGGCAAGTGTTTTTTTCTAAATTCTGTAGCAGGGCGTGTATCTACAATCAATATACCTGCTTTTAGTGGAGCATCGGCGGCAATGCGTGGTACTGCAACAAGGCTTTTTTGATAGGCAGGTGCCCCTTTTTTATTGAGGTCTACATTGTAGCCAAAATATTTAGGAATGAAGGGCTGCCCTTCCAAAAGTACATCTACGAATTTATCTTCTGACATTTCTTGCAATGCATAGTTGGTTTGGAGTTCTTTCTGCAAGCGACTAAAACGCTCATCGCTCAATCCTTTTCCACACAATGAGCCAGCTCCATGTGCAGGATAGACCAGCATATCGTCTTTGAGAGGCATAAAAATATGGCGTGTGGTATGGTACATCTGCTTTGCCAATTCTTCGCGTTTGGCTTGTATATTACCTGCCTTTTCGCGTAGATCGGGTCTGCCTACATCACCCACAAAAAGTGTATCGCCCGTAAAAACGGCTTCTTTGGTAGGTTGGTCAGTTTGGCTGACAAAAATACTAATGCTATCAGGAGAGTGTCCAGGTGTGAGGCGTGCCTCAAAACGCGCTTTCCCTACTACTATTACTTCGCCATCTTCTAAGGCATGATGAGGGTATTCTGCACCTACCAAACGGCTCGCATAAATAGTAGCTCCTGTGGTTTGGTGAATTTCTAAATGGCTGCTTACAAAATCGGCGTGTGGGTGGGTTTCAAATACGGCGACTATGGTAGATTGGTGTTTTTTTGCAAAATCATAATAGGGTTGAGGGTCGCGGGCAGGGTCTACGAGTGCCATTTTCCCATCGCTTACTATCGCATAAGAACTATGCGCCAACCCTGTATCAAAAAACTGTTCTATGTGTATCATAATAATTTTTATTGTGGTGTAATATTTAAAATAATCGTAAAAATACGATGTATAGGAAACAATTATTTTTCTCAAAAAATTCAAACCCAACGAATGAGTGTTGGGTGCAAAAATATTCTCAAAACCTCTTTCAATTCATTTTCTTGGTATCACTACCTTGAAATGCCCTATTTTCTGCTTGTTTATGCTGTTCTTTTTGGAAATAGATAAAGCTTCGGCATTTGTTCTGATTTGTTTGAGCAAATTAAGTTTTCGCAGATAGGTAACTTCCTTGTCATAAGTGTCTCTATCGTTTGTATTCATAGCTGAATAAATATCAGTAGGCGATAGTTCCTTGTCATTCATTCCTGCAACCAAAATCCTTTTTTGTATTGGACTTAATCCAAAATTAGAAAACAGACGTAGAAATTCCTCCTGTATGGGCGAAAAATCAGACTTGTTAAACAAAGTTACGGTAAACCAAACTGTATTGGAATATAATTTAGGTTTTTGAAGTTCATTTTGTTGCATCAACATAAAAATACGCTTCATACCCTCGCCCATTTCACGCATTGTTTCACTTACTTTTAGCGTGTAGGTTATTTTTGCATTTCTTGAATCATGTCTGTTATCTAATGCTTCCAAATCTTGAACGGTTAGTGTTGAAAGTAAGGCACCAGGGCTTTTGATTTCCATTCTGTCATTAAAAATATGAACTTCTATCCCTCTGCCTTCGGCTGCATAATCTCTATGAGCTATCGCATTAATCAAAGCCTCTTTGCAAGCCTCTTCGGGATAAATAAATTTTTGTTTGAATTGTGCATTAGCCGTAAACTCTGTCCTGTATGCCAAATAAGGACGCATGGATTCCCAAGACTTTAATATTAACTCATAAATATTGCCTTGTACAAATTCATCACTAATCACATTATACTTTTCGCCTGATAACAATTCTGTGCCTGCAATTTTAATAAAACGCACTTGGCAACGAGGATGCCATCTTTGTATATCTTTTGCAAATAATAATACCGCTGCTCTTGTAAGACGTAACCCATTAGTAGCGTACAGAGCTAACCCCAAATGTTGTAAGTATCTTTCAACGGTATAACCCTTCAAATAGCTATCTGCCAAAGATTGAAGTAATGACATATCTAAATCGGCAACCGTTGCACCATCAACAAATTGCCTGTCGTACTCTCTTGACTTTATTTCTTGTTGGTCAAACTGTAATTTTTTAACATTAGCGGGTACGGTTTGCCGTTTTTCATTACGGCGCATTACTCTACCATCTCGTAATTGATATATTTCAGAACTGCCTTTATCAACCTGAAAGAATAAAATAACTTTTCCTTCAATGGTGGCTTTTAATTTGTAAACCATCGGTAACTCTTGCCCCTCATAAATGTGCGTTTTGGGTGAGTTCAGCATCATTTCAATATCTTCCTCAGAATGTGGAACTCCCGTAATTGTGGTATCGTCCTCTACACCAATTATTATTTCCCCCCCATCTGTGTTAGCAAATGCAACCAAAGCCTCTGCAATGTCTTCGCATATTTTTTTTGCAAGACGAGGCTTTTTATTATCAGGTCGCCCTTCTAATCCAGATTTAAACTCCCTAAAATCACTTTCACCAACAAGTATAGAATTTTTTATTCTTTCTTGTAAAATCAATATATCTGTCATTTATCTTTTTTGTTAGTTATTCAAAAATAATAAAGCATTTTCATACTGCAAAATTCTTTTGAAGATATTCTAATCTATTGTGTCGTGCTAAAAAATTGGGTATTGGCTGAGATAAACAAAAAATCAATAAAAAAATATTCATTTTTGCAACATTATTGCAAAAAGATGTATATTTGCCACAAGTTTTTGAAACAATGTTGCAAATAAGAGTTTATTTATTTTCGTTTTTTCTCCTTAGTATTGTTCATTTTTTGCAAGCGCAAGAATTAGTAAGAGTACGCGGACAGGTAATTGACTTTGAAGGCAAGCCCATCATTGGTGTCAATATTGTAGCAGCAGAAGCCCCTGAAAAAGGTGCTACAACTGATGCAAATGGCTACTTTACGCTTATGGTTAGTCGAAACGATAAAAAATTACTCTTCAGCCATATAGGGTATGAGCAAAAAACGATGGATATTGCCCTCGAAAACCAATCTGATGTATATTTAACCAATATCCAACTCTTTCCCAAAGAATGGACTATAGAAGGCATAGACATACACGCCTCCGCAATACAAGACAATACCGAAACCAAATCTATACTAACACAAGAAAATATCATTGCTCAACAAGGGTTATCATTAGCCCAGATGCTGCAACAAATGAGTGGAGTGAGCAATCTCCAAACAGGTAGCAGCATTGGCAAACCCGTCATACATGGTTTACATAGCAATAGATTGCTCATTCTTCAAAATGGGGTAAGACAAGAAGGGCAACAATGGGGTTTAGACCACGCTCCTGAAATAGACCTACAAACAGCAGGCAAAATATGGGTATTGAAAGGAGCAGGGGCTGTGCGCTACGGAGCAGATGCCATTGCAGGAGTAGTATTAGTAGAGCCAGCACCCATTAGACTTGCTCCTCTCAACGGATACATCGCGACTACAACTATGAGCAATGGCAGACAACAACAAGTTGCGGTAGGATTGGAAGGGCAAAGAAAACAATTCTCTTGGCGCGTACAATCCAATGGTAAATATGGAGGCAATGTCCATACCCCTAATTATTATTTAGCCAACACAGGCATACGCGAATGGAATTTGTCATCACAAATGCGCTACGAAAGTAAAAAATGGCACATTGAACTTTTTTATAGTCGTTTTGCTACTGAAATAGGTATTTTTAGCGGTGCACACATTGGCAATCTTTCCGATTTGCAGGGTGTTATAGCAAGAGGTACTCCCTTTATCATCAAAGATTTTGACTATCAACTCGAAAACCCTCGCCAAAAAGTAACCCATGATTTGCTCAAAGTGAGTTTTGCCAAGCACCAAAGTTTTGAACTTACGTATGCTTTTCAATACAATAAGAGGCAAGAGTTTGACATCAGAAGGGCGGGTCGTTCTGAAATTCCCGCATTGGATATGCAACTTTTTACCCATAGCATAGAAGCTGCTTGGAAAATAAAAAATATAGCATCGGGCGATTTACAAATGGGTGTGCAGCTACAAAATCAACAAAATAGTAACATAGCAGGGACAGGAGTAAAACCACTCATTCCTAACTATAGTACTATCAATATAGGAGCGTTTGCCCTTTTGAGGCAACTCTACAGTCGTTGGCAATGGGAAGCAGGGCTAAGATACGATTATAAAATGGCGCAGGTATTACGTTTCAATGCCAGCGGTGAAATAGAAAACGCCCATTTTTTATTTGATAATTTTTCGGCAAGTGCAGGGCTTATGTATGTAGGTGCGCAAAAATGGACTATCAGCACCCACCTCACGACAGCTTGGCGTCCGCCAGCGATGAACGAATTATTTAGTGAGGGCTTACACCATGGCGTAGCTGCCATAGAGTTAGGCGATGCCACCCTGAAAAGTGAAAAAAGCTATCAATGGCACATAGATTTTCAGATGCAATGGGGACGTTTGAGCCTCGAAACCAATGCTTTTTTGCAATATATAGACGACTTTATTTTCTTGCAACCCCTCAATGAACCAATACTAAGCGTCCGTGGAGCATTCCCTTCTTTTGCTTACCGTGCTACACGCGCCCTACTTTATGGGGCAGATGTATCGGCTAATTGGCAAATAAATAAAGATTTTTCTTTACAAACCCAAATGAGTTTATTACAAGCTAAAGACCTGAAAAATGAAAAATTTTTACCGCTCATGCCCTCCAATAGGTACACTGCCGCGCTGCATTATGAAAAAAAATTGGGCAAAGCATTACAATTCCATACCTACTACAATGCTACTTGGGTAGACAAACAATACTTAGTGAATGAAACAGAAGATTATATGCCTCCGCCCGAAGCCTATTGGCTTATGGAAGCAGGCGCAGGATTTACACACCAAAAATACACCATCAACCTAACAGTTTATAATTTAACAAATAATATTTATCGTGAATACATGAATAGGTTTAGATATTATGCCGATGAAATGGGCAGAAACTATGTACTAAGATTGTATTATAAATTTTGACTTTTTTTAAAACCCTTTTAACACTCTTTATTATCATGACTACAAAACAACTTTTCCGATTACCACACCTTTTTTTATGGGTAGCTATCTTATTCATTGCAGAAAGCTGTAGCACCAAAAGCCCAGAACCAACCAATGAGCAAGAACTTATTACAAAAGTGTTGGTTAATTTTGTACCTGTCATAGCAGGCAACCCTACGGTTACGTATTCTTATAGTGACTTAGACGGACCCGGAGGCAATGCACCACAAATTGCTGCTTCTGGATCATTAAAAGCGAACATATCTTACTCTGTTTCAGTGCAGTTTTTAGATGAAAGCAAAACGCCTACAAAAACCATTACTACAGAAGTAAGCGAAGAAGCCGAAGAGCATCAGGTGTTTTTTGTAAAAGGCGGTACGCTCAATGTTTCCTTTAATTATTCAGATAAAGACAAAGACAATCGTCCTTTAGGGTTGCTTTGGACAGCGACTACAGGCGCGGCAAGTACAGGGACACTACGTGTTGTATTAAAACATAAATTAGATAAAGCTGCCACGGGGGTAGCCTCTGGCGATTTGACCAACGCAGGTGGTGATACCGATGTTGATGTTACTTTTAATGTAACCATTGCCAACTAATGAAGATATGATTATTTTAATTGTTTAATTTTGTGATAAAATGCTCATTTTCCTTGAAGATGAGTATTTTTTTTATTATTCCACCACCCATAATTCGTGCCCTTCGGTCAGGTTAGGGGCTTCTGTGCGTTCCAAAAATTGGTAAATAACAGCCTCTTTTACGGGGGTAGGTCTTTGTTTGTTTTGTGCTAAAATAGTTTCTAAGGGCTTATGAAGCCATACGATGACGATTCTTGCACCATAAGAAGCAAACAAATCTATCAACTTCCGCCTCCTTTGCCTGATGAGATTAGTTGCATTCCAAACGAAAGATTGTTTTTTGCGAAGCCAACTTTTTGCCCTCTCTTCTGCCATTTGTAGTACCTGCCCTTGATTGTCTTTGAAATCTACGGCTAACTCCTGCCGAATATCATCTAAGGCTACTACGGGCAAATGGGGCAAATTTTGAGCTATCCAAGTGTTTTTGCCTGCACCGGGTAGCCCACACATCAAATAAACGGTCATTTGTGTATTGTCATAGGCTTGGTAGTCGGGGGTTTTATCTTCTTTATGAAAATATAAAAAGCGACTATGGTCTGAAAAAAAATGGTATTTTTTGTCATAACATTTGTTTTCAATACAGAACTCTCTGAAAAGCGTTATTTTTAAGAGCATATTTTCTTGGTCTTGGCAAATGCGCCCCCTAATGTCAGCTTCTGCCAAAATAGACAACCAATATAAATTACAAACACAATTGGCTTCTAAAAGTGTTTTCTGAGGGTTATTTTTTTCTAAAAACCAAATAGGTAGACCGTGATGCCTCACTAATCCGCATATCTCTTCTTTGGTTTGCCAATCCATATTTTCTTGTGCCAATAAGAAACGAGCCATTTTTTCGCCTACCTTCGCGTGTCCTTTTGAGCTGATGCGTCCGTTCTCTTCGAGGGTAGTAGTAGCGGGTTTGCCTATATCGTGCAAAAGAGCAGCAATGTATAGTATGGTCTGGGCTTTTTTGTCTAGTTGCTTGTAGGCTGGCATCTTTTTGAGTTCATTGATTACCATTTTCGTATGTTTGAGCACATCGCCTTCGGCATGATAAAAAGCATCTTGTGGGCATTGTGCTAACTGCGCCAATGGTTCGTATGCTGCCAGTAGTTGTTCCCAAGAAAGATGAGGTGCATCAAAAAGTGAGATAGGAGTATGTTTGTTCATGGGTGGTATTCGTAATAAAGTTTTGCACGTTGCCAATTTTTAGTCCAATGTTCATTGGTTTTTACATGGTTTTTACGAACCCATTTGAATACTTGGTTTGAAAAATGAGTATTCTCAAAAGCACTGCTATTGCGCGCTACAATTCCTTCGCGTGGGCTGAATCCCCATTTTTCATTAGACAATTGGCTTGGTTGTGTTACTAAATCTAATATGAGCGTTTTAAGTGTTTGGGTTTCTTGCACAATGCCCTCATAAAGGAGGGGAACAGTAGGGAAATCGAACATATTGGCATAGAAAATTACTTCTTCCCACGAAAGCCATGTTTGCTCTACTCTGATGGCGAACACATAAAAATAGCTCTCTAAGTAGCGATATTCTATGGAGTGAATAGCATATAAACTTTCTCCAAAAATTTCTATATCGCCCAAATCATTTTTGAGTAAATGCCATTTTTCCCATAAGTAATTAGCCCAAGGGTTTTGTGTGGGGGCAGCGTGAGAGCGTGCAAAAACGCCATATTGATTGAGGCAACTGTTTTCGCCATCTAATTTTTCAGTAATGACAATTTTTTTTTGCAATAGACCACTTATATCTTTGGCTATTCTATCATCGGAGGTAGTGCCGGGGCTAAAAGGAAAATGATAGGTACGCGGATATTTTTGACTGTGCATATTTGTTTTTATGATAAAAAAAAGATGAGTAAGTATACTTTATTTTAGTATATAACATTACTCATCAGAAAAATTTTGCTTCACAATCTCTAATCAATCACTACCAATACTTTGCCATTGCGTCCGGGTTTATCGGCATGTGCTACGGCTTCTTTGATTTTGTCTAAAGAGTATCGGGCTTCTATAGTTACTTTCAAGGCATCTGTGCCAAGCAGACTATAAACCTCTTTGAAAAGTTCTTGTTTTACATTTTTATCGGCTTCTGCCAACCAAGCGGTAAGCCAAAAACCTTTTATTGTAAGATTTTTGAAAATCATCAAGCCACTATCTACAGTAGGGTTTTGAAGGCTCAAAAGTCCGTAAATAAGCATCTTACCGTTATTTTTCAAACATTTAAGAGCTTGAGTAGCCGTAGCACCTCCTACAGCTTCCAAGCAACAATCTGCCCCTTGTCCGCCTGTAAGTTCAAAAACTTGTTTTACCCATTTACTATCTTCTGTATTCACGATTGCCGTAACGCCTAAGGCTTTTAGTTGCTCGTCTTGGTCATTTCTTCGAACGGTAGCAATGGTATTGATGCCTTTGCTTTTTGCCATCTGAATAACCAACTGTGAAAAAGTGGAGCCACCTGCCGTAAGTAACAACCAACCACCAGCTTTTACGCCCGATTCATGAATCATAGCCCAAGCCGTGAGTGGATTGACAAAAGACTGTGCCGCTACTTCATCGGGTATATGTGCGGGTACGGGCGAGGCTGTTTTTGCTGAAACAATGGCATACTCCGCCCAAGCGCCAATGGTTGTGAACATCACACGCGTACCGACGGGAATATCAACCCCTTCGCCTACAGCATCTACAATACCTACCCCTTCAAAGCCTGCGCCAGAGGGTAGTTGTGGTCTGATACCATACAACCCACGAACAAACATCGTATCGGAGGGGTTAATCGGAGAGGCTTTTACGCGCACCCTCAATTCGCCCGCTTTGGGCTCTAAAAGGCTGATTTCCTTTATTTCTAAAACTTCTTCGGGAGTTCCTGCTTGGATAAATTGTGCTATTTTCATAGGTTCATTAGAATATTAAGAGAGAGATACATAATAAAATTTGAAATACAAAGTTAGTTTTATTGGCTATTTATTTGGTGATTTTTCTTTTTTTTTATATCATTGGGCAGTTTTTTGCAAAAACAAATTACAACAATCTCTAATTTATGAGCGAAAATGTACTCAAAGCCATCATACAACTCTTAGCCATATCTGCCAGTGTAGATGGGGAAGTGAGCAGTTCGGAAAGGGAAGTAACCTTTGATTTTATAGAGGAGCATCTCAGCACCGACCAAGTAACTACTTATATACAACTTTTTGATGAATATACACAAATAGCACTCAAAGCACAGCTACAAACCACCAATATCATCAAAAAGATAAATACGGAGCTCAATCAAAAACAAAAAATTGTAGTTCTGTTTCACCTTCTCGAACTCATTGGCGCAGATGGCACTATTCATCAATTGGAAGAAAATTTTGTAGACAAAACTGCCGAAGCCTTCAATATTAGCCTTGAGTACTACCAAGAAATGAAACAATTTGCATTGGCGCAAAGAATAGAAGACATAGAGGTATTGCCCAATATATTGGTTATCAACAATAAAAAGCAAACTCAAAATAATTTACACCTCTTCAAAACCGAACTCAATAGCACCATTACTGTACTTCGATTGGCAGGTATGGAAATGTATATGATTAAATTTTTTGAAGCAGATACACTCACCAATACATTTTTGAATGGATTGCCTCTCAAAGATAAGCATATCTACACGCTCTCAAACGGAGCATCTATTCGCAACGAAAAAATCACCCCAATTTATTACAGCGATGTAGTGGCGGCTTTTCTCAAAGACAAGTATGTACCTCTCCTCAGTTTTTCGGCTGAAAATATCTCGCACGTATTTCCTGAAGGCAAAGGAGGATTGCACCAAATCAATATTAGCGAAGATTCGGGCAAGCTCATCGGCATTATGGGGGCGAGTGGCTCTGGGAAATCTACATTGCTCAATGTGCTCAATGGTACTATTACACCTTTGCAAGGCAGCGTACAAATCAACGGAATAGATATACACGACCCTGACCAAAAAAAGAAACTCGAGGGTGTCATTGGTTATGTACCCCAAGACGATTTACTCATAGAAGAACTTACCGTATACCAAAATCTTTATTACGCAGCTAAATTGTGTTTCAGTAAATATGACGAAACACAAATCAACGAACTCATAGACCATACTTTGGTAGATTTAGGACTCTCCGAAATCAAACACCTGCGTGTGGGCAATCCTCTGCAAAAAGTAATCAGTGGAGGGCAACGCAAACGCCTCAACATAGGGCTCGAACTCCTCCGCGAACCCTCTGTATTGTTTGTAGATGAGCCTACTTCTGGGCTTTCTTCCAATGATTCTGAAAATATATTAGACCTTCTCAAAGAATTAGCACTTAAAGGCAAATTGATTTTTGTGGTCATTCACCAGCCCTCTTCCGATATATTCAAAATGTTCGATAAGTTGGTCATTCTTGATGTAGGCGGCTATCAAATTTATTATGGAAACCCTATTGATGCGGTCATTTATTTTCGCCAACAAGCAGGACTCATTAATAGCGAATTGGGCTTTTGCGATACCTGTGGCAATGTAAACCCTGAACAAATTTTCAATATCATTGAAGCCAAATTGGTAGATGAATATGGGCAATATACTGAACAAAGGAAAGTAATACCAGTACAATGGTACGAACGATTCCAGAAGCACTTTACACCGCCTACTATTCAAAAAGCAAAAGGCGAACCCCCTCATACACAATTAATTCCGAAGCGATGGAAACAGTTCTGGATATTTGCCGCTCGCGATTTGCGCACCAAATTCAGCAATAAACAATATTTAGCCATCAACCTATTTGTATCTCCCGGTTTGGCTTTTATTTTATCTAGTATTGTACGTTATTATCATATAGACCAATCAGAGGCAAACACAGGTTTTTATCTCTTTGCCGAAAATGTCAATATTCCTGCTTATTTGTTTATGAGCATTATTGTGGCTCTTTTTGTAGGGCTTACGGTAAGTGCCGAAGAAATCATCAAAGATGCCAAAATACGAAAAAGAGAAGCCTTCTTGCACCTCAGTCGTGGGAGTTATTTAGCCTCAAAAATTACTATACTGTTTGGGTTTTCAGCCTTTCAGATGCTTTGTTTTGTATTGATAGGCAACTTTATTTTAGGTATACAAGGCATGTATTTCGACTATTGGCTTGTGTTGTTTGCTACGGCTTGCTTTGCCAATATGCTTGGGCTCAATATCTCTTCCGCTTTCCGCTCTGCTATTACTGTATATATACTTATTCCTATTTTGCTCATTCCACAACTCATATTGGGGGGTATCGTGGTCAAGTTTGACGAAATTAACCCACATCTCTCATCTAATAACAAAGTTCCTATCGTAAGCGAAATCATGGCATCGCGTTGGGCTTTCGAAGCCTTGGCTGTCAATCAATTTAAAAGCAATGAATATGACGCGCTTTTCTTCGAGCTAAACAGAACAATGGCAAAAGCTGACTATAAAAAAGTATATTATCTGCCCAAATTAGAAAGTAAACTAAGCTATTGCATCACACATTTTAAAAGCAAAAAAGAAGAAGAAAAACACATTTTTGAAAAAGATTTATTGCTTTTGCAAAATGAAATTACTAAAGAAAATATACTCACTCCTAACTTAGTTTTTGCCAAACCTGAGCTACTCAACCCTAAAGACTTCTCAGTAGAAATAGGTGAAAAACTCAAAAAACACTTGCAAGCATTAGAACAATATTATATCAAAATCTACAACAAAGCCAATGATACTAAAGATAAAATGATAAGTCGAGCAGTAAAAAATGAAGAATCAAAAAAACAATTCTTAGCACTGATGAATACTTATCACAACAAACACCTGAAAGAATTACTCGAAAACTCCGAAGATGTGAATAGAATCGTAGAAATCAACGGCAAACTATGGCAAAAAATATATCCCGTATATGATGCGCCAACTCCTGAGTTAGCCGATTTTTTTGAGTTTAGAACCCACTTTTTCGCCCCCGAAAAACACTTTATGGGCATCATGATAGATACTTTTTGGTTCAATTTGGGCATCATTTGGGCATTTACTTTCTTGCTCTATATTACCCTCTATTTCCACATGCTCCGCGAAGCCATAGAAGTTTTAGGAAGTGTATTCAGCCGAAAAAGAAGATAAAAGTTATATTCAATCAATACCAAACTTGTAAATCATAATAAATACTATGACAAAAGAAACATTCTCTACTAACACAGAATGGGAAAAAACCATTGGATACTCAAGAGCCATCAAAATTGGCAATATTATTGAAGTAGCAGGTACTACAGCCGTTGATAATGAGGGAAACCTCATAGGTTTAGATGATGCTTACAAACAAACTTGTTTTATCATCAAAAAAATCGAAAATGCTCTTCAACAATTAGGAAGCAAACTCGAAGACATTGTAAGAACAAGAATCTACCTTACCAATATTCAAGATTGGAAAGCAGTAGGCAAAGCACATGGCGAATTTTTCGCCCACATCAAACCCGTTTCTACAATGGTAGAGGTGAGCGCACTCATCAACTCTGCTCTATTGGTTGAGATTGAAGTAACGGCTGTCGTACAAAACACCGAATAAAGCCACTAAACACAATAAAATGATGTCCAGTTCTTCTTCTACATACGATGCAGCCGAATACAAATTTTTCTTTTTCTTTACTTCTGTATTGTTTTTACTCGTTATCTTTCTTATCTATTTTGAAGGTAGCCAACACAAGAATTTGAAATTTGTAAAACAAAAAAAACGACAAGGGCATACCATGCAAAATGTAGCTTTTGGAGCAAGTAGCAAATCGCAAATGCCAAGACTAAGAACCAAAGGCGAAGATAAAAATTTCATCAAATTCAAAACTCAAGTAGAAGAGCAAGCACATCAGTTCAAAGATATTTTTTTCTTAGAAGCACTCAAAACACAGAAGAAAGTAGCACTTACTTTTGATGACGGTCCTGACCTCACTTTTACACCAGAAATATTAGAAGTCCTAAAATCCTATGGTATCAAAGCTACTTTCTTTTTGGTAGGTTTCAAAATACAACGACACCCCGAAGTTGTAGAAAAAATGTTAGAAGAAGGTCATATCATTGGCAATCATTCTTATAGCCATTTAGATTTTGAAAAACTCTCTATGGAAGAAATGTTTGACAAACAAGTACAACGCAATGAAAGCCTTATGCGTGATGGTTTCGATGTGCAACCCATCTTTATACGCCCACCCTACGGAAAAATTACCAATGAACAAGTATTATATTTAGCAAACAAAGGCTATAAAATCATCAATTGGTCTATTGATACTTATGATTGGCAAAAAGAACAAACCTCCGAGCAGATAGCGGATAGTGTGATGAGGCATATCCATGACGGAGCCATTATTTTATTACATTCAGGTGGAGAAAATAAACAAAACACTGTAAAAGCCTTGCCCGATATTATTGCCCGTATACGACAAATGGGTTTCTCTATCGTTACTGTCAATGAACTCTTACGCACTCCTCCTTATTTTGATAAAAAATAACTACCGATTTTCGTATTGTTGTTTGTAATATTGTTGGTAAGCCCCTGAAGTTACCTCAGCAAGCCAAGTTTGGTTTTGCAAATACCAATCTACCGTAATTTCAAGCCCCTCTTCAAAACTTACAGAGGGTTGCCAATCCAAATGATGCATCAGTTTTTGGGCATCTATGGCATAACGCAAATCGTGCCCTGCTCTATCAGTAACATAAGTAATCAAACGTTCTGAACTACCTGCTATTTTCCCTAAACGGTTATCCATGATTTTGCACAACAACCGCACTAAATCTATGTTTTTCCACTCATTTTGCCCACCTACATTGTAGGTTTCGCCCACATTGCCATAGTGAAAAATAACATCTATTGCCCTTGCGTGGTCTTTTACATAGAGCCAATCTCTTACATTTTCACCTTTTCCATAAACGGGCAAAGGTTTATTTTGGAGAATGTTATTGATAAAAAGAGGAATCAATTTTTCTGGAAACTGATGCTGTCCATAGTTATTGGAGCAGTTCGAAATCAGCACAGGAAGTTTGTAAGTATTATGATAGGCTCTCACAAAATGGTCAGAACTGGCTTTTGAAGCCGAATAAGGCGATTGAGGTGCGTAGGGAGTTGTTTCTGTAAAAAAACCTCCTGAATCAAGTGAGCCATATACCTCATCAGTAGAAACATGGTAAAAAACAGGAGTAACTGCATCAGATTGTTTTAATGATGTTGTCCAAATTTTTTTGGCAGCATTGAGCAAATTCACCGTGCCCAATACATTGGTTTCTACAAATGCCAACGGGTTTTCTATAGACCTATCCACATGTGTTTCGGCAGCCAAATGAATTACTGCATCAAATTGATATTGCTCGAAAATAGAGAAAATATATGCACTTTCAGCAATATCTCCTTTTAAAAAAGTATAATTAGGTGCTTGCTCAATGTCTTGCAAATTTTTAAGATTGCCCGCATAAGTAAGTTTATCCAAATTAAATATAGTATAATGAGGATATTTATTCACGAACAACCTTACAACATGAGAGCCTATAAAACCCGCACCGCCTGTAATGAGTATTTTTCTTTGTAACATAAATTTACTTTGCTGATTCTTCTTGTTGATGAGTGTAATTAGGTATTTTTGGTGGGAATATCCGTTTGAGAGGTGCTATCACTGAAATGCGCAACGCCATTACATTGTCATTACCACTTTGTGTTCCCCATTGCCCTATATTATCTAAATAATCAGTCATTGGATTGAACAAAGACAATTGTGCTCCTACACCATAACCATTTTTCAGTAGATAAAAAACGCCTACTGAAGTAGGTAAAAGCAAAGTAATATTACCATATTCCTCACCTCGCGCACGGCTTGAAGCAGCACTACTCAATGGATTGCCGTCTTTATCATATACCACAAAACGCGATAAACCAATGCCCTGCCCTACATAAAAGGCAAAATTTCTTCTTTTAATGATGTTATAATGAAGTTCGCCTACAAAATTGAGCATTTCAGTCCGAAAAAAAGTATTGGGAAGTTTTCGCTCTGCGGGCAAACCCACTTTATAAAAAATATTTTCAGCCGTGATAAAACCTACGCCTAAATACAAACAACCATTAACGCGCTCTTTTCGATTAAAACGCAAAGATACATGAAAAGCATTAGACCATTTTTGAGGGCTTGCCGATAAGTCGCCTAAAAAATAAGACTGAGCAGTCATTCCAAACATTAACATGTGCGTAGTTTTAGGCGATGAGTAATCAATACTATCTTGTCTTACCCATTCTATTTCCGTTTCCTGAGCGAAGCTTTGCAGAGCTACGCCCAAAAAGAGCATAAGAAATAATCCTAAAAATAACACTTTATTTTTTTGCATCATACTATTTTATAAAAAAGGCGTAAAGTCGCCCAATCCACTCCTTACTACCACTATTTCACCCTGCGAACAATCTACAATGGTAGAGGGCAAATAACCACCAATGCCACCATCAACCACCAAATCAACCTCATGTTGGTATCTTTCGTAAATCAACTCAGGGTCAGTACTATATTCTATAGCATTATCTTCTTCCTTTAGCGAAGTAGAAAGAAAAGGGTTGCCTAATTCTGCTACAATCATTCGTGGAATATTGTGTTCAGGAATACGAATACCTACGGTTTTACGGTTGTTATTCAGTACTTTGGGTACTTTATTACTTGCTTTGAGTATAAAAGTAAAAGCACCCGGCAAGGCTTTTTTCATAATCTTAAATACTTGGTCTTCCACCGAAGCATATTCAGCAATATGGCTAAGATCGTGGCAAATGAATGAAAACAAATATTTGCGTGGGTCTAAACCTTTAATTTTACTAATGCGCTCTACTGCTCTTGCTTGGTGAATATCACAACCGATACCATACACAGTATCTGTAGGATAAATCACAACGCCCCCATCTCTAATACAATCCACTACAGTATTAATCTTACGACTTTCAGGGTTCTTGGGGTGTATTTTTAGGAGTGTAGCTGCCATAAGAGTTAAGATTTTAGACCATTAAAAAATAACTTGAGCATCAGGCAATAGTTCAGTAACACGTGCCTGCTCTATCTCATTCTGAGGGTTATCTTTCAAATGAATTGTTTTGAGTTGTGTAAGGTTTTTAATACTAAGAGGGAACTCATGAATTTGATTTTTGTTTAGGTTCAAAACCAATAATTTTTGAAGATGTTCAACCTCCATAGGGAGTGTTTTAAGTTGATTATTTGCCAATTGCAGTTCTTTCAAATGCACCAATAAGCCCAATTCCTTAGGCATATCTTCTAAGTGTGCATTGTAAAGGTTAAGATATTCTAAAGCAGGCAAATGACCTAAAATAGCCAAAATTTGAGCCAAATCGAGATTGGGATTATCGCCCAAATATATTTTTTTTAATTTTTTTAATTTTTTAATTTCTTGTGGTAATACGCGTAACTGATTCCCCGATAAATTTAACTCCTCCAAATTGCTCAATGTGCCAATAGAGGTAGGCAAAGCCGTCAAATCATTCCCCGTAAGACTCAATTTATACACCTTTTGAGGACTTTTCAGTGCCTCTTCCAGAGTAAAATAAGTAATCTTCCGCGATTCCTGTTCGCTAAGCGTATTCGTAATAATTGCCTCATCGTTCGATGATTGTTTGCAAGCAAATCCCCAACCCAAAAAAGCCCCATAAAGCAGTAGAAAAATCAGTTTTTTCACAATAATTTATAATTTTTATCTACTGCAAAGGTATGAAAAAAGTTTTTTATGCCCAATGATATGGTTTTTAGTTTTTTTTTTACCTTTGTAAAAAAGCGATTTAAAAAACATGAGCTTAATTATTCAAACCGAAGGAAACTATAAATTCATAGATGCGGGTAATCCTCAAGGCGAAACAATGTTGTTGTTGCATGGTTTATTTGGCGCACTCAGCAATTGGGAAAGTGTTATCAATCAATTTTCGCAAAAATACCGAATTGTAGTTCCCATGATGCCTATCTATGAAATGCCCGTAAGAAAAGCAGGCTTAGAAACTCTCACTACCTTTATCGAAGAGTTTGTTCAATTCAAGAACCTTCATCAACTCATCTTGTTAGGTAATTCTTTAGGGGGGCATTTGGCACTGATGTACACGCTTCGTAACCCTCAAAATGTAAAAAAATTAGTACTTACAGGCAGTTCTGGGCTTTTCGAAAGTGCTATGGGCGGCTCTTATCCCAAACGTGGAAGCTATGACTACATCAAAGAACGCGTAGAATATACCTTTTACTACCCCCAAACAGCTACTAAAGACCTCATAGACGAAGTATTCAATATCACCAATAGCATACCCAAGTGTCTTAATATTGTCGCGATAGCCAAATCTGCACAACGACACAATATGGCTTCCGAATTGTCAAAAATCACCATTCCTACACTTCTTGTTTGGGGACTCAATGACACCATTACACCACCTGTAGTAGCCCACGATTTCAACCGCCTCATCCCAAACTCTACTCTTAGATTCATAGACTACTGCTGCCATGCACCTATGATGGAACACCCCGATAAATTTAACACCATTATGAACGAGTGGTTACAAACAAACCCCTAAAACATTAGTTCTTAGAGAACGTTTATTACATTATATATATCATTTCAATTACCTTATCTTAAAGTATGACAGCCGAAGAACTTATCAACCAAATGATTCCTCCCCTAAAAACTACTGATAGCTTGGAAAAAGCCCTCAAATGGATGGAAGAACTCAAAATTAGCCAACTCCCTGTAGTTGAAAATAACCAATACAAAGGTTTGGTAAGTGAAGAACTCATCTTTGCTAAAACAGATAACCAACACATAGTAGCCGATTTGCCCCTGATAGCACCAGAAGTAAAAGCCTACTACCATCAACACTTCTACGAAATACTCAAATTAGCCAACAGCCACGCTGTCGAGGTAGTAGCAATTATGGACGAAGCCAATCAATTTTTAGGAGTCGTAACCGTTAATGACACCTTAGTTGCTTTTGCCGATTCTACTGCCCTACAAGAGCCGGGAGGTATCTTGGTATTACTCCTCGACCCTCGTGATTATTCACTCTCAGAAATTAGCAGGCTTATAGAATCTAACAATGCAAAAATACTTAGTACCTACATTAACCAAAATAGCCAAGATAAAAACAAAATAAACGTTACCATCAAAACCAACGTCTTAGACCTCAGCCGTATCATTGCTACTTTTGAAAGATTTGGCTACCAAATCATCGCCAAATTCCAAACCAATGATAGTGTAGATACAGACAAAGAACGCTTAGAAATGCTACTTAAATACCTCAATATTTAAAAAAAAAAACACTTCGCAGTCATAATAAAAAATATAAAAAAACGTTTCATTTCAAGCTAAGTAAAGTAATCATGAGAATTGCAGTACACGCCAAAAATTTTCAAGACAAAGCACTGCCTTTTCTCAACGAAATGTTTGAAGTCATAAAGCAAAAAGATGCTTCATTACTACTTTCCACACATTTCTACGAGCAGCTAAAAGAAAAAGAAAATATAATACTACCTGAATACGAAACCTACCAACCTTATACTAATGACATCAAAAAGGCAGATTTTTTATTCAGTATAGGAGGCGATGGAACACTACTCGAATGCATTACTCACATAGCCGATAGACAAATACCCGTATTAGGTATCAATTTAGGGCGGTTAGGGTTTTTAGCCACCACCTCCCCAGACGATATCAGAAGAACTATTCACTGTTTAGAAAACGGATATTATAGCTTTGACGAAAGAAGTCTGTTAAAAGCCTATACAGACAAAGAAATATTTGGAGGGTTAGATTTTGCACTCAACGATTTCACCATCACCAAACGAGATACCGCCTCTATGATTGTAGTACACACCTATATCAATGGCGAATACCTCAACTCCTATTGGGCAGATGGATTGATTGTTTCTACCCCAACAGGTTCAACAGGATACTCATTGAGCTGTGGAGGACCCGTAGTGATGCCAAGTTCAAATAACTTCATCATCTCACCAGTAAGCCCACATAACCTCAATGTAAGACCTCTTATCGTGTCAGACGATTGTGTCATCTCTTTCACCATAGAGGGAAGAAGCAAGAATTTTTTGGTCTCCTTAGATTCGCGCTCTTATGTAATAGATAACACTGTGCAAATAGCAGTGAAAAAAGAAAAATTTAAAACCAAATTGGTAAAACTAAAAGAAGAAAATTTTTGGGATACTCTAAGAAATAAACTAAATTGGGGCTTAGATGCCAGAAATTAACGCTCAAGTATTTAACAAATATATCTATGAAAAGTGTAATCAAAATAATAGGGTTTAGTATCCTGCTTTTTAACATATATACACCCTCTAAGGCACAAAACTATCGCCAAGAAAGAACCATTGGCTTTCAAGCAGGCATAGCCAATTACTTCGGCGACCTTAACCCCTTAGCGCAATATGTAAGCACCGAAATCAGATTCACAAGACCAAGCTTCGGACTTAATTTTACTAACACAATAGGCTCCACAAGGCGTGTAAATCTCAGACTCGGATTGGTTTGGGCACGATTGCAAGGAGACGACTTCACGGCAGCTAACCCTAACGATGACCAACACCGCTACCGATACATCAGAAATTCCCACTTCCGAAACGATGTATATGAGTTTTCACTTTCTTTTAGTTATATAGTTCATGAGTTTAAACTCAAAAATGCTTCTATTTTGCACCCTTATATTATGATAGGAGGGGGCGTTTTTTACCATAATCCCAAAGCAAGAACACCCACAGAATTTGGGCAAGAATGGGTAGAATTGCAACCCTTAGGAACAGAAGGGCAAGGAAGAGAGGGCTATGATAAAAAATATTCTAAATGGCAAGTTGCTATCCCTTTTGGTATTGGAGCGCAATATCGCTTGCATAAAAACTCAAGATGGGTATTCTCCTTCGAAATGGGTATGCGATACACTTTTACCGATTATATAGATGATGTAAGTAAAAGCTATGCCGACCCTAATGATTTAGACGACCTCACAAGGGCAATGGCTAATAGAACTATGGAAGTAAATGAAGCTCTCAATGGCAATTCAAGAGTAGGCGAGCGCGATAGACTACTTAGTATTGTAGGGCAAACCTCCTACATCACCCGCGATGGGAGAGTAGAACCTACCTTTGCAGGTTTTGGGCAAAAAGGCGACCAACGCGGAAACCCTTTACCCGATGTGTACCTCTTTACTGCTTTTCATATCAATTACATACTCAATCCTAAACCTCTCTGTCCTATGCCCGGTATGATGAGAAAGGGATACAGATTCTAATAAAAAAATATAAAAATACTAAGAAGCATGAAAAAGATTTTCTCAATACTTACAATATTCATTTTTTTGCAAACAGTACAACCCTTACAAGCTCAAGAAGCCCACAATGAGTTAGGAATAGGAGTAGGAGCGATGCATTATAGAGGTGAGTTAGCACCTATTATTAACCTTACACAGCCAAGTTTTGGTGTCAGTGCTTTTTTCAGACGCAACTCTGCCAACCCTGCTTGGAGTTTTAGGGGTAATTTTTTATTTGGGCGTGTAGTTGCCGATGATAGTCGTTCTAATGATGCTTTTGCATTAGCACGCAACCACAGTTTCAAAACCACTATCATAGAACTTGCAGCAGTAGTTGAGTATAACTTCTTTGATATGGGGCGCGATGTCAAAAAATCAGAATACCTTTGGACTCCTTACCTATTTGCGGGGCTTTCTGGTTTTCGTATGGATCCCGGACAAAATATACGACCTACTTATGGCTTATTTACCTTTTCTATCCCTTTTGGAGTAGGAGCTAAATTTTATGCGGGCTCTAAAATGAACATTGGGGTAGAGTTTGGCGCACGGTGGACTTTCACTGACTTTTTAGATGATGTAGGTATGGAAGTAAACTTAGCTGCACCCGGTTCGCGCAATGCACGTTACTACACAGGTAATCCTAATGATACTGACATGTTTTTTTATACATCTGTCAATGTAGCTTTTGTGATGTTCAAAAAAGCCAGTGCTTGTCCTATCAAAATACCTAATTAATTTTCTTTAAATAGGCTTCTACTTTCTTCAGATCTTCGGGGGTGTCAATAGCTAAAGTATCAGTAGCACTCACAGCCACACGGATACTATAGTAATCTAACCAACGCAATTGTTCCAATCCTTCGCTCAATTCTAATGCTGAAGGTGGTAACTCTGCTATTTCTGATAAAATTGATGTCTGAAAACCATAAATGCCTAAATGTTTATAATAATCCTGCTTTTTGAACCAATTTTTCATAGGTACGCCATTTAAAAATGGAATAGCACTACGGCTAAAATAAATGGCTTCCATATTTCGATTGAAAACAACTTTGGCTTCTTTTTCATCAAAAATTTGCTCGGCTACTTCTATTTTCTTAATCAAAGTAGCAATTTCTGTTTCGTCATCTTCAAAAAGCTCTCCGATTAAATCTATTTGTTGAGGGTCTATAAATGGCTCATCACCTTGTATATTGATGGCTACCTGAAACTCATGTCCTAACTTTTGGGCTACTTCTGCACATCTTTCAGTGCCATTGCGGTGCGTAGTGGCAGTCATCAATACATTACCTCCTATACTTTGGATATGTTCATAAATACGCTCACTATCCGTAGCAACGACTACTTTGTCTAAATATTTGGCTTTGAGTGCTTGTTCATAAACACGTTGTATCATTGTTTTTCCTCCAATATCTACCAATGCCTTACCGGGCAAGCGCGTAGAGTCATAACGTGAGGGTATGATACCTACTATTTTTTTCTTCATCATCTGTGAGCAACTTATTCTGTGTCAGTACTTTTCTTTTTAGTGGTTTTTTTCTTAGTAGGTTCTTTTGCTTCTGTATCAGCAGTTTCAGTGGTTTTCTTTTTGCTACTTGTTTTTTTCTTTTCAGTAGTAGTTGCTTCTTCAGTAGGGGTTACTGTTTCCTCTTTTTTTGTTTCTTTACCCAAATTTTTCAATACTTCGGGGGCATATTTTGCCAAAACTTGGTACCAATTGATGAGTTTCTTCACATCGGAAGGATATACTTTTTCTTTGCTATAATTGGGGAGAATTTGCTCCATGAATTGCATTAACTCTGAGGTGCTATTTTTGCCCTCAAGGGTCAAATTTTCTTGATAACGCTCATATATCTTCATAAAAACGTCCTCAAGAGCTACAGAGCCATCATTATCCTCTGTATATACCGAAACCTCTTTGAGCACAGAAACTCTGTTTGAAGCATTTGCCACGCTTCTTACTTTTTTGTCATCGAGTGTTTCTACAATAATTCCATTTCTTGTGGGCTTAACAATACTAAAAAGCCCTGGCTTACCTGATATAGCGGCAACGTCTTTTAAATCCATGATATTTTATTAATGATTTGTCTTGAAGATAAGGTGCAAATATATACATTTGTATTCAAATTTGTCATCATAGCAATTAATAAAAAAAGTGAAAAATAGAAAAGTAAACATAGGTATAGTACAAATGAGTTGTGTGGCTGATAAAAAGAGCAACTTAAACAAAGCCACTGCAAAGATTCGCGAATTAGCACAAAAAGGCGCGAAAATCATTTGTTTGCAAGAATTGTTTGCCTCCTTGTATTTTTGTGATGTTGAAAATCATGATAATTTTGCCTTAGCTGAGGCAATTCCTGAAGGCGAGAGCACTCATCATTTTCGAGCATTAGCCAAAGAATTAGAAGTAGTGATTATTGCATCATTGTTCGAGAAACGTGCAGAAGGGCTTTATCATAACACGACTGCTGTCATTGATGCCGATGGTCAGTACTTGGGCATGTATCGTAAAAGCCATATACCCGATGACCCCGGCTACTACGAAAAATTTTACTTTACGCCCGGCGACACAGGTTATAAAATCTTCAAAACACGTTTTGCCACCATTGGAGTACTAATTTGTTGGGATCAATGGTATCCAGAAGCCGCCCGCATTACAAGCCTTATGGGTGCTGAAATACTCTTTTACCCTACTGCTATCGGTTGGGCTATGCACCAAGATGAAGCCACCAACGAAGAACAATACCAAGCATGGCAAACCATACAAAGAAGCCATGCCGTTGCGAATGGTGTTTTTGTTGTTTCAGTCAATAGAGTGGGCACAGAAGGAGATATGCTTTTTTGGGGAGGTTCTTTCGTGGCTAATCCAATGGGGACTGTACTCTACCAAGCCCCACACCAAGACGAAACCACACACATAGAAACCTTAGATTTAGAAAAAGTAGACTACTACCGCACTCATTGGCCCTTCCTTCGTGATAGACGAATAGACAATTATAAACCTATACTCAAAAGATTTATTGATTAAAAATTTGGCAGTTTCGTTTTTTTTTCCGTACTTCAACACTCGAAATATAAAACCCTTTTTATTTACAAAACTCAATAAAAACTATGTTCGATGCAATCAAACAAGGTCTTGGCGATGCAATGGATGACGCCAAACAAAAAGCAATCGCAGACGCTATAGAAGCTACTGGCGTATCGGTAAGCGGCTTAAGCTTAAGCTATGATGATGGCGAAGTAACTGTGCGAGGTGGAGTATCAAGTGCTGCTGACGGCGAAAAAATCATCAATGCAATCAAAGGTGTAGGTGGTATTGCCAAAATCAAAGATGGACTTAGCGTAGGCGGAAGTGCATCTGGTGGCGGTGGCAAAAGCTACACAGTAGTTTCAGGAGATACTTTATCAGGAATTGCACAGAAATTTTATGGAGATGCAAATCAATACATGAAGATTTACGAAGCCAATAAAGCTACAATCGGAGGAAGCCCTGACCATATTCAAGTAGGGCAGCATTTGATTATACCTTAATTTTAGTAAAAAAAAACGTAAAAGTATCTCTAAAATTGAGAACTTTTACGTTTAATAAAAATATATTAGGTATATTATTTGCTATATATAATAAACTTGAACCTACATTATATAGTTATATACTAAAAATATTTCAACAAACTAAGTAATTGCTCTCAATTATATGACCAAAATGCCTTTGCCTCCTATGGGAACTGATAGATTGAACGTATATGAATATTGTCGATTAATGGACGGTGAGCATGTTGTTCTGGGTTTTAAAGGAGTAGTATCACAAGATGTACTTTCAGATGTAGGGCTTTCCATTCGTAATCGTTACGAAAAACAAGAATATGAAACAGGGAAAAGAGTTTTTTCTATTTTTGTAGAATTAGCCCAAAATATTTATCATCACTCCGCAGAACGTGAATTCTCTCCTCAAAAACAACGTTCAGAAGGCTTAGGTGTCCTTCTAATACAAGATTTTGAGCATTATTTCTTGGTTACTTCGGGCAATATTGCAGAGAAAAACACAGCACATAATATTTCTCAAAAATGCCAATATATCAATTCACTTGATGAAGAAAATTTGAAGCAATTTTACAAAGACGAAAGAAAAAAAGCACCAGAAAATGCAGGCGGTAATATCGGTTTGATAGACATAGTAAGAAAATCGGGAAACCCGCTAACTTATAGTATCACAGAACTCAATGAAGCACAGTCCTTTTTGTGTTTACAAGCAAAAGTAAATAAGAAAAATTAATATTAAACAATAAAAAACGGAAGTTGACATCTAAAATATGTACAAAGAAATGGAAAATTTTAAAATAGATGGTTCTCATTATATCCCAAGCATCGATTTCAACGCAGAAACAGGAGTACTTGAAATTTCAGGCGAGTCGTATCACGAATACACCTTAGAATTTTTCCAACCCATTTTCGAATGGCTTAAACAGTATACCGCCGAACCCAATCATAAAATAGTGCTCAACTTCAGAATGACTTATTTTAATACAAGCTCTTCAAGGCGTTTTTTAGAAATTATGAATATTCTTGAAGATTACCACTTTAACAAAGGAGGCGATGTTCAGATTAATTGGCACTATGAAGTGAATGACTTGGATATGCTTGAAAGTGGTGAGGAATATGCCGAAGATGTAAAAGTGCCTTTTACATTGATGCCTTACGAAAACGCATAAAAAAGTGCTATTAAGAACGGAAATAGACAATCCTGCTGATTTTTTACCCTCATTTTCGCATCGTAACTCATTTCTTTCTTTAGGCTCATGCTTTGCAGAGAATATAAGCCTAAAACTACAAGAGATGAAGTTCGAAATATTGAACATGCCCTTTAAAACGGTATTCAATCCGCTTTCTATTGGCAAAAATCTCATGGGTAGCCTTCAATTCGAATCGAAGCCCGAAGAGGAAAAATTTGTACAATGGCAAAATTTTTACTTCCATTATGACTATCACTCTACTTTTCATCATCAACAAAAGGAAGTACTAAGCGAAAAAATTAGCCTGAAACACCAAGAAGTACGCTCATTTTTAGCCCGTAAGCCCATACTCCTCATCACTTTGGGTACGGCGTGGGTATATGCGCTGAAGAACCAAGAAAAACAGAATGCTTGGGTAGCAAACTGCCATAAACAACCTTCTCAACAATTTGAAAAAGTGCTTCTGAATATAGAAGAAATCGTAAAAAGTATCACAGAATGCTACCAAACTTTAATCCCACTTTATGCCCCCGATAAACCCATTATCATTCTTTCAGTAAGCCCTGTAAGGCATACGCGAGATACATTGGTGCTTAATAACATAAGCAAATCAATCTTACGAGTAGCTTGTCATCAATTGGCTTCAACATTTGAAACCATTTACTATTTCCCTGCTTATGAAATATTATTAGATGATTTGCGCGATTATCGCTTTTATGAGCCCGACCTTATTCACCCCAATACAATGGCTATTGATTATATATGGGACTATTTTCTGCAACATTATTTTAGCACAGACACCCAACATTTATTGGAGAAGTGGTCAAAAGTTAGAAAATCATTGGCGCATCGCCCTCTTTTACCTGACTCACAAGGCTATATCAATTTTTTGGCACATTTAGAAAAAGAAATACAATCCTTCGCTACTTTTTTTTCAGTAGAAGAAGAATTGTATTTGTGCGAAGCATTGAAGGCTAATCTTGGTAAGTAGCAGGTCGTTTTTGGAATTGAGCCATTACGCCCTCTTGCAAATCATTAGAAAAAAGCATGGCAGCATTCCAAGTTGCGATATAATTAAGACCTTCTTCTACGGAGTGGTCGCGTGTGTAGAGTAGCATTTCTTTTGTACCTCTGATGGCTAATGGTGATTTATTAGCAATATTTTGTGCGATTGCCATTACTTCTTCCATCATTTTTTCAGGATTCTCATAGCAAAAATTCACTAATTGAATGCGTTCTGCTTCTTTGCCTGATACTTTTCGCCCTGTATAGACTAACTCGCGCGTGATGCCTTCGCCAATCACTTTAGGTAAGCGTTGTAGTGTACCTACGTCAGCAACCATTCCAATTTCTATTTCTTTTACTACAAAGTAGGCGTTTTCGGAGCAGTAACGCATGTCGCAAGCCGTGATGAGGTCAATGCCTCCACCAATACAAGCACCATGAATGGCTGCCAATACGGGTTTTCGGCACTGTTCGATGGCATTGAATGTATGTTGCATTTCGAGAATAGTGCGGCGTAGTTGCTCACGCGCTCTACCTTGGCAGGTATGTTTGTCCAAAGTTTGTTTCAAACCCATGAGCATTTGTAGGTCTATGCCTGAGGTGAAATGTTTTCCTTCGCCACTAAGTACTACTACTCGTACTTCGTCGTTTTGGTCGAGTGTTTGAAAAAGTAGGGGCATTTCGCGCCAAAAATTTTCACTCATTGCATTGGCTTTGCTGGGATTGTTGAGGCGCACATGAGCAATGTGATTCTCTATGTGCAAACTTAAGGTAGTATAAGAAGACATATTAGTAATATTTTAAGTTTTTATAGCAAAATACTAAGTTTATTGTTAATGAATTGTAAATATACATTAATTTTGCGAACTCACCTAAACCTGACCAAAAAGAGTTCGTTTATTATAAAACCGATGTTCCACTATTTTTACTTTCAACATTGTGATACTTCATTATAAATATACAGAGTTTGCTCAACAAAGACCAATCTCCTTCCAAAAAGACAAGAAAAACTGGGTTATAGGTGATATACATGGGTGTTATGAAACATTCAGTATTTTAGTAGAAGAACAAATACAACTCACCAAATCAGATACCTTGTATTTGTTGGGTGATTATATAGATAGGGGGCAAAATAGTAAGGGAGTTATTGACTATATTTTGGCACTTCGACAGATGGGGTATGATATTGTGAGTTTGAAAGGAAACCATGAAGATGTGATGCTACGATGCTATCAAGCTGCCAAAAGTGCTTCTTCTGGTATTGGTTTTTATGACTTGCATGATAGTTGGTTGCATTTTGGAGGTAAAGATACTTTGGCAAGTTTCGAGATTACACACGCCAAATACTTAGAGCCAGAGTATGTGCAATTTTTGGAAGAATTGCAAAATTATCAAGTATTAGAAAACTTTGTACTTACCCATGCAGGGCTTAATTTTGCCTTAGAAGACCCTTTTAGTGATGAATTAGCTATGATGTGGATTAAAAATATGCCTTTTGATGCGGCTAAAATACAATATAAAAGACTTGTGCATGGGCACGTACCTACTGCCTTAGAAACGATTAGAGAAAATATAGAATCTGAAAATCCCGTACTTTGCTTAGATAATGGTTGTGTGTATCAGGGCTATAAAGGTTTGGGGAGTTTAGTTGCGCTTGAGTTAGGAAGTATGGAATTAAAAGTGCAACCTAATGTAGAATTGAATAATAAAAAAGCAAGAAAAAAATGGCTCAATACTTCCCTAACTACTGAAGCCACTTATTGAGCATAGGTATTAACACTATCCATATTATAATCTGTGATAACGCAACGAGACGATAAAATGTATTTTTTATGTATTTTTTCTCAAGTTGAATGTCTTCTGTTACAATTTTTTTGAAACGGTTGTAAAAACTATAAGTAGAGATGAGAATGGCAACAATTACATTGATAAAGTGATGCCAAAGATAATTTTGTGTTCCGATGTGATGGTAAAGCCAATTTTCAAAAAACTCCCAAACGCCTATACATAAAAAAAACATTGCTATCATAAAAGAGCTTCCTAAGGTACTGTAGAGTGTTTTTTGTTTATCTGTTTTCTTTATTATAACCAATGCAATGCAGAAAGCTGTGAGTAGGGCAATGATTTCGACCAACAATTTTTCTAAAAATACATGCCAAATAGTGCCACTTAGCAAGAACTGATTGTACAAAACGATAATTATAGGCAATAAACTTTGCAGAGATTGCAATTGTGAGGCGCGTTCTTTGGCATCGGTAGGGAAGGTACTATAATACAAACTTTGATGAATGAGCAAGAATACCCAACCAAAAATGACGGTTGTGATGACACCCCAGAATCCCATTTCGTCAAGATTTAAAATAGAGAGATGTGCCAAATAAGGCAAAATAAGGTAATAAATCAGCTCAAGGCGGAGTAAATATCCTAATAGAGGAATCAATTTTTGCATCTCTTTTTTTAGATTAGGATTGAGTTATTTGTGTTTGTACTTGTCCTAAACAGATTCTAATGCGTTCTTCTACTATTTTCATTACTTCTTCGGGGGTTAGGTTTTTGGGGTCTATAGGTTCTAAGACATTGAGTTCGCAGAAAGTGCCAAAGGGGATAGGTTTGAAACCATAACGAACAATTTTCCAACTGTTTTTAATCGCTAAAGGCACTACTAAGGCAGAAGGGGCTGTTTCTAAAAGTTTTGCGACCCCGTTTATTTTGAATTCACGAAGTATACCATCACGAGAGCGTGAACCCTCAGGATAGATAACGGCTGAACGGTTGTATTTTTCTATATAAGTACCTAAACCACCTATGGCTTGTAGGGCTTGGTCTTTGTCTTTGCGGTCTATGAGCACATTGTGTCCATGTCTAAGATGATAAGATACAGAAGGAATGCCTCTGCCTAATTCTTTTTTTGCAACAAATTTGGGGTGATGGCGGCGCAGTGCCCATAGTATCATGGGAATATCGAAAATACTTTGGTGGTTGCTTACCAAAATAAGGGGTCGGTCAGTAGGTAGTTTTTCGTGCCAACGGTTTATTCTAAGGCGGAATCCTGTGATATAGAGCAAACCTAAGATGGTTGCTTGGAGGTAGTCTAAGGTTTTTTTATGGGCATGGTAGCCAAATAAATTGAGCGTGATGACCTGAATGCCATGAAAAATGACTAAACTCATTAGGAAAGGAATGGCAAATAAGATGGTGGTAATCCAACCAATGATATATAACATAAATGAAGTTGTTGAGAGTTGAGTAATCTTTGCAAAATAAGAGATTGTAATTGATAAATCCAATTTTTTCACGAAACAATCACTTAACTAACATTGCTTCTAAATGTAGATGTAAAAGAATGCCCATAGAGGTTGCTTTTTTGAATTCAGATTTTTGGTGGTGAGTGGCTAATTCGGAGCGCAGTTGTGCAAATTTTTTAGGAGTAGAGATGTCATCTTGTTCTATGCTTTGCATGAGGTCAGCGATGCGTTCGTGAGCGGCTTTGTATCGCCTGCCCATCAAGGTGCGTTCCTCGAATTGGTACTGCCTTACGGTTTCAGGAGCTAATTTATTGGTGCAAAGTGCTACAACGGCATTGTTGTCTTTGAAAAATTGAGGGAGGTAGTTATTTTTTTTACCCTCGTAGCATTGTTGGTCAAAATCTATGGCTCTTACGCGGTATTGTTCTTCTTCGAAATCGGGAGTGATAACAATTACATAGTTATAAGCACGCATATCGCCCAAGAGCCTTACAAAACATCGCTCGTTGAATTTCACGAATTCTTTAGCAATTCTTACTTTGTTGAGAGAAGGTCTATCCAAACCCGATTTGATAAATTCATCTCCGGGTATGCCAGCAATGTGTTCTTCTATGAGAGTTTGGTCATAAACAAAATAGTTGATTCTATTGGGGGAAAGAATGTGCTCTAACTCTAAACCATAAATGCGAGAGGCATCTCCTTTTTTGACATAAAAGTAGTCATAGTTGTCATTAAAATGGTTCATCACTCTAATACGAAAGGGATTAGAGTTGCCAAAAGTGCAATAATCTATGCGGTCTATATAGAGGTGTTCTATCACGCTTACATCGCCTCCTGTTTTTAGCAATGAGTATATTTCTATGAGTTGCGTATTGAGTTCTTGCATTAAATAGGGAGGATATACAACGCTTTCCCAAAGTGTATCATTGCCTTTTTTATCTATAAACGGAAAGGCATCGGTGTAGCGAAGCAAATCGCTGTATTGGAGGGGTAAATGCGAAATGCGTTCGTATTTGGCTAAATAGTCGTACAAAAAAGATTTGATTGCAAAAAAAGGCTTTTTTTTAGAGATGATATTCATAATCTGATTATTTTTTGTTTAAAGATGATTAGGAGGAGGGGGGATTTTCGTTTATATTTTGAGAAGTATCTTCTTTTGTTTTGTTTTCATCAAAAAGAATGCGTACAGAAGGTGAATGCATATCATCGTACTGACCGCTACGTACTGCCCAAAAGAAGAAGTAAAGAAAACCTCCTGCGATTGCGATGGCTAATATAATAAGTATAACAATTACTGACATAATTTAAGATATATTTTGTTTGAGTTGTTTTTTGGCATCTTCGAGATGAGTAGTTGGAAGTTGACAAATCTGATTTTTGCAGACATAAATCGTGGTTTTTTGGGGGTCAAAAGTTCGGTGTTCGAAAAGGGCAAGATTTAACAAGGGGTCATTTGTTTGTGGTGGTTTTTTTTGCCCGATAATTATTTTTATGGGGTGATAATCTGCTTGCAAAGAGCGGAATATACTATCATATTCGTTACCTATGATGACTACTTCGCTCAATCCATAGCACATTTCTATATATAAAACAGCCCAATTGCATAAGTATTCGGCATTGATGTTGAGTATTTTTCTGACACTATTGAGCATTGTAGTAGAAGTGTTAGCATAAGTTGAATCATTTGTAATAATACCTAAGTGGTATAATGCGCGTGCTAAAATAGAATTAGAGGCGGGGATTACATTGTCAAAAATTTCTTTTTTGCGCGCTATGAGTTTTTCACTTTGTGTATCCGTAAAAAAGAATAATTTTTCTTCAGAATCATAAAAATTAGAGAGGCAATAGTCAGCCAAAGTGCGTGCTTTCTGTAGCCAAATTGCTTCTGTAGTGATTTCATAGAGTGCAATGAAAGCATCTATCACAGTGGCATAATCTTCTAAAAAGCCTTTAATGGGTGTTTTGTGTATGTGTTGTAGTGTATTTTCACCATTGCATAAGTTTTCAACCATAAAATGAGCATTTTTGAGAGCAGCTTCAATGATGAAAGTTTCGCCAAATACACCATAAGCCTCACATAAGGCTTTGAGCATGAGGGCATTCCAAGAGGTAATGATTTTGGTATCGGTGTGTGGGCGTGGGCGTTTTTCGCGAATTTGGTGGAGTTGTTTGTTGTATTTTTCGAGTATAGGAGGGGGGACGGCATTGGGTTTTGTATGCAAAATATTATAGCCATGTTCCCAATTTCCCTCTGAAGTTACTTGGTAGTAATCGGCAAAAGTGGGGTAATCTTCGGGTGTGATTATTTGTTGTAACTCTTTGGCTGTCCATACATAAAATTTACCTTCTATGCCTTCACTATCAGCATCTAAAGCGGCATAAAAAGCCCCCTCATTGTTGGTAAGCTCTCTGAGTACGAAACCAATGGTAGAGTACACGATGTCTTTATATCGTTCTTTTCGGGTGAGTGCATAGGCATTGGTGTATAAACTTATGAGTTGGGCATTGTCATAAAGCATTTTTTCAAAATGAGGTGCAAACCAATTTTCATCGACAGAGTAGCGTGCAAATCCACCGCCTATTTGGTCGTAAATTCCGCCTGCTGCCATAGCATCGAGGCTGTTTTCTAAGTGTTTGAGTGCATTGTTGTTTTGGCTCGTGAAATAGTAGTGTAGTATAAATTGATAAATGGCAGGCATTGGAAATTTAGGGGCTTTTTTCATTCCCCCTTTTTGTGTGTCGAAATCTTGAGCAAGGGTTTCGAACATTTTTTCTATTTCTGTTTTTAGCAAAGGAGCTTCAATACGCTCTAATTTGTATTTTTCTATTTCGCTTTTGGCAATGGTATTGTTGAAATCTTGAGCAGATTTTTCGAGTTCGGGGCGTTGCTCTTCGAATACTTTAGCAATTTGTACTAATAATTTAGCCCAATAGTCAGGTGGAAAATAAGTGCCTGCATAAAAAGGTTTGGCTTCAGGTGTTAGGAAGGCATGCAAGGGCCAGCCGCCACGTTGCCCCATAGCCGCTACAGCATCCATGTAAATAGCATCTATATCGGGGCGTTCTTCACGGTCTACTTTGATGCATATAAAGTATTGGTTCATAATGGCTGCAATTTGTTCATTTTCAAAACTTTCTTTTTCCATCACATGACACCAATGACATGCCGAGTAGCCAATACTTACAATAATGGGTTTGTCTTCGTCTTGCGCTTTTTGCAGGGCTTCTTCGCTCCAAGGAAACCAATCTACTGGGTTGTGAGCGTGTTGTAAGAGGTAGGGGCTTGTGCTATGAATAAGGCGGTTGGGTGTATTCGTTTTTTTTTCTAACATAGTAGTAAATGACATTTTGTCAGTGTGTGGTATTTGGCAAAAAAATTGTTGTTTTTTTTGGTAATTATACTAAAAAAAATATATTTTTGAAAAAAACTTAATTAAAATTAGCAAAATTATGTATTGGATAATCTTGATATTTTTCATGTTGTTGAGTTTTGGTGTAAGTGCTATGCTTCGCTATAAATTCAATCGCTATTCACAAATAGGCTTGCGTTCTAATTTGACAGGGGCGGAGGTAGCTGCCTTAATGCTCCGCGACCATGGTATTACTGATGTAGAAGTTGTATGTATAGACGGACAACTCACCGACCACTATCACCCTACACACAAAACTGTAAACCTTAGCCCTGATGTGTTTTATGGCAATTCGGCGGCTTCGGCAGCGGTAGCCGCGCATGAGTGTGGGCACGCAGTACAACACGCCACAGCGTACAGTATGCTTGAGTTTCGCTCGGCAATGGTACCTATTCAGAGCATAAGTGGTACGATTATGAATATTATCTTTTTGGCAAGTTTTATAGGAGGTTCTTTTTTCTATAGTATTTTTCCTTTGCAATTAGTACTATTGGTAGTGATTGGTGCGTATGGCATATTTACGCTGTTTAGTTTTATTACCTTGCCTGTAGAGTTCGATGCCAGTCGTAGGGCATTGGCTTGGATTACTGACCGAGGCATCGTAACCCCACAAGAACACGCAATGGCAAAAGATGCACTTACTTGGGCAGCGATGACTTATGTAGTGGCAGCACTTAGCTCTTTGAGTATGTTGGTTTATTATATATTTTCATTCCTCAATACTCAAGATTAGTTAGAACGAGATTTTTGATACATCTAAAAATAAGCATCATAAAACAAATAAAAAGCCCCCAATATTCACATATTAGGGGCTTTTTTTAGGATGAGGAGAGGGAGAGCGTTTATTTCTAACTATGTAAAATACCTTCTAACTCCAGCATATTGATTTGGGTAATATTTTCTTCTCTGATGCTATCGGGCAGGAAAACAAATTTTTTATCATAGATTTTATTGCCCACATAATAACTCACCCAGTATTCGCTACAAAGATGAAAAACAGAAGGGTCTATGCGTTCTATATTGACAAAACTGTGCGCCTCTATCTGTTCAAACATGTGCCTGAGTGTGGAAGTGCGTTGTTGTTCTCCGCTTTCTTCCTTTAAGCCATAACCTTTGGAAGTGATGAGTATGTTTTGAATATCGAAACGGTTTTGATTGAGTAGATATACGTGCCATTCTACTTCATTGAGTTCATTTTTTTGGCGTGCTATGGCTACTTTGATACCCTCTACGGTCGGAAATTCTATGTCTTTTTTCATATTATATTACTTTGGCAAGTTCATTTTTGAGATGATTGATTACTTCTACTGGAAAAGGGTCTACTTGGTTGAGTAATGCAAGGTAGTAAGAAGTCCAATCGAAAAGATGAA
Organism: Cytophagales bacterium; assembly: GCA_004293905.1. Taxonomy (GTDB): domain Bacteria; phylum Bacteroidota; class Bacteroidia; order Cytophagales; family Microscillaceae; genus RDZE01. The sequence continues at coordinate 16,301 of RDZE01000026.1, read as the reverse complement.
TCAAGTAAATGTGTTCTTCTATGAGTGTATTGCCTATTGGGTTGATTTCTAAGCAATTAGGGTTTTTAGTTTCCCAAATAGGTTTCGAGATTTCGAAGCGTTTAGTTACCCTTGGTACTTCGAATTGGCTTCTGACGGTGATGATGGCTTTATGCTGATAGTTTTGCTCTGCTAACCCCCAGCCTACGAGTTCGTTATGGTTCATTTCGGGTAGGGTGTTGTAGTGGCAAAGTTGTTTGGCATTTTCGTTGATTTGCTGTTGCAATCTTAGAACGACTGCTTCTTGCTCTGTAGCACTATAGATGATGGGTTCTTTTTGGTAAAGAAATTGTGCTATTTCTTCGGCTTTGGCTTTGATTTGTACTTGTTTGTTGGCAATGAGTTGGGTCGCTTCTTGTAAAGGCTGTTCAAAATAATTGCCAATAAATCCTTGATGATACAATAGGTACATTATCTGTACGAAAGAGTAGCCAATGAATGCTCTTGGGCTTGGGGCTTCTTGTGGAATTTGAATGTGAGGGTATTTTTTTGCTTGGGCTCTCTCTATAGCAGTGCCTCCTGATGAGATAATAGCAATCTGCGCACCTTTGTTTTCAGCTATTTGTAGGGCTTCCAAAGTTTCTTCGGTAGAGCCTGAAAAGGAAGACGCAATAAACAGCGTTTTTGCACCCACAAAAGCAGGTAAAGTATAGGTTTTTGCGCTAAAAATAGGTATTTTAGCATGGTTATAGACCCACTGTTGTACTAAATTGCCACCTATTCCTGAGCCGCCCATTCCTGCAATGACAATATTCTCGATGGTATTTTTAAGCGGAAGAGCTTGGTAATTCTTTCCTATGTCGATGGCTTTTTTAAGTTGTAGTGGAAATTGTTCTATTAATTCGTACATCATAGATTTGTAATTATAATTGCATTTGAGGCATTGGTATTGTGTATTCTACGGGCACTTTGAACACATGCCCTGCTATGTTTACTTGGCAGAACCCTTTGGCTATCATCTTCTTGTCTTTGTCGTAGTATAGCTCAGGTAGTGCTATCAGTAAATCTTTGGTTTCAATACTAATGTTGATAGGTATATTAATTTCTTTTTGTGCTTGTATTTGCCTGCTTGTGTTGTCTTTCCAATGAGCGAGCATAGTACCGTGTGTAGTCTTGATGTCTACGGCTATTGCTTGTATTTCGAAGGCAAAAGGGTAGGGATTTTTGAAAAGAGCTACTATTTTTAAATTCAAGGCTTCGTCTTTGATTTCCGTTTGAAAGGCTTTGATTTGGAGTGCATTCATTTCTAAGGAGCGTTGCATGATTTGCTCCCTGTATTGATGTAGGTCTATTTTTTTAAAATTTTCTGATTGACTTTCTTGCGTTCCATAGGCGGTTTTGAGCAAGCTACGGCTTTGGATTTTCATTTCGCAGAAGTCATCTTTGAGCAAATAAGGGTATATTTGGGCTAATGTTTCTATGCTTAGGTCAGTTTGAAATATAACATAGGTGGTATCAGAAGCATTGAGTGTTACATCTTGTTTACTTTCTGCATCGGCGACTAATAGCCCGTTGATGAATGTTTTAGAAAATATTTTTTCTAACTCTAATTGATAGGAATTGGGGTTATAAATACCTGCTTTGAGCTCTATTTGAAGGGTTTTGTCTTTTAAGCCCAAAATTTTTACTTCTTGGATGGTAGTAATTTCGGGGTATTGAAATGTGCAAGCATTAGCACCACATAGGCAGGCGATGCTAAAGAATAAAACTATCCAAGAAGAGTTGTTTTTTCTATAGTTCACCATACTTTTGTTACAAAATTTCTTCACAAGGCACTAAAGTAAAAGGGACAGTAGTGAAAGCTCTGAAATCGCTTCCTATTTCTTTCATATCATCATCACCTTCTTCGAAATACCATTTTGCATTGACAGAGTGTTTGGCACTGTGTAATTTTTCTAATACTTTAATAATGCGAGCCATGATTGCTGAGGTACTTGTATTGATGTAGATGAGTTTGAATGATACAATCGTGGTTTTACTTTTAGGGTTTTGGATATAGTTATTCAAATATTTGAGCAAGGGTTCATAAAAATCTTCTGTATCTTCAGGAATAGATACTCCTTTGATTTCTAAAATACCGCGTTGGTAATTGAAACTGATTTCGGGAGTAGTGTCGGTTTCCTTGATAAAAATATTTTCCATATTGTGTTATATGTAGGCTATACAAGTAAAGATGAATGCACAAAGATATTACTTTTCACACAATAACGCAAAGCAATGCTATAGGTTTTATGTTTTTTTATTTTTCTGAGAGCCAAAATGTACTTTTATATTTTTATAACTACCTTATAATCAGGAGTATAGAAATGATTGCGTAATTTTATTTATCAAAAACACTTGCTTTTTTTGAATTATACTTAAATTTGAAGCCTCAATAAAAGCATCAGAGTTCATGCAAGTTCCAAATGTAAAAAAAGCCTTAGATAGTGTAAGAGATAAAGTTTTCTCTAATATTCATAGCAATAACCTTATTTATAATACCTGTTGGGAAGACCCTCGTTGTGATAGGCAAATCCTTCATCTACAACCAGATAGCCAAATTGTAATGATTACAAGTGCTGGTTGTAATGCATTGGATTATCTACTTGATAACCCTAAGGCTATTCATTGTATAGATGTAAACCCACGCCAGAATGCACTCTTAGCACTTAAAATAGCACTCATAAAACACACTGACCACGAAACCCTTTATCAATTTTTTGGAGAGGGGGTTCATCCACAAGCCAAAACAGTCTATAAAGAAAAGATAAGACCACACCTGCCCGAATTTGCGCAAAAATTTTGGGACAAAAAAATTTCTTACTTTTCGGGCAAAGGTTTAAAAAACACATTCTATTTCCATGGCACTTCGGGCAGTTTTGCTTGGTTTTTTGAAAAATATGTGCAAACAATGCCACGCACACGCACAAAAATTCATAAAATATTAGAATCTCAATCTGTAGAAGAACAAAAACAAATTTATAGCCAAATAGAGCCTAAACTTATCAATTTTATGGTGCGTTGGATTATCAATCGACACCTTACGCTCTCTCTCTTGGGCGTGCCTCGAGCCCAACGTCAGCTTATTATAGACGAATATCCCGGTGGAGTAGCAGGGTTTGTTACTGATGCCATTCGCCATATTTTTACAGATTTGCCCATTCATGAAAATTATTTTTGGCGACTTTATATTACAGGCAAATATACGCCTACTTGTTGCCCTAATTATTTGAGAAAAGAAAATTTCGATACACTTCGCCAAAGGGTTCAAAATATACATATTCATACCTCTACCATGAGCCAGTTTTTGGAGGCAAACCCTGACCAATATTCTCATTATATACTCCTTGACCACCAAGATTGGTTGGCAGCACACAATGTACCCGCCTTAGAAGACGAATGGCGACTGATACTCAAAAATAGCCAAGCCCAAACGACCATATTACTCCGTTCGGCGGCAATGCGTGTTACTTTTTTCCCCGATTTTGTGCAAGAAAAAGTACAATTCATAGACAATACTTCCGACTCCAATTTGAAAGATTTGCATAGTATAGACCGTGTCGGGACGTATGGTAGTGTATATGTTGGGAAAATGAAACCTTAATATAATTTTTTGATAAAAAAAACCTATAAAGTGATTCGCTTTATAGGTTTTTGGTTTTATGAATAAGAACAAGAATTATCTTACAAAGAGTAATTCTCTGTATTTAACCAAGGGCCAATCGTTGTCATCGACCATTAATTCTAATTTATCTACACTGTATCTGATGCGCTCGAAATAAGCCTCTTTTACTTTTTCTTGGTAAGTAATGGCTTTTTCGCGGGAGTCAGTAATGTTATTAGCGGCTTTGCGTGCTTCTACCATTTCATTGACCGATTTTTGTATTTCGCTGATGTGGTGCGAAATTTCTTTGATGAGTTCTGTAATCGTTTTTGTGCTCTCGGTTTCTATGCCTAAATCTTTGAGCCCTTTGAGATTAGTGATTAGTTTGTTTTGGTACACTACAGCCGTAGGAACGATATGATTCAGTGCCAAATCGCCCATTACGCGTGATTCTATTTGTACTTTTCTGATATAGTTTTCCAAATATACTTCGTGGCGAGCGTGTGCTTCGGCAGGGCTCATAATGTTGTGGTTTTCGTAGAGAGCCAAAGTAGTTTTGTTCACATAAGCATCTAAGGCTTTGGGCGTAGATTTGAAGTTGGGCAAGCCTCTTTTTTCAGCTTCTTTTTCCCACTCTTCTGAGTAGTTGTCGCCTTCAAAAAGAATATTTTTAGATTGTTTGATATAGTTACGCAATACGTTTACTATAGCTACCTCTTTTTTATCTGTATTTTTGAGTTGCTCATCAACATCTTGTTTGAACTTAAGCAGTTGGTCAGCTACAATCAAATTGAGCACCGTCATAGCAGAAGAACAATTGGCTGAACCCCCTACGGCTCTGAATTCGAACTTATTACCTGTAAAGGCAAAAGGAGAAGTACGGTTGCGGTCAGTATTATCTAAAAGGATAGGCGGAATTTTGTTAATTCCTAATTTCATATAAAGGTTATCTCCTTTTTCTATTTTTACATTGGCATTTTCTTCCAATTCTTTGAGTACGGAGGTCATTTCAGAGCCTATGAAAACAGAGATAATGGCAGGAGGGGCTTCGTTCGCGCCTAAACGATAGTCATTAGAAGCAGAAGCAATACTTGCGCGAAGTAGGGCGGCGTTGTCGTGTACTGCTTTTACCACATTGACGAAGAAGGTAAGGAATTGTAGATTTTCGCGAGGTTTGCTACTTGGCGAAAGTAAGTTTTTGCCCGTATCAGTACCCATTGACCAGTTATTGTGTTTGCCTGTGCCATTGAGTCCTGCAAAAGGTTTTTCGTGAAAAAGTACTTTTAAATTGTGTTTTTCGGCTACTTTTTCCATTACGTCCATCAAAAGAATATTGTGGTCTACGGCTAAATTGATTTCTTCAAAAGTGGGAGCACATTCAAACTGGGCGGGTGCTACTTCATTGTGTCGAGTACGCACAGGAATGCCTAATTTATTGGCTTCTATCTCGAAATCTACCATAAATGCTCTGATACGAGCAGGAATAGAGCCAAAGTAGTGGTCTTCTAATTGCTGTCCTTTGGCGGGTGCGTGTCCGAAAACGGTTCTGCCTGTCATCAATAAATCGGGGCGAGCATAGAAAAGTGCACGGTCTACGAGGAAATATTCTTGTTCGGGTCCTAAGGTTGCAAATACTTTTTTGACATCTTTATCAAAGAGTTCGCAAACGGGTACAGCCGCTTTGTCAAGTGCTTCTAAACTTTTGAGTAGGGGTGTTTTATAGTCGAGTGCTTCGCCTGTATAAGACACAAATACAGTAGGTATACAAAGGGTTTTGCTTCCTTCTATTTCCATGATGAAGGCAGGAGAGCTGGGATCCCAAGCTGTATAGCCACGTGCCTCAAAAGTAGCGCGTAGTCCTCCGCTTGGGAAGGAAGAGGCATCGGGTTCTTGTCTGATGAGTGCGCTGCCTTTGAATTTTTCTATGACTTCGCCTGTGTGTTCTACATCAAAAAAAGCGTCATGTTTTTCGGCAGTAGTGCCTGTGAGGGGCTGAAACCAGTGCGTGTAGTGGGTTGCACCTTGTAAAATAGCCCAATTTTTCATGGCAGAGGCAACTGCATCGGCTACTTCGGGCTCTATAGTTGCGCCTTGATGAATGGCTTGCTCTACTTTTTTGAACATAGAGGGGCTCAAAAGTGAGCGCATAGCCTCCGATGAAAATACATTAACGCCATAAAAATCGGATACGCGAACCGAAGGTAAGGTAACGTTTAATGGAGTACGACTTTGTGCTTGCTCTAAGGCTTTGAATCTTAAAGTTGACATATTTTTTTTATTTTGGGGTGTTTTTTTATGGTATATTACGGAAAAGAGGATTATTTTTTTGCAAAAGTAGTCTTTTTTTTGAGATATTTTTCCAAAAAAATTTTTTTATTTTATTTTCTCAATCAGTATTAAAAGTAAGAAAGATGTAATTTTTTGGCTAAAAAAATTTGAATTTTACTTTTTTATTATTTTTCTTTGCACCATCAAATTATTCAAATAAACAAAAAAGTTAAAGCAAATGAAAATATTACATATCTTAAAAAAGCCACCCTCTATTCTATAATCGAATAAGGCAGTGATCTTTGGCGCACAGTTGCCCCTCTGATATTTCCCTTATTATTCATTTTTCCTTAAATAAATCATTGATTTTTCTTTCTTTTTCATAAGCAAGACAAATCAAAAAGGGGAGTATTTAGCCTATTTTATAAAAAAATATTACAAAACAATCTATTTATTTTATTTTACAAAACAATCTATATGAAACAGTTACGTTTTTTTTTAATACTTGCTTTTTATGCAATCATTGAAATTAGTGCCGCTCAGGAACTTCCAGTAGGCGATTATTTTGCCTATGATACGCGCGGATTTGGTATGCTGAACTCTACAATGACTGGAAAAGTAGAGGCAAGCAAAGGCAATAGGATTGACACCCGTTTCCTTGAAGTAGACTATGAATTAGTATCTGTAGGCAATAATTTATTCCAGAATGCCGAAAATACATGCCAAGTAATTTTAAGACCCGACAAAGACCTTGAGGTTTATCTTATCAATCAGGAAACAAGTTTGATAGAGAGCGTTTTTCTATTCTCGAAAGACCAAACGGCTCTGAGAGATAAATGGAAAGGCGTAAGAGATGCTCTTTTCCCTAAGGTGGGGCAGAAAGCCCAAAATCCATTGGCTGACCTTACTGTGTACCAGCATTTGGACGGAGAGGGCGAAGTCAATAAATTTCAATACGAAATCAATGAGGAGGAAAATGAGTTAGAGATTTACTATTTTGACCCTTCTCATAGTGATACTTACTCGAAAGTAGCCGAAAATACTTATTGTTATAGCACGAATAGTGGTGGTTTTGTGTATGCATCATTTTTGCGCATCTTCCCAGAAGAGAAAAAAGTAGTAGGGGTTTATAATTTATTTTCGGAAAATGCCCGAACTTTTGTAGCACAACTCAAAACACCTCCTACTAAAAATGAAGCCGATGATAAAAAAATACAAGAGTTGGTAGCATTTGGGCAGAGTCATCGCAACAAGGCAAGAACTGATTTTCTGAATGGCTTTGAATCTTTTACGCATGCAGAAGCACCTTTGACAAAAATAACAGAACAACTGAACTACCATTTCAAGAGTGAATACACGATTTTGAAAGTGAAACTCATCTCGAAAAATTGGGAATTAGAGCGCAACGATTATGGAAGAGTACTAAGACGCTTGCATACTGTTTTGGTCTATTTAAAAGAAACGAAAACAGGTAAATGTTATATTGCTTTTCGCTATTATGGACAAGAGTATGACGGTGCGGAGTATGGCGACCCTGATATTTATACATCGAGTGCTTACTATGACGTAGAAGATGCCAATGATGATATTATGCTTTTGTATGAGCTTGATTATGAGTACGAAATACCTTGTACTGATGTGCCCAAATAATTAGGTATTGGCTTTTTTGTTTTTTGACTGGGGAAATCTTAAAAAAATAGAGAGCCCCAGTTTTTTTTATGCCCTTATGTTTCTTCAAAAATTTGTTCTACCATCTCTAACAATGCCGTAATGATTTGATTGCGTTGGCGTTGGGCATCTTCACGGTTGATAATGCCTTTTACTTCGTCCTCTTTAAGTCGTTCGTATTCGGCTTGCCTCACCAAAATAGGATTCTGAAAGTCTTTGGTATATTCTTCTGAAAGTTGTTCGAGGCGCGAAAAAACTGCCTCCATATCGTTTTTAGCAATCATTTTTCTGATTTCATTTTTCTGATTTTGCTTTTCCCAATACAGTTCTTCGGAGTGCAGACTATCATTTTTTTGGCTAACTTGGTCTATGATAGCCGCGATGATTTCGCGCGTAGATAAGGCAGTGATATTTTTGATGGTGTAGCGTTCTTCTATAGTCTTGATAAGTTGTTGGTTATACACTTGCAGTGCTTTGCCTTTGTAATGCATGATTTCGTCTATAAAATTGAATACTTCTATCAATTTTTGTTCTAAGGCAAGAATATCTTGGAGCGGTTTGAGGGTTGTTTCGTTGGGTGTCTTTTTTGCCATACTAAACCAAATAGAGAGTTGAGAAACCAAAAACGTTGAAATTTACAGAAGAAAACCCAAAGGAACAAAATTCGCCTGAGAAGATGTGGGCTTTTGCCAAGAAAATTGTTTGTAATTGTGTAATTAATTTCATAATTTGCCCTCGTTTTTTAAGAATAACTATAACAATTATCAAAATATGGCTTGGATAGAAGAAAATCAACAACTAAAGCGAAAATTTCAGTTCCAAAACTTTATACAAGCATTTGGCTTTATGACCCAAGTCGCCATAGTAGCAGAACAAATGAACCATCACCCTTGGTGGGCAAATGTATACAACCAAGTAGAAATAGCCCTGCAAACCCACGATGCGGGCAATATCGTTACTGACTTGGACAGAAAATTAGCCCAAAAAATAGATGAAATTTACCAACAATTTGCACAATAATGAAGGGCACATTTGTAAGTGATAAAATCACCATTGCAGAAAAACTAACCAAAATCAAAGCATTTATCTTCGATTGGGACGGCGTATTCAATGATGGCAACAAAACACAAAACCAACCCAGTGGCTACTCAGAAGTAGACTCTATGGGAATAAATTTGTTGAGGTTTGCTTATTGGCTCACTACCAGCGAAATACCCACTTTAGCCATCATTACAGGGGCAGAAAATCCCTCTGCTTTGGAATTTGCCAAAAGAGAGCACTTTGATTGTGTGTATATGCACTTTACCAATAAGAAGGAAGCCTTCCAACATTTTTGCACCATTCAAGATTTCAAACCTGAAGAAACGGCTTATTTCTTTGATGACATCAACGACCTCGTCATTGCCAAACAAGTAGGCTTAAGATGGCTCATACAACACGAAGCCAACCCTCTTTTTAGAGAATGGGTAAGCCAACAACAATATTGCGACTATATCACACAACAAGAAGGCGGAAAACATGCCATTCGGGAAGTGTGTGAAATGATATGGCAACTACGCAACCAATATGCTGCGGTTATCGAAGCAAGAATACAATTTGAAGGCGAGTATCAAACCTATTTTCAAGAAAGGCAAAAAATAGAAACCAAGTTATTTAAAAAAGAAAAAATCACATTTTTGTAAGTTTTTAAGACATTATTTGTCCAATATCTAAACACTATAATACATATACTATAATTATAACAAAGAAAGAAATATTATGCAAGAAATCCCCTATTTTTATACACTCATCATTATAGCACCCTTATTGTTGATTTACTATGTGGGACTCTGGAAACTCTTTGCAAAAGCGGGCAGAGGTGGTTGGGAAGCCATCATACCTATCTATAATGCCTTTGTTTTTCAGAAAGTGATACAACGCCCTTGGTGGTGGATGTTTTTGCCTTTGATTCCTTTTGTAGGTTTTTTTGCCAATATCAATCTACTTATGCACTTAGGAAGAGCATTCGGCAGAAAAAGTTTTATAGAGCAAATCATTATGTGCCTCATTGCCCCTTTTTATGTGGCATATTTAGGCTTTGATAAAAATACACAATACACAGGACAACCCCCCATAGACCCTACCAAAAAGAAAACTGCCCTGCAAGAATGGGTAGATGCTGCCATTTTCGCTGTAGTAGTGGCTACCTTGTTCCGTTGGCTTTTTGTAGAACCTTTTATGATACCAACTCCTTCTATGGAAGGCTCATTGTTAGTAGGCGATTATCTTTTTGTAAGCAAAGCACATTACGGGCCACGAACTCCGCATACGCCTTTGCAAATACCACTTACTCATCAAAAAATATGGAATACAGAACTTAAATCGTATATAGATTTTATACAAGCACCCTCTTTCCGATTGGCTTTTATCCCTTTTGGTTGGGTGAGTGTAGCCAATAATGATGTGGTTGTTTTCAATTTCCCCGCAGAAATGGAATACCCTGTAGACCTTAAAACTAACTACATAAAAAGATGTATAGCGATTGCTGGCGATACACTGTTAATAGACAATGCGGTTGCCTTTATCAATGGCAAAAAAGTGATAGACCACCCCCAAACACAATACCAATACATCATTACTACTAAAGGAAATGCTATCAGCGATAAAGCCTTCAAAAAAGCAGGCATTAAAAGTTATCAAGAACTTTCGCAAAATACGTATGGAGTGAAGGCATCTACTGAAAGTATTAACAAATTAAAAGAGTCAGATTTAGTAAAAAAAGCAGAGCGATATATTATACCAAAGAGTGAGGCAGACCCCAATGTTTTCCCCAAAAGCAAACTCTTCAAATGGAACATAGACAATTTCGGTCCTTTGGTAATTCCTAAAAAAGACCTCACTATGCCCATGACAGAGCAAAACATAGCCCTCTATTTTAGTACTATCAAAACCTTTGAGGGGCACAAAAATGTAGAACTCCGCGAAGGAAAACTCTATATTGATGGGCAAGTGGTAGAAAAATATACTTTCCGCAACAATTATTACTTTATGATGGGCGATAACCGATACGATTCCTTAGATTCGCGCTTTTGGGGTTTCGTTCCCGAAGACCACATTGTAGGAAAGGCATGGTTTGTGTGGTTATCTTTGGAAGAAGGGGTTCCTTTTTTCCAAGCCATTCGCTGGAATCGTTTGTTTATGGGTATTCAATAAGAAGATAAGAGATTTGTACAATGAAAAATAAAATACGTATCGAACTGCCTTTCCACCTCAATTTGGTGATAGTGCTTTTGGGTTTGGTGCTCTTTTTTCTGATTTTAGTAATAGCGAGCAGCTTACTTGTTCCGATTGCTTTTGCTTTTGTATTTGCGGTATTTCTGAGCCCTATCTGTGTTCGTTTGGAGCGTTGGCGTTTTCCGCGCTGGCTGGCAATACTTACGACCATGTTGGCTGTTATTTTTGTAATTTCGGTCATTTTTTCCATTATCTTTGGCAATATGCTTACCTTCTCGAAAGACGTACCGAAGATGCAAGAAAGGTTTTTAGTTTTGCTCAATCTCACACAAAAGACCTTAGAGCAAGAGTTAGATATGTCTTCCGAAAAACAACTTGATTGGCTCAATTCTAACCTAAAAGGGTTTATCAATTTGGGAGGTGTTTGGCTCAATAATTTCATTAATTCTGCCACAAGTTTTATGGCTGATTTGTTGTTAGTATTCATTTATACTTTCTTTATGATTTACTACCGCGATTTGTTCAAAAATTTTATCCACAAACTTTTAGATGACCAATACCACGAAAAAGCCACACACATAGAAGTACAAATTCAGAAAGTAACACAACGCTATGTGTCGGGTTTGATAACCGTTATTTTCATTGTGGCGGCACTCAATATTGTAGGTTTGCTCATTATCGATATTCCCCATGCTATTTTTTTTGGGGCATTGGCGGCATTGCTTACTATCATTCCTTACATTGGGGTTTTTATTGGGTCTTTGTTGCCTATTTTGTATGCCTTAGTGATGAAAGATAGTATGTATTATCCGTTGGCAGTGTTTATATGGTTTCAGGTAGTGCAGTTTTTAGAAGGGAACTTCATCACGCCGAATATTGTAGGTTCTCAGTTGAGTATCAATCCATTGGCGGCGATTATCGCGCTACTCATCGGGAGCATGGTATGGGGCATAGCAGGTATGATTTTATTCGTACCTTTGATGGCGATGCTCAAAGTAGTGATGGACAATATACCACAATTAGCACCCTATGGCTATCTCATCAGCGAAGGGGAAGATACATCGGTATTGCAGAAAATTGCCAAAGAAGGCGAAACCCCAACGAATAGGTGGTACTACGTATTCTTGTTTTGGCGCAAAAAATGATTTTATATGACAAACAAAAAGACAAATTCATATTTCAAAGGTCGTTTGATGAGAATGACCCTCTTGTTGTTGCTTTTGTCTTTACTGTCTTCTATTGCTCCGCTCATTCCGCCTGATGATTTGAGCATTGCGGCTTTTTTTGCCTTGCTAATGCCTTTATTGCAATTTCTGAATATCTTGCTTTTTTTCTTTTGGCTTTTTTTATACCCCACAAGGTCATTGGTGCCATTGATAAGTATTGCATCGGGTTATTTTTTTTATATCAGTAATTTTAGTTTTTATAATCCCAACAGCGACCAAGCCAATGACTACGCCATCAAGGTAATGAGTTATAATGTGCGTATTTTTAATGCCTATAGCCCAACAATAAACCAAGAAAAAAATACCACCCTTGAGATGATAGATTGGATTGCTACGCACGAAGCCGACATCAAATGCCTGCAAGAGTTTTATAATTTAGACCGTTCGGAGGTGTTCAATACCATCAAACAAATTGCCTTGAGAAAAAACTATTACTTCTATGTCAATACTCCCGAATATTTAAGGAGTGATAAAGGTTTTTTTGGCTTGATAATACTCAGCAAGCACCCTATAGTATCGGCAGGTACAATACAGATAGCCGAAAAAGCACGCCAACAAGCCATTTATGCCGATGTAAAAATCAACCAAGATACACTGCGCATCATCAATGTACACTTGCGTTCTATGAGCATAGACGAAGAAAAACTTACACAAGAGATAGATGTAGAAGTATTTACAAAACTACGAACAGGAGCTATTTCAAGAGCCAAACAAATACGTACTTTGGCAAATTTTATCCTTAACAGCCCCTATAGGGTCATTCTTTGTGGTGATTGGAACGATATGCCTTTTAGTTATGCCTACCAAGAAATTAAAAAATACCTTTACAACAGCTTCGAGTATGCGGGCATAGGCGTAGGATTTACTTACAATGGTAGATTGTTTTTTTTAAGAATAGACAACCAATTTTTTAGCGAAGGGGTCAAAGTGCATCGCTTCGAAACACTCCGCGATACTAAATATTCTGACCATTTTCCCGTAGTAGGCACTTATAGTATAGCACCGATTAACCCCGATTAAAGGACTCATACAATGCAAAAAATAATATTCTTCTTAGTGTTGCTATGTAGTTTAGGAGCTTGTGGAGGGCGAAACAATGCTGAACAAAAAAGCAAACAGCCCCGAAGATTTACCGAAAAACAACCCAAAAGAGAAGTGCGTGCGGTATGGTTGGTAACAGTACTTAACAAGGATTTTCCCACAAAAAGAGGGCTTCCTACGGAAATACAGAAAAAACAGCTTACTATAATGCTCGATTATCTGGCGCAAAAAGGTATTAACACCATTTTTTTTCAAGTACGTTCTGCTTGCGATGCCTTTTATCAATCGCGCATAGAACCTTGGTCGGAGTGGATTACGGGCATACAAGGTGAGCCGCCTATCCCTTTTTATGACCCTTTGCAAATGCTCATAGAAGAGGCACACAAGCGAAATATAGAGGTGCATGCTTGGTTTAACCCTTACAGAGCCATCTTGAACAACCGAATAGAAGGGCTTTCCTCTTCGCACATCATCAATCGCTACCCCGAATGGCTTGTAGACTATGGAAAACAAACCTACCTGAACCCCGCACTGCCCGAAGTGAGAAAATATGTTCAACTGTTAATAATGGACGTAGTACTGCGCTACGACATAGACGGCGTACATTTTGACGATTATTTTTACCCCTACAACCCTCACCTAAAACAAGATTTCGAAGACGAAATACATTATTTGCACTTCCGAAAAAGCATATTCATTTCCAAAGCTGATTGGCGAAGGCAAAACGTGAACGAACTGATACAAATGGTGGCAAAAGGCATTAAGACCTTGAAGCCACATGTCAAATTTGGCATCAGCCCTATTGCTGTTTGGCGAAATCAACAAGATGATAAAAAAGGCTCGCTTACCAAAGCACGCACTACCGCCTACGATCAACTGTATGCCGATATTAGACTTTGGCTCGAAAAGGGTTGGATAGACTATGTAGCACCACAACTCTACATCAGTTTGGAAGATGAAAACGTAGACTATAACAAAATCATCGGTTGGTGGGCTGAAAACTTGTATGGCAGGCATCTGTATATAGGGTTAGCCTACTACAAAATAGGCGAAAACAGCCAACAAAATACCAATGATAAAGAATGGAACACCTCTGTATTGCCCATGCAAATGCATTTTAACCGAAGCAATAAAGCGGTAAAAGGGCATATTTTTTATAGCACCAAAGATTTTGCCCAAAATCGCTATGGCATCACAGATACACTCCGCAACGATTTTTTTGCCTATCCTGCCCTTTTGCCTACTATGGAATGGAAAGACAATATCCCTCCCTTGAAACCCCAAAAAGCCAATAGCCTCATCAGCAACGAAAAAATCACCCTCACTTGGCACAGCCCCCCGCCTGCTAAAGACAAACAAAAAGCCTATAAATATGTCATTTATCGTTTTAAGAACAACGAAAAAGTAGATTTGGAAAACCCCAAATACATACTATCTATTCAAAAAGATACCGTATTTGTAGATAAAATCCCTATCCAAAACCGACAACGCTATACCTACTACATCACTGCCTTAGACCGCCTGCAAAATGAAAGCGAGCCTCTTACTATTGAAGTCTTAGAAAAATAAGAACTCAACTATTTTCTTTGGTTTTTCGTTCATATTACCAAATTTAAACGCAGTAAAAAAATGAAAACCTTAGATAAAAATTGGCTTACACAGGGCTTATTAGATGTAGAATACAAAAAATACATTGTGCTTGCTTATTTACAATCTATCCGCAAGGCTTTTGCACAAATAGAACTTTATCCCTACTTTTCTGACCTTGTTTTTCACTACCAAAATCTTGTAGAAGTAAAAGAAAACCAGCAGTTATTGAAAGAGAACTTTCCGAAAAACCTCTCCAAAGCAGATTTTGAACACCTGACACTCGAATACAAAAAATTAGCCGATGATGAAGGATTTATGCAATGCATAGAGGAGGTAATCAACTACACACTGCCACAATTCAAAAATCTTTTGAGCGAAGGCAAAGACATTTATGAATGGATAGAAGAAAATACCGAAATCACAGCCGTAGGCATCAATGCCTTACATACCTTAGAAGGTTATTTGTTTTTGAAAAGAGCCTTAGCACACGAAGAAATACAAGTATACGAATACCAAGTGAGTATTTTTGAAAGCGTAAACGAAAAATTCAGAGGCATACACACTGCCTACATTGAAAGCATACCAAAAACCGCCTTCGAAACCTATGAAAGCATAAAGATAAACCTTATCAGAAAATATAAAAACTGCCACTTATTTGGTATATTCGAAAGTAGTATGTCCCTTAGAACCTACCCTTCTGCCAATAGCTAAAAGAATGTTAATAAGGCATATTAGTTAACAGATTTTTATAGGCAAAATATCAACTCCCAAAGCAACCTTACTTTTGCACTACACTGAAAAAATAGGGTTTAACTATTTTTGTTTATATTTGTGCCAATACAAAAACAAGAGAAAATAAGGAAAAATCGACCTTGTTGGTTGTGTTTCAGTTGGGATTTAGACCTATACTACCAATTTTTCTTCGTGTTTGTATTTCAGAAACAATCCTAAAAACCCAAAAATCAAAATAATAATGAAAATCTATTACTGTTTATCATTTTGTTTATTACTTATGATTGACATTGCTTATGCACAATTTGATAAAGAAAGTTTTTCAACAGAAATTGATGCACTCAAAGCCTATGAAACGTATAATGAGTTTAAATATTTTTCTAAAGTTACCCTTTCAAGAGACGAAGAAAAAACCTTTCCAAGACACTTCGAAATAAAACTCCCTAAGGGTATTATTTATATTCATATAATAAATATAGATGTATTCTATTTCCGTTTCTTACAAAGAGAAAGGATAGCATTTATAGTGAAAAATGAAGGTTTGAAAGACTGTTCTTATCAAAATATAAACTACATAGAAGGGAGGTTATCTGTGAGTGATGTATATGAATATTTAGACAAACTTCCATCAGATGAAGATAAATTGAAAAAAAGGAAAATTAAAGCAAAAAGAGCGCATTTTTGTGTAAAAGACAACGATATGGTAATAATTTTATACAATATCAAGCCTAAAAATTTAGAAAGGTATATTGATTTAGTTAAACAACACTATATGATACCTTACCCTTAGATAATAACTCCCAAAGCAACCTTACTTTTGCACTACACTGAAAAAATAGGGTTTTAACTATTTTTGTTTATATTTACAAGATTGTTGAATGTGATTACTAATAAAAAAACAATGAAAATTATATTCTTGCTCTTAGTTTCTTATTCATTAT
>RDZE01000025.1 GCA_004293905.1 Cytophagales bacterium | reverse complement strand
TGTCTTCTGGTAATAAATTGCGCTGCTCGAAAATGTAGGGCGTATCCTTATCAGCAAACCAATCTATGAGTTTCACTATTCCTACTACATTCAAGACAATGCCTAAGGGAATTCCGATGAGGTAGTCTGTGGTGGTTACTATATTTTCGGTATGAATGGTTTTGAAGAAGTAAAAAATGCAAGGGGCAAAAAGCAACCAACTGGTGGCAAGCCCTGCGTTGTATAGTGTTTTACCTTTGATGTTGAATACTGTTGTGTGGGCAGTTAGATTGCCTAAGGAAACGAGAATGGTAGCAATGCCCAACCAAATGGCTTTTTCTGCAAAAAGTGCGGCTAAAAAATAGAAACTCCAACCCATAAAAACATTTACATAAACAGAGGTATTTGTGTTGAGCGGGAATCTATCGGGCAAATCGCTTTTGTACATTATTTTATTTACCATTCCCGGAAAAGTTCCCACGATTCTGTATTCTTCGAGTTGGTGCAAGAAAAGCGAAAATAGGCTTAACCACACAATGATTTGATAGTTTGTTAGATTTTTGTAGTCAATCAATAAAATTGTAATGAGCAATAAGGACAACATGCCTCCGATGTCGTACCAATGTTTTCTTAAAATGTTCATCTTTTCAAAAGTTTAAATTTGTTTTAATTTTAATTTTAATTCAGGCGTTCTGCCCATTGTATGGCTGGCGGTAGTTCTTGGTTTGAAAATTCAATCTTTTTTTACATTGCAAATTGTTTCTGTTTCTGCGTTCCAATCTATGGTTTCGGGTCGGTAGATTTTCTTCAGACGCGATTTAGGAATTACTCTTAGCGCGCCGTAGTTTTCGAGGGTTACTTTTTTATCTACTGAAATGGTCAAATCTTGATGATAAGCAGCATACCAATTGGAATGGGGCGGCTTGTCGAAATAAATACTTTTGACTACAAAATAGTCGTTTCCAAAAAGCTGACTGATGAGTTTTTTGAGTCGGTCGTTCAGTACATAGTTGATGGTTGCGGGAATTTCTTTAAAAAATTGTCTGGTTGTTTTGTTTTGGTCTGCTTGGTCTATTGCTACTAAAATTTGTTCTATTTCTTGGTCAGTATAAATAGGTTCGAGGGTGGCGAAGCCATTTTCATTGATTTCAGTTTTGTATTTCTCGATATCTGCCATTTTTTTGATTGTATTTACAAAAGTATCAATTTTATTTTTTGATTTATATTTTTGCGCATAAAAAAAATCTTGTTTTCGCTTATCTGCTATTAATAAACTTGTTAAACTCTGCTTTTGCCGCTGAATTATCAAACAAGGCAGTATGTCCACCACTGATTTCTACGAATTGGCTTTTTTGGCAGGTTGTGCAGTTCGATATGTCTTGTTTGAAGGTTTGCCAAGAATACATTTGGATAGGAGCATCATTAAGCCCTTGCACAAATAAAATATCAGATTTGAAACCGTTGGTAAAATTAAGCAAAGACCTTTGAAAATAAGCATTGTAATTGTTGGTAGTTGTTCCATAAGTATTTTTTAGCCTTGCACAAACCAAACTGGCTTGTATTTGTCCCTCCTCTTCTAATTGACATCTGTACACAAGATTGAGCGGTCCGGGTGCATTTGCAATGACGCCATTTGTTGGGTGCATAGTATTGAGGCGCGTAACAAGATAAACACCTTGTGAGTGTCCTGCTAAAAAAATCTTTCTTACGATAATGCCTAAGTCTTGATTTGCATTGTTTTTTAGCCATAGCAAAGCCGCTTCAGCCTGAGCGATATTGTCGCCAAAGAGTATATTTTCTTGGGGGTGCGCTACACTCACTATCATCATTTCTTTGTTGTCTAGAATGCTCTTGAATTTATCGAGTGTGGTATTGGCGGCGGTCATTATTTCACTGTCAGATTGTACTGTACCGTGAAATACAAGTAATACATCTACTTCTTTGTTTGTAGTAGGGTTCTCGATGAGCACGGTTACATCTGTGTTGTTATAGGAAATTGTTTTGGTTTGTCGTTCTACCATTGTGGTATTGGGTGTGGTTATTTGTCCCTTGTTTTTGCAAGAAAATAAAAAGAGGACGATTAGAAATACTATTCTCATGTATCTTTTTTTTGAAAGGATGTATATTACAGTGAAGTGATATTTCTTAGACCCTCAAATACGTAGGAAGGTTTAATTTGCTTTTTGTCGCTTTTTGGTTTTTTTGCTAATTTGGTACAATGTATTCAATAGGAGGGTTGTACAAAGAACTTAATTTTTAATAACCTCCAATAATCTTGGGTCTGCGAAATGGTCTATGATGAAATCGGCTTTGGATAAATCTTGGTTTCCTGAACTTGGATTGTAGTAGCCTACGCAAAACATGGTGGCGGCTTTGGCTGCCATCACGCCATTTTTGCTATCTTCTATCACTATGCAATCGCTGGGCTTTCGGTTGAAGTGATGTGCAACTTTCAAAAAAATATCGGGTTCGGGTTTGCCCTTTTGTACTTGCTCGCCACTTACTATGTAGTCAAAATATTTCTCGAGGTTTAGTTTTTGCAAAATGAGATCTATATTTTTTCTAAGCCCTGATGAGGCTATGCTCAAGGTGTGTCCCTCTTGTTTTAGTAGGCTAAGAAAATCGACAACACCTGCTGTTGGCACAAGATTGGCATTTTTTAAGGTAGTATGTTTTAATTCTTTTTCGATTTCTTTTAGTTCTTCTACGCTGTGCGCTAAATTGCATTTTTCTTTAATGTATGTCCACATTTTGGTAGCCGCAATGCCTATGAAAGTTTGGTACTCGGTAGGGCTTATGTCTGCGCCTAACTGTTTGAAAAAAACTTGGTTCATCTCCATATAGAGTTTTTCACTATCTAACAAAACTCCATCTAAATCAAATATCATTAACTTTTTCATATAGATTCTATATTTTTGAATAATCGTGCGTGGTGTTTTTTAAAAATACCTTTTACAATCCATTGTATGGGCACAAGTGTTTTGAGCTTAATTTCTTCCTCAATGATTGTGTATTCGTTTTCGGCTGTTAATGTGAAATTCATTTCTATTTTGATTTGTTTGAAAACTGTCGCTTTAATGTTTGCCTTTCTCGCTGCACTATTTTTCTGTACAGTTACAGGGTAGGTAAATGAAAATGGAATAAAGGCGATGGTTAAGGTTTCATACATCAAAAATGTTTCATGGTCTATTTGTTTCATTTTTGAGATGATGGGGTGCACTGTAATAAATTTTTGCATATCGGTCAGATAGTCAAAAGTAGTATCTATGTCTTTTTTTATTCTAAATGAAAATTGCATTATTTCAGGTTTATATAATTGTCATAGGCAAAAGTAAACAAAAAGCCCAAAGTTACAAATTTTAGACATTTTTTATCTTGTTGGTTTTTTGCATTTGCTACCTTTTTTATTTTTCCTGCTAAGACAATAACATGAAAAAAGAAACAATAAACTATTTCCCACACCGAAATCTCTGGAACTAAAAACGGGCAGAAGAGAATGCAAAGTTTTCTATTTGAGGCATTGCTATTGTTTGAAACAAATACCATCATAAAATACTAAGAAAGTAATTGTAAACTTGCCAATCTAAAAAACAGTGTTTATTTTTGCTAAAAAAGCATGTACGTTTTTACAATAGAAATTAGTATAAAACCAAAGACACTTATACGATGAATAAAATATTTTCCTTACTTTTATTTAGTTGCTTGTTTTCCTCTTGTGGGATTTTTTTGCAGAAAACAGGAGTGAAAAATTACTCACCCAAAGAGAAAATCTCACAAAAAGGACTCAATGATTATCAATATGATTTTCTTTATTTGAATCAACTGCTCGAAGAGGGCTTCCCTCAATTGGATAGCATATTTCCTAAAAATGAGCGTCAAAAACAAGCTGAACATACTTTATCTGCTTTAGCAAATACAGATAACAACACCGATTTTGTAATGCAAACAAGAAAATACCTATCTAATCTAAAAAATCAGCATACTAACATTGCCTTAAATCAGGAATTTAAACAAGTATTCCCTTATGTCATTCATATCTCGTCGAATAGTTGGTATTTGCTCAATGTTTCCAAACAATACGATAGCTTGCAGATAGGTAAAAAAATTGTTGAGATAAACGGATTGGCTACCGAAGAAATAGAGCGAAGATTGATAGAATATACCTTTGCTGAAAATAAAATTAACCAACAATTTCAGGTGCGCGATTTACAGCTTTATAATAAACCCCAATACTTGGTGCAAATTGGACTTATCAAAGAAAAAACAGAGCCCTTGCGACTCATATTTGAAGACCACTCAGCGATAGAACTGTTGCCCATCTCAATCGAAAATGGGATTGATGTATATGATATTGTGTTGAAAGAAAACCCAATCACAAAATACCAAAATAAGACCTATTGGTATGCTATTCATCAAAAAGAGAAATTTGGTTATTTACAATTCAATAGATGTCATGACAAAATAGACATCATCGATGGAATTGAGAGCTACGTAAAACCTTGGCTTCAGCCTATAGCCAGAGCCTATGTGAAGAGGCAGTTTAAAAAAGAAAAACCTTCCAAACAAATTGCAAATTTTTATAATCCTCAATATCCTATTTTTAAAGATTTTTTATGGGAATTTATCGATAGTTTGAATACCCATCAAGTAGAAAATCTGATTATTGACCTAAGAAACAACCCAGGAGGAAATCTTACACTTGGCATACAACTGATGTATTTTCTTACGGAAAAAGAAAATCTGAAAGGCTTTCAGGAATACGCTTTCACTTCAGAGGTGTACAAAAAATATTTTAGAAAAAACTACCAAGAGTTAGAGAAAAAATACCCCGAAGGTGTACCTCAGAAAACATTGGTGCTGAACAATGAGGAACAAAACCTATTCAGTGAAATCACCAACGAAAACTCAAAATATTTTATTCAGCGCAATCGCCCTATTTTCAAAGGCAATGTTTATATCCTTTCTAACTATAAAACAGGTAGTGCAGCCGCAATGCTTACTACTCTGCTCCAAGACAATGGCATAGGAACAACCATAGGCACAAGTGTAGGAAACAACCCCATTGGAGCCACAACCTATACTCCTATGGAACTGCCAAAAACAAAAGCCAAAATCTCAATCGCTACCACCTACAAAGAACGACCCGATAAAACCAAAGGGAAAATTCAAATCCCTGATATTTGGGTTGAATATACAATGGAAGATTTGATGAGCGGAAAAGACCCCTACTTGGAAATTGTGGTAGAGAAAATAAAAAAAGAGTAATGTAGAAAAATATACTTGTTAAAGATAGTTGATTTGGATTTTAAAATAAAAATAGTCAACCAAAAATTTGTATATTTGTACGAAACAATAGAAGTTTTGATTGCCAATTATGAATTAGAAAGGGCTAAAACTTTGTTTGGTTAGATGAGATTTTTACATAGAAATCGGCTTTTTACTCAACGAAATCGGAGAACTCATTTTAGGCATCGAAGCACCAAAACTTTTCCAAGAAGCCATCAGAAACTTGTTAGACTTTTGGAACTAACCCCACTCATCTATGCCTAATTTTCGCGTAATTGTTTCCAAACAGCACCCCTTTTACACTGTCTAACTTCAGGAAATCGTGCGGAAAGCCCAAAGGAACTTGACTCATTGCGTTGAGTGTTTGCAGGGCTTCCTCAGGGATTTGAAAATGAAGACATTGCAGTTGCTCCTTGAGTTGTTGTGGATTGCGTGCCCCCAAAACAGGAATAATATTGGCATAAGGCTGTTGTCGTAGCCATTGAATCGCTACTGCTGCGGTCGGTTGTTGCAATGATTGTGCTATCTCGGTCAGTTTTTGGGCTATAGCAATGTTTTGAGGATTGTATTTGGTGCTTTTTTCGTTCAATCTTCCGCCCGCAATAAGCCCCTCATTGTATTTTCCGCTTAGCACGCCACCCCCTAAAGGTGACCAAGGCGTAACCGTCATACCGAAATCTTGCGCCATCGGAACTAATTCGCGCTCTACGGTGCGCTGCACCAAACTGTATTCTATTTGCAAACCTTCAAAACCCACCCAGCCACGTTCTTTAGCCAAAGTATTAGCCTTCGCTACCACCCAAGCAGGCGTATCGGAAATGCCAATATAATGCACTTTTCCCGCTCTGATAAGGTCATTCAAACCCGACATTACCTCCTCTACAGGCGTGTTAAAATCCCAAGCATGCAACCATAAAATATCGATATAGTCAGTATTGAGCCTTTTGAGGCTTGTTTCTACAGAACGTTTCAAATTTTTGCGATGATTGCCCGAAGCGTTAGGGTCATTGCGGTCATCGAAAAGAGAGTATTTAGTAGCCAATACAAAATAATCGCGGTTGTATTGTATAAAATCGCCCAGAAAACGCTCGCTGCTACCTTCTGTATATCGGTTGGCAGTGTCTATAAAATTGCCGCCTACCTCTACAAATGCCTCAAAAATCTCCTTGCTGATTTCTTTATTTGCGCCATTGCCCCACTCTTCGCCAAAAGTCATAGTGCCTAAGCAAAGTTCTGAAACGCGCAAGCCTGTGTTGCCAAATAATTGATATTGCATGATTGTTCTTTATTTTAGGAGGTAAATATAGTAAAAATAGTTCCAAATGATAGCAAAACTATTTCATAGTTGGAAAAATTATATTAAATATAATAAAAATCATATTTTTTCTGTCTTTCCTGCTTTTTTGAGTAAGGTTAGTAAAAAAAATGACTATGTAAGCATTCTATCCAAAAAGTCTTGTTACATTTGTTTTGTATATCACTATTTGAATACTAACACTAAAACCTATTAGAATCTTGTGCGATTAATTTTTCAACTATTAGTTGCAGTCATTTTCTCACTACTTGCTTTTTCAGTAAAACCCTCATCGGACACTGCAAGAGTAAGCCCCACGAAAACTCATTTAGTAACTTCCTCCGCTACTGATTTTTGTTATAGGGCAAAAATTGCTACCAAAGAGTATCATCATTTCCCTTACAGAACAGCCGAAGAACGAAGTGAAAAGGAAGAATCGGAGAGTGAGAGTGAAAGCGAAACACGCGGACGCGAGAATCAGTTGCAAAGGTTCTTAAGCCTTCCTGCTACTCCGTGTTGTGCTGTTTTGGTGTGGCAAGAGCAACGCACCTTCGCGAAGCAAAAACAATATTTGGCTTCGCATTTTCTTAATTT
This sequence comes from Cytophagales bacterium, assembly GCA_004293905.1. GTDB lineage: Bacteria > Bacteroidota > Bacteroidia > Cytophagales > Microscillaceae > RDZE01. Next base: position 170,758 of record RDZE01000025.1, on the reverse strand, counting down.
CTCATTGCTCAAAACCCCCCTCTATTTGCAAGACCTTGCTATTTTGGTTTGATTATTTTGCTGATTTCCTCAAAATTTCATTTTTAATCCATAGTTTTACCACCTCAACTTGTAAAGACTTGTAGGTAGGTAATAGGTAATGGATTATGCTTTACTAATTTTTAACATAAGAATTTAAAATATTATTTATATCAATTTATGAGTTTATCATCAAAAGCGATACCTCGTGATGGTCTTGCGGGTATGGCAGAGAATTGGAAATCAGACCTCAATGCAGGTTTTGTTGTATCTCTTTTAGCGTTGCCTCTTAGTTTGGGTATCGCCATTGCGAGTGGTTTTCCGCCGATTGCAGGGGTTTTTACAGCAATTATAGGTGGGGTAGTAGTAGCAATGTTCAGTGGTTCTCAGCTTACTATCAAAGGACCTGCCGCAGGTTTGATAGCCATAGCTATTGGCGGCATAGAAGAACTAAGTGCTTTGGCACAACAAACGGGACAGGCGGCTTCAGTGGGCTATCAGTATATATTGGCAGTGATTGTGGCGGCATCGGTCATACAAATTCTTTTTGGCTTGCTCAAAGCAGGCAATTTAGGCGACTTTTTCCCTGCTTCGGTAGTGCATGGAATGCTGGCTGCCATTGGAATTATTATTTTATCAAAACAAATTCATGTGCTTTTGGGAGTAAAACCGACAGCTAAAGAACCCTTAGAACTGTTGGCTGAAATTCCTGAAAGTATGATGCATCTGAATCCTTTGATTGCAATAATAGGAGTAGTTTGTTTGGTGCTTTTGTCTATACTCACTTTTTCGCGTAGCAAACACCTAAAAATCATTCCTGCACCTATGATTATTTTGCTTTTGGTAGTGCCTATAGATAATTATGAATACCTCATCAATGGTCATTTGTATAGCATCAATGAGAAATATTTTGTCAGTTTACCAGAAAATCTTCTTTCGGGGCTATTGGCAAACCCCTATACGGCTGGTATTTTTATTTTCCCCGATTTTAGCCAAATACTCAATCCTATTTCCATCAAATATATTTTGATGTTTGCCTTAGTAGGGAGCATCATTGCTTACAGTCAAAGCCATGGACGGTTTTGACCCTTATCATCGCAAATCGAACATGAACAAAGACCTTTTGGCGGTAGGCATTGGCAATTTGCTTTGCGGGTTGATAGGTAGTTTGCCTATGATTTCGGAAGTAGTGCGTAGTTCTGCCAACATAAGCAATCAGGCTAAAACGCGTTGGTCAAATTTTTATCATGGGTTGTTTTTATTGCTATATGTTACTTTGCTTTCTTTTGTTATTACATATATTCCGCTTACAGCTTTGGCAGCCATGCTCGTATTCACAGGGTACAGGCTTGCTTCTCCCAAAGAGTTTATTAATACTTATAAAGTAGGCAAAGAACAACTCCTTTATTTTCTTACTACGCTCATCGTAACCTTAGCTACTGATTTGTTAATAGGTGTATTCGCAGGTATTTTAGTAAAAGTGGCAGTTGAGGTGTATTTAGTAGGCTCTTTAGGGGTATTGTTGAAAGGGAAATTGAACGTGGAAAATAATGGCAATAAGATTAAGGTATATTTTCCGCAAGCGGCTGTATTTTTGAATTATTTGCGTGTCAAAAAAATGCTACATGAATTACCTCAACAAAAACATTTGATTTTAGATTTTTCCAAAACACGCCTCATAGACCATACCTTCATTGAGAATGTCCATCACTTCATGCACGATTATTATCGCAATGGCGGAGAGGTAGATTTAGAAGGTTTAGAAGCACACCGACCAAGTTCCCTGCACCCCTTAGCCGTAAGAAGACTTAAGCCTTATTTTGAAGTAGTCAATGAAAGTTTAATGACCTCAAGGGCTTTGTTTTTAGAGGAAATATCACAAAGGACTCACATGGACTTTTATAATCGCTTGTCTTATAACACTACTAATTTGATAGATTTTAGCTTCTTTCAAGGAAAAGTTATCAGACATAAAGAACACAGAATAGTTACCAAAAACGAAAATTATAATCTTGAGTTTGCAGATTTACTTCTGTTAGAAGGAGCACGCCATGCCGCTCAAGACTACAAAATATCAGTGGCCATATTATATAGTTTTGATTTTCATCTGCCTGAATTTACCTTAGAAAAAGAAGGTATTTTCAATAAAGTATTTCAAAAATTAGTAACCCAAGATATAGATTTTGAACAATCGCCCGTTTTCTCTAACTTATACGAACTTTTGGGCGAAGACGAAAAAGCCATTAGAAACTTCTTTCAACCCAATATTATTGCGTTGTTTGAAAAAACACAAGGATATACTGTTGAGTGCAAAGAAAATAAACTGCTGATATTGAAAAATAAGAGTTTGCTTTCTGAAAACGAAGTAGTAGAGCTTTTGGCAGTAGCTAATAATTTAGCAGAGAATATTATACTTAATTATCAGAAACAACAACTAACCAAATAAAGGAGAAAAGTATGATAGTTTATCTGACCCCTCCTACTTTTGAGCAGAAAGTGGTGCTTCAACATTTGCATCACTATCTGCCACATCAAAATCCATTGAAAGATTTTATCAATGATAATGTGCTAAAATCTTTTCAGGACTTACCCTTCCATGAAGCCTTGCTTACCGCCTCTACCATTTTGGGTTATAAAACTTATTTGTACCTCAACGAATACCGCGCACTCTATGCCAATGGAAAAATAAATCCATTGTTGTTCCAAAAAATCATCATAGACCAAAAAGGAATAGAACAGTGGGACATTTGGGAGAAAAAACTATTAGAGAAAGATTATGACACTTCGCTCTACAATCGTTTGGGGCAGTTGCACCAAATCTGGACGAACCACTACCACCTCAATATAGAAAAAGAAGTACATAGTTTTCTTTTTAGGCTCATAGGCAGTTATATAGACCAAGGCATTACGCTCAAAAAATTTCCTATCAAAGCCAATGGGTTTTTAGAAGCCATACAACAACTCGATAAAAATAGCCGTTGGATTCCTTTTTTTAGGAGTAAAAGAGTAAAGAAACTACTACACGAGCCTCATATTTCGTTGCAAAGCCTATTAGATATTTTGGTAGGCGATGAGGCTTTTTATGAGCAGTATTTATTTGACCAACAGTTTGCCCATGCGGGTTGGTCGGGTATGGTGAGCGTCATCGAAAATCATCCCGAAACACTCTTAGACCCACGCCCTGTATCTTTGCACGATTTTATTCTCTTAGAATTATTATTAGAGATTGATGCCTTAGATACTAAATTTGGCGTAGGAAATTGGGAGCCATTAGCCAAAAATATCACCACTGACATTGTACCTTTGTTCAATCCCGTAGAAAAAAGAGAAGTATTCGAGGTGTACGCACTTTGGCAAGAAATCTATGAATGGACTTTTTATGACCAAGTATTACGAGGGCTGCAATTAGCACCTCAAGAGGCAAGCATAGAGAAAAAAACGGATTTTCAAGCCTTTTTCTGTATAGACGACCGCGAATGCTCTTTGAGAAGACACCTCGAGAAAATTGCCAATGTAGCAACTTTTGGAACGGCTGGTTTTTTCAATATAGAGTTTTATTTTCAGCCCGAAGGTGGAAAGTTTTATACCAAATCTTGCCCCGCACCGCTAAATCCGCATTATTTGGTGAAAGAAAAAAACATCAGGAAACATCATCACAAACGCGATGCACATTTCAGCCGACAAAGCAGAAATTTATTAGGAAGTTGGGTCATTTCGCAAACAATGGGCTTTTGGTCAGCCATTGAACTGGCTTGGAATATTTTTAAGCCTACCGAAACCCCCGCTTTGGTTTCTTCTTTTAGGCACATGGATAGGCACAGCACTCTGCAATATGAGCATTGTGAAAATGGGGAAACACAATCTCTACAAGTGGGCTTTACAAACGAAGAAATGGCACTCAGAATGGAAACTCTTTTGCGAAGTGTAGGGCTGGTTGAAAATTTTGCTTCTTTGGTTTATTTTGTAGGGCACGGAGCAAGCAGTGTCAATAACCCACATTATGCAGCGTATGGTTGTGGGGCTTGTAGTGGTCAGACAGGCTCTGTCAATGCACGATTGGCTGCCGCAATGCTCAATAAAAAAGAAGTGAGAAAATTGCTCAAGGAAAAAGGTATAGACATTCCTGATTCTACCCAATTTGTAGGAGCATTGCACGATACTACACAAGACGAAATTCTATTTTATGATGAAAAAATACTCTCCGATGAAAACCGACTACGACACAAAGAGCATACTAAGGCATTTACTGAAGCCTTGACCAATAACGCAAAAGAACGCTCGCGTCGTTTCTTATTGATAGATACAAATAAAAGTGCAAAGAAAATACACAAACAAGTGAAGTTAAGAGCATTGTCTCTCTTTGAACCTAGAAGCGAATGGGATCATGCAACCAACGCGCTCTGTATAGTAGGAAGAAGGCAAACCAATGCCCATCTATTCCTTGACAGACGCTCTTTTCTTAATTCTTATGACTATCGAAAAGATAAAGAGGGTAAATATTTATTGGGTATTCTAAGGGCTGTCGCACCTGTTTGTGGAGGTATCAACTTACAATACTACTTTGCTTGCACTGATCATTATCGCTTAGGTGCGGGCTCTAAATTACCACACAATGTCATTGGACTGGTAGGGGTTGCCAATGGAATAGATGGTGATTTAAGAATTGGGTTGCCACAACAATCAGTAGATATTCACGACCCTATTCGTTTATTGGTAGTTGTGGAGCATTTTCCAGCAGTAGTAAAAGAAGTGATTCAAAAAGACCTCACAACTTACCAATGGTTCGAGAATGAATGGATTCACTTGGTGGTGATTCAGCCTGAAACCAAACAGCTTTTTCGCTTTACAAAGGGAAATTTCTTGCCTTATGAGCCTATTACGCAAACACTGCCAACTATCAATGGCTTGGAAAACTTATGGACAAACTCAGGTGAGAATTTACCTATTTATTTAATGCAATAAAAAATAATATGTTAAGTAATTATATCATTTTAGGGCTTATTTTTCTTCCTGTTGTGGGTTTTTTGCTTACGCTTCTATGTGGCGAGAACCAAGAAAAAAGGATTTCTCAAATTGCTTTTTATACCATTGCAAGCCATTTTTTTGGAGCACTGGGTTTCATTGTTTATTGGTTAGTAAATGGAGCAATGCCCATCAATCTGAAAGAATATATACTTTACGAAAGTCATTCTTATGTATTTTTGATAGATTTTTACTGGGACGGTTTATCGGCTGTTTATTGTTTGGTGGCGGCTTTTATCAGTTTTCTCATCGTGCGCTACAGTCGCTATTACATGCATTTAGAAAAAGGCTACAAGCGTTTTTTCAGCACCATTTTGTTCTTTTACTTTGCCTATAATTTTACTGTCTTGTCAGGCAATTTTGAAACGCTTTTTATCGGTTGGGAAATGATAGGTATTTCTTCTTTTCTGCTGATTGCTTTTTATAGAGAGCGTTATTTGCCTGTGCGCAATGCCGTAAAGGTGTTTTCGGTATATAGAATCGGAGATATAGGTATTTTGCTGGCAATGTGGGGTAGTCATCATTTGTGGCACGACAACATTACTTTTCTGAAGTTGCACAATACTCATTTAGTGGCTTCTGTGCTCGCAGAACACCCTCTCACCAGTTGGTTTATTGGTTCTTGTCTGTTGGTAGCGGCAGCCGCTAAGTCAGGGCAGTTTCCTTTTTCTTCTTGGGTGCCAAGAGCGATGGAAGGACCTACGCCCTCAAGTGCTATTTTTTATGGTTCGCTTTCCATTCATTTTGGCTTATTTTTACTCATTCGAACTATGCCTTTTTGGGAACCACAATGGGTACTACGTCTGATGATAGGTTTCGTCGGTTTTACGACTGCCATAGTAGGCTATTTTACGGCAAAAGCACAACCTACCATTAAAACCCAAATCGCTTATGCATCGGTGGCGCAAATAGGGCTAATGTTTGTGGAATTGTCATTGGGCTTTACAACATTAGCAGTAGTGCATTTTGTAGGCAATGCTTTTTTGCGTACTTATCAGTTGTTGGTATCGCCTTCGGTGGTGAGCTATCTTATCCGAGAGCAATTTTATCATTTTCGCCCTTACCAAACACGTCAATATTTTCCTTTGGGCAAATCTATTCATTATGGTTTGTACTTATTGGCATTGCGCGAGTTTTATTTGGATACCCTGATGAGCAAAATCATATTCAATCCTTTCAAAAAGATAGGGAGCAGGCTCAATTTTCTTACCTATAGAAATGTGTTTTATTATTTTGTGCCTACTTATTTGTTGGGTTGGTTGGCTTGGTTTTTCAAGGCATATTTGCCTGCTTCGGTCATCTATTTGATGCCTGAATTGGCAGGTGCAATCGCGCTATTAATGATTATGAAAGCCTTTTCAGAGCGCGAATATCCTTTATTGGCGTGGCTGATGGTGGTGCAAGGTCATTTTTGGATTGCTTTGGCGGTAATGCACAATGATTTGATGGATTGGCAGGAACTACTTTGGTACTTGAGTGGGGTAGTAGTGGCTGGTTGGGTTGGTTGGGTTTGCTTGTTGTGGCTAAGAAAAAAAGAGCCAAAATACTTCAACCTATATCGGTATTATGGGCACAATTACGAATACCAACGATTAGGAGGTTTATTTTTCTTTTGCACGCTTGGTTTGATGGGGTTTCCTATCACAACAACTTTCATTGGTGAAGATTTAGTATTTAGCCATGTGAGCGAAAAACAATTCGTATTGGCTTTTTTTCTTTCTTCATGCTTTGTCATTGGGGGCATTGCTTTGATACGCATTTATGCAAGATTATTTTTGGGTAACCATGCCAAAGTATACCACGAAAACCCATTACAATCTTCTTAATAAGGTATTAATATTTTAGATTTATTATTGCTGTTATCTGTCTGCATACGATATGATGTTCTGCTAATAATTGTTTTTGGGATTGTTGTTGTGAGTTTGTCTATCATCATTCATTAGAGAAATAATGGTTGCTAAAAAGAGACTCATTTGACTTTAATTAGGGCGATATCAGGAGTAAAATTGTAAAAAAACTTTTTACTTATATTATCGAATTGTTAAATTATCGTTAATTTTACACCCCAAAATTTAAAATCATTAATCATTACTCACTAAATGAATATTTTTTATCGCAATCCTTTGGTAGAATCTTTGTTGATTTTACAAAACTTTAGTCATCCGCAGCGTGGTTATTTTTTCTATTTCCGAACGCATTGCCTGCGTATGCAATTGCGATTTAGCCAATTGACAGACTTGAAAACTACGCCTGCCGTTTTTTTGCATGGCAATCCTCACATTGAGAATTTTGCAATATTGGCAAAAGGGGCAGGAATGGTAGATTTCGACCGATCACGTTTAGGTCCTTATTCTTGGGACATTGTTCGGTTTCTGTGTTCTTTGGCATTGAAGCGCACCAAAAAAGATAAAAATTTTCTCTCTGATAGGGTAGTGCAATATTTTGTCGAGGGTTATCAAAAAGGTTTTTCAGCTCCTGAGTTACCGCACAAACCTCTGAGTGATTTGTTAAAAATCAAAAAAGTAAATTGGGAAATGCCTATGAGCGAATATTTGAAAAAAAATATCAAATGGGCAAAAAAACTCCGCCAAAACCCACTACCTAACAATGACGAATGGGCAAACGATGTATTGAATGCTTATCTCAAAAGCAGAAATGAAGTATCTCTTTTGGAACACTATCAGGTGCAGGAAATAGGGCAGGCATTGGGTTCTTTGGGCAATCAACGTGTACTGATCACCCTTGCGCCAAAAGACAACGAAAACTCGCAAGACCATTTGCTTTTAGATTTAAAAACCGTATACCAAGACCCTGATAATGAGCTTTTTAGAAGCCCAGTAACGCATCATGGAGAACGAATGATTTTGGCTTCGCAACTCTATGCTCCCGAGTTGGAAGAAAATATGGGCTTTTTTACCTACCAAAATCAACAATATTGGGGCAGAAAAGTACCTACACAAGCCGTAAAAATAAAAGGCAATATTTCGGATATTCGCCAAACGGATATTGCTTATTGTGTCGGCACGCAACTGGGCAGAGGACATCGCCTCTCCTTACAAAATGGATACAACCCAGATGATTTACTAAAACACCTAAAAGAGAATTTGCCTAATTTGCTTAAAATAGGGCAACAAATGAACGAAGAAATCTTGGAGGCGCACCAACATTATTTGAAACAAGCAAGCCAACAAAAAAATATCGTTATTCCACAAATTATAACAAGAGCAAAGAAAAATATAAGAGATAATAAAGGAGTTAAGAAGAAATAATGTTTTATTTGTTGTTATTTATAGTCGTAATATTGGCTTCTACGCTCTCTGCTTTGTTTGGATTAGCGGGAGGGACTATTATCATGGCTGTTTTTACTTGGACATTGGGCATTAAGGCGGCTGTTCCATTGCATAGCACAGTGCAATTAGTGGGTAACGTGGCACGCATTGGTGTTTATTATGCACTCATAGAGTGGAAAATTGTCCGTTATTTTGTAGTGCTTACCCTGCCCGGTGCTTATTTAGGTGGTTTGTGTATCAATCTTTTTGACGAGAAATGGCTTGAATTTGGGGTTGGTTTTTTTATTTTGCTCACCTTAGTACTTCCTGCTAAGAAAAAAGACAGCGAAACAAATTATAAAAATTTTGTGTTATTAGGCTTTTTGAGCAGTTTTCTGGGTATGATAGTTGCCGTAAGCGGTCCTTTCATTGCTTCTTTTTTTGTAATGAACCGCATTACTAAAGAAAAACTCATTGCTACTAAATCGGTTTGTCAGGGAATTACGCAAATAGTAAAGTTAATCGTTTTTGTAAGCATAGTACATTTTTCTTTTGAAAAATATGGCGGGTTGCTTTTTTGGCTCTCTGTTGCAGCGATTGTAGGCACATTTTTAGGACGTTATCTAATCAATTTTTTGAATGAAAAAACCTATAATCAACTTAACAATTGGCTGTTGTTTGTGATTGCCTCTGCGATGATCGTAGTGGCTTTTATAAAAATATTGCAATCTTAGATTGGGTGATAAAAAAGGAAAAATGGTCTGTTTTTATAGCTGACCATTCCTCCTTTTAAAATGTTATTTTTTCAAATAATATTCATAAATATTGCTCAAGAAAACTGCATCAGGTTCGTAGTAACCCGAAGTTTTTAGCACTATTTTTTGGTTGGTTTGAAGAGGTGCTTTGAGTGTAAAAACGATTTCTACACTTTCTCCTTTTTTCAGTGTTAGGTATTGGCTGTCGTTTTTTGTTAGTTTCTCATCTATTTCTTCGGCTACATAGGGCAGATAAGTCTGATTGCCTACTTCCAATACAATTTGATTGAGGTAAGAAATTTCCTCTTTTTCCTCCTGAATACGAATGCGTACTGAGGTAGTGCCTACTAAATCATTGGCAGTGAGGGTAGCAAATGTACTTTTTTCATTTTTTTTGCCCACTACATCTTTGATTACTTCGGTTGTTTTGATAAAACTTTGCCCATTCCAAACATAGAGCCAAGGGCAACTGAGGCAGTTCCAATCTTTGAAATCGTCTTTTTTGATTTCGAAAGAAGCATTATCATTGATTTCTACTTCCTCCAAAACTACTCCATCTGCCACATCGCCTTTTGAATAATCGGAAGCAGGGTTGTAAATCACGATTACATATTTTCCCTTAGGAACTTTGGTGAAGGTAGCAGGCGCATTTTTGTAGCTTTTTGCTTTCTTTTTTGCGTGCCAAGCGTCCCACCAGCCAAATTGATATTTGGGGTCATTGGCTTCTTTCTCGCTAATCAGTGCCACCCAGCAACCTTCTAACTCTGATTTTACAGTAACGTTGACGCCTTTTTGTGCAATGCTTAGTTCAATAAAGAAAATAGACACAAAGAGCGTAAGAATAATTTTTCTCATGAGCGTAATTTTTAGGGTTTAGAATATTTCAGGTGAGCAATATAGCCTTTTTTGGGCTATTTTCTATTTTTTTGCCTTAAAACCTTTTTCTACTTGCGCCCGCACGATGCGCACAAACCAACCTGTAGGAATGAGTTTGCGAAGGGGTAAAATCCATACGGCTTGATTGCCAGCAGGATAGCGCAAGCGGAAATTTTTGTCGTTGGCTGCCTTAAAAATAGCCTTTGATACCACATCAGGGTTGGGGGCTGTTTCGCCTGCTTTTTGAGTGTTTTCGTGGGTTATTTTTTCATATTCGTCATAGTCAGTAAGGGAAGGGTTGGTGAAAAAATCTTGCGAACGGGTATAAAAATCGGTCTTGATGGCACCGGGTTCTACGCATTTTACACGTATGTTAAAAGGGCGTAGTTCATAATGTAGACTTTCAGAAAAACCTTCCAAAGCCCATTTAGTGCCATGATAAACGCTGTAAATAGGAAAAGCTACTAAGCCACCCATAGAAGTAATATTGATGATAGTTCCATCGCGGCGTTGTCGGAAATAGGGCAAAATACCTCTGATGACATTCATTGCCCCAAATACATTGGTTTCAAATTGTTTTTTAATTTGTTCTGGGGTTGCTTTCTCAAAAATGCCAATAGCTCCATAGCCTGCATTGTTTACGATGGCATCTATAGCCCCAAAATCATTGATAGCTGCTTGTAATGCTTGTTGTATACTGTTTTCATCATGTACATCAAGGGCATAGAGTTTTACATTGGGCAAATGACGCAATGTATTGTCTTTTTCGGGTGTGCGCATGGTAGCGGCTACATTCCAACCTTTTTCGCTGAAATAACGGACAGCATCAGCACCAATACCTGATGAAGTGCCTGTGATAAGGATTGTTTTACGATTCATATTGCTGAAAATTTATTCATTTATGTTCAAAAAAATTATAATCTTACGCTATCCCAAGCCATTTCGAAGGCTTGTTCTATATGTGTGTTAGTGATATTAATTTGTTTTTCGTGCAATCTGCGCGCCAATTGATTGATGCTTCCGCTCAGAAAAGAAAGCAATAGTTCGTTGTCAATTGGTTTTATAAGTAATTGTTTTTTGCCTTCCTCTAATAAATTGCGGATAGGGTTCAATAAATCTTCGGCTTCTTTGCGAGCCTCCGCACTGAGGTAGTTAGATTGGTGTAGTTGTTCTAAAAGAGTTGCTATAGCAGGGTTTTCTAATGAAAATTGTAAATAACTTTGCCATACGCGCATAAAGTTGATTTTGAAGGGAACTTGGCTATCTATCTGCAATTCAAGTGCTTTCATGCTCTCGCGTTTGAAGCGCAGAAATAAATGATTGATGAGTTCTTCTTTGTTTTTGAAGTACAAATAAACCGTTCCTGTAGCTACTTTTGCTACTTTTGCCACATGTTCCATTCGCAAACCTACTAATCCTTCAGTAAAGATAATTTGCAGGGCGGCATCAATAATGGCTATTTCTTTGTTTTCGTCTTTTGCTTTCACGCTGCAAATATAAATGAATTTTTATTCAGTTATTAGAAAAGTGGAAAAAGATTTTCAACAAAGATATAAAAAAGTAAAAATATTTGTTTTGTCAAAAAAAATAGCTACCTTTGCGGCAAATTTTGACGTTTTTCCTTTTAAAAACACAATAGAAATGATAGAAACACAATCTAAACCCCGTTACAAAGTAAAAGACATTACCCTTGCTGAATGGGGACGCAAAGAAATTATATTGGCAGAGGCTGAAATGCCCGGTTTGATGGCACTTCGCAAAGAATATGGTGCATCTAAACCCCTCAAAGGTGCGCGCATCGCAGGCTGTTTGCACATGACTATCCAAACGGCTGTATTGATAGAAACCCTTATAGAATTAGGTGCAGAAGTTACTTGGTCTTCTTGTAATATATTCTCAACACAAGACCACGCTGCTTCGGCTATTGCTGCCAAAGGAATTCCCGTGTATGCTTGGAAAGGAATGACTGCTGAGGAGTTTGATTGGTGTATTGAGCAAACTTTGTACGCTTTTGAAGGCGAACAACCTCTTAATATGATTCTTGATGACGGTGGCGACCTTACTAATATGGTACTTGATAAATACCCTGAATTGGTAAAAGGCATCAAAGGACTTTCTGAAGAAACGACTACTGGTGTACACCGTTTGTATGAGCGTATGCGCAAAGGTACACTTCCTATGCCTGCCATCAATGTAAATGACTCTGTAACCAAATCAAAATTTGACAATCTTTATGGTTGTAAAGAATCATTGGTAGATGCTATTCGCCGTGCTACTGACGTAATGTTGGCTGGTAAAGTGGCAGTAGTAGCTGGTTATGGCGATGTAGGAAAAGGTTCGGCACACTCTCTCAGAGGTGCAGGTGTACGTGTTATCGTTACTGAAATTGACCCTATCTGTGCTTTGCAAGCGGCAATGGAAGGCTACCAAGTAATGAAAATGGACAATGCAGCTCCTTTAGCTGATATTTTTGTAACAGCAACTGGTAACGTAAATATCATCACTGAAAGACACTTCCGTAAGATGAAAGACAAAGCCATCGTTTGTAATATCGGACACTTCGATACTGAAATAGATGTGGCTTGGTTGAACGATAACTACGGAAATACTAAAGTAGAAATCAAACCTCAAGTAGATAAATATACTGTTGATGGCAACGATATTATCCTATTGGCAGAAGGTCGTTTGGTAAATTTGGGCTGTGCAATGGGACACCCTTCTTTCGTAATGTCAAACTCTTTCTGTAACCAAACTTTGGCACAAATAGAACTTTGGAATTATTCAGATAAATATGAAAACAAAGTTTATGTATTACCTAAACATCTTGATGAGAAAGTAGCTTTCTTACACTTATCAAAAGTAGGAGCAGAGTTAGAAGAACTTACTTCTGAGCAGGCTTCTTATATTGGTGTAGAAACAAAAGGCCCTTTCAAATCGGAGCAATACCGCTACTAAGCGATATTTTTCTTATGATTCAAAAAGCCTATGAAGTTTTGATACTTACATAGGCTTTTTTTATTGTTTTGTGGAGTGTGTATTGTGTTTATATCAACATTCCGCCATCGGCTACAAATACGCCACCTGTAGAGTAAGCCGCAGCATCGGAAGCCAAAAAGAGGGTAAGCCCTGCAATGTCTTCGGGCATGCCAATACGCGAAATAGGCAGTTCTTTTAGAAGGTGATCGCTCACTTGCTCATTTTTCCAAAGTGCTTCGCTGAATTTGGTCTTGATAAGTCCTGGGCAAATTACATTCGCTCTGATACCATAAGCACCCCATTCTTTTGCCATTACTTTAGTAAGCATAATGAGGGCGGTTTTGCTTACACTATAAATACCCAAACCCGGTTCTGGACTGATGCCTCCAACACTGCTCATATTGATAATAGAAGCATTTTTATTTTTCTTCAATAAGGGGAGGGCTTCTTTTGCCAATTGAAAACAACCTTTTACGTTCACTTCCATGATTTTGTCGAAGGCTTCTAAACTGCAATTTTCCACACTGCCAAATACGGGGTTGGTAGCGGCATTATTGACGATGATGTCTAAGCGTCCGTATTTAGTGCCTATATTTTGTACTAATTGGGCTATACTTGCCATATCGCCCATGTGCGCTGCCATGGCTTCGGCTTTGTATCCTTGTTTTTTTATTTCATCGGCGACTTCTTGCACCGAATCTTGTTTTCTACTACTAACGATTACTTCCGCGCCATTTTGAGCCAATAATTTTGCTATAGATTCACCAATGCCTTTGCTTGCACCCGTAACTACAGCCACACGACCCGTAAGGTCGAAAAGATTGTTTGCGTTCATGAGGGTATGATGGTTTTTTTGATTTTTTTGAGAAATATTAAGAGCACAAAAGTACTATTATTTTGCAGATTTCAAAATATCAGTTAAAAAACATCCAACTGAAACCAAAAGCAACTGTTCCGCGCATGCCAGGGTATACGGGGGTAGTGATGTAGCCTTTGCCTGCAACAGAGTTGACGTGCCCATATTTGATAAAAAAGCGCGCTTTGTCGCCAAAGAGAATATTCAGGAAAAAATCAGCTACTAAATAACCTTGTACCTCCCAACTGTTTTGAAGGAAAAACTGTTTGGTAACGGGCATGTAGGCATCGGCAAAATAGTCTGATTTGTAGTGTAAATCGAAGCCTATTTGGGTTCTCATACGTTTGCTAAAGAGGCAATTTTCGCAAACGATACGGCTGTTAATGAATATGGGAGGCATTCGAAATAAATCTGCGCCGAGTTGTTGGCTATAAATCCAAAGGTTTTCTAAACGAAATCTGCGCCATTGCCATTGCCACTCTACGCCCACGCGAAGCATTTGTAATACTTCTTTGGTTTGTTTGGGACGTGCTAAGGTATCGAAATAGATATAATTATTGACCAATTGATAATTAGCAAATGGTTTGATATAGCCTTTTTGGGCGCGCAATGCAAAACCTATTTCGAGTTCTTGTGTAAAGGTGTTTTCAAGATTATTGAACCAATAGGTGTGGTTGCTTACCCACTGTCTTTGTGCTAAAGTGGGTTGTACGAGTAGGCTGAGAAAACGTATTTGTAGGTTTTTGCTCTCAAAAAAAGCCTTGAGCCTGAAATCTTCTTTTCCAACAAGATATTCTGCTTCGGCTTGTAAGCGGCTGACACTGTCGCGAAATTGATAAAATAGCGTGCCCCCTGCTATGAGTTCAAAGTTGTTGATTTGTAACTTATTGAGAGTGATGCTGTCGCGCAGGGAAAAAGTTTGTGTGGGAGCATCATAGAGGTAGCTTTGAAGAAATTCTCCTTGTCGGGTATTAAAATGCTCCACGATACGATTTTTAATATACCCTTGATAAAAAATACGATTGGCTATCCAACCTTTGATGCCGACTTGGTTTTGGTAGATGAGGGTAACTGTACCTTCGTCTGTTCTGTTTTGGTTGAAATAAAAAAGACTATCTGTGGCTAAGTTTTTTTTGTAAAAAGCACGATTGTTTTCAGCGAAGCTGGCATCGGAGTAAACATCGCGTTGTCTTTGATAGTCAAAAATATGATAAAGTTGAAATCCTTTAGCGGCTCTGAACTGTTGGTAGAGGTGTTGTATGTTTTGGGTTTGCCAACTGCGTGCTTCTGTGAGGTTGGCTTCTTCTAACTGAAAGCCATAAACGCTGTCGCGGGTGTCATTGGTTTTGAGGCGCACACCTCCTAATTCTTCTACGGCATTGTTAAGATGTGAGTAGTAATAAATGAGTTTATAACGTTTGTTTTTAGAAAAATAGCGAACATGTGCCGTTAAGATATGCACATCGCTGAGTACATCGGGGGTACGGCGGCTGGCAAATTGTTTATCGGTATTGAAACGTGTGTAATCAAAGCCTAAATTCCATTGTTGGTTGATATTGCGTGTGAAGATAAAATTGATGGATTGGTCGCCTCTGAAACTTTGGACGTAGTGCGCATAGGTGAAAGGAGATTTGGTGTCATAAAGACGTATGTTTTCACTTGTTTTTAGAAATGGCATATAGCTGTCTATGCCTGCGCGTAGTCCTAATTGTTGGTTAGGAGTATAAAAAATAGGGCGCATGGCTGTGCCCATTACCCCCATATCTTGGTAAAGATTATTGAGTTTTTGGGTAGGCATATACACATGAAAACCATTCAGCAGGGAGTCCAAGTTGCGCGTTTGTTCACGTTCCTCGATGATGTCTTTTTCTAACCAGTAGTGTGTGGTATAAGTGCCATATTGGTTAGTAAGGCTATCATTGAGTATGCCTTTGCGCTGTGCATAGGTATAGGCATAGATAGAGAGGAGGCAAATCGAACTCAATATAAATTTTTTCAATCGGGGCAATGGTTTTTGGTTTGAGCTTGCAAAATTAAGTAAAAAAATGATTCTCAGAAAAAAATCTCTTGCACTAATCTAAAAGTGTTGGCGTGGGCTTCTATGAGGTGCTGTATGTATTTGTTGTAGCCACCTCCCATCGAGATAGTGATAGGGATTTTATTATTTTTGGCTACCTCAAGCACCATTTTATCGCGCTGTCGGCAGCCCTGAATGCTTACATTGAGCCTACCGAGTTTGTCGTGGGCTAATATGTCTACGCCTGCTTGGTAGAAGATAAAATCGGGTTGTACGCGCTCAATAGTAGGGTAGAGGTGTTGGCTAAGAAGTTGTAAATAGGCTTGGTCGCTGATGCCATCGGGTAAGCCTACATCGAGGTCAGATTTTTCTTTGCGCAGAGGGTAATTTTTTTCGCCATGCATGCTAAATGTAAATACTTTGGGCTCGTTTTGAAAGATTTGCGCGGTGCCATCTCCTTGGTGCACGTCTAAATCGATGACTAAAATTTGGTTTACTTTTTTTTCTTTGAGTAAAAATTTTGCAGCTATGGCAATGTCGTTTAGCAGACAAAAACCTTCTCCTTTGTAACTAAATGCGTGGTGTGTACCGCCCGATATGTTACAGGCTATGCCATTTTCGAGGGCATCTAAGGCATTTTGGAGTGAGCCTTGTGCGATGATTCTTTCACGGGTGATGAGCTCATCGGAGAGGGGAAAACCTGTCCTTCGGGCTTCTTGCGGGCTTAGGTTCAGGCTTTTGAGATTTTGCCAATAGGCATTGTCGTGGACTGCTAAAATATGTTCTTCGCTGAGGAGGGTAGGGGTGAAAAAGTGTTTTTCTTCTAAAGTGCCTTCGTAAAGGAGTTGCTCAGGCAGGAGTGAGTATTTCTCCATTGGGAAGCGGTGGTTATTGGGTAGGGGGTGGTGGTACTCGGGCGCCCAAGCGATGCGCAGTTGTGGGGTTTGCATTGAATAACGGGTTTCAGAAAAGGTGTTGGGGGCAAAATTAGGGATTTTATGAAATGAAACGCTCCAAAAAAGATGTTTTTTTTTGGAGCGTTTTGCATTAAAATATAACAATGCGTTTATTTTTGGAAAACGATACGTACTTGCTGAGGTGCGCTGATGTTGGCGGCTTTAAATTCTCGGAGTACTTCTTCATTGAGTTTGAAAAGAATGCCCCAATACGATTCTACAAAGTCTTGTGCTTTTACCCACATGTTGAGGGTGATTTCTACGCCATTGTCGAAAAAACCACTTACTACTACACCCGAAGCAGGATTTTTGAGATTTAAGGGTTCTTTTTCGGCTATCTGAAGGAGTATTTTTCTGACAGTATCTATGTCGTTGTCAGGAGAAAGGCGGAATACAAAATCGAGGCGGCGGCTTTCTTCGGAAGAAAGGTTGATGATGGAACCACCAGCCAATGCGCCATTGGGTAAGATGATAGTTTTGTTATCGGGGGTTATTAGTACGCTGTTGAAGGTTTGTATTTCTTTCACCTTGCCTGTTTGTCCTTGTGCCTGAATGATGTCGCCTACTTTGAAGGGTTTGAAAACCAATATGAGTACGCTGCCTGCAAAATTAGCCAAACTGCCTTGCAATGCCAACCCTACCGCCAAACCTGCCGAACCGATGAGGGCTACAAAAGAGGTGGTTTCGATGCCTAACATAGAAGCAATGCTGATAAGCAATACGACTTTGAGCGATACACTAATGAGGCTCACGATGAAGGGTTTGATACTGCTCTCTATGCCTCTTAAATCCATGCTTCGGCTGATGGCTTTGCTGATGAGTCCAATGACCCATAAACCAATGATGAGGGCTACTAAAGCCAATGCGATTTTGGCGACTGAGTTAACGACTAAGTTACTGAGAAGGGGTAAAATTTGATCGATGTTCATAAGTTGCTATTAATTTATTTCTGTGAGCAAAATACGTAAAAGATTTGCAATGAACGCTTATTTTTCCAAAATTTCTTTGCTAAAAATAATTTTTTGGTCTATGAACATGTTAAGTTGAAGAGTTTGCCCTTTTTGGTATTTCGGGTATTCTGCTTCACCAATAGGAAGAATATCGTTCTCGAATATTAATTGGTGTTCTATATTGTATTTTTTGTCTTTGTTGTTGTATATTTTTTCGATGTTTTTGTCTTTGATAACTCCTACAAACACCTGTTTTTTATTTTCTTGACGAGTGGCTTGAGTGGGGTCGTAGAAGTAGCGAGAGGAGAGTAGCGCACCCATGCCAAGCAAACTGACTATGCTCACCAATGTTAGGGTGTTGGAATAAAAGTAGTAGTATCGAGCGGCAACACTCAATAAAAATACTATGCCCAACAAAATAGAAAGTGTGAATAGGGTTTGATTGTTATTGGCTGACCATTGGTCTAATTGGGTAATATCTTGCTGAGTCAGTGGCTCAATGTTTGTCTTTAAATTTAACATAATTTTTTATATTTATTTTGCACAATCTGCTTTTCCTAATTCTAAGACCTGATTGAGGCAGGCATCAAAGTTGTTGAAAACATACCCTCCTATGGAAGAGAAGCTGTTGCGTAAGATTACATATTGATTTTCTTTTTCTTTGTGCGAAATGTTAAAAGTTATTTTTCGACCGCTGGGGCAGGCTACCGTAATGTTCTTTACTTTATCGCCTTCTACGCAAGAGGGTAACATTGTCCATTCTTGGTCTATGGTGTAGGAGAATGTCCCGCTTTTGGCACTGATGGTTTTGGTAATTGGATTGGGGAGCATCTCAGGAACATCTTTTATCATAAGGGGGTAAAAGTTTTTTATTTCTTGGGGGTTGAGGGCTCTTTTGATCACGACTAATTTATCTACCCAGCCCGAAAATACGCAGCCATTGCCATAGGAACAAAAACTAAAGTTGAATGTTTCCTTTGCTTTTGTTGAATTGATAAAATCTGCAAGGGTAATGGGTGGTAGTGCGTACCCGTTCAGGTAAATTTGGGCAGTTTTTTCAGTAGGTTTGATAACGGCTGTAATATTGTACCATTTGTTCACTTCTATTTTTGTTTCTTCGTATTCTTGGTAGTACTCGCTATTTTTGATTTCTACTGTAAAAAAGCCTTTATCACGGTTGATAACAAAGTTAAGAATGCGAGAGTAGCTATCGATAGAAAGCAGTGTTTGGTTTTCACGGTCTTCGCGCAGGGCATCGGGTTTGAATGTCCAAGAGAGGGTAATGTCTTCTTGGTAGGTAAGGCTTGGCGAATGATAGTAAAATTCGCTTTCGTAGGTGTTGTAAGAGCCATTGACGCGGAGTAGTCCCTTATCGAAGGAAAGGGATTGGGACAATCCTGCGGTGTTGCTTTCATTTCCTGTAGCTAAATTATCAAGGCTATTGTTAAATTCGTAATAACCTACTAAGTTGGGTATTTGTAAAATGGCATTGTGTTGGGCTGCGCCATGCGAGAGGGAAAGCCAGAGGAAGCCAAAAAGAAAGAAGAGCTTTTTTTGAGAAAGTTTTTTTAATGTTAAGTTCATAACTTTAGAGCATAGTTTGTAGTGAAGAATTGATGTGCTTTTCAAAGGTAATCAAATTTTTGAAAATACAAACTTTGAAACAGCTTGTTAATCTCTTTTTTCTTCTGATTAAGATTGTTAAGTATTGTGTTTATGAAAAAAAAGTATTTTTTATGGTGAATTCGAACATTTTTTATAGTTTTGGAGGCTATTTTTTTACTAATAATTACACAAAAATAACAATTAAAAACTATGAAAAAAATATTCAAAATTGCCCTATATGCTATAGTGGTATTGGTTGGTTTGGTACTTAGTTTTGTTGCCTTTATTTATTTTAGAGGTATTCCGAAATATGAGGCGAAAAAAGTGGAGTTTAAGGCAGAAATTACGCCCGAACGCATAGAACGTGGGCGAAAGATGGTAACGATGCTTTGTGCAGGTTGTCATTTGGATTCGAAAAGCTATACGCTAAGTGGTAAACAAATGAAAGATGCGCCGCCTGATTTTGGAGTGGTGCATTCGGCGAATATTACACAACACCCTGAATTGGGGATTGGTAAATGGACAGATGCGGAAATAGCGTATTTGTTGCGCACGGGTATTAAGCCCGATGGTCAGTATTTACCCCCTTATATGCCTAAATTGTTGCATACTTCGGACGAGGATTTGAAGTCTATTATTGCTTTTTTGCGCTCCGAAAATGGTATGGTAAAGGCTACTGACAGAAAAGCTCCGAAAACAGAGGCGAGTTTTTTGGTGAAGTTTTTATGTTTTATTGACCCTTCTTGGCAGCCTTTTGAGTACCCTACGAAGGAAATAAAAACGCCTGATAAAAAAGATAAATTGGTATATGGGGAGTATTTGGTGAATAATTATGATTGTTTTACTTGTCATTCGGCTGATTTTACGAAACTCAATGTGGCTGAGCCAAGAAAATCGAAGGGATATTTGGGGGGCGGAAACTCTATGTTGAACATGGAAGGAAAGAAGATGATTACCAAAAATATTACTTCGGACAAGGAAACAGGGATAGGCAATTGGACAGAGGCGGAATTTATGACGGCTATGAAAACGGGTAAATTGCCAAGTGGCAAATCTTTTCAGTATCCGATGGTGCCCTATACTTTGATGGACGATGAGGAACTCAAGGCTTTGTATGCGTATTTGCAGAGTACGCCTCCGATTACAAACAAAATTGCGGACAATCACTAAAAAAAATAATGGTATTTTTTGCACCTATGAGGCTTTGTATGGGCTTCATAGGTGTTTTTGTTTTAGCCTGCTAATTCTGATAGTTCTAACCAACGCATGCTTTTTTGGTCTATTTGTTCGCTGAGTGTGGCTACTTCTATGCCTAAGCGATTGACTTCTTCGTAGCTAAGGTTGGGGACGTTCATTTGTGCTACTTTTTGGACTTTTAGGTTTTCCAATATTTCAATTTCGGCTTCTAAACTTTCGTATTCTTTTTGTTCTTTGTAGGAGCGTTTTCGCTTAGGAGTGTTGTTGGTGATGGTTGTGCTGTTATTATTGTTGTGGGTTGGTTTGGTGTTTTTTTCTTCTTCTTCCAATTCGAGGAGGGCTCTGTAAGCTCCGTAGTTGCCGTTGAAATCGCGTATTTTGCCATCGCCCTCGAGTATCCATAGGTGTTCTACGAGTTTGTCCATAAAATGGCGGTCGTGCGATACGATGACCAAACAGCCTTCGTAGTTTTGCAGAAAATCTTCCAAGACTTGTAGCGTGATGAGGTCGAGGTCGTTGGTGGGCTCATCGAGAATGAGAAAGTTGGGGTTTTGTACCAAAATGGTAAGCAGATAGAGCCGTCTGCGTTCGCCGCCTGAGAGTGTGGATACGTAGGCATATTGGCGTTTGGGAGGGAAGAGGAATCTGTCAAGCCATTGGGTGGCAGAGAGGCTGCGCCCTGTGGAGTCGGGGAGTTGGTCGGCTATGTTTTGTATGACTTCTATGACGCGTTGGTCGTTTTTGAGTTGCAAACCTTCTTGTGTATAGTACCCGAAGCGTATGGTTTCGCCTATTTCGATGTTGCCTGTGTCAGGGGCTATTTTTTGGGTGAGTAGGTTGAGGAGGGTGGTTTTTCCTGTGCCGTTTTTGCCTACAATGCCTAATCGTTCGTAGCGTTGGAAGGTGTAACTGAATTTTTCTAAGATGATGCGTTGTTCAAATTTTTTACTGATTTGTTTCCATTCTACTATTTTTTTTCCGAGTCGGGCGGTATCGGTTTCGAGTTGTAGTTTTTTGTTTTTTTGTTCGGCAAATGCTTTTTTTTGTATTTCTTGGAAGGCATCTAATCTGTATTTGGCTTTAGTGCCACGCGCTTTGGGCTGTCGGCGTACCCAATCGAGTTCTTTGCGCCATAGGTTTTTGGCTTTGTCTATTTCGGCGGTTTGTTGTGAAATGCGTTCTTCTTTTTTTTCTAAAAAATAGTAGTAGGCTTCTCCTTGTCTATTGTTGGGGACGCTGTATCGGTATAGTTTTCCTGCGTCTATTTCTAATATTTCGTTGCAAAGTTGGTCTAAGAAGTGTCTATCGTGGGTAACCATCAGGAGTGTGATGTTGGCTTTGGAGAGGTGTTCTTCGAGCCACTCTATCATGTCGAGGTCGAGGTGGTTGGTGGGTTCATCGAGTATCCAAAAATCGGGTTCGTCCATAAAAAGTTGGGCAAGTGCTACGCGTTTGCGTTGCCCGCCTGAGAGGGTGGCAATGGTTTGGGAGAGGTCAGTAATGCGTAGGCTTGAGAGGATTTGCTGGAGGCGTTGTTCGTAGCCCCATGCTTGGAGTGCGTCTATGGCTGCGAGGGCTTCGCCGAGTTGTGGGCTTTGTGTTTCGAGGCATTGTTCGTAGAAGCGTAGGGCACGGTTGGCGGGGGAATCGGATTGGAGTATGGTTTCGAGGATGGTTTTTTGGGGGTCGAGAGGGGGCTCTTGAGGTAAGAAGCCTATGCGTACTTCTTTGCGGAATCGGGCTTCCCCTTGGTCGGGGGTGTCTATGCCTGCTAATATATTGAATAGGGAGGTTTTGCCTGTGCCGTTAGGGGCTACAAGGGCTACTTTTTGTCCTTTTTCGATGCCAAAGGAGAGATTTTCGAAGAGGTGATGTTCGCCGTAGCGTTTTGCCAAATTTTCTACTGAGAGGTAATTCATGGCGCAAAGGTAGTAAAAAAAATATTTGCTATTCTAAAAATTCTATTTGGGAACTATTTTCTAAGATGATTTGCGGTTGTTGGTTGCCTTTGTAGTCTGTGATTTGCCCTGTGATTTTGATACGCCTGTTTTCCCATTGTTGAAATAGAAGGGGTTTGAGTTTGAACAAAACGGTATCGAAGATGATGATTGCGAGTTTTTGGTTGGGGTGTTTGTCGCCAAGATTGATGTAGGTGATTTTATCGGCGGTTTTTACTTCGGCAATGGTGGCTTCTATGAGTACTGTTTCGGGTTGGTTGAGGTATTTTTGGACTTCTTCGAGGGTGATGGGTTTTTGGGCATAGGCATTTTGTAAATTAAAAATTAGCCCTAAGAAAAATAGGTATGATGTTAGTGTTTTCATTGTTGAAAAGTTTTTTTACAAAATTATAAAAAATATATTCTTTATGCTAATTTTTTTTGTAGATATAAAAAAAAAGTATAATTTGTGATGAGTTTGAAAAACATTTATACACTTTTTAATTAAATTAACACTATGAAAGAGATTAAAGAAACCTTGATTAAGGGGCTGAAAATCATTGCGTTGTTGTCGGAAGAGGGTGGCAGAACGATGAAAGATTTGGCAACTGCAATGGGTATGACTTCTGCAAGTGTTTACCGCTACAAAGATGCATTGGAGCAGACAGGTTTTGAATTATTGGAAACGAAACCGCATCATTATAAAATCAAGACGCGGCAGCCGAAGTATTGGCAACCTACGCTTTTATTTACACAAGAGGAGGTAGAACTTATCAGGGGGGCTGTAGCGGAAACGAAGGCTTTTGCGGCGCAAAAAACAACAATTGAGGACAAGTTGTATCTTCATTCGGATTTGTTGAGCATTCCGCATAAAATTTTGCAGGCGCGTTTTGGCAAAAATGTGGCGGAGGTAAAACGGGCTATTCAGCAGAAAAAACAGGTAAGGCTGGAGAGTTATCACTCGGCAAGTAGCAATACGGTGAGCAATCGATTGGTAGAGCCTATTTGTTTGCTTGACCATCATAGGCGATTGTATGCCTATGATTTGAAAAACAGAAAAATTTACCAATACAAAATGGAGCGCGTTGGGCAGGCTGTGGTGTTAGAGAATGCTTTTCAGTATGCACATGAGCATAAGAAAATAGATACTGATGTTTTTTGGACTGTTCCAGAGGGTTTGAAGAAGGTGGTAAGTATGGAGCTTTCGCTGAGTGCTTATGAGATTTTGAGGGAGGAGTATCCAAGGGCGGACTCGGTGATAAAACAGATGCCAAACAATAATAGGTATATGTTTCGGGCTGAATTGTCAGATTTTAGGGTGATTAGTGCCTTTATTTTGAAGTTGCCGGGGGAAGTGCATAACATTCAGCCGCCTGCTTTGGTGCAGCACCTGAAAGAGCGTATGAAGAATTATACATTTTGAGTAAAAATTGTTATTAAAAATATTGTTTTCCTTTCTCACACTATGAGAAAGCTCGTGTTTAGTTTTGTGAAACCATTTAAAAAAAGGAGTTGTATGCGTTTTAAAATCACGCTTAAGCGCGTTTCGCGCGAGAATCAAATACCTGCAAGTTATGCCTATGAGTTGCATAGTGCTTTGCTAAAAATTTTGCATCAGGCTGATGAGAGGTATGCCGATTTTATTCATAATGCGGGGCATCAGGTGCCCGATAGCAGAAAAAATTTCAAACTGTTTTGTTTTAGTCAGTTGTTTATTATGCCTTTTGAGATAGAGGGCAATGCTATTAGGGTGAAAGGGGATAGGGTTTCGTTCCAGATTTCTTTTTATGTGGATAAAACGGCTGAAAACTTTATAATTGGCTTGTTTAAAAACCAAAAAATGCATTTGGGCAATCGTTTTTATCAGACCGATTTTGTGGTGGAAAATGTGGAGGTGTTGCCTTTGCCTGTATTAGAGGCTTGTACTACGCTCACTTATCGGTTGCATAGCCCTTTGTTTGTGGTGAGGCGCAATGGCAGAGATGCGCATGACACTTATCTTTCGCCGAGGGAAACTGATTATATAAGTTTTTTGAAGTCGAGTTTGATAGATAAATACCTTTCTGTGCATCAAAGTTTGCCTACGGAGTGGCAGGAGGAGTCGCTTGGTTTTGAGATAGAGATTTTGGGAGGGGAGCAGGCAAAGGAAAAACTCATTACCATCAAAGAGGGCAAAGAAAAGGCTACTCTCATTTTAAGATTAGGGTTACTGCCCCAAAAGAGCTACAAGAAATAATTTTATTGACTGGTTTGGGAAGTAAAAACAGTATGGGCTTTGGTTATGTGCAAGAGGAGGAGGTGTTGATATATGAAAAAGCCCAAGGGTGAAATTACTTCCTTGGGCAAAATCCTGAAGGGTTCGAGTAAAGTGAAGTGGGTTTCCCCCACAATAATTTTCAACAAATTTCAATCCCGCTGTTTCAGGAATGATATGCAAAGGTAGTATAAAAACTAAAATGAAAAAGAAAAATTAAATATTATTCTGAAAATTTTACAATTATTTTAAACAATGGAAACTTTTGAATCGAAGTTGCGTTATTGTAAAGTGATTACAGTTAAAAAATTAAACTTTATTTACTAGAATTATGAAAACAGAAATTGTAAATTTTGTAAAAGACTTGCCACAAGAGGTCTTTTCATATAATCTTAGCCTTGATGAGGGCTTGTATATCTTTGTGGATTTAGATGAAAATGGCAATTTGATTTCTTTTGAGAAAGGAGTTTACAAAAAGCCAAAACCTAAAACTCCTGTAAAAAAGGATAATTCTAAGAAAGCAAAAAAAAATGAAGCTTCACTTTTTTCACAAGAAAAGAATGACGAAGAAATCTTTGAAGAAGAAACAGAAATGAATCCTTTTTTTAAAAGGTGTTTAGATATTCAAAGCAATATTCAACCAGTAGCACAAACTAAAATATTTAATCCTATTAAGAAAATATTTAATGCTTCTTGTACTGGTTTTACTTTGGTATTCAATAAGAAAAATTTATACAAAGAAGAAAATAAAGTTAAATACTTTAGAAAAGATGAGATTTTAGAAAGTCTAAAAGAATATTTTAATTCTGCAAAACAGTATATCTTTGGAAACTTTGAAGAACGTTTTTTTGATGCTTTTCAAAAATTTACTTTTAGATACTTTTCTGAAAAAAATATACCGTATAGCTTGCAAAAAATATTTATTAATGCAAAAAATGATTTCAAGGTAAGTATCTATTTTCGTTCCTTAGTATTGGATAAATGCGGGCGAGCATATCTCACAACAAATTCATCTAATGAAACTTATCAAAGATATGTTGATAACAAGATATTTAATAAAGATGTTTTTAATATCATAGTTGAAAAACAAACTTATGGTATTGCTGATAGTTTGAGTACATTCAATGATAAGAAGGCTTTCTTAAAGCATAAAACTGCACTTTTTGAGCTTAATTATCGACTCACGAGCCAAGAAGCAAAAATGGTATGGCAATTTTTTGAATTAAGAGGTAGAAAAATTTTATCTAATCCGCTCCCCATTTTCATTGATAAAAAAGAACTTAATGAAAAAGCAGTAGCCATTGTAAAAGAAGATGAACAAATTCGATATTCTGAAATCATTAAGAAGTTGTTTGAAGAAACGAAAAGTGATTTAGGAAACTACTACTTGTTATTTTTTCAAAAAGGCGAATTAATAGACCTTGATTTTGTTCCCTCGTTTCAATATGAAATCAAAGATATGCAGATTGAGGAGATATTTCCTTTGGGTGGTAAAGTAGTTAAGAAGATTGAAAATGTCTTTGAATTTGAAAGAGAAATATCTAACAGAATTTTTAACGGGCAATTAGTAAATGAAACAAAAGCAGGCGGACTATGGCTTAAATATTTTGATGAAATAAAGTATGATCAAAAGTATATGACGCTTAACACTTTTAATCAAGTTCTCAAATATCGCAAAGCCTTTTATGATTATGTATATAAATCAAAACGTGAGTCTATTCAAGATTTTATGTTTCACGATATTATGCTCAAAGGAATCTTGGACGATTTGCGAGCAGATGAATATGATAATAAGAAAAAGAGCCATTCTAAATGGTATCCCATTAGGGAAAAACTAAATATATGGTTCAGTTTATATGAGTATTTTAATTTTAATCTTAAACAAGAAAAACCAATGGCAAGTAGAATCAAAGAGCATCTTGATATGATGCAAAAGTTAGTCAAGGGCGAACAGCAACTTCAAAATGATGATGAATTCGCTTTTGCCACAGGTCAAGTGATTGCTTATCTATACAGTAAGAGCGAATCAGCAGACCGAAGTTATAGTCGCTTAGAGCCTTTTCTGCAAAAAGTGGATTGTATAAAACTGCAAGAAGCTATTAAAAATGCTTTCAACACCTACAAGCATAAAGCGTACTCGAACAACTTCAAAAAACCTTTTGCCGATGTAATGGACTATCGCACAGATAGAAATTTGCAAGAACTAATGCCTACAATTTTGGCTGGTTTCTTTGCTAATAATACTTTGTTTGCAGAAAAAGAAAATGATGAAGTAAGTACTATTGAAAACAACTTTTAATCTTTAAAATACTAAAAAATATGACTCAATTCAAAAATCGTGTATTTGGCTGTGTAATTGTCAAATCTATCAACTCTAATTACAATGCTGATTTTAGTGGTCAGCCTCGCACTTTGCCCAATGGTGTAGTATATGCTACGGATAAGGCTTTGAAGTATGCTGTTAGAAATTATATCCGTGATATGTACGCGGATAAAAATAATGAACAGCAAAGCCCACTAAAAATTCTTTACTTTACTCGCAAAAATCAAAGTGGTAATCCTTTAACTCTTGACCAAACATATAAATTTTTCTTTGGTGATTTTCCAACTAAAACTATTGAGAAGAAGCCCAAAAAAGGTAAAGAAAAAACAGAAGATTCTGATGATAACAAAAAAGAGGTAAAGCCTGAATCTGTTATTGACAAAGAAGCAATGTTGAAAAAGCTATTGGAGTTTTGGGATATTCGTGTATTTGGTTGTACTTATGCAGGAGAAACCAATATATCTATACACGGCACCACCCAACCTAATACAGGTATAAATATTTGGAAAGAGAATAACATCTTTTCTCAACAAATTAAATCGGCTTTTGCTGATGGTGAAGATGCCGAAATGACAACATTAGGTCGTCAGTCAAAATTGCAAGAAGGGCATTATATTCATCATTTTTCGGTAAACCCTAAAAATCTTGATGGCAAGTCAGAAGGCGTTTGTTTGACTATTGATGATATAAGTAAATTAAAAGAAGGTTTACAAAAAGGAGTTACTTACTATGATTCAGCTGCCAAAGCAGGGACAGATAATGAATTTTTATTGTGGGTAAAACTAAATGAAAACTCTAAAACGGTCTTGCCAAATTTCTCTACCTTAGTCAAGTTAACTAAAGACTCTACTGGAAAAATTGAAATTGATTTAACTGATTTTACCAGCGTTTTTGAAAAGAATAAAAACGAAATAGAATCTGTTGAAATCTATCACCTACCTGAAAGTATCGTTATTATGGGCGAACCTACCGAAAAAACCAGCAAATTTGATTTGACTTCAGGAACTAAAATATAATATTTGTCTTACAATCCTTCAAGGTTTTAAATACCTTGAAGGATTCAAAAAAACAATTTTATGGAAAAAATTATTTCTATTGATTTGAGGGCTGATTTTGGTTTTCTTAAAAAGCCAGATACGAATGAGCCTATTTATCTTACCTTTAATATGCTTCATAAACCCGCTTTATTAGGTATTTTAGGCGCAATATTAGGCTTGGGTGGATTTTCGGAGGCAAAAGAAGAGGAATTAAAACAGCCAAAAGCCAAGAAAGGCGGAAAACAAAAAACAATCCTTCCAGAGTATTTTAATAAATTGAAGGAATTAAAAATAGGTATCAAGCCGCTCCAAGATGAAAATGGAAACTTTCAAAAAACCATTGTTAAGTATAATAATGGCGTAGGTTATGCCAACTTAGACGGTAATTTGATAGTATCAGAACAAACGCTTATCAAACCAGCCTATCGGTGCTATTTATTATTAGATACTGATAATGAGCTACATAAGCAGCTATTTGAATATATGAAAGACTCAAAAGCGGAATATTTGCCTTATTTGGGTAAAAATGATTTTTCGCTTTGGTGGGATAACTTTCAAGAATATGATTTTAAACTTTTTAATACCACAGAAAAGAGTTTTAAATTAAATTCTATTTTTATCAAAGAACAAACTCTAAAAGATGGAGTACAACGTTCCAAAGGTTTCAAACCCAAGGCAACAACTACAAGCAAATTTATGTATTTTGAAAATTTGCCTACTGGTTATAATACAGATTTAATGCAATATGAATATGAAGCCTTTGCTTATACTGACTGGGAACTGCAAAGAGATTATGAAGTAAACGACTTATATGAACTTTCAAACAATGAAATTATACAACTCTTTTGAGAAACTTATTAGTGAGTTTCCTCCTATATCTGATTTTATTAAAAATTGTGAAGACTACTTGGCACATACACCAAAATTAAAGGGACAAGATGCTGAAAAGTTGATAGAACATATTGAAAAAGTAAATCAATATGCTTTAAAACTTAGTAAAATTCATTCTTTAGATAAGGTAGTGGATAAACTCATTTTTGATATGATTGCTCTACAGCCTGAATTTGCTAATCAAAATAGTTTAGGTAATTATATCAAAGGTTTATTTATGCGAAGTATTATTTTTCATGATTATGGAAAGGTAAATCCTAATTTTCAGCAAAAGAAAATGGAAAACCCACTGTTTAAATGGGATAATACGATAAAGATAGATAGCCAACATTCCAAACTAAGTGCCTATATTTTTATTCACTATCATTTGAAAGAAGTTGATGAAAGTGTTTTTAATGAAGCAGAGCAAAGTTTTTTGTGGGCTTTGGTATTTTTATTTTCCAATCCTATCCTAAAACATCACGCAAGTTATATAGAACATGATATTCGATTTGAAAAAGATGTTTTTAATTCTTTGAATGGTTTTTTAAATGATTTCAAAGCTGATTTTGCAGATGCTTGGGATTATTTTCAAGCTTTGGAAAAAAAGTCTGATGGTGAAGGACTTTTAGATTGCTTTGCACAATATTACCCAACTGATAATTATTTTCCTGTTTTTGTTTTATTAAAATTAAGTTTTTCTTTACTTACTGCGTCTGATTATTATGCCACTTTTGACTATACAAGTGGAAATAATACACAAGACTTAATTTTAAAGGATAGTGATTTTGGGTTGATTGATAAAAATTTGAAAGATAGAATAACTTACAATTTTTCAGAAAGAGATTTTTTTGATGCTGAGAAGAAGAAACGAAATTATAATTATGATATGTTTCAGTCTTACGAAACATACAAAAATATGTCATTTTCAACATTACAGGAGCAAAATAACCAAAATCTTAATCATTTACGCCAAAAATTAACGGTTGAAGTGATTGAAAATTTACGCCAAAATTATCAAAATAACTTGTTTTACTTAGAAGCTCCTACAGGCGCAGGCAAAACCAATCTGTCTTTGGCTCTTGCTATTGAAATGATGCAGTTAGATAATTCTATAAATAAGATTTTTTATGTATTTCCATTTAACACATTAATTAGCCAAACTTTTAATGCGGTAAAAGAAACATTAGGATTAACTAACAATGATATAGTACAACTCAACTCAAAATCAGGTTTTCACGAAAAAGATAGTTCAGAAGAAAAAGATGCCTTGTATGGGAAGAATAAATTAAATTTTATTGATAACTTGTTTATCAATTATCCGATTACTCTTTTTTCACATATCAAGTTCTTCGATATTCTTAAAGCGAACAGCAAAGAAACAAATTATATTTTGCACAGATTGACAAATGCAGTTGTGATTATTGATGAGCTACAATCCTATAATCCAAAGCATTGGGATAAAGTCATTTTCTTTTTAGCAAATTATGCTAAATATTTTAATCTAAAAATAGTGTTAATGTCCGCCACTTTACCCAAAATCGATGATTTAGATGAAACTGCCAAAGGTACTATTACTCGTTTAGTAACTAATAAAAATGAGTATTTTACTAATCCTAATTTTAAAGGCAGAGTGCAATTTGATTTTACTTTATTAGGTGATAATTGGAGAAAATTAAATAGACAAACTTACTTAGAAAAACTTAAAAATTTTCTTTTTGAAAAAGCAGAAGAAAGAGCAAATAAGAATGGTGATAAATCAAATATCATTATTGAGTTTATCAAAAAGAAAAGTGCAGGAGAGTTTTTTAGGCTAATAGAAAATGACACTCATTTTAAAGACTATAAGTTATTTTTAGTTTCAGGGGAGATCTTAGAACCTAGAAGGAAAGAAATCATAGATGCCATAAAAGCTAAAACATATCCAAAAGTATTATTGATTTCTACACAAGTGGTAGAAGCAGGTGTTGATATTGATATGGATTTAGGTTTTAAAGATAAATCGCTGATTGATAGTGATGAACAATTAGCAGGACGGGTAAATCGTAATGCAAGTAAAAAGGATTGTAAAGTTTACATTTTTAATTTAGATAGAGAAGCAGATATCTATGGAAAAGATGAACGCTATAAAAAAACAAGAGATGAAATAGATACTAAAATGTATCAGAATATTTTGGAAACAAAAGACTTTGATTTGTTATACGAAAAAGTAACACAAAAAACAAAACAAAAAAATGCAAATGAATATGAAGTTGGAAATTTAATGGATTACAAAAAGTATCTTGAGAATTTTAAGTTTTACGAGGCACATAAGAATTTTAGATTGATAGAAGAAGCTAATAGCAGCATATTTGTTCCTTTATTCATTCCTGCCAACCACTTTTCTGAGGAAGATAAAAAGACTTTCAACTACTTCAATATTCAAACTGATATTGAAGATAATATAAATGGGAAAGATATTTGGAATAAATATACTGAATTAGTAGAGTTTAGCCAAAAAAGAACTCGTGATTATATTACAAATCAGACTGAAATGAAGAAGTTAGCTGGAATTATGTCAAAGTTTACTTTTTCTGTTTATGAAAAACAAGCTAAATCTTTGAGAGAGTTTTGTAACCAAGACTATGAAGAAAAATATGGGATTATGTATTTACTTCGTTGGGAACAGATTTATAGTTATGAAGGTGGTTTAGATATTGATAAATTAGATAGTGATGTTTTATTATAATGTAGCCCACTTGTTCATTACCTTTCGTTATATCATTTCTCTCATTTTGTATTAGGAATCTTATCACGGAAGGTAATTTAAACTATATTCAATTAATGAATCTCACAGCAACTCACATAGCTTATTTTCAGGTTTGTAAGCGCAAACTTTGGCTTTTCCATTATCAAATAAGCATGGAACAAACCTCTGACACGGTGTCGGAAGGCAAACTCATTGGCGAAACTACCTACCTGCAACGCCCCGAAAAATATACGGAGGTGGCTCTATCTGTAGTCTTTGATGATGAATTGAGCTTGCATGCAAAAATTGATTTTTTTGATGCGAACAATAAAGTGGTGCATGAAATAAAAAAAACCGATAAACTTGAGCATGCACACATCGCACAAGTAAAATTTTATTTGTATGTATTGGAAAAGAACAATATTGAGGGCTGTGCTGGTATTTTGGAGTATCCAAAACTTAAACAAACATTGCATATAGACCCACTTACGGAGGTAGATAGGGTAGAAATAGAGGAAAATTTGGCTGATATTCGATTGATTTTGGCGCAAGAAAATTGTCCGTCATTGGTAAAGAAAAGTTATTGTAAAACTTGCTCCTATTTTGATTTTTGTTTTGTTAATTAGTTGCTGTATGGTTATATGGTTGTATGGTTGGAATGGTCAACAATTCAGCAATCCGACAATTTAAAAATAAAGAAACAAATGAAAACATACTATTTATTCAATGACGGGAGGATTTCGCGGAAAGATAACACTCTCAAATTTTTGCCTACTGATGCTGATGGAAACGAAGGACAACCCAAATATATACCCATAGAAGATGTATCAGATTTGTATGCTTTTGGAGCTTTAGATATGAACAGTGCTATGCTTAATTTTTTGGGCAAGA
The DNA here is from genome assembly GCA_004293905.1 of Cytophagales bacterium. Classification (GTDB taxonomy): domain Bacteria; phylum Bacteroidota; class Bacteroidia; order Cytophagales; family Microscillaceae; genus RDZE01. The sequence goes on along the minus strand of RDZE01000025.1, from coordinate 138,221 downwards.
ATAATATTGCTGTCCATTTCTTTGACTATTACGAACACTATACAGGCTCTTTTATGCCCAAAGATTATCTTTTGGCGGGCAAAATGCAAATAGAGCAAACGAAGTATTATATTTCTAACAAAAAACGGTTTTTTGTAGCCCAAAAATTCGTAGAGGGCGCGGCTTTGAATATGCTCAAAAATTTGAACTACTACAATAAACGCGATAAAGATGTGCAAACACAAATAAACAAAATAGAAACTCATTTGGCAAATTTGAAAGGCATTAGTGAGTTGGCGAAAGGGCAAATTGATGATACAAAAAATGATACCTCAACACCTCACTATACCACCATACAAGAGTTGATGGGTTTGGAGGGAAACATTCGGCAAACCTACTATGAGGCTTTCGAAACCATCATTCAGCATTTCGAGATGGGCAATCGCACCAAACAGCCCCCCTCGAATGAGATTAATGCCTTGATTTCTTTTGGTAATATGATGTGTTATACGGCTTGCTTAGGGCAAATATATCATACTCAGCTCAATCCTACGATTAGTTTTTTGCATGAACCCGGCTATAGGCGTTATTCGCTTGCCTTAGATTTGGCTGAAATTTTTAAGCCCATGCTCGTAGATAGGGTTATTTTCACGCTTTTGAATAAAAAACAGATACAAGAGAAAGATTTTGACAAAAAAATGAATGGTTGTTTTTTGAAAGAATCAGGAAAAAAAACCTTCATCAGGGCTTGGGACGAAAAACTAAAAGAAACTATCAAACATAGAACACTCAATAGACATGTAAGTTACAAACATTTGATAAGATTGGAGTGCTATAAGTTAGCCAAACATATTTTGGCTATTGACGAATACAAACCGTTCGTAATTTGGTGGTAAATATGGTTGTATGGTTGGAATGGTTGATGGTTATATGGTTGGAATGGTTGTATGGTTGTATGGTTGGAATGGTTATATGGTTGGAATGTTTAACAATTTAGCAATGTAACAAACCAGCAATACAACAATTTAGCAATGTAACAATTTAACAATAAAAAATATGTATGTAATTTTAGTATATGACTGTGGGGAGAGGCGTGTGGCAAAGATGTTAAAACTTTGTAGGCAATACCTAAATTGGATTCAGAATTCTGTTTTTGAGGGCGAAATTTCGGAGGTGAAGTTGAAGGAAATGCTTTTCAAAGCCAGAAAAATAATGGACGAAGAGGAAGACAGTCTTATCATTTTTAAGAGCACAGATGAAAAATGGCTTCATAAAGAGGTGATAGGAAAGGAAAAAAACGAATTAGATAATTTGCTGTAAATGAGTTTTTTAAGCTATTTGATAGTTGTCTATCGTATTTGTGAAACCAAAATAAACAAGTAAAAACTAAATGGAAGAAAAATCATGAAATATAACCATCTGATAATAAGCAAATTACAAATGTTGTCGCTTCTCCGCTCATATCTTAGTATGGCAGATAGACGATTTTTAAGACCTCTTTTCAGAAAAAAAAGTGTTTTTATTTGTATGAGAAGCCTTTTTTTCTTAGTTTCGTAACGGATTTTAATTGTACTCTTCAAAGGATTGAAATTTTAATTTTAAAATGTTTATTTCTACCCTATATAGGATTTTAATTGTACTCTTCAAAGGATTGAAATTTTGTTTAGCACTCATTCCCTTGAATTGGTCTATATATTTTAATTGTACTCTTCAAAGGATTGAAATTTGTCCACAACATACTTTTCAAGTGCTTACAAAAAATTTTAATTGTACTCTTCAAAGGATTGAAATACTGCAATAGAGTAATAGCAGTTTCATTCATTTGAAATTTTAATTGTACTCTTCAAAGGATTGAAATATTCCTATACGCCCCTCTTGCGTTGTAAGGAAAACAATTTTAATTGTACTCTTCAAAGGATTGAAATGAAAATAGTGGATACAATAATAGAAAAGAAAAAAAGATTTTAATTGTACTCTTCAAAGGATTGAAATTTAGGATTTCTGCCAACATGTCAGTTGGTTTAGGATTTTAATTGTACTCTTCAAAGGATTGAAATATACATTTATATCTCGAAAAACTTTTTTCATATTTCAATTTTAATTGTACTCTTCAAAGGATTGAAATATTGTTGAAAGAGAGTGTATCGTCCTCCGCCTGAAAATTTTAATTGTACTCTTCAAAGGATTGAAATCAATTTTAGCCTTTTCTGTCGGACTTTCTGGGTCTAATTTTAATTGTACTCTTCAAAGGATTGAAATCAACTTGTCCGCAACAGGGGGCAGTACTTCTTTTAAATTTTAATTGTACTCTTCAAAGGATTGAAATTTGGCTCTCGGTATGCAAGAGGCTCTTCCTTCATGATATTTTAATTGTACTCTTCAAAGGATTGAAATATGAGGTCAAGAAAATAGAAGAAATAGAAAATTATAATTTTAATTGTACTCTTCAAAGGATTGAAATTGTATCTTTTCTAAAAAACAGCGTATTTTTATAATGATTTTAATTGTACTCTTCAAAGGATTGAAATATGATTGCCCACAAGAAGCAATAGATTTGTTATACTCATTTTAATTGTACTCTTCAAAGGATTGAAATAGATGAAGAGAAAATAGTATACTTAAATTTCTCGGAAATTTTAATTGTACTCTTCAAAGGATTGAAATTATCATGGAGAAAGGGAATCGTGATACTCTATTTATATTTTAATTGTACTCTTCAAAGGATTGAAATTCAATGATAACCTCAGATGGGATATCCTCAAAAGCATTTTAATTGTACTCTTCAAAGGATTGAAATTAGGACAATCTCGGAGGTCGTCATTTTGGGGGAGTATTTTAATTGTACTCTTCAAAGGATTGAAATTCGTCGTGCATCTTGCGAGGCTATTCTTTTACTCTTATTTTAATTGTACTCTTCAAAGGATTGAAATTTTCCTATTCTATAGTCAAGAAGCGTTGCAAATGCTAATTTTAATTGTACTCTTCAAAGGATTGAAATACAAAAAAAGCAAAGAATTGTTTGATGAGAAGCCTTATTTTAATTGTACTCTTCAAAGGATTGAAATGTTTCGAGTATTGTTTCAATTACAAACCCCTGAAGATTTTAATTGTACTCTTCAAAGGATTGAAATAGAGAGTTTCAACTTCTTGTATCAAGGCACTACTCGATTTTAATTGTACTCTTCAAAGGATTGAAATTCGTCATCTTCGGTTGTTATTTTGAAGTCGTAAAGAATTTTAATTGTACTCTTCAAAGGATTGAAATTGAGGAACAAAAAAAGATGTTCTTCCAAGAGAGAAATTTTAATTGTACTCTTCAAAGGATTGAAATGTTAATCCCTTCATCTGCCCTAAGACCGATAAGATAATTTTAATTGTACTCTTCAAAGGATTGAAATGACCTCTCTACAAGCAATCAGGTAGAGAACATCACTATTTTAATTGTACTCTTCAAAGGATTGAAATGCAGGAATCCGTTCTATTTTTTCCTCACCTACTGATTTTAATTGTACTCTTCAAAGGATTGAAATGTCTAACTCAGGGACTAGGGAGGGGAGCTTTGTAAGATTTTAATTGTACTCTTCAAAGGATTGAAATACTAAAATAGGTGGCTTGAAAAATTTAATAAAGTTAATTTTAATTGTACTCTTCAAAGGATTGAAATAGAGGAGGAGTTTTTAGAAATCAAAAGCGGCGATGCATTTTAATTGTACTCTTCAAAGGATTGAAATTTATAGTGGGTTGTCCCATAACTTGCTACACTATCATTTTAATTGTACTCTTCAAAGGATTGAAATAGAAAGTCAGGAGAAGGAGGAAGATACAAGAGGTGGATTTTAATTGTACTCTTCAAAGGATTGAAATCAAATTTTTTACTACAAAAAGCGAATACATCACCTTATTTTAATTGTACTCTTCAAAGGATTGAAATAAGCATTTTCTTCGTCGTTGTCGTCATCGTCGTTGATTTTAATTGTACTCTTCAAAGGATTGAAATTTGCTGGATGTTCCATAATCAGTGCTGGTTGTCAAAATTTTAATTGTACTCTTCAAAGGATTGAAATCCAAGAATTGATGTAGTTCTCTGGCAGATACGACTTATTTTAATTGTACTCTTCAAAGGATTGAAATAATCATCGACATCTTCAAACACCTCTTTCGGAGAAAATTTTAATTGTACTCTTCAAAGGATTGAAATTTAAAATAGAAAACTCTAACTTAGTAGAGAAAACACTCATTTTAATTGTACTCTTCAAAGGATTGAAATTTCGCAAATACACCACACTACTAAATAGCTGTAGTGATTTTAATTGTACTCTTCAAAGGATTGAAATGCTTTGTTTTTAACTCTCTTTCTGCTTGGTCGTACTATTTTAATTGTACTCTTCAAAGGATTGAAATATCTCCAAAAGTTTTGAGATTGTTGGAGAGTTGATGATTTTAATTGTACTCTTCAAAGGATTGAAATAAGCACGAACGATGCAAAGTTCGGCATCATTAACAAATTTTAATTGTACTCTTCAAAGGATTGAAATAATTCAGAAAATCTGAAACTGTTGAAGCCAGAGCCAGATTTTAATTGTACTCTTCAAAGGATTGAAATCCCTGCATATTTGCAAGACTTCCGCGCGTGTCTTTGATTTTAATTGTACTCTTCAAAGGATTGAAATACAAGCAGGTCGCTTTCAGCGGCGATTCGCTGCAGTATTTTAATTGTACTCTTCAAAGGATTGAAATCAACCAAGACTTCTTTGGCTTCTTTTACTTCTATATTATTTTAATTGTACTCTTCAAAGGATTGAAATCAGATTTAATCTCTATTTTTACTTGTCCATCTTTGTATTTTAATTGTACTCTTCAAAGGATTGAAATCACTGAAAGATAGGCAAAACTTGCCAATTGGCTTTGATTTTAATTGTACTCTTCAAAGGATTGAAATTAGATAGCTACTTCGTTAACCCTCTTCTCCTCCTCTATTTTAATTGTACTCTTCAAAGGATTGAAATTGAAAAGAGCTAAAATTCTCTCCAAGTTTTGTCTGCATTTTAATTGTACTCTTCAAAGGATTGAAATGTTGGTGAGAAGTCGCTCTTTGACTCTCACCTATTACATTTTAATTGTACTCTTCAAAGGATTGAAATTTTGTAGTTTTTTATGAAGATAAGGAAGTCCCTAACTTATTTTAATTGTACTCTTCAAAGGATTGAAATTTTCAAGGATAGTTGGTTTTAGTCGCGTAGGAAATATTTTAATTGTACTCTTCAAAGGATTGAAATATGTGAACCCTACGGTTTACATAAAAGACATCTTATTTTAATTGTACTCTTCAAAGGATTGAAATTTTTTATCCTTCTTCTCGATAGCGACGGGTTTTACAATTTTAATTGTACTCTTCAAAGGATTGAAATTTCCTTTTGAATCGTTGGATTTTCGGACAGCCATCATTTTAATTGTACTCTTCAAAGGATTGAAATATTCCTCTGCTTTTGCCTTGCCTTCGCTTGTTGCAAATTTTAATTGTACTCTTCAAAGGATTGAAATGCGATAAAAAGAAGGGATGGCAACTGCTGTTCCTTCATTTTAATTGTACTCTTCAAAGGATTGAAATTAGATGACCTCAAGAACGTAATTAACCTATTGCCATATTTTAATTGTACTCTTCAAAGGATTGAAATTTAGATACTCTTCTTTTGACATCTTTTCGGCATCATTTTAATTGTACTCTTCAAAGGATTGAAATTGAATTTCTTTTTCAAGTTCTGACACTTTTGCTTTTATTTTAATTGTACTCTTCAAAGGATTGAAATTGATAATTGCCCACAAAAACGACCCCAAAGGTTTTTTATTTTAATTGTACTCTTCAAAGGATTGAAATAAAGAGTTCAAAGAGAAAAAATATCATCAACAGGTAATTTTAATTGTACTCTTCAAAGGATTGAAATCTTGATTGACTTACATAAGCAGCCTCAAGTTGTTTGCATTTTAATTGTACTCTTCAAAGGATTGAAATGCTGCAACCACAGGTGCCTTTTTTTGCTCTCAGCGGTATTTTAATTGTACTCTTCAAAGGATTGAAATGTCGTAAGGGCGTGTACAAAACCCTTTTCCCAGCCATTTTAATTGTACTCTTCAAAGGATTGAAATGATAGCTCAACCATTGTGGCTACTTGTAATTATTGTATTTTAATTGTACTCTTCAAAGGATTGAAATTCTAGGATTAAGATTGTCCCTTTCTCGCGGGTTTTGATTTTAATTGTACTCTTCAAAGGATTGAAATATTCCGACTGGGTTGCAATAAAGAGTTGCGCCTTCAAAATTTTAATTGTACTCTTCAAAGGATTGAAATTTGAGTTTGAGAAGTGGGCTTATGAGGAAACACCTAATTTTAATTGTACTCTTCAAAGGATTGAAATTGCGATAATAGTAGAGAGAAAACATCGCCCTCCTCGATTTTAATTGTACTCTTCAAAGGATTGAAATCGAGGTTACCCACAGTCAACTAAACCTACCCAAGCATAATTTTAATTGTACTCTTCAAAGGATTGAAATCCCCGACCCCCGCGATTTTTTGCTTACCGATACCGCAATTTTAATTGTACTCTTCAAAGGATTGAAATTTTTGATGGGTTGCCCATCTTCGTCAAATTTTTTGAATTTTAATTGTACTCTTCAAAGGATTGAAATTCAGTGGTTATGTGTTGCGCGTGTTTCGTCTTAAAATTTTAATTGTACTCTTCAAAGGATTGAAATCCTTTTCCACTTTCGCCCCCTACGATTACCCAATCTATTTTAATTGTACTCTTCAAAGGATTGAAATGACAGAAAACCAAAGGCTCACCCTCTACGATATAGCAATTTTAATTGTACTCTTCAAAGGATTGAAATGATTTCAAAAAGGGAACAGGATATGCAGATTTCTTCATTTTAATTGTACTCTTCAAAGGATTGAAATAAGCGTACGAGGTTGATGCCGTACTGCTCTTGCAGTATTTTAATTGTACTCTTCAAAGGATTGAAATGTATTGGCTGGTACTTTTACAGATAACACGTTGGTAGATTTTAATTGTACTCTTCAAAGGATTGAAATAAAAGTGATGGTGCATGGTCGCCCACTAGAACAAGGATTTTAATTGTACTCTTCAAAGGATTGAAATTACAACACATATAAACAAATAAAACAAATAAAAATTATTTTAATTGTACTCTTCAAAGGATTGAAATCTGTTCTAACTGTTGTCGACATACTCATTGGTATGAATTTTAATTGTACTCTTCAAAGGATTGAAATAGTGCTGCTGGGGTAGGGACACATACGATTACTTTTATTTTAATTGTACTCTTCAAAGGATTGAAATCAAGTGCAGTTTAAGCTGTGATTCTTTTGGTGCTGATTTTAATTGTACTCTTCAAAGGATTGAAATCAAGTGCAATAGATTGAAGAGTTTGCAAACCTGATATTTTAATTGTACTCTTCAAAGGATTGAAATTTTTGTTAGGGTAGGTAAGGGGTTAAACAAAAAAAAATTTTAATTGTACTCTTCAAAGGATTGAAATAAAAAAGCCACTGACCAAGCAGTAGCCCAATTTGAAATTTTAATTGTACTCTTCAAAGGATTGAAATGCGAAAACTGCCCGCATCGGTGAAAGTTTCGCTTCTATTTTAATTGTACTCTTCAAAGGATTGAAATGAACCAAAAAAGCTGAGAGAAGAAAAACGCGAAAATAATTTTAATTGTACTCTTCAAAGGATTGAAATGCAATTTGAGAAGCAAAAGTAGGTGAAGTACTAAATTTTAATTGTACTCTTCAAAGGATTGAAATAACAGGCACAGGTGCAACTGTTTCACAAATCTCCTAATTTTAATTGTACTCTTCAAAGGATTGAAATAAAAGCAAATCTATTGCTTAACAGCGTGCAGTTACGCATTTTAATTGTACTCTTCAAAGGATTGAAATCACCTTCAAAAGTTTGGTGGCTCTCAAAACGCTGAATTTTAATTGTACTCTTCAAAGGATTGAAATAGGCACTACTTACTACTACCGCGTGCGTGCGAAGATTTTAATTGTACTCTTCAAAGGATTGAAATCGAAAATGTTTCTTTTGACTACATAGACAAAATATTATTTTAATTGTACTCTTCAAAGGATTGAAATGTCTTACGGGCGCAACCAAAATAGCCGCGCTTACATATTTTAATTGTACTCTTCAAAGGATTGAAATACTTGCATTAAACTACTCCAAAACACGTGTCTTTATTTTAATTGTACTCTTCAAAGGATTGAAATATGTTATAAAATTTACTTGGACGGACAACAGCAACGGATTTTAATTGTACTCTTCAAAGGATTGAAATAACGTTTGGAAGTGTTTTTTTGACACAGAACGTTCTATTTTAATTGTACTCTTCAAAGGATTGAAATAATGGACTTTCTAAGTAGAAAACCGTAGGCGCGTAATTTTAATTGTACTCTTCAAAGGATTGAAATCAACACCAATGCCCTGTATTCTGCATCTACTTCGTATTTTAATTGTACTCTTCAAAGGATTGAAATCGATTGAACGACAAAAATGGAGATTTGTCGCAACGATTTTAATTGTACTCTTCAAAGGATTGAAATAGTTGGGCTGGGGTAAAATTGCGAGGCGGTAGAGCCATTTTAATTGTACTCTTCAAAGGATTGAAATAACGGCAACGATGACCGACCAAGCGGGCGCGGAATCATTTTAATTGTACTCTTCAAAGGATTGAAATCGATTGAACGACAAAAATGGAGATTTGTCGCAACGATTTTAATTGTACTCTTCAAAGGATTGAAATTGCGAGAGGTATCCTCGCGGGAGGGCACAATATCCAATTTTAATTGTACTCTTCAAAGGATTGAAATGTGGTCTGTGTAGACAGGAACATTGAGTAATTTTTATTTTAATTGTACTCTTCAAAGGATTGAAATAAAAGAAAAAGAAGGAGAAGAAAATCACAATCAAAATTTTAATTGTACTCTTCAAAGGATTGAAATAAGTATTGCAGCTTCAAAAAAAATCACTGCAACTTTATTTTAATTGTACTCTTCAAAGGATTGAAATAAAATTCAAACAAATGAAACGCGGTACGGAGGAGTATGATTTTAATTGTACTCTTCAAAGGATTGAAATTAATTGAAGTTTGTACTAAGTTGCAAGCCCCTACCGATTTTAATTGTACTCTTCAAAGGATTGAAATTGGTCGCTTTGTGGCAGGCTTTAAGACAATAGAAGATTTTAATTGTACTCTTCAAAGGATTGAAATATGTTACATAGCTTGTTCCCACAACAAGTTTATTTAGAATTTTAATTGTACTCTTCAAAGGATTGAAATGCACCATAGCCTCTGTTTTGCCTGAGCCCGTAGGGGATTTTAATTGTACTCTTCAAAGGATTGAAATTAGAAGAACTTTTTGAGGATAAAGAAATTGTATCAATTTTAATTGTACTCTTCAAAGGATTGAAATATTTCAATTTCGTTTTTAGCTGATAGCATAGCCGAATTTTAATTGTACTCTTCAAAGGATTGAAATTTGCTTCAGTTTTGCCCGACCCTGTAGGAGCTATATTTTAATTGTACTCTTCAAAGGATTGAAATGTTAAAAACCCGCCCGAAGCCGTGCCGAGCTGAAATATTTTAATTGTACTCTTCAAAGGATTGAAATTGAATTGGTCTAAAGATTTTCCTTGTGAAGCTGCAATATTTTAATTGTACTCTTCAAAGGATTGAAATCGACGCTCTCATTTGTATCGTACAACTCCCTGACTTATTTTAATTGTACTCTTCAAAGGATTGAAATCCTCCTGCGCCGCTTGTAAATGTTTGTGCTGTTTTGATTTTAATTGTACTCTTCAAAGGATTGAAATAAGCCTACCAATAACATAATAATAGAACCTTTTGCAATTTTAATTGTACTCTTCAAAGGATTGAAATAGAACAAAACGAACCACAAAGCACGCAGGTAAATTTATTTTAATTGTACTCTTCAAAGGATTGAAATAATTATAGAAGAAGGGGAATCTATAAACTTCTTGTAGATTTTAATTGTACTCTTCAAAGGATTGAAATAATGGAGGATTTAAGAGCCTCCAATTCAGCATTGAATTTTAATTGTACTCTTCAAAGGATTGAAATAACTCTGTCGGGGCTTCGGGGTATTCTTTGTAAAAGATTTTAATTGTACTCTTCAAAGGATTGAAATTGGTACAAAGTAATTACAAACGCAGATTTTGAATTATTTTAATTGTACTCTTCAAAGGATTGAAATATTACATTTTCAATGCTTATGTTATCCTGTCAAAAATTTTAATTGTACTCTTCAAAGGATTGAAATTTTGTCGATGAGGTTCTTTGCTTTGTGAGGGGCGTTATTTTAATTGTACTCTTCAAAGGATTGAAATACTACAAGGACATTGCCGATAGCATTTTCTGCGGTATTTTAATTGTACTCTTCAAAGGATTGAAATGAATACATCAAGGACGGTTTCCTTTGTGCTCTCGGCTATTTTAATTGTACTCTTCAAAGGATTGAAATTCTTCAATGAGTAGCTCCTTCATTATTGCGCCCTTCATTTTAATTGTACTCTTCAAAGGATTGAAATTCATCTGCCCTAAGACCGATAAGATAGGCTTTTTTGGATTTTAATTGTACTCTTCAAAGGATTGAAATGAAGCTGTTTTGCGCGAGGCTACACAAAAATTACTCATTTTAATTGTACTCTTCAAAGGATTGAAATTGTGTCCAATGTTGGGTCTTTTTGGAAGCGCAATAGGATTTTAATTGTACTCTTCAAAGGATTGAAATAAAATATTTATATCCATTGAGCGTTTCATTTGCCTATTTTAATTGTACTCTTCAAAGGATTGAAATATACTCTTTCTTTTTCTATTGCTTTTTCTTTCTCTTCAATTTTAATTGTACTCTTCAAAGGATTGAAATGTTTCTCTACTTTAGCGTTGGCTTCTGCGAGCTTTGATTTTAATTGTACTCTTCAAAGGATTGAAATGCCGTACCCAAAGTTTGGAAGCGCACCAAATCCAAATTTTAATTGTACTCTTCAAAGGATTGAAATTTTTTCCTATCTCGTATTCTTTGTTCTCTATTTTCTCATTTTAATTGTACTCTTCAAAGGATTGAAATTCAATTTGCAAAAAGGCAATAACTTTCTCTTAGAAATTTTAATTGTACTCTTCAAAGGATTGAAATTTTTTCGGGCTACATCAACCGCCTTGCGAACGGCTAATTTTAATTGTACTCTTCAAAGGATTGAAATTAGGTAAGCAAAGAACTCCCTCCGTTGTGTATTACATTTTAATTGTACTCTTCAAAGGATTGAAATACAAAGCGCGTAAATGTTTTTTTCTTGCACGAGGGATTTTAATTGTACTCTTCAAAGGATTGAAATCAAAATTTACTTTCGGTGCATAGACGAAAGTGCCTGATTTTAATTGTACTCTTCAAAGGATTGAAATAAAAGTCTTGAGATGGTTTCTACCAACCTGCCTACAATTTTAATTGTACTCTTCAAAGGATTGAAATCATTATTTCAGGCGCACGCGCAAAGATTTCTGCTAATTTTAATTGTACTCTTCAAAGGATTGAAATATTTTTAATTGTACTCTTCAAAGGATTGAAATTTTCTTCGGGGAACGGTTTTGGCTCAAATTCTGCTCTTATTTTAATTGTACTCTTCAAAGGATTGAAATGACAGATTCCAAAACCTGTACGCGCCTGCCTGAAGATTTTAATTGTACTCTTCAAAGGATTGAAATTTGATTTGGCTATTTCAAGGGCTACCCCAAGCTTCAATTTTAATTGTACTCTTCAAAGGATTGAAATAAATTGTCAGCTATTTCTTCTTCTGTGAGCCCTAAAATTTTAATTGTACTCTTCAAAGGATTGAAATATTTGTGTAAGCCTGCTTCCACCCATGCGATAATAATTTTAATTGTACTCTTCAAAGGATTGAAATAACTCTTTCATCTCTTCAGAGTAGTCCGTTTGCAAATTTTAATTGTACTCTTCAAAGGATTGAAATTAATGATTTTGCTAAAAACCTTTCGGAACACCCTAACATTTTAATTGTACTCTTCAAAGGATTGAAATGAGGGTACTCCAATTGGTAGAGCCCAAATGTCGGGCAATTTTAATTGTACTCTTCAAAGGATTGAAATTTCAGGCGCGAAGTAGTTGCGCAACACCTGCAAAGTATTTTAATTGTACTCTTCAAAGGATTGAAATATATTTTTGGTACAAACCATTTGCACCCGTGATAAGCATTTTAATTGTACTCTTCAAAGGATTGAAATATCATTATTGAGGTGTCTGGAAGTTGTACCCAAGATGATTTTAATTGTACTCTTCAAAGGATTGAAATATTTTATTGGTTACGGCAAATAGATTTTGTAAGCGAATTTTAATTGTACTCTTCAAAGGATTGAAATCTGGTGATGGGCGTCGCTGGTTAGCTCCTGAGATTATTTTAATTGTACTCTTCAAAGGATTGAAATTCGTATTCGAAAGCCCATTGGTTCTTGGTTAATGGAAATTTTAATTGTACTCTTCAAAGGATTGAAATGTTATAGTAGTTTTATCATCTATATCTGTGTAGTGATTTTAATTGTACTCTTCAAAGGATTGAAATAAGTGCCTCAATGATTGATACTGAGGGTAGATTCAATTTTAATTGTACTCTTCAAAGGATTGAAATTTCCTCTTGACAACTATGAAAAAGTTGAGATTTCAGATTTTAATTGTACTCTTCAAAGGATTGAAATTACAACTTAGTGCTACTGGTGAAGTAGATAGCGCGAATTTTAATTGTACTCTTCAAAGGATTGAAATTTCGAATTATTTACGTTAATCTGTTGCTGCTCATATTTTAATTGTACTCTTCAAAGGATTGAAATACTTGCATTTTTATTTGCTCAGTCAGTTGTGTCAAATTTTAATTGTACTCTTCAAAGGATTGAAATAGCATACAAAAAAACTTCATTGATACTTGTTGCATTATTTTAATTGTACTCTTCAAAGGATTGAAATTAGCATTCTGCTTGAAGTTTACAGCCTTCCTGAACAATTTTAATTGTACTCTTCAAAGGATTGAAATATTGGTAGAGCCCAAATGTCGGGCACCTCATTATTAATTTTAATTGTACTCTTCAAAGGATTGAAATATGGTAAAAGTTCTGATTGCCTCTTTCCCCAAATCTCATTTTAATTGTACTCTTCAAAGGATTGAAATATTTGTACAAGAGATAAACTTTGAGAAGATAGCACTATTTTAATTGTACTCTTCAAAGGATTGAAATTCAAAAATACTAGAATATCACAATCCAAAACCTTTCTTATTTTAATTGTACTCTTCAAAGGATTGAAATTTCTAAGATGAAATCACTGATTGCATCTCTGCGGATATTTTAATTGTACTCTTCAAAGGATTGAAATAGAGGATGTAAGGTTCGCAGACATCATCGTTGTTTCGATTTTAATTGTACTCTTCAAAGGATTGAAATTTCAATCTCGTGATTGTTTCTTTGCTTGTAAACCCAATTTTAATTGTACTCTTCAAAGGATTGAAATACTTATAAAATAACTTTCAAATTACAGCAATCCGATTTTAATTGTACTCTTCAAAGGATTGAAATGATTCCATGCTCTGGAAGATATTTATTGCGTGCAAAATTTTAATTGTACTCTTCAAAGGATTGAAATATCCATATCAATCCACTCATAGGGTTCTAATATGATTTTAATTGTACTCTTCAAAGGATTGAAATACTTTCACTGGAATTTGCTTTTTTCTTTCAATAAATTTTAATTGTACTCTTCAAAGGATTGAAATAAGTATAGAGGAATTGCAAGATAAAATTTATTTCTCATTTTAATTGTACTCTTCAAAGGATTGAAATGAAAGCGAACATCTCCTCTTTTTGGTTTTCTATATGATTTTAATTGTACTCTTCAAAGGATTGAAATTTCTGACAAGTAATCATGAAGTTTTGATTCAGTAGGATTTTAATTGTACTCTTCAAAGGATTGAAATCTGTATGGTCAAATACATTGAGCGTACTGGTCTTGATTTTAATTGTACTCTTCAAAGGATTGAAATATATCTAAAAATAATTTACAAATGTACTTTTAATTGTACTCTTCAAAGGATTGAAATTTTCTTCGGGGAACGGTTTTGGCTCAAATTCTGCTCTTATTTTAATTGTACTCTTCAAAGGATTGAAATTTAACAATATTTAATAACTACGCAAAGACGTGAAAAATTTTAATTGTACTCTTCAAAGGATTGAAATTCATCTTCGCGGATTGTTATGTGGTCGCATGTACCAATTTTAATTGTACTCTTCAAAGGATTGAAATTAAGCCTTATAGAAAATAGCCTTTCCTTGTTTTCTAATTTTAATTGTACTCTTCAAAGGATTGAAATGTATTGGCTGGTACTTTTACAGACAACACTTTAGTAGATTTTAATTGTACTCTTCAAAGGATTGAAATAGTAATGTTGTCCGCGCTTTTTTCTATCCTGAACGCATTTTAATTGTACTCTTCAAAGGATTGAAATCACTCAAAATCAATTCTACACAATCAGTTAAAATTGATTTTAATTGTACTCTTCAAAGGATTGAAATCTTCAAATTCCTCAATACAAGATTTTACGAGGTACAATTTTAATTGTACTCTTCAAAGGATTGAAATCCATTGAACAGGCAAAGTCAGATGCTGATATCTATATTTTAATTGTACTCTTCAAAGGATTGAAATCAATAGTTGCATTGGGCAAAACATACTCTACTACATTTTAATTGTACTCTTCAAAGGATTGAAATAGAAACGAAGAGAAGCAGGCTGCGCAGTTCCACGAAATTTTAATTGTACTCTTCAAAGGATTGAAATAGCCCCGAAGCAATGCCCCATAACACCAATGCTCTATTTTAATTGTACTCTTCAAAGGATTGAAATTTCTTGAAATTAGAAAAAAGCCTGTCCTACGGCAGATTTTAATTGTACTCTTCAAAGGATTGAAATAAAAGATTAAACGCATTCC
This sequence comes from Cytophagales bacterium, assembly GCA_004293905.1. Classification (GTDB taxonomy): domain Bacteria; phylum Bacteroidota; class Bacteroidia; order Cytophagales; family Microscillaceae; genus RDZE01. The sequence goes on along the minus strand of RDZE01000025.1, from coordinate 123,162 downwards.
TAATGTGATTTCTTGCATTTTAATTGTACTCTTCAAAGGATTGAAATAAGAACTGAAAAAATTTGAAGGCAACGAAGCGCAAAATTTTAATTGTACTCTTCAAAGGATTGAAATTAGTACTTCCTTATCGCCAATCCGAACGATATCGTATTTTAATTGTACTCTTCAAAGGATTGAAATTATCTCTAATAAAAAATTGCTATGTCATCGCCTGCAATTTTAATTGTACTCTTCAAAGGATTGAAATTAATTTCTTTGCCAACGAAATTGACGTTGAATACGATTTTAATTGTACTCTTCAAAGGATTGAAATTTTTTATTATTCTGTTTCGTTTTGTTAGATAGGATATTTTAATTGTACTCTTCAAAGGATTGAAATCAAGGTTGTAAGGTGGGTCCGTGAGAACTATGCGTGATTTTAATTGTACTCTTCAAAGGATTGAAATATAAAAGTGCGTTTTCTCTGTCCAGTTCAATTTTTCATTTTAATTGTACTCTTCAAAGGATTGAAATTTGCGACACAGGAAGAAGAAGAGAAAGAAGAAGTAACGAATTTTAATTGTACTCTTCAAAGGATTGAAATGGCTGATTTACTATTTTTTCTGTCATTGGCACGCGCTATTTTAATTGTACTCTTCAAAGGATTGAAATCAAAAAGAGGTGCTTGCAATTGTTCGGAATTTCCGATTTTAATTGTACTCTTCAAAGGATTGAAATACACCTGTTACTGTATCGGTACTGTCAAAATTGAAATTTTAATTGTACTCTTCAAAGGATTGAAATGATATGGATAAAAATGGCAATATATACATGAAAAAATTTTAATTGTACTCTTCAAAGGATTGAAATATTTTTGCAAAAACAAAGCCTCTATTTTGGCGTTGGATTTTAATTGTACTCTTCAAAGGATTGAAATCCTCCAGCACGCCCATCAACGCTGTAGCCATTGTTTATTTTAATTGTACTCTTCAAAGGATTGAAATCCAGTAGGCACTTCGGGAAAAACGCGTCTAATTCGATTTTAATTGTACTCTTCAAAGGATTGAAATTTGAAAAAACCTTTAACGAAGATTCCAACAAAATTATTTTAATTGTACTCTTCAAAGGATTGAAATCCGAATTTATTCGCGGTTTCGTAGAAGGCTGGGAAAAATTTTAATTGTACTCTTCAAAGGATTGAAATAAAAAGGCAAATTTGTATTTTGTTCTTCTATAAACTATTTTAATTGTACTCTTCAAAGGATTGAAATCGACTATTCAGGCACGGCAATAGGCGTAAGTGCGCAATTTTAATTGTACTCTTCAAAGGATTGAAATTTATTCGCCAAAATGCTGGATTTACTGCCCGTTGGCATTTTAATTGTACTCTTCAAAGGATTGAAATCGCAAAATACCTCGCCGTTGCCGTGCTTTGTTGCGATTTTAATTGTACTCTTCAAAGGATTGAAATAAAAAGAAGAACCACACAGTATAGCTTTGTACTTTATTTTAATTGTACTCTTCAAAGGATTGAAATTTGCAGGTACGAAGGAACTCCTTGAACTTGCCAAAAATTTTAATTGTACTCTTCAAAGGATTGAAATTTTTTTGTTTTACTGCACATAGATAGCCCGATTTTAATTTTAATTGTACTCTTCAAAGGATTGAAATAAATGAGATTTGATTTATTTTAGAAAAAAATGAAAAATTTTAATTGTACTCTTCAAAGGATTGAAATGTATCCGCATCTATGTATCTCTTGTATTCTAATGGAATTTTAATTGTACTCTTCAAAGGATTGAAATCTTTTATCTCATCAAGCTCTGTTTGTAGGCTTTGAATTTTAATTGTACTCTTCAAAGGATTGAAATAAAAGTCTTGAGATGGTTTCTACCAACCTGCCTACAATTTTAATTGTACTCTTCAAAGGATTGAAATCGAAGCGGTGGCGCAGGTTGGGAAACTTCCTCTAATTTTAATTGTACTCTTCAAAGGATTGAAATATTTGGTTGGCTTATACAAAAAAATAGATGCGAAAAATTTTAATTGTACTCTTCAAAGGATTGAAATTTAGTTATTGTTTCGGTGGCGTTGGTAGGGGGTGTTATTTTAATTGTACTCTTCAAAGGATTGAAATCGTTGGAAAGTTTTTTGGAGTAGAAAACAAAAATGCATTTTAATTGTACTCTTCAAAGGATTGAAATTAAATGCGTTCTATGACTTGGGGTATCAAGTAATCATTTTAATTGTACTCTTCAAAGGATTGAAATACAACAGTGCAAAAAAGGATTGACTTGATTGTTGCCATTTTAATTGTACTCTTCAAAGGATTGAAATATTTTTTCATCCCTTTTAAAAAAACTACACAAAAAATTTTAATTGTACTCTTCAAAGGATTGAAATATGATTCTGCATCATCGCGTTGAGAGACTTGCCCTATTTTAATTGTACTCTTCAAAGGATTGAAATCATTTTCTTGTAAAAGGGATATAAACGATTCCCGCATTTTAATTGTACTCTTCAAAGGATTGAAATTTGATACCCACAAGCCAATCCGCTTCGCTACGTGCCATTTTAATTGTACTCTTCAAAGGATTGAAATAAAGGATATTCGTTTTCAAATACAGCCTCAAGAGAGATTTTAATTGTACTCTTCAAAGGATTGAAATAAGTATCACCCAAAAGCAGGGCAGCCGACATATTTTATTTTAATTGTACTCTTCAAAGGATTGAAATTTAGCATTTCGTAATCTTCCAAGCCGGCACGATACAATTTTAATTGTACTCTTCAAAGGATTGAAATTATTTTCCTTGAGCCTTCTTTCTTCATCACATATCATTTTAATTGTACTCTTCAAAGGATTGAAATTTTTGAAAGGCATATCTTCTGGTTTCAACTCTCACTATTTTAATTGTACTCTTCAAAGGATTGAAATTTGAGAGATGCGAGTTCGGTCGGCATTGATGCCTTATTTTAATTGTACTCTTCAAAGGATTGAAATTAAAAGAGAAAAATATTTATGTTATACAGTTATATGATTTTAATTGTACTCTTCAAAGGATTGAAATGATATTTTGTTTTACGTGTATTGGCAGGTAAGACCATTTTAATTGTACTCTTCAAAGGATTGAAATACTTGCCTGCTACGGTAGGCAAGTACTTTACTTGAAATTTTAATTGTACTCTTCAAAGGATTGAAATTTTGTATTCTATCCCCAGAAGAAGCCCCAGCGAAAAATTTTAATTGTACTCTTCAAAGGATTGAAATGAAGCAAAATTGCTCGAGTTCTATCTTGAGTACAAAGATTTTAATTGTACTCTTCAAAGGATTGAAATAAGGCTATGTTGTGGTCAGAAAGCTCAAAACTCTAATTTTAATTGTACTCTTCAAAGGATTGAAATTTTGACATGAGCGAGTTGTATATTTGTTGTATCTTCATTTTAATTGTACTCTTCAAAGGATTGAAATATAGGAGAAATAGAAGAGAAATTGGCTAAAATAAATTTTAATTGTACTCTTCAAAGGATTGAAATTTGTTCTTCCTGTGGAGTTGCGACCTTATTGGCTTATTTTAATTGTACTCTTCAAAGGATTGAAATTGCATACTTGCCTGCATACGTGGTTTTTCTACAATATTTTAATTGTACTCTTCAAAGGATTGAAATAAACTACCTGAAGCCTTACCTGAGGACGCGCCCGCAATATTTTAATTGTACTCTTCAAAGGATTGAAATGCTATAGAAGAAAGTTTTGTAGGGACTATATAGCCGATTTTAATTGTACTCTTCAAAGGATTGAAATTTTTAATATTTTGCTTTTGAGCAAAAAAATAGCATAGTATTTTAATTGTACTCTTCAAAGGATTGAAATAGATACTCAAGCTACTTGTTGTTGTATCGTACTCTTATTTTAATTGTACTCTTCAAAGGATTGAAATATTTGACAATCGTACATCAAAATACAACTACAAGGCATTTTAATTGTACTCTTCAAAGGATTGAAATTAGATTTACTCTTTTCCCAAAACGGCACCACCACTGATTTTAATTGTACTCTTCAAAGGATTGAAATAAACTTTATCTCTACATAAGAGATAGAATTTTCTATATTTTAATTGTACTCTTCAAAGGATTGAAATGCATAGGACCCAAGGGCTTGACAAAACAACTTTAAATTTTAATTGTACTCTTCAAAGGATTGAAATTAGAAAAAACATCAAAAATTACTTTCCCTACTGCCAATTTTAATTGTACTCTTCAAAGGATTGAAATTATGAACCCTCGCCAAATAGCGGAAGCCAAAAAGCGATTTTAATTGTACTCTTCAAAGGATTGAAATATAAGCAGTTCAAAGAACAAGCGGAAGAGAATTCGGATTTTAATTGTACTCTTCAAAGGATTGAAATTTATAAACAAGGTGCAAAGTAGGGTTTTTAGTGTCAATTTTAATTGTACTCTTCAAAGGATTGAAATACGATGCGAAGTTTGGCATCATTAATACTTACCATGATTTTAATTGTACTCTTCAAAGGATTGAAATAACTATGCAGTTGGATACAGAGATGCCAACGGCGAAATTTTAATTGTACTCTTCAAAGGATTGAAATAAGGCACGCATAGTTCTCACTGACCCACCTTACAACCATTTTAATTGTACTCTTCAAAGGATTGAAATTAGGACAATTTAAAGATTATCTTTTTCTTTTCAGATTTTAATTGTACTCTTCAAAGGATTGAAATGTAGAAACTTCAAAAAGTGATGATTATTCAGAAGAAATTTTAATTGTACTCTTCAAAGGATTGAAATCTACCTTGGAGCTTACAAAAAGAGAAGCAAATGTAGATTTTAATTGTACTCTTCAAAGGATTGAAATGAGAAATCAAAGGGTATCCCTAACACGTAGGCATAATTTTAATTGTACTCTTCAAAGGATTGAAATTAGGTCGGGATAGTATTGACTGTGCCGTCTACTTTAAATTTTAATTGTACTCTTCAAAGGATTGAAATTTATTACTATGTCTTTCTTGTTGTTGCTTTTATACTATTTTAATTGTACTCTTCAAAGGATTGAAATGCTTCTTTAATATTTTCAATATTCAGCTTGTTTTATTTTAATTGTACTCTTCAAAGGATTGAAATTTTTCGCGATTTCTTGGATTAACAAATCGTAGTAGTATTTTAATTGTACTCTTCAAAGGATTGAAATAAGATGGACAGTGGAATTTGCAAATTGTCAATTCCAATTTTAATTGTACTCTTCAAAGGATTGAAATTTTAGAAATAAAGTGCTGATATATTCAAAAAATTTCATTTTAATTGTACTCTTCAAAGGATTGAAATAATACTCCGACCAATTTGCAGACATCAGAAAAACCAATTTTAATTGTACTCTTCAAAGGATTGAAATTTTACCGCCGCGCTATATAAGAAAAGGTCGGGGTTTTATTTTAATTGTACTCTTCAAAGGATTGAAATTTCCATAGGTATCCCCGCCTAAATAAATTTTATCCACAATTTTAATTGTACTCTTCAAAGGATTGAAATTAGACAAGAAAGAATACAGTTTATTAAAACTCCTTTATTTTAATTGTACTCTTCAAAGGATTGAAATCGTGCGGGGACATATCGAGTTGATTATAGTTGTTATATTTTAATTGTACTCTTCAAAGGATTGAAATCCAACACATGGAAAGTATCAAAAAAAAGGTTTTTAATTTTAATTGTACTCTTCAAAGGATTGAAATTTAGGCGGAGAAAGTTTCTGCATTTGCGGGTCTGATTTTAATTGTACTCTTCAAAGGATTGAAATCCCTCGACGCGGATGACACCCCTCGACTATTTCGTATTTTAATTGTACTCTTCAAAGGATTGAAATCTCCATATCTTTTAGATAAGAGGTCGCCGGGTTAAAATTTTAATTGTACTCTTCAAAGGATTGAAATTTTTTATTTCGATGTCTTCCCTGCTTAGGTCGTGGATTTTAATTGTACTCTTCAAAGGATTGAAATAATGGCGAATGTCATTCGCACTACTATCGCTTCGGAATTTTAATTGTACTCTTCAAAGGATTGAAATTGTTGATACTCTCTCCTCAACATCTTTCATTTTGATTTTAATTGTACTCTTCAAAGGATTGAAATAAATGGGGTTTAAACAAGATTCAGAGCGCCTTTTAATTTTAATTGTACTCTTCAAAGGATTGAAATGAGGAATATTTTTTCAAGGAGATTTTTTCCCTCTTTATTTTAATTGTACTCTTCAAAGGATTGAAATGCATCGCCCCTACATTCCACAATTTAGCTAATAAAGATTTTAATTGTACTCTTCAAAGGATTGAAATTCGAATTTTTGAAACATGGCGGTCGTTTCTATGATAATTTTAATTGTACTCTTCAAAGGATTGAAATCTTGCAACAACCGCCAAAACGCGCGGCTACATAGTATTTTAATTGTACTCTTCAAAGGATTGAAATAAAAATCAGTCAAAATAGTCTTCTTGAAGGCTAATATTTTAATTGTACTCTTCAAAGGATTGAAATAAAAATCAGTCAAAATAGTCTTCTTGAAGGCTAATATTTTAATTGTACTCTTCAAAGGATTGAAATATGATGCACTTGGTTTGGTCGCTGGCACCTGGATAATTTTAATTGTACTCTTCAAAGGATTGAAATACGCTTCTTGACTATAGAATAGGAAATGGAAATGCTGATTTTAATTGTACTCTTCAAAGGATTGAAATAGTTTTTTTTGCTTTTCTGCAAAAACCTTTTCCAATTTTAATTGTACTCTTCAAAGGATTGAAATATAAATCCGCACTTACAGCGAACCAACCTTGTTTTTATTTTAATTGTACTCTTCAAAGGATTGAAATTCAAATCAGCTTATGTTGATATTTTTATTGCAAAATATTTTAATTGTACTCTTCAAAGGATTGAAATTCTTTGGCAACAACACAGAAAAAGCCCTTAAAGATTATTTTAATTGTACTCTTCAAAGGATTGAAATTCGGTGAAGGTTTCGCTTCTTACCCTTGCCGCGCCATTTTAATTGTACTCTTCAAAGGATTGAAATTCTATACACCGAAGAGATGCAAAAAAAGCAACAAGAATTTTAATTGTACTCTTCAAAGGATTGAAATTCGCGCGAGGTGCCCGTAAAAGTTGCGCCTGCGCCCAATTTTAATTGTACTCTTCAAAGGATTGAAATTCTTCTTCGGCTTTTTGGGCATACAATTTGTACCGATTTTAATTGTACTCTTCAAAGGATTGAAATCTACGGAGCTGATAAGCGATAGAATTATCGCAAGCATTTTAATTGTACTCTTCAAAGGATTGAAATAGTGTGGCTGTTGATAAATAGCCGTTTGTCTTTGCTTATTTTAATTGTACTCTTCAAAGGATTGAAATGTAGAGAAATAATTTGGTTGCCAAACACCAATGGGTATTTTAATTGTACTCTTCAAAGGATTGAAATTTGTCGCGCTGATGGACGTTGGTAGCCAAGTAGTTATTTTAATTGTACTCTTCAAAGGATTGAAATGAAATAATGCACCAATTTTTACTAATCGCCTTCAAATTTTAATTGTACTCTTCAAAGGATTGAAATCAAGGTACAAAGGCTTTACCGCAGGAAATATTCAGGATTTTAATTGTACTCTTCAAAGGATTGAAATAGTCCATTCGAGTTCATAATCATCATTTGTTGATAATTTTAATTGTACTCTTCAAAGGATTGAAATCTTCTCCCATACCTTGAAGCCTCTTGGGGTGCCATTATTTTAATTGTACTCTTCAAAGGATTGAAATATCTGTATCGGCGTAGTGTGGGAAATAGTAGCGCGATTTTAATTGTACTCTTCAAAGGATTGAAATTAAGCTCCGCCGTTTTTCTCCACATAGTCCCTTACTTATTTTAATTGTACTCTTCAAAGGATTGAAATGAAATCTTCCTCTTGGTAGCCTGAGAACCCCAGTATATTTTAATTGTACTCTTCAAAGGATTGAAATAAGTAGGACTTCCTTTGAATTTACAACGTGTCTGCCATTTTAATTGTACTCTTCAAAGGATTGAAATTTTCATAGCCTCAAATAGCTTGAGAAGCTCATATTATTTTAATTGTACTCTTCAAAGGATTGAAATGAGTATCTCAAACTTAGTAAACAAAATAAAAAAATAATTTTAATTGTACTCTTCAAAGGATTGAAATCGGAGCAAAATATTTTGGTTACTCTCTCTGAAGCAATTTTAATTGTACTCTTCAAAGGATTGAAATTCGTATTTTTTCTTGTCTTCCAAAGATTCGATTTCAAATTTTAATTGTACTCTTCAAAGGATTGAAATTCAGCTAAATTAGGGCTTCGTCCCAATCTTTTTTTATTTTAATTGTACTCTTCAAAGGATTGAAATAAAACAGAAGCAAGCTACGAAACGAAAAGAGAAGCTGATTTTAATTGTACTCTTCAAAGGATTGAAATGGGAAGTTTGGTGGATATCCGATGCCGACAAAGCAGATTTTAATTGTACTCTTCAAAGGATTGAAATTTGCCCTTCGCAAAGTATCGTAATCGCCTCCGTCCCAATTTTAATTGTACTCTTCAAAGGATTGAAATGACGTTACTCTTTTTACTGATAAGGAGGCTTATCAAAATTTTAATTGTACTCTTCAAAGGATTGAAATCTTGACCACTTGCAACCTAATAAAGTGTAAATCAATATTTTAATTGTACTCTTCAAAGGATTGAAATATACTAAGTTTTGCAAGTCTTTTTGAGGTTTGCAACTATTTTAATTGTACTCTTCAAAGGATTGAAATCAATAATTGAACCTTTTGCAGGCGCGGCGGGCTACTATTTTAATTGTACTCTTCAAAGGATTGAAATGTGTTTATGGATAGTAAAACCAAAGAACGCGGGGAATTTTAATTGTACTCTTCAAAGGATTGAAACAACGAGAGAATTTGTAACTGGCATCGTTGATGAAAATTTTAATTGTACTCTTCAAAGGATTGAAACATAAAATCGTTTGGTGTGGTGGTAACATCAACCACAATTTTAATTGTACTCTTCAAAGGATTGAAACTCGTTTGTGAAATAGCCCCTTATGGCTCTCAAACTAATTTTAATTGTACTCTTCAAAGGATTGAAACAAATACTACGACAAGGCAGGCGACTTTGCAGGTGTATTTTAATTGTACTCTTCAAAGGATTGAAACCGTGTTTCTTGAGCATTGTGTAGAGACCGTCCACCAATTTTAATTGTACTCTTCAAAGGATTGAAACGGCTTGAACTGAAAGGCTATGAGGGTAACTGTGCCTTATTTTAATTGTACTCTTCAAAGGATTGAAACCTTGCCGCCAAGCCGTGCCCGCGTCCGTTGTTATTTTATTTTAATTGTACTCTTCAAAGGATTGAAACTCTTCGGGTTCGGACAAACGAAACTCTTGGAATATAATTTTAATTGTACTCTTCAAAGGATTGAAACTTTTGATTGTATTTTGGGTTTGGTATGCCCATTGCATTTTAATTGTACTCTTCAAAGGATTGAAACTAGCCTAATGCGATAAGGGTTTCTTGCAATTCTTTATTTTAATTGTACTCTTCAAAGGATTGAAACATCATTTTTTTGCAGCAGTGTATTTTCTGGGCACTATTTTAATTGTACTCTTCAAAGGATTGAAACTTATTTTAAATTGGGTTTGAGAAATACTTCCTTCTTATTTTAATTGTACTCTTCAAAGGATTGAAACTAGGACATCGCGCGAAAGGTAATCTCGCCAACTTGCTATTTTAATTGTACTCTTCAAAGGATTGAAACATTTTGGCAGTGAGCGCGGCGACTGCCTGCTCCAAATTTTAATTGTACTCTTCAAAGGATTGAAACCGGATACAAGTACGAATTTGGGCGCAGGCGCAACTATTTTAATTGTACTCTTCAAAGGATTGAAACCGCCTTGTATTTGGAAAAAGAATTGGAAAGGCAAGCCAATTTTAATTGTACTCTTCAAAGGATTGAAACCATATTTGTTTTAATTTTTCGTATTTCATATTTTTATTTTAATTGTACTCTTCAAAGGATTGAAACCCGAAACCAACGCGACAAGCAATGTCGTTGTGCCGATTTTAATTGTACTCTTCAAAGGATTGAAACTATATTAATTGTTTATTGGTTTTTAAAAAGGAAATTATTTTAATTGTACTCTTCAAAGGATTGAAACACTACAGCAGGTATTTTCCCCCCCACTTCAAACGTTATTTTAATTGTACTCTTCAAAGGATTGAAACATAACTGCATTTATCTTTGTTAAGCAACAGTTATAATTTTAATTGTACTCTTCAAAGGATTGAAACTTTAACTTTTTCTATCGGTTTGGCTAAATCAGTTCTCATTTTAATTGTACTATTCAAAGGATTGAAACCAAAAAGTTAAATCACGGTTAGCTTTTTTAGGTCGAAATTTTAATTGTACTCTTCAAAGGATTGAAACTTTCTGAATACTTAGTATCGTTGCAAAGGGTATAAATTTTAATTGTACTCTTCAAAGGATTGAAACTCTACGCTTACACATACCTCAACCCTGTAGCCTGATTTTAATTGTACTCTTCAAAGGATTGAAACCTTCTTTATTTTGCTTTTTCAAAAAGTTGATAATTATTTTAATTGTACTCTTCAAAGGATTGAAACTTTTCTTTGGTTAGGAGTTCTTCGGCTTCTTTTTTAATTTTAATTGTACTCTTCAAAGGATTGAAACGCGGGGGTTTCGCTGCCAAATGTGGTAAATAACAACAATTTTAATTGTACTCTTCAAAGGATTGAAACTATTCTGAACCAGGAAAATAATCGCTCATAATCGATTTTAATTGTACTCTTCAAAGGATTGAAACGCTGTAGAATTTCGCTTACTCTATGACGGTGTTACGATTTTAATTGTACTCTTCAAAGTATTGAAATAAGGCTCGTTATGGCACTTTTACACCCAAGACCAATACATCATCGGTTTGTTTTTCAGTACTTTTCCAAAGCATAAGGCGGGCATCTAAGATTTTTTCTTGGGCAGCCACATGGTAGGTGTATATTTCGTTGATTAAACTTCGGAATCTGCGCACCGTAAGTTTGCCCTCTGTGCCAAATTGGTCAGCGTAGCCATCAGTAAATGCATAAATCATATCGCCTGCTTGCAGGTCAATGGCTTTTTCAGTAAATATTTTCTGCTCGAACTGCCCACTCCCAATAGGAAATTTATCGCCTTTGTATTCCGTTATTTCTTCTTTGTTTTGCTCAAAAATCCACAAAGGGCGTTTTGCACCAGCGAATACCACTTTGCGCTCTGCTAAGTTCAGGCGCAAAACGATAATATCCATACCATCATTTACTTTGTCTGCGTCTTTGCCTCTTGTTTGTTGTTGGAGGGTTTTTAGCAAACGATTGTCTAACTCGGTAAGTATTTGGGCGGGCGAAAATATTTGGTCTTTGTTCACGATTTGGTCTAATAAACTTTCGCTGATGACCGTCATAAACGCCCCCGAAACGCCATGCCCTGTGCAATCTACTACCGCCAAAATCACCTCATTTTGCAGTGCTTGGTGGTTTGAGAACCAATAAAAATCGCCCGAAACGATGTCTTTTGGCACATAATAGAGCAATAAATCGGGTATATGTAGTTGTATTTTATCTCTTTTGGGCAAAAGTGCCGTTTGAATACGGCGCGCATAGTTAATGGAAGAAACTATTTCATCGCGTTGGCTTTCTACTATGGCTAAATTCTTTTGCAGTTGGTCTTGTGTGGCTTGTAGTTCTTCTAAATTTTGCTTGAGTTCTTCTTCGGAAGATTGTAAGATGTTGTTTTGTTCCTCTATCAGTATTCGAGCATTTATTTTGGCTATCGTATCTGCAATGATATAGCAAACTGTTTCCAAAAATTCTATTTCTTGCTCATTGCGTTGATGCCCATGTGCGAGATACACAACCAAAACACCGACAGCTTCGTCAGCCAACATGATAGGCAGGTTATAATGTCCATGTTCTTTGATGCCCTCAAAGGTAGTCGTATGGCGTTCGTCTATGCAATGTGCGTATTGTACGGTTTTGGTTTGCGCTGCCAATCCACAAAGGCATTGCCCTTCTTTGATATTTTTGCACAAACTTTGTATTTGCGGAGAGAGTGATTTTTGCGCGCGCAACTCATAAGTGCCATCATTTTTGCGCAAAAAAATACCAATACCCGGCTGCATTTTCATAAAAGTAATACTGCTCAAGGCTTGGATTACTTTGGATAAAAAATCGTCTAAATCGTCGTGTTCTTGCAAAGAGCTGCTCAAAATCTGATTCAAGATTTGTTGTTTTTGGTTGTTAGATTCTAAGTACTTCTGTATAAGGCGCAATTCAATAACATTTTCTTGGAGTTTCTCCTCGCTTTCTTTTAGGTTTTGTGTGCGCTCTTGTACTATCTTCTCCAAATCTTCGCCATATTTATTGAGCTTTTCGTTGGCTACATTGAGTGCTTGGTTTTGGGCAGTGATTTCTTCTTGGGTTTTTTGTAAAGCCAATTGGGTTGCTTCTTGTTTTTTTACTATGTAGAGCATAAGCCCAAAAACTATTGCGGGTATGATGCTCATATTCAAGCCCAAAAACATCAAAGAATAGGCAGGTAAAATGGCGGGTTTCCATTGAAAAAATTGGGCATCAAATACGACTGAAAAAATGGTGAGTGCTAAAAAGCAAGCCAACCAAAAGAAAGAGGTACTACTGCTTTGGAAAGTGATAGAAGCCAGCAAAGCCAAAATAGCCCAAAACATAATTGCGCCCGAAGGGGCAAAACCGCCTAAAGACCATTGGAAGAAAAAAGGCAATAATAGGCTGATAGAGGTTTGGAGCGTTTTTACGAAGAAAAAATGCTTTGATTTATAAAAATACCACAAGTTGAAAATGCTGATAACTGTGTAGCCATAGGGTATGGTTGCTTGCAAATACAAGCCAAATGCAAAACCAATGCTTCCCCATACTATGCCCCCCATACTCATAAAAATAGCCAAAAAAACCAAAAATTGTTTTTGTAACTTTACTTCTATGTGGTCATTTTCTAATACGCCTATTTTTAATAACTCTAAAAAAGCATTTGTCATATCAGATATTGTATGAAAAAAATGATGGCAATAATATTTTTAATTTACTATCTTTTAACTGCAATTTTCTTGCAAAGGTGCATGTTTTTCAGTTTTTTTTGAGTGAGTGCCTAAAATTCTGTTCAAATTGTGTGCAAAAGCCAATTAATTTTGGCATTGAGTCTGTCCAAAATCCATTGTTGTTCTTTGGAACTAAGGCTACCAATCCATTGCGGAAAGTTTTCTTCAAAATCTTGCAGTATGTCGTTGCGCATTTCTGTCCTGATTGCTTCCATTCTTTGGCTATCGTAGGGGTTGGGCGCGCCTACCTTAGAAACAGCACTTTGTAGGCGGTTAGTATTGGCGGCGTTTGTAAGTGTTTCTACAAAAGGGGCTAAACTTTCACTAAAACTATTCGGGAAGTTCGTTGTATGGGCTGTCCATTTTTCTGCCTGATGAAATTTTTCCTCCTCCTCAAATTCTACATTCTTAATTTTTAGTATTGGTCTGAAAGTCAGCGTTTTGGCAGTGCTGTGTATCCAAGGTTTTACTACGATGCCTTCTATGAGGTTTTGAGGCAAGGCAGGCAAGCCCAAAAGTGCGGGCAGGGCAGAGTCAATTCTGGTATCGAAAGAGAGTACTTCCTGCCATTTGCCTACCTTCAATACAGGCGCGTGCCTTAGTTGAAATGCATTGAGCCATTCGATCATCGTAGGGTGGTCAAGGTAGGTTTTTTGCCCATTTTCTTGCACCAAAGCCACATCGAATGCGAAAAAAAGAATATCGGGGTGGTAGTAAATACCTGTTTGTATGGCTTGTACTTTTTCATTAGGCACTACTTCGGGGTGAGGGTAAGCACCGCCACACAATTCTCCATAGAGTATGTATTGTTTGGCGGTGTAGTGCAAGGACAACTGCTCAAAAAAAAGCATCAGTTTTTCTTCCAATTGCCTCACTACCTCCTGAAAGCCAAAAAAATCGTCTTTCCATTGCAGGTAGGCTTTTCGCTTCGCAAAAAAAAGTTGATGCCCCTCGAATACAAAACTAAAATTAGCACCGTGTATTTTTTCGCTTACTACCCAAGTCATTTTTTGGAGTTCTTGGAGTTGTTTTTCTTCCAAGCCCCAATTTTTAGTATGTTGGGTTATTTTTTCATAAGCAGGGTTTTCATTGTTCATTATGTTTTGTTTTGCGCTTCGTTTATTATTTTTTCCAGCCATTCTTTTTCGGCTTTGGCAGAGCCTTTGTCCATAGATTTGGGCAATGCGTTGAGTGCTTTTTGGGCTTTTTCCATGGCTTTTTCTGGGTTGTTTTCCGCAAGTGCAATCGCGGCTTCTGTGCGCAATACCTTTGAGGGTGTAATGACCGCGCCTATTTCAGCTTTTGCAAAACTACCTTTTGCAGCATCGGCATTGCGTAGGTAATACGCCTCAAAATACGCCTTATCGAGCCATACTGTAGCCTGATAGCCCGAAGGAATGTGTGCAAGATAGCTTTCGTATTTTGCCAATTGTTCGGCGGCTTCGTCTGTTTTTCCACAGTCTAAATAATGATAATGCAACATGCTATGCAAATAGGCTTTGAAAGGCGTTTCTATGGGTAAATCGAGGGCTTCCAAAAGCATCGTTTCGCTGAGTTTTGCGGGGCGTTCTCCGCTCATGAGGGTAGTGCTTGCTTGCAACAAAACGGTTTCTAAAGTTGCCTGATTGCCTCCTTTGCTAAGGTTCAGCAAACGCCCGCCATCAGTATAAAAACCACCTGCTTGCATAGGGATAATGGTAACCAAAAAAATGGCAAATGAAAAAAGTGCACAAATGAGGTGGAAGATGGAAAGGCTGAAATTAAGCCCTTGAAAAGGTTCAGTAGGGATAAGCCAAAATACCACTGCTGCCAAAATACTGAGCAACAGACTTGACAAAGGACCGCCCGCGACAAAGGTCATAAAACGGCGAATGAGGTTTTCTGTGGTGCGTGGCAAACAAAGAGCAACCCCTCCAAAAAGATTCAAATTTCGATTCCATTTAAGGCGCAATCTCCCTTCTTCTTTTTCTATCATCAAAGCCCCTACGGTGTACATTCGGAACTCAAAACCGACCGAAAGCCCCGCCAATACGTGCCCTAATTCGTGCCATGCCAATACGAAAAAGAGGGCAAAAAGCGCAATAGGGATCTGAACCAAGTCCCTACCTGATTGCCTACTATTAAGCCCAAGCCTATTAACAAGACTGCTGCTATGATTTGCGAAAGTGTATTTTTTTTCTTTTTCATAAAAACCATTTTGATTGATTTTATGAGTATTTTTAAGGGCTCAAAAATTACTTATTTCTTTGGAAAATTAGTATATTTGATTTTCTATAAAACCTTGTGGGTACAAAAAAAAGGAGTACTTATGTTTACATTTCTTTGTCCTTATTGCAATACAAAAACACAAGCCACCGCCAATGCGATACATTCGCTTCCGCCTACTGGAGGCGATTATCAATGGCAGGAAAGCGATAAAATACATCAATGCCACAGTTGCCAAGAAAATTTTTCTATCAGGGTGCGCACCGAAGTAGAAACAGGGGCATTGCTTAAATTGTTAGCTACTCCAAAGCCACAAAAAGACAGCATTATTTGGTACGTAGTGGCAAAAGTGGAGCAATCCTACCAAGGTGCTCAGGAGGAGAAAAAGGTGAGAGTCAGCGTTATTTTTCAGGAGGAAGAGGTCGCAAAAAGAAAACTCAGTGGCTCATTTCAAGTTTTGAAAGTTACAAAAGCAGGTTATTATGCTCAGGAAGGAGAAAATCCTATTGTAGAGGCTTCTTATGAGAGGGAAGTCATTAATTATTCAACATTGTGATGATAATTTGCTCAAAAAAAGAAACTCATATCATGAAAACCCAACCCCAACTTAAGCTCCAAAATCTTTTTGGTTTCCCTTTTCCGGAGGATTTTTTCCAATTTCAGGATTGGCTGCAAAAACATCCGCAAGAAGTAGCCATTGCTTCGCGTCAAGCCTTTGATAAGGAGAATGAAAGACATAAAAAATAGAATTTGGAGCAATTTTAGGCAATAAACTGAGAAAACTATGTCCACAGACCTATACGGCGTTCGCATTGAGAAAATCAAAGATACCAAAGTTCAACTCAGAATTTTTAATGTGTATGGTGATTTTGTGGGCATACCCGCAAGCAAGGATTTTTTTGTAAGGGTTATGTCTGATTGGAGCATCCGCCACGAGAAATCGGCGGTAGAAGAATATTTAACTGAATATATAAAAAATGCCCAAGATGCAAATGACACTCATTTCAGTTGCGATTTTGAAGAATACATACTTTTTATGAAATCCTGTGATTTTGTGAAATCCGTCAAAGTTGTAGAAACCAAAAACTATCCCAGCATCTTGAAGCACACTTTTTATTATTGTAAAAACGGCAAATGGAAAGATGAGAAAAAACTTCCCCAAATTCTTTTTGAACTCACCGTAACTGACAAAAAATGGATAAGCCATTGGCAGGAAGGCGACTCTTGGGGGACTACGGCTTATGATGCCTATTATGGCGAACGTCTTGAAGAAGACAGAGAAGTGTGGGACAAGTTTTTACGGACTTTTACAGATGAGCACATCCGCACTTTGGCAGAGCCACAAAACAGTCAATTATTGGAAGACCATATCTGGAATCTTGTAGTGGGTTTGCAAGGAGATGATAATAACATTGCTTGGCGTTCGGCAGAAGTATTAGAGCGAATTGCTTGTCATTCTCCTTTAGCAAAACTTGCCGTACCAGGTTTGACAGAATGTCTTTCCTCTCATAATGCAGACATTAAAGGCTATTCTGCAAGAGCCTTGGGGCAAATAGGCGATGAGCGTGCCATAGATGCTTTATTGCCCAATTTGGCTTATTTAGGCTATGAGGGAAGGGCAAGGAGTGCAGCCATCGCTATTGGCAGAATCGCTCCTCAAAATAGAGTTTGTATTAATGCCTTACAAAGAATTATCAACGGTGCTTTTGT
Source organism: Cytophagales bacterium (assembly GCA_004293905.1). Lineage (GTDB taxonomy): Bacteria > Bacteroidota > Bacteroidia > Cytophagales > Microscillaceae > RDZE01. The sequence goes on along the minus strand of RDZE01000025.1, from coordinate 106,088 downwards.
AACTTATGACCACAAGCAACCGGGATATACAGGCGTGAAAGCAAGCGAAGCACTCAAAACCGCTGCCGCTTTTGCTTTGTACCGCATCACAGGCGAAGAAAAATACCTCAAAAAATGGATGAAGGGCTTATATTCAGACAATGAAGATGTGAATACAATCGTGGATGATTGTTTCGGTATTTTTGCAAATGCAAATAAAGATGCCTCGCTCTTGCAAGCTGTCAAGCCATATATTAAGAAATACATACGCTCAAAACATGCTTGTGTTTATTATTGGGACAATCCTTTTTGGAACGATTTAGTAAATTCATAACAAAAACACTTATGCAAAATCTACTTTCAGAGCTAAAAAACATTGGTTGGGAGCAACTGAGCCATGCTTATGGCAGTGCCGAAGATGTACCCGAAATATTAGAAGACCTCTACCTTTTGGAAGATGAAAAGGAGTTACAAGACTGTATGCAGGAATTATGGAGCAATATTTATCACCAAGGCACTATTTACGAAGCAACGGCTTACGCCATACCTTTTTTATCGGATTTGTTCCAACACAAAGCAAATCTGCAAAAAGCTATTTTTCACTTATTAGTAGCTATTTATGAAGGCAATTATCGCAAAGCAGTCGCTAAAGATGCCAAAACGGAGATACTGAAAGGAATTGAGCATTTGCAAAACTTTGTAAATTCACTCAATGAGGAAGAAAAGGCAAAGTATCAATTAGAAAAAGAAGATTTTAGTTTATTAAAACAACTACTTCCCTAATGCAACACTGGATAGACACCACAGGCGGCCCGATGATTTTATTGCCCAAAAGATTACTGCCCTTTTGGAGCGGCTGTTTTTCGGTTAAGTCCATCGAGGCGGGAGATTTGGTAGATTTGGAAGACGGAGATGAATGGAATAACCCTGAAACCTCTGATTATGCAAAAGTATGCACCGTCTGTGGCAATCACAAAGGGCAAGATATTGCCTTTTTTGAGTTTCAAGCTTTGCAGCACCTTGCCATTACCTTGTGGGGAGACCCAAAAATTCTCACAACCATCGTGCAGGAAAGCAGTCAAAAGTTTTTTATCGTCAGAAACTCCAACAGAGATAACGGCATTCAAGACTTGCTTGTACCCGAACAGCTCAACAGGCTTGCAGGTTGGCAAAGCAACGGAATACTTGATTTGAAAGAAAGGGAGTATGTATTGTTTGACGCTTGTGCCATTCATTTTTATCTTGATGAAGAGCAAAAGATTGAGCTGTCTATTGAACAAGGAATGTATGAAGTGAAAACCATCTATTTTGATGAATCAAGAACCAATACTTTCTTAGGCAATGCAGATTTTTACGGAATTGTTCACCTTTTAGAAAAAGTTTAATTCAATAGTATGCAACCAAACATAATACAAATCATAAAAGAAATTATAATGAAATCTGAACATATAGTCCTTCCTCCTCAAACAGTAAACGCCGACATCAATGGCATAGTAATTCCTGAAGATATGTTTCAGTTTTACCAACTTTGTGGGGGTATCTCTCTTTGGATTAATTCTCCTTACCGTCTGGATATAGTTCCATTTGATACTATTGTAAGAGCCAATCCAATTATAGTTGGTCAATCCTACGAAAATGACATAAGCTTTGATTGGTTCATCATTGGAAAAGCCCAAAATTCGCAATATATTACAATTGATTTGAATAAAAACAGATTAGGTAAATGTTACGATTCTTTTTGGGATAGACACGCAGTAGTTGGGAGTTGTTCTGTTATTGCTTTGAATTTTACAGAACTCATTGTATCTATCTTAAAGCAAAAAGAAAATTTTTTTTGGCTTGAGAATGATTTTCAAAGCCTTGGAGATGCTTATGATACTGACATATTTTAAGCATAAATCAATAACTGAGGGTTCTGATTAAGATGATTTTGAATTAGAAAAATGTCCATAAAACAGATTTAAATCTAAAAATTTATACTGATGACCCTTTCATTCACCCTCAAACATTCCTTTCCAAAACTGACTGAAAATGACTTGCTGCATTTGGAAGCCGCCTTGTCAGAAAAATTCGACTATCCTGCACTGCCCCAAGACTACAAGCAATTTTTGTTGGCAAATAACGGAGGCTATGTTAGTCATGGAGACATAGACATTATAGAATCTGGTTATAGATTTGAAGATGAAGAAGAATGGGAAAGAATGAAAAAGGTCTATTTTGAAACGCCCTTGTTTTGGGTAAGAGATAACAATAGACCTGTGCAACCTGCCATAGTAATGTTTTGCGGATTTTGGAGAGAGACAACAATGAAAGTCGAACAACTCAATAAATGGCAGAAGGAGCTTGGTGAAATCATTGCAGCCAACGAATATTCCAAACACGATTTTAATGTGCTACCCGATAAGCTGATATCTATTGGTCAATGTGGGGACATCCAGGCAGGAGATTTACTTTGTATATCATTGGCTGAAGAAGACTACGGAAGTATCTATTATTACTATAATATGTGGTATTATCCCGCCAAGTTTCATGGCACGTATTATGCCGATAAGGAACAAGCCATTCTCAAAAAATACGGACTCACAGACCCAACGCAGATTGACAAGCGGACTGCTTTGGGCAAGCAAATTGAAGAAGAATTAAGGAGAGTACCTTTTGTGAAAGTGGCAGACAGTTTTACAGATTTTTTAGAAAACTTAACAACAGTCAATCATGGACAAAGCAAAATTTGAAACCTCCAATGAAAATTGTAAAAAAATTAACCAATGTGGGTTCAACCTATGATTTTTTGTTCAAATAACAGATTTAGCAATAGAAAAAATAGAAGAACTCTGTAAGGAATTAAAAAATAATGAGATTAAAAATTGATAATCAAGATTTCACAGCTAAAAATCTAACCGAGTTGGAAAGTTATTTAGCAGCATATAATCACCATCAGTATTCAGAAATTCGGCTTGATTATGAGGGTAAAATAAGTATTTCTTTGCTAAAAAACGATAATTGGGCTTGGCTTTGTTTTTTTGAAGATAATGTTTCAAAATCATTTCATTCGGAAAATCCTGAAAATCAAAAAAATATTGAAACTCTGGATTTCGTGCTATCGAATGGGCAATCGGACGTGTATCCTTTGGCTTTTTGTTATCCAACTTCAATCGCTTATGAAGCACTGCATTATTTCTTTAAACATCAAGAAAAAGCGGATTTTATTCAATGGATAGAAGATTAGTATTTTAAAATTGAATATTTACACTAAAAAAATTAGGAAAATGACGGGAACATTTGAAACTTTGTTTGACTCCGGATTTGTAAGCAAAGATTACAGAAAAAATGTGTTATGGGAGCCCTTGCATAAAAAGGCAATCAAGAAATTAGGATTGTTCACCAAAGACGAATGCTATGGCTTCGCCCCATTGCCTGCTTTGGGTGGGGATTACACCTCAGAATATCTGATCAAAACAAACATCAGAGAATATCTTACATTGCTTGCTCAGATTTAATAATTGTTTTATAAAAATATGACAACACAAAACCTATTAGACCGCATCTATCACTTTGTACCTCAAAAGTACGAATCGGACAATGTGAAAGTATTGTATGAACTGAAGCAGGATTTATTGGCAAGCGATAATCCCGAACAGTTTATAATACCTTTGTTTGAATTGATAGAAAAATACCCGACAATGGAAGCGGGCACGCCCTTTCCTGTGGTACACTTCTTGGAAAAACAAGATTATGAAGTTGCCTTATTGGACTCTTTGGCACGTAAGCCAACACCAATGACTGTTTTTATGCTTAACAGGATATTGAATGTTACTGATGAAAATTCATCAAAGTATGAAAACCTGCTCGCATTGATGAAAACAATCGCAGATAATCCCGATGTAGAAGAAATTTCACAAAAAGAAGCGAGGGATTTTTATGCGTATCAAATGAGTAAAGAAAACTAACTGTTTATGTTCACAGAAATCAAAACCTTTGTAGAAGCGTTTTTGCAGGCTGAGGCTGATGCGAAGAATGCCCAAAATTTCCCAGATTTGGGGAAAATGCGCAGTACCTTGCAGCAATTGAACAGTTTTTGTGTGAATGAATTACACAATACATTTGGAATACTGCCTCAGACTGAACTTGAATCTTTGGAGCATTATTCAAAAAAGCAAACGTCTGTACCAAAACATCTTGCAAAAATCAGCCAATATCAGCACGATACCTATGGTGAGGTGTTTTTAGCCTATGTATGGACTTTCACCCAATATGTATGCTTTGCAATCATAAGGGAGGATGGAGCTTGGAAAATTGTCCAACGCTTTGAACTCAGTAATGACTCTTGGCGTACACATCAGCACGGGAAACGTGTTTGGATACAAACAGGAGGGCAGGATATTTTTGCATTCGACAACTTCGGTAGTTTTGTTGCCGCAGAACGTTTTGAAAAACCTTGGCACGATGTTGAAATGATGGAAGATTTTATTCTTGAAAAGTAAGAAATGCAAAAAATCAGACAAAATACACTATCTCAATTAAAAAAGCTCGGACTAAGCAAGCATATTCCATTGCCAATGCTTGAGGATAACCTACAAATCAGACCCAAAATTGACGTAGCAAACAGAATCAATATTTTACATCTCTGCTATGCACTCTACTTGCGTGGAAAAGAATCCCACTCATTTTTTTATCAAATCATTCAGCAACTTCAACTTATCCCTTACCTCACTCATCAAGAGGTTTTGTGTTTCCAAAAAGGCATGATTACCGACCAAAATCTGATTGATTTTTCTTGGTGTAAAGAATCCATCAAAATGTTTTTGGGTATGGCATCTATCGTACACGAAAATTTGTATGAGGATTTTACTGAATGTGATTTTGCCAATTATTATGCCTTCATTCCGCCTGAAAAGCCACAAGATGCCTTCATCAATAGCATTATTTTGAAAGTAACAGAACAAATTTCGAGATATTTAGATTTTTATTATTGTTTTCATTGGCATCTCAAACATGATACAACAGATAAGGGTATTTTGCCCATTCAACGCTCAGTTATTATAGAAAGACGCAAGGCTTTGGAATGGCTCACTCACCCTGATGTGGATTGGAATAGCATTTGTTTAGATACTTAAGAGTACATTCAATATGAAACAGTTCCCTCTTTTTAGCCAGAAATTTGAAAGAAGCTGCCAAACTTCTATAGAGCCGATTATTATTGAGTTTTATACTGAAAAACTGCCTCCCGATATAATAACAGATTGGAAAGAAGCAGGTTGGTGTAGTTATGGTAAAGGTTTTTTGTGGACGGTCAATCCTGCTTGGTACTGGACATTTATAGAGGACGTTTTTCAAGGCTCTACCCATCAGAACTATGTTTTTATGAGAACAGCCTTTGGAAATCTTTTCGCTTGGAACGGTGAGGAGATGAGGTATATAGATATTGTTTCGCAAGAAATCATTCAACTGCCACGCCGTTTGAATATCCTTTTTGACGGACTATTGTGCGATGAAGACTATCTTGACGAAGTGTTTCATTGGCAATTGTTCAAACAAGCTCTGCAAACCTTAGGGGCATTGCAAGCCCACGAATGTTATGCTTTGAAACTTCCCCTTGCTCTGGGTGGCAGCCTGACACTTAATAATCTACATAAAGCTGATTGGGAAGTGTATCTGAATTGGATACATAAACTATAAGGCTTGATTTATCACCTAAACAAGATTTAATGACCCCCGAATTTGAAAACCTGCTTACACTTATCCATTCCGAAGATGAAGCGAATGTGCGTTTGGCTTTGCAATTAGCCAAAAATCATCAGAAGGAATGGATAAAATACTTTGGAGCTTCGCTTTCCGAAAGTGAGGAACTGATATTATTTCTGATAAAATACAGTAAGTTAGATGTTTGGAAAAAGGGATTTACAGCGGTAAAAGAACTGAATTTGATATCTAAAAACATAGACTCACTGCCCGAAAACATATATTTGTTGAAAAATCTTGATTATTTGAGTATCAGCAACAATCATTTACAAACATTGCCTAAAAACTTTTCAAGGCTGAAAAACTTAGTAGGATTCTATGCCGATAACAACCAACTCAATACCCTGCCCGAAGACCTCAACCAACTCACACAACTAAAGTATTTGTACGCAGGGGATAATCCATTCAAACAAATTCCTGATAGCCTGAAAAAAATGCAATCGCTACACAACCTAAGCCTTGATGGTATTGAGTGCGAAATTGTACCCGACAATCTCAAAGGGCTTAGATTTCTCAATCTTATGGCAAATCATCTGCACTATTTACCCATTAGTTTGTCTAAAATGGAAAATCTGGATACCCTTTATTTGGGAAGTAACCCGCTCACACATATCCCTGATTGGATAAGCCAATTCAAAAAAATGGCTTGGTTAGAACTGAAACACCTGCATTTACCAAACATTCCGAAAGGACTTTATGCGCTGCCTCTTTTAGAACGCTTTTGGATGAACGACAACACAATTACACATATCAGCCCTCAGATTAAAAATCTAAAAAACCTCGCAGAAATCTCTTTCAGAAAAAACCACATAGAACAACTGCCTGATGAACTTTTTGAGCTCGATAATTTGCAATACTTAGACATCAAACTTAAAAAATTAGAACGCCTCAGTATGAGCACAGGTATTGTTAAAAATGAAGAAGAAATCAAAGCCGTATTGGGAAATAAGTTAAGCACTTGGGAGTAATTTTATGCGCCAAAAGGCACTGTAAATGTGATATTTGTTCCGCCATTTACTTTGCTTGTAACTTGTATTGTTCCGCCATTTTTTTCTACCATTTCTTGGCACAAAATTAAGCCCAAACCTATCCCTTTTTCGCCTGCTGTGCCTTGAGTACTCGTGTGAGTTGACTTATTAAACAAATGCTTAACTTGCTCCTCGTTCATACCTATCCCTGTATCTATTACTGATATGGCGCAAAAATCTTCTACCTTTTCAGCCTTTATACAGATACTGCCATTGGTTAGCGTAAATTTGATGGCATTGTTGATAAGATTGTGCAAAATAATTTTTAGTTGGTTTTCATCAGCCCATACGCTTATATCGTCCTTTACTTCATCTATGATTCGTATTTTCTTAGCATTCACTAACTCATTATAAAGGGCTATTTTTTCCTCCACAATGGCTTTTAAATTCAGTAGAGAAGGTTTGTAGGTAATGCCCCCCATTTGGCTACTTGCCCAAAGCAATAAATTATCTAAAGTGTTATGCACTATTTCTACACTTTGTTTTAGTCGTTCAGAAAGTGCTAAAAATTCGTCTTTCGAAATGGACTCACTAGATAATAAATACAACAAGCCTTTGAGAGAACCAATAGGCGCGCGCAAATCGTGCCCAATGATAGAAAAAAGTTTGTCTTTAGTTTTGTTACTAAGGCTCAATGCTTCATTTTTAGACTGTATTTCTGCTTGTTGGTTTAATAAATTTTTGTTCAATTTGTCTAAAAAATCTTTTTCTATAGAAATGATGGTATTAGATTCCTTCAATACATTGATGCGGTTGCCCAAAGCAATAGAAAACAATGACATTTCCATTGCCGCTCCGAAAAGTAAAACGTGCTCCGTAAAAAGATTAGAAGCAAAAATCTCTTGTAATAAAAGTATGTGTATGACAACTGCTAATATGCCAAATATCCAACCTAAAAGATAAAAAATAGCATTTTTTACTTTTTTGATGTATAGCCTAATACCTATGATCAAACAAATCAAAAAGACGGCAGGGCTTGTGATGAGCTCTATCTTGTTCAAATCTACTACACTGAAAAAGAAAATATTGAGCAGGGGAAGCAATATACAATTCAGAAAAACAAATAAATACAAAAGGTAAAAAAGAAAGGGCGCGTTTTTGCGCAAATCTAAAAAGTAAGTTACAAACAATGCCGCAAATAAACTGTTCAAAGCGAACCAAACATATTGATGCGTATGCCAAACATATTGAGGTATGAACGATAAAAAACTGAAAGGGGGGTAGTTATTGATATATAACACAGCCATAGTAGAGCCAAGCAAATGACCCAAATAAATCAAGTATATAATATCGCGGACGGTGATAAATAGAAATAGATTGTAAAAAAACATCACCAAAACAATACCTGTGAAAATAGCTACTATGACGTGTTCACTCATTTTATGCTCTAACAAAACATCAATAGGAGCCAGAAGCATAGGTAATTCTAAAATACGTTCGCTTGCTATAGAAAAATAGTAAGTCGTTTCGTTTTTATTGCCTGCGGGGTTCAAAGGAAGCCAAAATGTATTAGTAGGGTAGGCGCGTGTGTTATAGGCACGCAAAGAACCTGTTTCAACTATTTTTCGGTATTTTTGGGTACTGTCCATTGCATACAAATCCAAATACCAAGGGGCAATACTTTCTATGTCTAACCAAATTTTTTTCTGTGTATGATTGGCTATCACTAATTTGAACCAATAGGTAGAACGCGAGGCAGGTTGATGAAAAATATCTTTTTTGTTGATTTGGAATTTTTGTTGATAGATAGGTTGTTGAATTTGCTCAATCGTAAGTTGATTGGTTTTGTCTTCTAAAAATTGTATTTGTTTTCCTATCAATAGTATATTTTGGTCATTTTTTATAGTAATCACAGTATTTTGTGCTAATAATGTGTATTGAACAAATATATTTATCAAAATAAAAAACAGGAGACGATACATACTTGCTTTTATCTGGTGAGAAGTTCGTAAATCGTACAAAAATACATCTTTTTAGCATAAAAATAAAAAAACTCTATGGAGTAAATCAGCTACCGTTTTTCATTTTATTTTTGAATCGAACTAAATTCATTTGGGTACTTTTTGGTATATTTGCTTTGCCCTAAATATATTTATTAAATGATGCTTTATTTTTGCGATAATCAACAAAATTACTCTTGTTTTAGAATTGCTATAATAACCTATGTTATATTGATAGTTTTTGCTGCCCCATTAAAAGCACAAAATCAATCCAATCAGAAAATATATGAGGAATTAAAAGAAGAAATAATAACCAATCCAAAATTAGCTAAACCAAAGGTTATCAAATTGTTAGAAGAGGCAGAGCAAAAAAAAAATTCAGCTTGGGCAGCCAAATATGCTATCTTGTTAGTAGAAATATCCAATCGACAAATAGACCCCAAAAACTACTACATATATCTTCATAAAACCTTAGAACATCTTTATCAATACCCTTCCTCAGAAGAAGACGAAGTAAATCTTTGGATAGAGCAAGGATTTTATTACAAAAACATTGTTTTCAAACCTGATTCTGCATTCATTTTTTTTGAAAAAGCCCAAAAGAAGGCAACCAAAATAGGCTATTTTGGGGGAAAATTTAAAGCAACCAACTATCTATCTTATTTGCAAATGGACAAAGGCAATTATGGCGAAGCCTTAGACTTATTGCTTACTTTGAAAAAGGAAACAGATTTGAAGGGCAACCCTCGCGAAACTTGGGGACTTTATAACAATATTGGACATATTTATCTTTCCATCGGATTCTATGAAGAAGCCATTCCTATTTTTAGAAAAAACTCTGTATTTGCTGATAAAGTCGGATTCCATAAAGAAAAGTTGCTTTCCATAATGAATGAAGCAGAATGTTTGTTAGGAGCGAAGCATTTAGAAGAAGCATTGCATCTTTTAAAAAAAGCAGAGCGCATCATTGAAAATATTTCAGAGCCACACCAAATTTCTTCCTATTACAATTCCTTAGCAAATGCATACGCCGAAAATCAGTACTATGAAAAATCGCTCGAAGTGATAGAGAAAATGAGTTCATTGCAGATAAACATACCCTTATCGCAGCAAAATCAACAAATGATACAAAAAGCAAAAGTATTATTGCATCTGAAAGATACCTTAGCAGCGCATCGGGTTATTTTGGTAGTTGAGGAAAATATTCAAAAACTTGATGAAAATAGTTTTAACAATGCTTTGGTGTTAGAAGTGAGCAAAATATTGATGTTTACCTATAAACACCAATCAGACTATCAAAAAGCCTTTAAATATGCCCAAATTTACCAAACTCGCTATGCCAAACGCTATAATGAGCAAAGCAGCAAAGAAATTTATAAAAAAGAAACGAAAGCAAGGCTAAAAAGCCAAGAAGAAAAAGCGGCTTTGCGAGAATCACTGTTCAAAAAAGAGGCAAGCCTTAATGAAAGAAATATACTTGTATTGGGTTTAATTATTATTTTTCTTATCAGCACATTGATATTGGTAGGTTTTATTCTTTTCCAAAAAACAAGATATAACAAAGATTTATCAAAAGTTAATAGATTGATAAAACAAAATAATGATGAATTGGAAGCGCAAAACGAGGAAATTACCCAACAAGCCTATCATTTAGAATATGCCAATCAGGAAATACAACGCATAAACGAAAATTTGGAGCAAATTGTAGAAGTAAGAACAAACGAGATAGTCCAAAAAAATGAAATGTTAAAGGAATATGCCTTCATCAATGCGCACAAATTGAGGGCACCAGTAGCAAGATTGCTTGGGCTTTGCAACCTATTTCCTTTGTATGAATCAGAAGAGGAAAAGCAAAACATACTTACTCTTTTGCAACAAGAAACGCAAGACCTTGATAAACTAATAAAAGCCATTGATGATGCCATCTCGAGCAGTGAGCCCTTAGATAGATGGGATTTGGAGAATCGAAAGAATAAATTTTAGTTTCTTCTAACAATTAAAATCGCAAAACAGTGGAGAATTTTATACTTTGGAATCCCTTTTTTGATGAACTTAACCACGAGTTTAGCTTCATTGCTTCGCGTATGCAAATACGAATGATAAACGTTGGAACTGCCGAAATGATAGAAACAATGCTCAAAGATTGGAAACTGTATGGAGTAGCTTTCGATTCTTGGCGCATAAAACCTGTCCTTACCAATTATTTTGATGAGGAATATTCCTCAGAACCGCATTGGGAAGATATTTGGAATGAAAGCTGGGAAATAACAGTAAAACTGGCTGTAAAGCAACCTATAGAATTGATATGCAAAGACAATCTTATGCTCATAAGAACCTATGCCAAAGATAGCAGTTACAAAAGCGAGATGGTTTTGCCACCCTACGAATGTGTCATTTTTTCGGTTTTTTATCACATAGATTTTTTTGAAATGGCAAAAGATTTTTTAACCAATATTGCGAATAACATTTATATTGCCGCTAATAAAGAAGCATTTATCGCATCTTTTACAAAAGTAGAAGGCTACACCACAGAAGACCGTTGGCTTGTGGAGGAAATATACAATGAGTTTGAAAACTTTAAACGTTATCAAAAAAAAGACGCGAAAATCACCATCGAAGCAAGGCAAATGACAGAGTATCAAATCAATATCCGCTTAGGATTTTTAGAAGAATCTTTCTATGTAAATGGATTTATCTTTGCTAAAATACTCATTGCGCTCATAAAAGAATTGGAAGGCACTGTAACTTGGAACGATTATACAGACAGAATTTTATTTAATCGGGGGTAAGCGTACGCAAATATTCAGGAGTTTATAGAAAGATATTGCCTCCTTTGGATTTCTTCCTCTATAATTTCTTCCTCTATAATTTGTATCAAATCGTCCCAAATTTCATAACCCAAAAATGCACAAAATTTCTCTTTTGTACGTTTATTAAAATTGTTATGGGCGTAGTTTTCAGGTTGGTATATTCTACGAAGGGAAGACTGACTAACTTCCACCAAATCGCTTGCTAATTGATAATGTCTTTCAGTCCAAACATCACTATTTTCTAAGAGTGAATAATAATCATTTGTACCTATTTCTTTCAATTTACGCTTTATTTGTCGACAAAGCATTTGGGCTAACTTTTTTTTGACTGATAACTGATTCATAAAATTAGATAGGGGTTATATTGAATGAATATTATTTGTGTTTTACAAATATAACACTAAAATATAGAATATCTTGCTGGTTTTATACTTAAAATTAGGTGTTTTTAGAAAAATTGCCCCAATAAAGATTTGTTTTTGATTCATTTCTAAATATTAAAGTAGGTTAAAATGAAAAAAATCTTAATTGTGATAAATAAAATAAGCCCCAAAACATAGCTTAAGAATACTATTTTGAATGATTTTTCAAAATCAAAACCAGTATGCAATTGAATGCCAAAAACAAGCATAAGCCAATATAACAATTCGAATAAAGTAAAAGATTCGAATAACGCTTTTATCCAGTAGGCATCTGTTTCAGGGTTGTAGAGAGGCATAAAAGAGCCAAATATAAAATTATTATATTCAGTGAGCGTGAAATCTTGGCTCAATGACAAGAAATAGAGAAATTTGATGATATGAGGAATGAAGAATATTGAATAGGCAATAGTAGAAATTTTGAATAACTCTTGATAATTGATAGGAGATTTAATAGTAGAAAATGCAGTGAATAGGCAAGAAGCAGTGAATGAGGTGTACAACAGAGGAATAAAAAATAAGAATACTAATTTCATCGTAGCAAATCCTTTAGTCTTTTTGGCTATTTCTGTTGCTTTGTCTAAGGTTAGATAAGCAGAATCTAAACGAATATAATAGGCTTCTGTCAGAATCAAAAACTCACTTAGGTAGTAGATTCCCCAAAAAATGAACAAGATGAAACTTAAAAGATAAGCCAAAGGAATATCTTTATATAGATAGGTGGTGTATTTTGTATGTAACATAAAATTATAATTAATTTTCTTCTAATTTTTGGTATCCATAGTAAATGGCATAGCCGATTGAAAGGGTAAGGGAAATGCTTATTATCTCGAACCAGCCCCATAAATCAGCATATTTACCCGTTTCTACTTTATAATAATTTTCAAATAGTAGAATCTGAACAGGAAAACTATAGGGCAAAAAATACAAAAAACGATAATGACTTATGATGGGTAGAAATATATTTAACAATAACAGTATTGCTCTTTTTTTGATAAAAAAAACCAATATCAAATGAAATATAACAATATAAAGTGAAACAATGAATAGTTTAGAGAACAGCCTGAAAATGAAATAAAAGTCCATATCAAATCCTGAACTGTGCATAGAAATAATAAAATAAGGTAAAAGAAAAGATGATAAAATTGTCAATAGCAAGCCCAAGCATAATACGAAAAAACTGAACCCTACACCTATTATGTATTTGCTAAGCCATATTTTCCATCTTTCTACAGGCAACACATAGAGGTATTTCCAAGTATGATTATTTTGCTCTGTGCTAAATAAAAAGAAAACTAAAAAATTGAGCACAATCATAAAAAAAATACTAAAAAAAAAGTAAGTCGAATAATAAAAGCCAATATAAGGATTGTTTTCCAAAACAAAACTAGAAGCTACTTTTAAGAATTTTTCCCGAGCAGTGATGGGAAATAATGCAATGAAAAATAACACTATTGTGAAACTTAATAGTATAATTCGTTTGGTTGAAACAAGCTTAATAAATTCGTTGATGAGTAGTTGGACAAAAGTTTTCATGATTTGATGAGGTAATGAGAGTAAAATGATGTGATTAGATAGGGAATCAGGAATGCACATAAGATCAATAGTTCTTTAAAATCGAATAAATAAATGATGTTAAAATTTTCAATGCCTTGTTGTTTTAATAAAAAATGTTGCTTACCGAGAGCCGTAAAATAAAGATTAAAAGGGTTGTAAGGAGGGATAGGAACAAAATGAACCAAAATAGCTATTAGAAATACTAAACCATAATCTTGGAGGCGTAATGTTAATAGTAGAATACAAATGATATTGAAGAAAGAAGTAAAATAAATTTTGATAATCATTATTGTTACAATCCAAGCGTTATTAGGATATCGCTCATAGCCAAAATCGCTTCTATAATGTTCCAATAGTGCTTGTGATATAATGAAAAATATGTTAAATAAAACAAAACTAAACAATACAGAAACAATCAAGAAAAAGAATTTTGCCCAAATTATATCCTTAGGTTTGATGGGCAATGTGAATAAATATTTCCATGTATTGCCACTATGTTCCACATCTACCACATAAATTACTAACGCAACGTAGTAAATTGTAAGAAGAAACCGCATTGGTGTTTTGAGACTATTTTGATAGAAATGAGATGGATTAAAATCGCCACTAGTAAGAGAAACTATCTGTCTAAAATCACTAAGAGGCATGCTCAACATTGAAAAAAAAGCCAATAAAACCCATGTGCAAGGAAAAAGAACAATGAACCAATAAACTCTATTGCTTAAGTGCTTTCTACACTCATTTTCAAAAAGTAAGGTTTGTATTGTCATAGATTAATAATTATTTGGTTATATAAGGCTTCTAAATTGATAGGCAATGTTTTATCTAACTTTTCTTGATGGATAATCTGCCCTCTTTCTATAAAAATTACATTTGTGGCTATCTTCTCCATTTCTTGTAAATGGTGCGAAGCAATGAGAAAAGTAGTTCCTTCGGTTTGGTTCAGATGCAAAATCAGATTTCTCAATTCTGTAATGCCTTGTGGGTCGAGCCCGTTGGTAGGTTCATCTAACACTACAAGTTTAGGCTTACCTATCATAGCCAATGCAATGCCTAATCTTTGTTTCATTCCTAACGAAAATCGTTTTGTTTTTTGTTGCATTACATCTTTTAAGCCTACTATTTCTAAAAGCCTGTAGGTTTCCGATTTTTCTGTGCCATAAATTCGCCTTGCTTGTTCTATATTTTCAAATGCTGAAAGATGACCGTAAAGAGAGGCATGTTCTATTAGTGAGCCTATCTTTCGCAACACCTCGATTTTATTGTATACATAAGAACTACCCTCAAAAAGTATTTTGCCTGATTGCGGACGCAAAAGACCAAATATTAGCTTAATAAGTGTTGTTTTGCCCGCCCCATTCGTACCCAACAATGCGTAGATATTGCCCTTCTCTATCGAAATATTGATATTTTTTAGAATAGTTTTTTGCCTTATTTGATAATTTACATCTTTGAATTCTAACATTAGTTTGTTTATTAGAGATTAGCGAATTTTGTAAAGTTAAATAGAATAACACAAAATTCCTTTTCAAACTTTGAAAAAAAAACGGAAATGTTTTGAAAATTCCTTATTTTTTATAAACAACTATAAACATAGGTAATTTTTGTATTTATTCTTCAAAGTAACCCCTCTTTTGATTTTTCCTTTTCAGTGAGTATCTTTGCATATTACTAATCACTTATGGCATTTGACTATGGAATCATCAGCAGAAATTGTCAATAGGGTAGCACAAAGCCCTTTGTTATTGTTAGATTTAGAAGACCACTATCCGCAAGGGGAAAGAGTGCTTTACGACCTCAAAGAAAATCTTTGGCAGGGTTTGGCACTCAAAGAAAAAGACTTTCGCGCTTGGCTCAAAACACACGATTGGCAACAATACCAAGATAAATATGTGGCATTGCATTGCTCTACTGATGCCATCATACCTACTTGGGCATATATGCTTTGGACAGTGCACGCAACTCCCTATGCAAAAAAAATCGTAGTAGGTACTTTGGAAGATTTAGAAAAAGCCATCTTCTTAGATTTTATCGAACAGTTAGATTTATCGGCTTATCACGACAAAAAAGTAGTAGTCAAAGGTTGTAGTCGTTTGCCTGTGCCATTGCTCGCCTACACCTCACTTACGGCACGTTTACAACCCATTGTACAAAGTTTGTTCTTTGGAGAGCCTTGCAGCACAGTGCCACTTTACAAACGCAAATAGCTATTGAGCCCGATGAATGAAACTTTCATTGATATTTATAACAACAAATCGCGCTTCAAATTAGGAGTAGTCATTTTGGCATTGCTCTTGGGGGCGGCTTCACTGTATTATACCGATATTTTACTAAGCAGATTGGCAGAACGCGAGAAAAAACTCATTCAACTCTATGCCCAAGCCGTAGAAGCTGCCGTAAACCCCGAAGTAGATGACGACCTCACCTTTCTGATGCAAGGCATCATCACCGCCAATACTTCAGTGCCTGTTATCTTGACCAAAGGCGACTCTATTCTAAGCTACCGAAATATTGATATTCCTGACAATGCGTCCCCCGAACGCATAGACCGCCTGCTGAAAAAAGAACTGTTGTTAATGAAAGAACAATACAATCCCATTGTCATTAATTTGGGGGGAGGTATGAAAAACTTTATTTACTATCGCGATTCTGATTTGTTGTATCAATTACGCTATTATCCTTATGTGCAACTGACCGTAGTAACTATTTTTGGTTTTCTCACCTATTTGGCATTTAGTTATTCGCGCCGTGCCGAACAAAACCGCATTTGGGTAGGTTTGGCAAAAGAAACCGCGCATCAGTTGGGTACGCCTATTTCTTCACTGATGGCTTGGGTGAATTATATGCGCTTAGGCGAAGAAGGAGACGTAAGTTTGGAAGAAATGGCAATGGAGATGGAAAAAGACGTGAAACGTTTGGAGATGGTAGCGGCACGCTTCTCAAGCATTGGCTCCGAACCTGTCATCAAAGAAGAAGATATTTACTTTGTACTTTTGGGTATTACCAATTATTTACAAAGGCGTATTTCTGATAAAATAGCCATTAACATAAAAAACCAATTGCCAAGACAAAAAATGGCATTCATCAATCGGCATCTTTTTGAGTGGGTCATAGAAAACCTATGCAAAAATGCTGTAGATGCTATAGGGGCAAAAGGCGTACAAACAGGCAAAATAGACATAGTGCTCAAAGAAGAAATTGACAACAAAGTTGCTATTGACATCAGCGATACAGGCAAAGGCATGACAAAACAACTAATAAACAAAGTTTTCCACCCCGGCTTTACCACCAAAAAAAGAGGTTGGGGTTTAGGGCTTACCTTAGCCAAACGCATCATTGAGAACTATCACAAAGGCAAAATATTCATTAAGCACTCCGAAGTAGACAAAGGCACTACTTTCAGAATATTACTAAACACCTGATTTTTTTTATCCATGTCCTATACTTATATTTTAGCCTCGCAATCACCGCGAAGGCAAGAACTATTGAAACATTTGATACCTACTTTCGAAATTCGCCTCAAAGCCACTGAAGAAGACTACCCTGCAACAATGTTGGCTTCGCAAGTGCCTGTTTTTTTGGCAGAAAAAAAAGCGCGCGCCTTCTCCGCAGAACTAAAACCCAATGAGTTGCTCATTGCCGCCGATACAGTGGTGATTTTGGAAGGCAGTATTTTGGGCAAACCTACTGACAAAGAAGAAGCCTTTGCAATGCTGAGTCAATTATCGGGAAAAAAGCACGAAGTAATCACAGGGGTATGTTTATGGAAAGGCAACCAAACCCATTTTTCCTTTTCAGAGAAAACAACTGTATATTTTAAGCCAATGACTGCCGAAGCCATTCACTACTATTTAGACCACTACCAACCCTACGACAAAGCAGGGGCGTATGGCGTGCAAGAATGGTGGGGAATGGTGGCTATAGAACGGATAGAGGGTTGTTTTTACAATGTAATGGGTTTGCCTACTGCCCGCTTGTATGAGGCGTTGCAGGTTTTTTCAGCACAATGAAGTGAAGGCTGTTTTTATCCTTTTTTAAATAGTAGTCCTTTATTTGCTCTTCAAATTGCAATACGAAATAAAAAATCCAATCGTGGGCTTCGTCTACGCTCATAAAAGTAGTTTCGTGTGTTTTAATATCGGTAATGCGGTAAGAGATTTTCCATTTTTGGAGTTTTCCATTTGCCCATCTTGCCATTTTTGCCCACCTACTTTCTTTTGCAGTTGGGGCTATTTCGTCAAAAAGTTGCAATATGCGAAGGGCTTCATTGGGTTGTAGCGTTGTAAATTTTTCTATCATCGCCATCAGACTTTTCTCCTTAGGAAAAGAAAATGTATGGTCGTAGAGAGTGTATTGGTGTGGAGAGCCTTCCGCTATTTGCAAAGCAGGGCGTTGGTCAGCATTTTCAAGAATCATTTTTTGGTTGTTTTTCTTTTTTTCGGGCTGATGGCGAATGAGATACTGCCAACCGTGTGGTAGTTTTTCGGCTACTTTTTCGTGCCATTGGTGCCATACAGGTATTTCAGTGCCGTCTAAATGAAGTACCTCTAAACCTTTTTTTTTGAGTTGTTCCAAAAAATCAATGTCTTCGGCTCCCCAAATTCTGAACCATTCGTTGTACTCAATAGTGCCATTTTTGAGGGCTTCGCTTGCGAAGGCGATACAGCCTAAAGCCGTTTTATTATTAGATTTTATGCCCTGCAATTTGCCTTTTTGCAAAAAAGCAGAGAGGCGTTCGAAGTTTTTGAAGTAAGGAGAGGCATACCATACAGGAATATGAATGCATTGGTTTGGCTGACTTTGGAGTATTTGATGCAATTTTTCTAAGAAAAAAGGAGGGAGGCAAAGGTCTGCATCTAAAGTAAGAATATAGGGTTGTGTTGTTTTGGAGAGTAAAAAATTGAGGTATAGGCTTTTGTTCCAAAAATGCCCTCTGCCCCAATGTTGAAAGTAGGATACAAAAGGATATTTTTGGGTAATGTTTTGTATTGTCTCTTCTTTTTCGGGGTCGCTTCCTGCCTCTAAAAACAGTACTTCAAAGTTAGCGTAAGTTTGTTGGGCTATGGATTGCAGCAGTATGGCTATGTTTTCAGGTTCGCGATTGCGATAGGTAATAAGGATAGAAAAACCCATGTACTAATCAAGATTTTTTCGCAGAAAAGAATATTCGGCAGCCTTTCTCTGAGGGTCTTCGTGGTGTTTGTGCCAAATTTTTGCGAAGGTAAATTCTTCTTGTATTTCGTTGTTGTTAAAATAACCTCTTTGTTCTATCAAATACTTTTCGGCTTCTATATTTGTAAGTAGGCTAAGGCTTGTTTCAGAATTATCAACATTTTCGGAGTCAATGTCAGCCAACACGCCACCACGTTCGTTGACGAGCAGGCATTTATTGGGGCTTATTTTTTGACTGATGCAAACTTCTCCCCAAAGCCAAGTTTGAGCAAATTTTTTATCAAAACCAAAATAGCCATGATAGATAGGTTCTAAGGAAGCATCTCCCCAAAAGTGCAACTGATTGAAGTCTTTGAGGGGGTGGCGGGGCGCAATAATTTTTTCATAACTTTCTATTCTGACATCATCAACGCCTATGTTTTCTCGTATGGCTTGTTCTATTTGTTGTAGAAAACTGATATAGGTGCTTCTTTTTTCTTGTAAAAAACGGGCGTATGTTTCGTTATCGGTGAGGGTTTCTACCATTGAAGCGCGAATATCCGTAGGATTTTCTCCTTCAAAACATTTTAGCAATGCATTGATGTGCAGTGTGATAGGATACTCGCCTACGGGGTGTACGCGGTTGATGTTTACTTGTATAAGGTAGTTGAAAACTTCGTCTGAATGCTCTAAAACCATATATAAATTTGAAAAAAGAGCCTCTTCTTCTTTGTTTTCTTCCTGCAAACTTTCCTCTTCTTGTGCTACTCTGCCCAAAATTTCTTCTAAATCTTCTTCAGCACCTTCTTCATCAAAATAATAACTCATTTTATCTTTGGAAAGCCTTATCATGTTACTGATTTGTAGGGCTTCAAAAATGGCGTTGAACTGTTGTAAAATAGTAACTACCATAAAAGTTTCGTGTTCTTTGCGTTGGTTCAAAGAGCCAGCCGTGAGGTAGTTGAATAGTTTTTCGAATACATTGGTAGGAGGCACATATTCTATGCGCGTAGCTTGTGAAGGGTCTATTTGTATTTTAGTGCTCCAATACATGTAAGGTCGAAGATTTTTATGAATATTGTTGCAAAATATATTCCAATATTTTTTGTAGGTCTTCGGGAGTGTCTATGTCCCAAATACCTTCAGGAAAAGAAACGAATTGTGTATCCATTATATTTTGTTTTATTATTGTTTTTGCGCCTATATCTCCTTTTAAATCGTAGAGTGCGTTCCAATAGGCTTTAGGGAGAAGGGTAGGAATGCCAAAGGTATTTTTATTGTATTCGCAGGCTATTATTTGTTTTTGAGGATTTGCACTCTTTTGCCATGTTTGGCAGAGTTGGTCTATGAGGGTTTTGGTCAAAAAGGGTTGGTCTATGGCAAGGTAGATAACTGCTTCTAAATGAGGGTTTTTTGTTTTCAAATAGTCCAATCCTATTTGTAGGGAAGTGCTCATGCCTTCGGCAAAAGTAGGGTTAAAAATGATGTCTGTATGGTAGATTTGAGGTAGTTGCGTGCTGATTTGCGTTTCGTGAGCACCTAATACGATGCAACGTGTAGCGTATTTTTCCCAACCAATTTGTTCTAAAAGGTATTGAATCATTGGTTTTGAATGAAAACTAAGTAAGGCTTTGGCAGTGCCGAACCTTTTGGACTGTCCTGCGGCTAATAAGCACAAACCTATATTTTTCATGCAAAAGAATTTCGTGAGTGAATGCTCCCTTGTTTGTTTTTGAGGGCAATGGCATTTGTTTTCTTGTGGTGGCTTTGTATTTCGGCAATGATAGCCAATGCGATTTCTTCGGGAGTTTCCGCGCCTAAATCGAGTCCTATGGGGCTGTGAATGCGTTGTTCGTCTTCGGGACTAAGGGGTGTATTTTGCGAAAGCAACTCTTGACGCATTTTTTCAAATCGTTTTTTAGGACCTAAAATACCGATGTATTCGAGAGGTGTTTTGAGGAGTTGCTGGAGCATTTTTAGGTCATATTTGTAGTTGTGCGACATCAGCAAGGCTTTTTGGTGTGTTGCTCCTGTGAGGGAGGGAGGGAGGGTGTGTGTTTGCGTATTGATGAGTTGGCTGTTGGGAAAGTTTTTAGGAATCAGATGCGCGGGACATTCTTCGGCGATGATGGTTTGCCAGCCTAAGAGTTGCGCCATTTGCGTAAGCGGGATAATGTCGTAGCCACCGCCAAAGATGTAGAGTTCTATATCGGGCAAAATTATTTCATAGAAAAGGGCGTAGTTTTCATAAAAAATAGTTTGGTTTTTTTGTTGTTGATATATGTTTTTAGCTTCTTCCTTGATATTAGGCGTTAGCCAAGCACAATTATTTTCTAAGAAACCCTTTTCTGGGTGGAAAGAGAATTGGGCGTTTTGCCAACCTTCAAAAGTAGAGGGCTCGAACTCAGGCGGAATAAAAAAATGCGCCAATAGGGTAGGGGTTTTTTGTTGTAGTATATTCTCCATTTGTTGCATTGTCCAATGGTTGGGTTCGAGTGGTTCTATGAGCACATCTAATACGCCATTGCAACCCAGCCCTATGCCTATCTGCTGGGCATCTTGGTCGTTCATGGTGTCGTAGCGGAGAAGTTTTGGTTTTTTTTCCTGAATGATTTGTCGAGTTTTGCGGAGGGCATCGCCTTCCAAACAACCTCCGCTGATGGCTCCTACCCATTGCCCTTTGTCTGTGAGTAGCATTTTAGCCCCCGGTCGGCGGTATCCTGAGCCTTTGAGATTGACTACAGTCGCTAATGCGCAAGTAGTGTTTTCTTGCGCTGAAAATTGTTTGTAGGCTTCGGTTATTTTCCTGATTTCGTACATAGGCTTTAGTCCATATTTCTGAGGTCTACGGGTACTACGCGCGAAACGCCTTGTTCTTGCATGGTGATTCCGTACATAACATCGGTATTTGCCATCGTTCTTTTATTGTGAGTTACGATGATGAACTGCGAATCTTGGGCAAAGTTTTTAATAATTTGGTTGAATTTGTCGGTGTTTGTATCATCTAAGGGAGCATCTACTTCATCGAAGATACAAAAAGGGGCAGGTTTTAGGAGGTAAATGGCAAAAAGCAAAGAAGTGGCAGTAAGTGTTTTTTCACCGCCCGAAAGTTGATTGATGGTAAGTGGGCGTTTTCCTTTGGGTTTGGCGATGATTTCTATTTTAGAATCAAGTGGGTTTTCGGGGTCAAGGAGTACGAGGTCGGCGGTGTCTTCGGCAGAAAAAAGCGAGCGAAATACTTTGATGAAGTTTTGCCTGATGGCTTCGAAAGATTCTATGAAAGAGTGTTTGGCATAGCTTTCCATTTCTTTGATGGTTTTGAGCAAAGATTGTTTTGAGTTGGTAAGGTCATTTTTTTGCTCATCTATAAAATCGAATCGTTCTTTTACTTCTTGGTAGGTTTCTAAGGCTGTAGGGTTGATGACACCGAGTCGTTCTATTTTGAGTCTGATGTCGTTTATTTTGTTTTTAAGCTGTTCTTCTGTAAGGTTCTCATTTTCTTGGTTGAGTTGCTCGTTTTCCGATTCATCTTGGTTCATGATGTCTTCGAGGTCAAGTTGAAATTCGGCAGCTAAACGTTCTTTGGTAGCTGTAAGGCTTAGGCGTGTTTCGTGGCTTTTGTTGGTCAGTTGTCCTATGAGTTCGTCTAAGAGTTCCTTTTGTCTTTGTAGTTCTTTGAGTTCTTTTTCGGTTTCGTTGAGTTTTCCTCTAAGGGAATAGAAAATCCGTTCGGCTTCTTGTAGTTCTATTCTTTTTTTGTCGGCTTCTTGTACGAGTGTTTCTAAAATGTCGGCATCGTTTTGTAGTGCTGTTTCGGTTTTTTGTAAATCTTGTTGTGCTTGGTTTTCCTCTTGGTTGTATTTTTGGATTCTTTGTTGTAGTTCTTGTTGTGTCTTTTGGTTGTAGGTTATTTCTTGTTCTATGTTTTCTACTTTGCCTTTTTGTTGGTAAAAAGCTACATTTTCTTGGTTATAGATTTGACTCTTTTGATTGAGTGTTTCTTTTTCTTCCTCCCATTGTATTTCTAAGGTTTCGATTTGGTTTTGCAACTGCGTTATTTCCTGTTGTATATTGGTGTTTTCGGGATTATTGAGTGTAATTTCGGCTTCGCTTTTTTCTATTTGTAGGGTTATTTCGTTTTGTTTTTCGCTGTTTTGTGTTTTCCTTTTTTGGTGTTCGTCTATTCTAATATTCAGCGATTGTAATTCAAATTTGAGGTCGTTCAGTTTTTGTTCTTTTTCGTAGAGTGCTTGTTTTGGGTTTTCGTTTTTTAGCTTCTGAAAAAGATGTTGTTTTTCTCTGAGGTCGTTTTCTTGGTCTTCGAGATTTTGCTTTAGTGTTTGTATGTATTGTTGAAGTTCTTCTATTCTGTTTTGTCGTTGTTTGTAAGAGGGTTTTTCTTCTTTGTTTTCTTTGCCTCCTTGCCATTGCCAGCCTTTGAGTACGAGGCTTCCGTTAGGATTGAGGAAGGTGCTATTTGGGTAGTTTTTGTGGTGTTTTTCAGGTTCTTCTACAATCCAAACATCGTGTAGTAGTAATTGGAAAAGTTTTTGGTAGGGTGTTTCTGTTTGTATTTGGCTATAGGCGGCGATGGCATTTTCTGCGGGTTTTTGTTGAATATTGTTATTTGTGCTTTGTATTTTTTCTAACACCAAAAATGTAGCCTTGCCTTTTTGTTCCTTTTCTAAGGCATTGAGCCATTGCCAAGCTTGTTCGGTAGTTTGAACCACATAATAGTTTTGGTAGGGGAGCAAAAATCGAATGACCGCATCGTTTTTAGTAGCAAAAAGGTCTTGCAAGAGTGGGGGAGCGGGCAAGTCTTTGTTTTCGTTTTGTTTGATGAATTGATGTGTTTCTGGTAGGTATTCATCGCTTTCGAGCCAAGTATTGAGGAGTTCAAACTCTTTTTGCGCTACTTCTATGGTTTTGATGAGTTCGTTGCGTTCCTCTTTCTGATAGCCTATTTGTATGTCGAGGGCTTCTATTTCTTCTTGTTTTTGTTGTGCAATGCGTCTTGTTTGCTCTATTTGTGTTTCTATTTGTTCGTATTGGTAGTCGAGTTCGTCTTTTTTTTCAATCCATTGATTGAGATTGTTATTAAGACTTTGTTGTTCTTCTTGTAGTTGCTGTATTTCTTGCTCGGCAGTTCTGATTTGCGATTTTTTTATTTCATAGTCGCGTTCAAGGCGATACATGGCTTGTTGTGCTTGTTGTAATTGTTGTTGTTTTGCTTGCAACTGTTGTTGTATCTCTTGTGTTATTTTTCGCTGTGTTTCTTGGTTGGCTTGGTATTCTTGCACCTTTTTTTGGCTATTTTCCAATAGTACTTGTGCTTCGACGCATCTTTTCTCCAAGTTTTGAATGGTAGCTTGTACCTGTTTTTCCTGCTCTATATCTTGTGTTATTTGACTATTGATGGCTTGTGTTCTTTCTTTAAGAAACCTTAGGCGTTCTGTTTTTATTTTTCGCTCGTTTTCTAAGTTTCTGACGCGTGCTTGGTATTCGTTGGCTTCTTTTTGTTTTTCGTAGAAATTGCTTTCATAGTTAATCACATCTTGTTTTTCTTTTTCTATGAGTTCTTCTTTAGTTTCTATGAAGTCGGCAACATCGAGTTTTTTATCTGTTTCGTGTTGTATTTGTTCGGTTAGTAGTGCGAGCGTGTTGGTTTGTCGGCTGATAGATTTTCGGGCGAAAATGATACTTGCATTTTTGTATTCTACTTTGAGTTCGAAATATTTTTCAGCTTGTTTGGCTTGCCTTTCCAATGATTTTAGGTTTTTGTCTATTTCGTGGAGTAGGTCTTCAACTCTTTCGAGGTCTTTGTCTACGCCTTCAAGTCGGAGCAGGGCTTCTTTTTTCTTGACTTTGAACTTAGAGATGCCAGCGGCTTTTTCGAAGAGGCTACGGCGGGAGTTTTCGCGGTCGGTGAGTATTTCATCTACCATTTTTAGCTCTATAATGGCATAACTGTCAGAGCCTATGCCCGTGTCGAGAAATAAGTTGTTGATGTCTTTGAGTCGGCAGGGAATATCATTTAAAAAATACTCACTTTCGCCTGAGCGGTGGTATCGTCTGGTGATGGTTACTTTGGTATAGTCGGAGGGGAGTATGTTTTTATTGTTAATGAAACTAAGTGCTACTTCGGCTACTTGAGCAGGTTTACGGTTTTTAGTGCCATTGAAAATAACGTTTTCCATTTTATCGGAGCGCAAAATTCTTGTTTTTTGTTCTCCCAATACCCATCTGATGGCATCTACGACGTTAGATTTTCCGCAGCCATTCGGACCTACAATGCCCGTTACTCCTTCATCAAAATCGATTCCTATTCTATCTCCAAAACTTTTAAAGCCTTTGATTTCTAAACGCGTGAGTAGCATTTTATACTGAAAATAATTGTTTTTTTATGAAAATAATTTTAGCTTTACAAAACTAATAAAAACTTATAATTCTTTTGCATCATGGAAGAACTTTCAGGTATACTTTTTTACATCATAGTGGGTGTGATTGTGTTGGTTTTCAATCTTTTTGGGGCTAAAAATAAAAATCAAAAAACCCAAAATACCACCAAAAAACTCAATCCGACCAAACCGGCTACTGATATTAAATCATTGTTAGATAGTATCAGAGAGCAACTGCCCAATGAAGCGCAAATGGCAAAACAGCGCGATACAAAAACAAAAATGTCAGATGTTTTTACTTATGATAATAAAAAAACAAAAGAAATTTATAAAAATTATGAACTTCAAGTGCAAGAAGAAGAATTTACGGATAAATATGGGACTTATGAGGTTACTAATTTCGATACACAAGTAGCCAAGTTAGAATCTATGAAACCCGCCAAACAAGCATTTGAGCGAGAAGAGTATAGCAAAAACAAAAAAAAGGTAGAGGAATTGGGCGTAACTACTAAAAGCCCTTTCATAAAATTTTTAGAAGAAAAAGATAATCTGAAAAAAAGTTTTATCCTTTCAGAAGTGTTCAAAAGAAAATTTGAATGAAAACCAATCGAATAGACCCGCATTTAACCCTTCTTTGGAAAAAAGAAGAAAAGAAACTTTTAGAAGAAAATAATATTCTAAGCCTTTGGGTGGCTTTGCTTACCTATTCAGGGGGCACTTCTTTGGGCTCTTATCTGATGGGTGGCTACGAAATGGTATGGAAACTTTTTCCAGCACAAGTGCTACTGCCTGTTGTTATCATTTTATTGGGTTGGATTGGTTACAAAACCTACAAATCGGGCGGAGGAATTTTATTGAGCTATGCCATTGGTATTGGCTTGTTTTCCTCTATCGCTTATTCATTGCTGCTTGTAGAGAAAAAATCATTAGAAGTACTTTTGCTTTCCAATATTCCTGTCATTATTACTTTCACGTTGCTCACTTTTTGGCAACTGAAACACCAAGCCATACTGATGACTTATGGTTTTTTGGCAAATTTATTAGGCTATACTTTTGTTGCTGCCGATGCCCCATGGTCTTACTTCATCAACATTTGGTCTATTCTTTTACCCATTGTATTAGGGTCGGTGTATTTCTCTAATTTTCGTTATAAAACATTCAAACAGAGATTTTTAGACAATCAGGTACTGAATCAGCAAAAAGAAGCCATTACTGAAAGTATACAATATGCCAGCCGAATTCAGCAAGCCGTTTTGCCTACTTTATCCTCTATCAAAGCTAAAATTCCACAATTTTTCCTTTTTTACCAACCCAAAGATATTGTTTCGGGCGATTTTTATTGGGTGGAGCAGGCAAGCGAAAAAGAAGAATATTGGGTAGCAGTAGGCGATGCCACAGGGCACGGAATACCGGGCAGCCTTATGGCTATGATAGGTATTAATTTGTTGAATCAAATTATTAGAGAAAATCCGCTATTGCTTCCCAACCAAGTACTCAGTGAATTAGACCTACGCATTAGGATATTGCTAAAACAAAGTGATGGCGATAATCTTATACAAGATGGTATGGACATCGCTTTGTTGAAAATAGACCAAGAAAATAAGAAAATACATTTCGCAGGGGCAAATAGACCCTTGTTTTATGTAGAAAATAATCAACCACTTATTCAAATAAAAGCGGATAAATTACCCATAGGCAACACTATACAAGGAGATAAACAATTCTCCCTGCAAACTTTTGAAATAACCCAAGAAGAGAAACGTTTTTATTTGTTTTCTGATGGAATCATAGACCAATTTGATGCTGAAGACCAAAAAAGATTGGGAAGTAAACGATGGCGCAGTTGGGTAGAGGCGTTGCAAAATACTGCAATAGAAGACCAAAGCCTCATGATAACCCAACAATACGAAAAATGGAAAGGAAACACACCCCAAACAGATGATATTATTGTGGTAGGCTTACAAATATAAAAAAAATACATCATAACGCTTGTTTTCAATGGAAAAAAACTATTTCGAAGAAGAAACCGATTTGAAAAAATTGGTCAAGGCTTTTCAAGACAGAACCTTAGAACGCAAAGACTGGACGCACGAAGCACATTTGGCAATAGCGATTTATTACTTGAGCCAATACCCCTCTGATGAAGCAATTTGTTATTTACGTGCCAATATCATCAGTTATAACACAGCAGTAGGCACTGAAAATACACCTGAGCGAGGCTACCACGAAACCCTCACCCTATTTTGGGCAACGATTGCCGCGTTTTATTGTGAGCAGAATAATAAAACACCACTGTTCGAACTCACTAACCAATTTATCAGAAGCAAATGGGCAACTAAAAACCTACCATTAGACTATTACACGCGCGAACATTTATTTTCTACTAAAGCGCGCGCTTTCTGGACTCCTCCAAACCTACAACCGATGCCCATAGAAATACTTTAATTTCTTAAAATTTTGAGATATAGCCAAATATAACTTATTTTTGAGCACTTTTTTATCCCATGAGATAAACAAATGCTTATAAAAATATTGACTATCAACATATTAGACTATTTTTAACTCATCATGACAAAGATACAAAAAATACAAGCAAGGCAGATATTAGACTCCAGAGGCAACCCCACAGTGGAAGTAGATGTAATCACAACTCAAGGCTTTATGGGCAGAGCCGCCGTGCCTTCGGGTGCTTCTACGGGCAAACACGAAGCCGTAGAGTTGCGCGACAAAGACAATTCACTTTATTTGGGCAAAAGCGTATACAAAGCCGTAGAAAACGTAAACACACACATTCAAAAAGCCTTAGAAGGCATATCTATTTTCGAACAAGAAAGTATAGACAAAAAAATGATAGAATTAGATGGCACACCTAACAAATCAGAATTGGGTGCTAATGCTATCTTAGGAGTATCTTTAGCTGTGGCAAGAGCCGCAGCAGCTACCTTGCAAATGCCTTTGTTTCGATACATAGGGGGCGTAAATGCGCACACCTTGCCCGTGCCCATGATGAACATTCTCAACGGAGGCGCACACGCCGATAATGCCATTGACTTTCAGGAGTTTATGATTATGCCCATCAAAGCCAATACCTTTTCGCAGGCATTGCGCATGGGAACGGAAATTTTTCACGCATTGAAATCTGTCCTAAAAAGCAAAAATTTATCTACCAATGTTGGTGATGAAGGAGGATTTGCGCCTAATATTGCCTCTAACAAAGAAGCCATAGAAGTAGTGTTACAAGCCATTGAAAAAGCAGGCTACAAACCCGGACACGAAGTATTCATCGCCTTAGATGCCGCAAGTTCAGAATTTTATGATGAAGAGAAAAAAGTATATCGATTCAAAAAATCAACAGGCGAAGAATTGACCTCAGCCCAAATGGTAGATTATTGGAAAGAATGGACAAAACAATACCCAATACTCTCTATAGAAGATGGTATGCACGAAGATGATTGGCAAGGTTGGCAGTTGCTCACAGAAACTATAGGCAAAAAAGTGCAATTGGTGGGCGATGATTTATTTGTAACCAATTCAGTACGATTGCAACAAGGTATCAATCAGAATGTAGCCAATGCTATCTTAGTGAAAGTCAATCAAATAGGTACACTCACTGAAACCATAGAAGCCGTACAATTGGCACACCGCTATCAATACAAAAGCGTAATGTCGCATCGTTCTGGCGAAACCGAAGACAGCACTATCGCCGATTTAGCCGTAGCACTCAGCACAGGGCAAATCAAAACAGGTTCTGCTTCGCGCTCCGACCGTATGGCTAAATACAATCAACTATTACGGATAGAAGAATTTTTGGGCAAAAACGCCTATTATCCAAGCGTAAATTTCTAAAATTGATACATGCATTATAAAACCATCATCATTTCCGATGTGCATTTGGGCATTGAGGGGTCGCGTTCGGCAGAGTTAGTACACTTCCTAAGCCAACACACATGCGATTTACTCATTCTCAATGGCGACATCATAGATGCTTGGGAGCTAAAGAAATATGCCAAATGGCAAATTAGACATACAAGATTCTTTAAGTTGGTTTTTAAGATGATGCAAAAAGATAAAACCAAAGTGATTTATTTACACGGCAATCATGACGATTTTGTAGACAGCATCATTCCTTTGCGCATGGGTAATTTTTCTTTTCAAATGGACTATGTGCTGCAAAGCAAAGACCGAAAATGGTATGTAGTACACGGAGATGTGTTTGATTCTGTTACTAAAAAATGGAGATGGTTGGCACAAATAGGCTCTGTGCTCTATAACTTATTGCTTTGGCTCAATAAATTTTATAATATCTATAGGAAAAAACTGGGCTTAGCACCTCAGTCTTTTTCCTATTATTTAAAAACGCGTGTAAAGAGTATATTTTCACGCCCTGCGCGCTATGAACAAAAATTGCTCAAACTGACTCGCCAAAAAGAATGTGAAGGTATCATTTGTGGGCATACACACAAACCTACCATCAAACAAATAGAAGAAATCGTATATATGAATTCGGGCGATTGGGTAGAATCACTCACGGCATTGCTCGAAGACGAAGAAGGAAATTGGCAACTCTATCGCTATACTGACGAACACTCTTTGGAATTTGAGAAGAAAAAACGCAAAATACCCAATGAGCAAGAGCAAGACATAGATAAAATTCAGTCTTTTTTCAATTCCTGACCGCTTGTTATTTTTTACTAATGTGCTTCTAACCAATTATCACCAACCCCTATTTCTACTTCTATGGGTACAGAAAGAGGCATTGCTTCGGTCATGAGTGTGCGTATGAGTTCGCTGAGTGTGGCTATCTCATCAAGGTGTGCATCAAACACTAACTCATCGTGTACTTGCAAAATCATCTGACTCTTCATGCCTTCTTTTCTCATGGCTTGGTGTATGTTTATCATTGCTAATTTTATCATATCGGCGGCACTTCCTTGTATAGGGGCATTGATGGCGGTTCTTTCGGCTATACCACGTTCAACGGCGTTGCGTGCATTGATGTTGCGCAAATAACGTCTTCTTCCTAAAAGTGTAGTTACATATTCATTTTCGCGAGCTTGCTGAATTACTTTGTCCATATATTGTTTTATGGCAGGGAATTGTTCGAAGTAAGCCTGAATAATTTCGCTTGCTTCCTTGCGCGGAATATTGAGACGTTGCGAAAGCCCATGCGCCGATATTCCATAGATAATACCAAAATTAGCGGTTTTTGCTTTCCTGCGCATTTCACTGCTTACTTCCGAAAGACCTACTTTGAATATTTTGGCAGCGGTAGCGGTATGAATATCTTGTTTTTGTTGAAATGCCTCTAAC
Organism: Cytophagales bacterium; assembly: GCA_004293905.1. Taxonomy (GTDB): domain Bacteria; phylum Bacteroidota; class Bacteroidia; order Cytophagales; family Microscillaceae; genus RDZE01. The sequence continues at coordinate 75,757 of RDZE01000025.1, read as the reverse complement.
ATAGTAGCGTCTTGGCTAAATTCTGCCATAATTCGAAGTTCTATTTGCGAGTAGTCAGCAGAGATGAGTTTGTAGTTTTCATTTGTGGGCACAAAGGCTTTTCTGATTTCACGTCCTTTGGCTGTTTTGATAGGAATATTTTGGAGATTTGGATTGATAGAACTTAAACGTCCTGTTGCGGCTACGGCTTGGTTGTAAGAGGTATGTATTTTGCCCGTAGTAGCATTTAATAAGTTAGGCAAAGCATCTACATAGGTATTTTTGAGTTTTTGCAATTCTCTATATTCTAATATTTGCGAAATAATGATGTGCTTGTCTGCAAGTTTTATGAGCACTTCTTCGCCTGTGGCATATTGTCCTGTTTTTGTTTTTTTTGCTTTTTCATCTAATTTTAGTTTGTCAAAAAGTATTTCCCCTAACTGTTTTGGGGAGGCAACATTGAACTTTTCGCCTGCTTGTTGGTATATTTCTTTTTCTAATAGGGCTATTTCTTGCGTGAGTGTGTTAGATATTTCTTTGAGGTTTTGGGTGTTGATGCGTATGCCTGTTCTTTCCATGCTACTTAGTACATTGATGAGCGGCGTTTCTATTTCGTATAGTAGTTTTCCTAAATTTTGTTTTTGCACTAAAGGAGCAAAATAATGATACAATTGATAGGTTTTGTCTGCATCTTCGGCGGCGTATTCAACTATTTCGCTGAGGTCTACTTCGCGCATGCTTTTTTGGTCTTTGCCTTTTTTGCCTATCAAATTTTCGATAGGAATCATTTCGTAGCCCAAATAATTTTTAGCAAGGGTGTCTAAATCGTGGCGGTTGTCAGGTTCTAAAAGGTAGTGCGCAAGCATTGTATCAAAGAGTTTGGCTTTTACCTTAATGCCATAGTTTTCCAGAATGGCATTGTCATATTTCAGATTTTGCCCTATGATTTCTATATTTTCATTTTCAAAAATAGGTCTGAGCCACTCTAAGCGTTTTTGGGTTTCTTCTTTTTCGGGCGGGAAAGGAATGTAATAAGCCTCTTGTGGTACCCATGCTATAGACATACCTACGATTTCGGCTCGGTAAGCATCTATGCTTGTGGTTTCTGTATCATAACAAAAATGTGGAAGTGTCATTATGATATTTACAAGTCTTTTTATTTCACTTTCTTCTTCTAAAAGATGGTAGCGGTGGGGCAAAGTCAAAGCATTGTGGTAGAAAATGGTTGTATTTTCAGCATTTTCGTCGCTTGTAGGCTTTTCTTGTTCGGTATTGGCATTAGTATTCTGGTTTGCTTCGCCAAAAAGCCCTATTTGATTTTTGGGGTCTGTTTTTGTTTTGGTCTTATTTTTTTCTTCTGGAGTGTTTTCTTTGAATAATTTTTTGCCCAAAGTTCTAAATTCTAACTCATTGAATAGATTTCTAAGAGCTGGCTCATCAAAGGCTTCATAAAGCAAACTTTCGGCATCGAAATCAATAGGAACATTGGTGTCTATGGTTGCTAATTGCTTAGAGAGCAATCCTTGTTGTGCAAATTCTTTTAAATTTTGCCCTAATTTCCCTTTGATTTGTGCGGCATTGGCAATAAGATTTTCTACGGTGTCGTATTCTTGGATGAGTTTCTTAGCAGTTTTTTCGCCTACGCCGGGTATGCCGGGTATGTTATCAACGGCATCGCCTTGTAGCCCTAAAATATCAGTTACTTGTTCTACGCGATTGATTTCCCATTTTTCCAATACTTCTTTTACTCCCCAAATAGCTACATCATTGCCTAAATAGGCAGGTTTGTAAAGCCATATATTTTCGCTAACGAGTTGGCTATAGTCTTTGTCAGAAGTCATCATAAAAACTTCAAAGCCTTCCTTGGCGGCTTTTTTTGCGAGTGTTCCTACTACATCGTCAGCCTCAAATCCCGGTTTTTTGAGAATAGGTATTTTGAGTGCTTCTAACAATCTAAAAATATAGGGTATAGAAAGGGTAATGTCTTCGGGTTGGGCTTCGCGCTGTGCTTTGTAGGCTTCGTAGGTTTCGTGTCTGAAAGTAGGTTCGGGCGTGTCGAAAGCAATGCCTATGTGTGTAGGTTTTTGTTTTTCTAACACATCAAAAATAGTATTGGCAAAACCCAATATTGCTCCTGTGTTTAAGCCTTTGGAGTTGATTCGTGGATTTTTACTAAAAGCAAAGTGAGCGCGATAAATCAATGCAAATGCATCAAGAAGAAATAACTTTTTCATAGTGATTGTAAAATAAATCGAAAAGTTCTGAAAAATGAAATAATCATCAAAATAAAACTAACTTTGTCCTAAACCAACAAAACGAATATGCAAAACGAAACAACTAAAAAAGTATGCGTGTATTGCGCCTCAAGCCCTCTGATAGATGAAGTGTATTTCAAGAATACGGAAAAACTGGCGAAATTATTAGTCCAAAAACAAGTAGAATTTGTTTTTGGCGGCGGAGCAAAAGGACTAATGGGGCAATTAGCAGATACTGTAATAGCAGAAGGTGGGAAAATAACGGGCATTATGCCTCATTTTATGCGCGAATTGGAATGGGCACACGAAAAAGTGCAACAATTTCACTTTACACAAACGATGCACGAACGAAAACAACGTTTTTTAGAAGGAATAGATGCCATCATTACTTTGCCCGGCGGCTGTGGTACTTTGGAAGAGGTTTTAGAAGTAATTACACTCAAAAGATTGGGGCTTTTCGATAAACCCATTATTTTATTGAGCATTGGCGATTTTTATAAGCCTTTGGAGGAAATGCTGGAGAAATGCATCAGTGAGAAATTTATGACAGAGGAGCATCGCAACATTTGGCATTTTGTGAAAGAACCCGAAGAAGTATTACAAGTATTGGGTTGGTAGTATTGAGAAATAAAAAAAGCGTGATACCTAAAAAAGTACCACGCTTTTATCAATTGTAGGGTTAAATTAAACGAGTTTCTTATTAATAATCTGCGTTTTGAGGGTCGAAGTTAGCCCAGCCAGAAGTCCAGTTGGTAGTAGCATCGAACGCTCCACGATAAGTAGTTTGAGTAAGACCAGTAGGCACTGTAGCAGTGTTTGCATTAGTTACCAAAGGAGAAGTGCTTTGGGGTCTGAAATCAGCCGCTGAACCTAATGTAAATGCGTTGGCATTTAAAAGTAAAGAAGCAACTGTAGTAGAGGCAGCAGGGTTATTTTTACGAGTAGCTGTTTCAAAGTAAGTTTTGATGTCAGCGAATAAAGTTCCACCTGCTTCTTTGTAGTCAGCACTCATATTGGAAAAAGTGATACCTTGTAGTGTAGCATTGCTTGCACCTGTAGTAGTAGCAGTACCATTGAAGTTAGCATAAGTGGCAGTACCATCTAAACGCAAACCTTCAGGGTAACCTACGAAAACAGAGTTATAGATAGCAATAGCAGTGTTACGGCGTAAGTGCATCGCCGATTGGAAACCACCATTTCCTTGTTGTGTTGCAGTAGTAGGTGTGCCTGTAGGTCAAAGGCAAACCATCGTTGGCAGCAGTAGCAGGCGTACCTGAACCACCGAAGTTGTCAGATTCGAAAGCATTAGAACCTGATTGGTCAGCGATGGCAGGGTTGCGAAGTACTAAGCCAAATTGAACATTGCCTGTGAAGCCAAAATCTGTATCAAAATCATCGTCCCAACCTCTGTAAGCAATAAGGTATTTAGCATCTGCATTACCACCAAACCACTCAAAAGAGTCATCGCCAGAGTAAGAAACTTGTACGTACTCTATAGTAGTGCCTTTGCCTACAGCATACAATGTAAGTCCATTGATTTCGCTGTTAGAAGCTGTAGTAAGAGCGATACCGCAGAACTCTACACGTACATATTTCAATGTACCAGAGTTGTCATTAGCGTCATTAAAAGTTCCAAATGAACCTCTGATACCCCCTTCAAAAGCAGTCGCAGAAGGACGATTGTGAGGAGCTTTTCCGATGATTACCAATCCGCCCCAATCTCCATAGTTTCTTGCACCTTTTGCTTGGTCAGAAGTGAAAACGATAGGGCTTGTGCTTGTGCCAATTGCTTGTATTTTAGCACCTTGCTCAATGATGAGTGTACCTTTTGTAGCTTTTTCACCTTTGATGATAGTACCGGGCTCGATAGTAAGTGTAGCACCAGAAGTAACATATACAAATCCTCTAAGAATATATTTATTAGTGGCTGTTAATGTAAGGTCGGTTTTGATTTCGCCTTCTAAAACGATTTCACCGTTTGCACCTCTTTGGAAAGAAGCGAAAGCATCTTCGGCTTTTTTACTGCTACAAGCGAAGGTTGTAAGGGCTAATAATACCCATAACAACGAATAAAATGTTTGCTTTTTCATATTAATTTAAAATTTAGGGTTAAATAGAATAAAATTTATTGTTAAGATTAGAATCTATAGTTCAAGCCAAAAGTGAAAGAAGTACCTCTACGATAGCTACGAATGGTTTGGTCGTTGCCATTGATGATTGCATTTCTATCCGCATCTTGGGAAAGTACAAAGGGTTGGTTGAGCAAATCCTGAATACCTAATTTGAGGTCTAATTTGCCATCTACCAAAGTCTTAGTAACATTCAAATCTATTACATGGCGAGGCATTTCATAGATAGTAGGGTTCAAGGGATTTCCTACGGCAAATATACGTGGTCCGAAAACATTGTAAAGTAGATTACAATTCCAGCCACTTTCTTCATTGCTGTAGTAAATACCTGCATTGATAAGATAAGGAGATTGGTTCATCATAGGGCGATTACGGTCTTGTACAGTGCTTACCTGCACGCGACTTACTGTACCTGTAGGGTCAGGAATGTTTACAAACTCTCCCAAATCTATTTGACTGAAAATGTAAGAAGCATTGGCTACAAAACTGAAATTGGTAAGGAAAGTTTTTCTTACTTCTATTTCTGCGCCATAACTTTGTGCTGATTGAGAATTGACAAAAGTATAGTTGATACTTCCTAAATTAGAAGTAAAAAGTAAAAAGTTTTCTATAGGATTGTTAAAATATTTATAGAATACGCCAAATGAAATCATTTCGCTTTCAGAAGGGTACAATTCCCAACGTGCATCTATATTTTGGATAGTAGCAGTTTGTAATTGTGTATTTCCGATTACGTTTGCATTGAGCAAGAAATCGAAGAAATCAAAAGGAGCTAACTCTCTAAATTCAGGTCTGTTTACACTAATGGTATATCCCAAACGTATCAATTGTTGTTCATTGAGCTCATAAGAAAGATTCAAGGAAGGGATAGGGCTGAAAACAGGCAATGAGGTTTCGCTGATGCGGAAATTTCTAAGGCGGCTATTTACTTCTTGTAGGTTATATTCACCTCTAAATCCTATGGTAGCTTTCAAACGTGAAGTAATGGGCAAATAAACCCCTAAATAACCTGCTAATAAAGTATTATTGGCTAAATATTTATCACTGCCTACAGTACCTTCTTCTAATGTAAAGCTATCATTATCGCCACGTACTTGAGTAGCAGAGAAAAGCACATCTAAAGAAGAGCCGATGATAGAAGTAGTATTTCCAATTTTGTCAAAACCAAAGAAACGAGCGGCAAAAGTACGGTCTTTTCTTTCGGCATAAATACCTGTTCTGATTTTTACTCTTTGGTCATTATCTTTTTCATCGCTTCCTAAAAGGTGTTCATAATTGATGGCTCCTGAAAAAACAGTTTCTGTAAGGTTAGAGTAAAATCTTCCTGCATCTGTAGGGTTAGGGTCATTAGGAATAGAGGCTACAAAAGGGTTGGTAGAACCAATGGCGCGTATTTGCTTAAGTCTTCTCCAGTCAGGTTCTTGGCGATTGGTGTAGGATAATCCCAAAATCCAATTTAGCTGAGAGCGGTCATTATTAAATTCGTGTTTTCCGACCAACTGCCCCGAATAAATACTTCTTGATTCATAACGATAGGAGTAGGCTCTTATATCATTGCTTGTTGAGGTGATGTCTTGCCCTTCGCGGAGGGTAGTTTCAGAAAATGCCATTTGATTAAACAAGTTCTTAAACTCAATGCTATGATTGCTATTGATTTTAAAGAGCCAGTTGCTCAAAATACCTAATCTTACGTTGTTAATAATTTGTTTATCTTCATATTCAAAAGCCTTAGCAGTAACTACGCCATTGGCACCATATTCATACCCTTTGAGGTTGATATCTGCATATTGATAGGTGTTGGAGTAGTTGATTGCACTCATTGTTCCAATCGTAACATTGCCAGCATTGAATCTTCTACCAATAGAAAAGCCTAAACGCATATCAGGGTTGATATTTCTGTCTGTGGCTAACCATAAATTACTCATTTGATTAGAAAGAGCAGCTCTTTGCGATGCAGAAAGGTTATTGAAAGGACTTGCGCCATTATAGTCATAACTTGGAAAACCACCAGGCAAACGGCGTGTGCCATCATCAAAGCCTAAAAAGTCGCGGCTACCACCTTGTATTTGTTTTACAGTATTGAAAGTCGTATTTTGGCGAAATCCCAATGAAGCACTTATGTCAAAAGAGTTATCAATGGGTGCATCTTTAGTATAAATTTGGATTACACCGCCCGCAAATTCTCCGGGTAGTTCTGCCGCCCCTGATTTATAAATGAACATACGGTCTATGATACTGCTGGGCACTAAATCGAAAGAGAAAGATTTAATATCTACCTCCGAACTTGGCGTAATAATACCATTAATCATTACTGTATTATAACGTTGGCTCAAACCACGAATCAATACGAAGCGATTATCTACAATCGAAACACCAGGAATACGGCGGATTACTTGTGCGGCATCGCGGTCTTGCGATTTAGCAATTTGTTGAGCCGAAACTCCAACAGCTACTTGTTCGGCTTCACGCACCAATGAAATAACAGCAATTTCGGAATTGGCTTCGCGCTCACCTACAATCTCTACGCCACCCAATTGAGTGATGTCCTCCTCAATGGTTGTTTCTATGTTTAGTATTTGTGTATTACTAACAACAATTCCTTCCATTTTCTTAGTCTTATAAGAAACATAGGAAATCATCAAATTGTAAGTACCTACGGGGATATTAGAAATAACAAAATTACCTTCTAAATCGGTAGAAGAGGCATAGTTAGTTCCTTCCAAATAGACATTTGCGCCAATGACTTCTTCGCTCGTGGAAGCGTCTGTAATTTTACCTTTGATGGTACCTGTTTGTGCAAATAAATAAAGAGGAAATAAAACTAAAGAGAGGGAGAAAAATAATCGAGCTAATGATTTTTGCATATAGAAAGTCTTAATAAATTTTCGAGTGCAAAATTACGACAGTAGTATTACATAAGATTTAGCCAAAGGTTAAGAAATGATTAGCATTTCTTAAAATAGACAAACATAAATTAACAATAAATTAATATAGCATTTTTTTAGAAAATACTATAACAAATGTAAATTATTGAATTACAGCTATGAGAATATCTTGTTTTTTTCTGTATTCAAAATATTATTTGGTCTATTGGCTGCCTCTCTTAAAATTAAGATTAGTCTAAATTTTATTTTTGATATATAAAAAATAATAGTTAGATTTGCAAAAAAAAATATTCTATGGAAAAGAAAATCAGTAATACAGTATTTTTTATCATTTTTACCCTCTTTCAAACCCCGATTTTTGCTCAAATACCTTATCAGATAAAAGGCATTGTTTCGCAGGAAGGTGAACCTATAGCTTATGCAACACTTTATATTAAAAACACCACTTATGGCACTCTTAGCGATGAAAATGGCGTATTCGACCTCACATTCAATAGCAATACGCCCGAAGAACCCATCACTTTAGTAGTAAAAGCATTGGGCTATATGACTGAAGAAAAAAACATTGGCATAAAAAACTTCTCTAATGGAAGCATTACTATTGATATAACGCTCAGAGAAGATATTTTTGACCTCAATGAAATAGTAGTTTCGGGCACACGCACCGAGCGAAAACGCACTGAATCGGCAGTAATGGTTGATTTGCTCAATGCAAAAACCTTAGAACTCACACTTTCAACCAATTTAGCACAAGGGCTTTGCTTTCAACCAGGGCTAAGAGTAGAGGTAGATTGCCAAACTTGTAACTACACACAACTGCGCATGAACGGCTTAGGGGGAAACTATTCACAAATACTCATCAACAGTCGTCCTGTTTTTAGTGCTCTCAACGGGCTTTATGGCTTGGAACAAATACCTGCCAATATGATAGAAAGGGTAGAGGTAGTGCGCGGAGGGGGCTCGGCTATGTTTGGCTCTAATGCCATAGCGGGCACAGTGAACATCATTACCAAAGAACCCAAAAGCAATACTTTTCAATGGGGGTATTCACATTCGCTCATCAATGATTACTTTTCAGAAGAGCAATACCAACTCAACAATACTTGGGTAAGTAAAAATAATAGGCAAGGGCATACTCTTTTTGCCAATCTAAAAATGAGAGATGGCTTAGATATGAACGCAGATGGGTTTACAGAAATACCCAAAATAGAAAATTATGCCGCAGGGCTCAATAGTTTTTTTAAAATAGGCACTAAAACCACACTCAAAACCGAATTTTTTGGTATCAAAGAGTTAAGACGTGGAGGCGACCAACTGAACCTACCTGCGCAATTATCGGAACAAGCCGAAGAAAGATTGCACCATATTTTCGGAGGAGGATTTAGTTGGCAACAAGTCATTAATCCCTATACTGATGTAACTTTTTATGCAAGTGCATTGATGACACAAAGAAAACACTATACAGGGATAGACCAAGCCGATGCTTGGGGCGATACCAAAGGGCAAACTGCTATGGCGGGTGCGCAAATTTCTTGGGACATACCACACTTTTTGGGAACAAAACAAAACACCATCACCGCAGGCATAGAATACCAATATGACAAAGCCAACGACCAAATTCCTCTCTATGATTGGTATCTCAATCAAACAGTAGAACAACTTTCTCTCTTCGCTCAAATGGACTGGCGAATACACCCCAAATGGACATGGCTCATCGGAGGGCGATTAGATAGACATAATAAAGTGCCTAACAAAGCAGTTTTAAATCCTCGCACCAATTTGCTTTTTCAAGCTACTGACGATTTACAATTTAGAATCTCTTGGGCTACAGGTTTTCGCGCTCCGCAAGCCTTAGATGCAGATTTACACATGGCTTTTGCCTCAGGAGGAGTAGCTTTAGTGAACCTTAACCCTGAACTAAAACCCGAAAATTCACAATCCTATACTTTTTCTGTCAATTATGACAAAGCAGGCGAAAAACAAATTTGGGGATTCACGGCAAGTGCCTTCCATACTACCCTATACAATGCTTTTGCTTTGGCTGAAGTAGGCACATCGGCACAAGGGAATATGCTCATCGAAAGACGCAATGCAGGAATGGCAACCGTTAGAGGCTTTACCCTCGAGACACGTTGGAACTACAACCAAATTATACAATTAGAAAATGGCTTTACCTTCCAACAAAGTTTTTATGATACGCCCATTGTTTGGTCGCAAGAGTTGGCAGGTGAAAAGCGTTTTCTGCGCACCCCCGAATATTATGGCTACTATACTTTACAAATTTTGCCTCAAAAAAAACTTAACTATACATTCGCAGGCATATTTACAGGAGAGATGTTTGTGCCTCATTTCGCAGGCGCAGAAGGAATTACGAATGACGAACTAAAAGTATCACCTTTTTTTTGGGAGCAGACCCTGCGCATCAATTATACTTGGAAATTGAACAAACCGCAATGGAAACTGCAACTTTCATTGGGAGTGCAAAATATATGGAATGCCTACCAAAAAGATTTTGATATAGGAAAAAACAGAGATTCTAATTATATTTATGGACCAGCGCGCCCCCGCACTTGGACACTTCAACTAAGGCTGATGTCGTGGGAGTGAGCTAATGTATGGCTAATTTTAAATACTCACAACGTAGCAAAAACTCGTATGTTTCTATGTGCCTTTTTGCCTCAGCAATATTTTTACCCCATGCATACAATCCATGCCCTGCTAAGAGAAACCCTTTACTTGGGTGTTTGGTATTCTCATAAAAAAGAGCAATTTCTTGGCTCAATGTTTCCATATCTTGCGAGTTTGCAAAAATAGGCAGTTCTATGTTGGTGTCGTGCGTTGAATTACCCGCAATGCCTTTAATCATCTCATATTGGCTCAGTAATATAGAGCCTTGTGCCGCATATCGTTGCGAAAGCACAGTTGCTTCGGGGGAGTGTGTATGAAGCACCGCTTGTATGCTTTTGTCTTGTTCGTAGAGAAGTGTATGCAAAAGAGTTTCCGCAGAGGGCTTAAAAGATTGGTATGCTTCTAATGCGTTGCCTTGCGCATTGATTTGCATAAAATCAGTGATTTTGAATTGGCTCTTATCTACGCCCGATTTTGAGATAGTGTAGGTATTTTCATCGGGGGAAAGATTTCTAAACGAATAGTTAGTAGAAGTAGCCATAGACCAACCTCTGGCATGAAAAAGCTGAATGATTTGTAAAAGTTCGTGCGAGAGTGCTTCGCGTGAAAGAGGTATAGTTGTGCTATTTACTTGTTTTTGCATATATTTCGCTGAGCAGTGAATTCATTTTCGATTGGATATACGAATATTTGGCTTTTTCTTTGGCTATCCAAATGAAAGCAATATAAATCACAAAATATTGTTGTTGGTTATTAGAAAGGAGGGTTTCTTTTTGAAGTCGGTAGGCTTCTTTCATTCTACGACGTATATAGTTGCGCTTTACGGCACTTTTTGCATATTTTTTCCCTACGCTGAAAAGTACTTGAGGCGGTTGTGTTGTAGGTGTTTGAGAACGCTTAACTACAGCCCTGAAGGGGTGTAAGAAAAAAACTTCACCCGCCCCAAATAATTCTTGAATGATTTTTTTGCTTTTTAGTCTTTCAGAGGTCGGAAACTTGTAAGAATTAGCCTTTTGCACCTCGTTTTTCGTCAGATACAGTCAACTTTTTACGACCTTTTGCACGGCGGCTTGCTAATACACGACGACCGTTAGGAGATGTCATGCGCTCACGGAAACCATGTTTGTTACGTCTTTTGCGGTTTGAGGGTTGGTATGTACGTTTCATAATAAATATTTATTGTGTTATCTTGATAATTTCTTAAAAGAAGCGCAAAATTAGGTTTTATTTTTTAGGAATACAATTTTTAGCCTAAAATTATTTTCCATATTTCATCTGCTATTTGGCGCGTGGCTTCGGGGCGTGCGAATGCCACTATATTTTTTGTGAGTTTTTCTTGTTTATTTTTATCCTCTAAAAGTGCTAAAGCGGTAGTGATGAGTTGACTTTGTGTGTCTTTGTCATTGACCATCAATGCGGCATCTGCTTGTGCCAAACTTTGAGCATTTTTTGTTTGGTGGTCTTCGGCGGCAAAAGGGTAGGGGACTAATACGGAAGGTTTGGCTACCAAACATATTTCTGAAATTGCCAATGCCCCCGCGCGCGATATAATTACATCGGCGGCTGCATAAGCCAAATCCATAGGGTAGATAAATTCGTGTATTTTGATGTTTTCAGCCAACGTAGGGTTGTCTTGTAAGTGTTGTTGGGCTATGGAGAAAAAAGGTTTACCCGTTTGCCATATCACTTGTATTTCTTTGGAATTTAACTCGTTTAATTGTGCTAAAACAGCTTCATTAATGCTTTTTGCACCCAAACTACCGCCTATTACCAAAACAGTGCGTTTATTGGGGTTTATCTGAAAATAAGGGTATGCTTCTGCTTTTTTTTGTTCGGCGTGCATTATATCAGTACGGACGGGGTTGCCTGTGATGATAATTTTTTCTTTCGGGAAAAATTTTTCCATACCTTCATAGGCTACACATACTTTATTTACTTTTTTACCCAACCATTGATTGGTTAGCCCCGCAAAAGCATTTTGCTCTTGAATAAGTGTCGGAATTTTCATTTGCGTTGCCGCCCATAACAGGGGCGCGCTTGCATAACCGCCTACGCCTATAGCTACTTGTGGCTTAAATTTTTTTACAATCTGACGCGCTTTCATTAGGCTATTCATCAGTTTGAACGGAAAAGACAAGTTACTCAAAGTAAGTTTCCTTTGCAAACCGCTAATCCAAAGCCCTTCAATAGGATAGCCTGCCTTGGGTACTTTCTCCATTTCCATACGGTCTTTTGCGCCCACAAAGAGTATTTCGGCTTGGGGTTGGTCAGCTTTTAATTGATTAGCAATAGCAATGGCAGGGTAGATATGCCCACCCGTGCCACCGCCACTGATGATGATTTTGGGTTTTGTCATGGTTTGTTGATAAATACAATTTTTTCCTTGTCAAATTTCTCAATATTTTTGAACATTTCATACAATATTTTGTATTTATCTTGCGAATAGTAGCCCTTATTAAAGGATAATTGGCGAATATAGACTATTTGATTGTTGTTAAACTCTATTTTTCGATAGTACTTTCCAAATTCATTTTCTATTTTTACATCTTCAGGCTTGTATTCTATCTGATAGTTAGGAGGAAGCGTGTAGAAAAGTGTATCGGTTTTGATATAGTCATTGGAGTCGTCAAAATAAAAATCATTTACTCGTTCCAAATCCATACTGCTATTTATGGACTTTATTTTACTTAGCAGGTTGGGAACTAAAAAAAGGCGATTTCCGCTGATAGAAGCATATTTTGAAACCTTAATTTGAAGTAGCTCTTCTATCGAGGGAATTATGTTTTTATTTTTCACCAACTTTACTTCATTGATAGTGAAGGCATTGCCAATGTCTAAATTTTCGTAAAGCCACTTTTTTTGCTCATCAGGTGTTTTATCTATCAAATTTTCTCTTCCGTATTGTTGTAGTGCCTGATAGTAGCCTTTGATTTGTGCTTGTATGCTTCCGTCTGCCTCTATTTGGATATCTGCTTTGCGTGTTCTTATATTTTGTTTTTGGTCATAGCTTTTTGTTTTCGCTATTTTCCCTCCTTGTGGGGTAATAATGAGCACATTTCTGTCATTGGTAAAATCGCTTAGGTATCCGCAAGTTTCGTTTTGGCTTGTGCACTCGAGCCATAGGGTGTCTTTTTGGTTTTGGAGTGGCACACAAAGAATAACATGATTAAAGACAGCATTATTAGGGAAGTCATATTTCATGTTAGGTACATCATAGTTGTCGCCGCCATATACTAAAGTGTAATAAGCATTGATGCCAATGGCTTTTAACAATGTTTGTGTATAGTTAGTCAGAGCCTTGCAATCTCCATATCCTTTTTGCTCTACCTCAGAAGCGGGCATGGTCTGATAGCCTCCTATGCCCAATTGAATACCTACATATCGCGTGCGACTTTGCATATATTCATATACAGTTTTGATTTTATCTATTTCGGTGTTAGCATTAGCTGTAATACTACGAACATGGTTCTGTAAATCGAGGCTGATGTCTTGCCTGCCCTCATTGAGTTGGTAGAAAAAACTGCCCAAATCTTGCCAATTTTCTACTTTTACATTTTGAAAACCGCCATATCCAAAGATTCTGCTACGTACTTGCACCCTGATATAATCTCTTTGGTTACTTGGAATCCAATATTCGTCTTTTTGGGCTGGAATATGATTGACTTGCCAAACATATCGTTGCAGATTATTGGGCAATACTTCTTCTGTTTTTTTCCACTGGAAAATTCTTTCTTTACTTTCCGTAGCAGATTCTTGTTGTGCGTTAGGGAGTTGCCTAATTATTTCATTGTATTCAATTGGTATAGTGTTAGGCGTTTGCACTATAAAAGAACTGCTTTCAGTGGGAACATCTCTGTATATTTGTGGATACCAAGTAGGCAAATACAACAATGTGCTATAGTTTCTTGTAAGCTCAAAGGTGATGGTATAGGGGTATTGAGTATGCTGCAAACTAATATATTTGTAGCGGTAATCTCCTACGAAAGCCCCTCCTGTTTGGTAGGCAACATCTCCAAAATCGTCTTTTTTATAGCTTTTTATGAGATTTCCTTGTGCATCTTGTATTTGTGCCGAAAGTTGAACTATCTGCATAAAAGTTTTGTCATAACCCGCCTCGAAATCGCCTACATATTTGCCTTTTGGGTTAAGTACTATGTACACCCATTTTTCTTTTTTAGTAAATTGCAATTCATTGATTATTTGTATCTCTTGGTCATAAGATTGTAATACTGCGTCGGGCTGTTTTTGGGCATAGTTTAAATGTAAAATACCCAAAGTAAACAAAATGCATAATTTTGTCTTTTTTAGAAATAATGTAAACATAGATTTAGGGCGTTTTTTTGAGTACTATTTGTTCATTTTGTTTATTGATGGCTTGAGCCATTATTTCGCGCAGGCTTTTGTATTCTTCTGGGGAGAAAAAGGTTTTATTAATGGTTATTTTGCTCCTAACCTGAATATTTTTATCCATAACACCTACTACATAGCTGTAAGTAAAGCTCTTATCGGGCGTTGCTATGCTCAAATTGCTTGGAAGTGTTTCTACTACAAAACCCTCAGGAATGGCAATCGTAACCAAATTAGACTCTTGTATGTTATAAGGGAAGTCTACGGGCAAGATGCGTGTTTCTTGTTTGAAAGGGTTTTCCTCAAATTTTTTGAAAGTAAAAGGAGTAATATACATCATATTGCCCAATAAGAGCGATTCTTGACTCACTACCTCTAAGGTAAGTTGCAAATCAGGGCTTACTTCTTCTAATTTTTTAAATTCTGAGTTCTGAATTTCGTAATTACTTCCTTCTATGATTTCTTTTAAGAAGGTTTCTTTGGTATCCTCATGAATTTGCGAGCGATTGCCGATTGCGGCATAGTCTTTATAAGCAATTTCTATTTTTCCTTTCATAATACCTTCCGCATCGGGTTGGAGTGTGCTTGATATCGTTGTGGTAGCACCCTTTTTAGTGTTAATTGCAAACCATTCTACTGCGCCTACATCTTTTATGATGAGTCCTTCTCCATTCAAACATTCGTCAGGAATAAAATTATTGGGCAGGTAGGTGCGTGTGGCATCTAAAATGAGATAACCATCGCTCACTTTTATGGCTGCCAAAACAGTATTAAAAGTACTTTGCGAAACTATATATCTACTCGCGAAGCCATGGTCTTTAGTACAAACCAAAATAGGGTAGGCATCTATTTTAGCCGCACGGAGCATGGCTACCAAAGAAAGATTGATGCCCGCAGAGTTGCTTTTACCTTCGTTGAGCAACCCCCTAAAACTTTTTGATGTGTAAATGTTATTGTTTTCGTCCCAAGCAATATTTTTTTTCAGATAATTCATCAAGGTATTTATTTTGGCATCATTATCAGCACTATTGGTGAGCAAAAGCAATGAATCAGCAATATTTTTCACATAGCCATTGTCTTTAACTAACTTGCCAAAACTTTCACTTTCTAACAATAATTTTGCTATATCCTCCCAACTCTTTAAGAAATTCTCCACAGGACGATTGGGGTAAGCTATAGATTCTAATTGGAATTTCATTTTAGAGATATAAGCAGCAGCACTGATGGTATAATCCTCTTTTTTCAATGCAGGAACGTTACTGGCTACCCATTTATAAACATTATTGCTGTAGCCATAATTAGTGATTTCTATGCTTTTATCTATGGCAATGCCCTTATGATACCCTTGTTGTGGGAAGCTGAAGATATAAAAAGTAGGGCATTTGAAAGTGATTTCGCTCCAAAGTTTAGGTATTCGCCCCTGAAAATACCAATCGTCGATAGTAAATAGGTATTTGGAAACAAATCTATATGAAACTTCTATCACTGCACCTTCTTTTACATTGGGCATCGCTATTTTTTTGACACCTTTGTTTTCGCTCACTTTTTCGTTAAAAATACTAGTGTTCTCTAATTTATAGCTCTGTATTTGCCCATTTTCCAAGACATGTGTAAAGCCTTTGATATTCGTTACATCTTCTTTATCACTTGCGCTGGCTATATAGTAGGGAATTTCTATGTTAGCATAGTCATAACCTTCTTTCTTAAGAATTTTGATTCTGAGATGCCTTTCGGTTACTAATTGTAATTCATCGCCTACACCGACTGGCTCAATGCTTGTTTTGGCGATATCGAAGAGCACAATCGCTTCAGCACTGCTGTCAATAGGATATGCAGTTGCTGAAAGGGTGTTTTTATCTACATCTCCCATTTTTTTGCCTTGTGCAAAAACCAAAGAAGAAACAAGTAGAATGAGTAAGGTTGTTAGTAAGGATTTTAGTTGCATAAATATAATGGTTATTTAAACATAAGTGCCCAAAAGTATAACAACTCTTTTAAAAAAACAAAAAAAAGCCCAAAAAATGTTATGATTTTTTTATTCCCTCTTTTAGAATGATTTTTGTACTTTTGAGCCTATGGCAAAAGATAAAAAGATAGACAAAGCCGATTTTGAACAAGCAAAATACCTGAAAATTATTCAGCAATTTGCTACTAAAAAGAAGCAAGGTTTCACTCTCCAAGAAGTGGTCATCAGTACAGGAATAGCTACTATTTGGGTAGAGCCCACATTGCGCGCATTGATGAGTCTTTATGTTTGTAAAGTATACTTCAATAACAAGCATGAACTTGTGTATCATTTCGATTTCAACCAACCTATACAAGAGCATACCCTTAAAAAATATCTTGACCAAACAAAAAAAATACTTATTAATGGTATTTACTATCCTTTGTTAATGGCTTGGAAATTAATAGGATTGATAATATTTCTGCTTTTTTTATTAGGATTCATTTTATTGTCTCTCTATAGTTTTCCTTTTTACATCTTTATCTATCTCATCACTGCACTTTTTGGAAAATCTGATTTTTTGGAAAAAGCCTTAGACACCACAAGCAATAGAGCCGCCGATTTTATAGAGTACATATTCGGAGCCGATTATTTTGACACACCGCCCATTTTTCAATTTTCAATAAAACCAATGGATAAATTGGCTTATGAGAAAATATTGTTAGAACTCATTACAGCCAATAAAGGCAGCATCACCATTGCCGACATCATAAAACGTACTGGTTGGGCAAAAGAAAAAGCCGAAACCGAAGCCACACAGCTCATCGCGAACTATGATGGTGAAATCGTACTCGATGCCAACGCCGAAAATATCATTTACTATTTTCCTCAATTGCATGAACAACAAACAAAAGCCATTGAGATTGAAGACATACCTACTGTTTGGGAAGAAAAATACCCGCCCGCCTTTTTCAATTTCAAACTTTATCAAAACACCATCAAAGGTTTTTGGGCATCTTTATGGGCTATAGGGTTGCCGCTTATATTTGTTTGGTATATATTTTTCTATACATGGTGGCGAAATAAGAGAATTGCGCATAGCGATGTAGAGTTCATGTTCTGGATTACTATTATGTTAGGATTCCCCTTTTTTCCATACTTATTCGTATTTTTAATACTTTTAATAAAAAGAACCATCGTATTTTTCCAAAATATATTCATAAACATAAAAAACCAATACCTGAGTGAGTTAGAAGCTATATTCAAAATTTTAGGACAAACCGAAAAAATTGATGCCTCAAAAATATATCTATCAGAAACTACCCAAAAAAAACTGCAAGTAGAAACTCAAACAGAGCCCAACGGGAAAACTTTTTACCAAATTCCTTGGCTATCAACGGCATTAGCCTACCAAAATCCAAACCTTCAACCCAAACAATGGAAAATACTGATAGAAGACGATTTTAAAGACAACCAAAACAATTGGAAAGAAACCGATACAGAACAAGTACAAATGAATATTTTTTATGGATACTTCATTAAACATAAAAAAACAAAAGGAGGCTGGACTTCTTACGTACCCATAGAGATAGATTTTTCAAAAGACTTTTCCATAGAAAGTCGTATTTCTTTTCTTGCAGGCGTAGACAATTACGGCTTCGGAATCATTTGGGGACGAAAAGACAGTGATAATGAATTTGAGTTTAGCATAGATGCCATTGGTAGTTACAAAATCACCAAATGGGAACATGGCAATACTGTCAAAATAGTCCAATGGACGCCCTCCCCACACATTCATCAATACTATAGTACTAACTACCTCAAAATCAAGAAAGTAAACAAAGAAATAAAATTTTATGCCAATGGAAAATTACTCACCATCATCGATTATGAACCCTGTTTTGGAAATTTATTTGGTTTTTTAGTCAATGAAACAATGGAAATAAAAATAGAATACTTTAAAATAATGCAAACAATATGAAAATAGGCATCATGGGAGCAGGTAGTATCGGTTGTTTTTTAGCCGCTTACCTCATCAAGGCAGGCAACGAAGTAGTAATGGTAGGGCGAAAATACCAACAAGAAGCCCTCACCCAAAATGGACTCCGCATCACTACATTCAAAGGTGAAGATTTTACCATTAATCCCAATAAAATTTCTTATGCAACAACGCCCGAAGCCCTCGCTCAATGCTCACTCATTCTCCTGACCGTAAAAATGGGAAATACCGAAGAAGCAAGTCTGCAAATAAAACAATACGCCTCACCCAATACCATCATCATCAGTTTTCAAAATGGAATCAACAATGCTGAAATTATTAAAAATGTATTTGCAGACGTATCCAATATGCATATATGGGCAGGTATGGTGCCTTACAACGTAATCAATAAAGGCAATGGACATTTCCATCAAGGAACAAGCGGTGAGCTTATCTTTGAGCAAACACCCCAAGCCGAAAACATCAAACAACTACTCATCAATGCAAAGTTAGAAGCCTATACAGCCCCTCACATGAAAAATGTACTTTGGGGAAAACTCATGCTCAACCTAAACAATGCCGTCAATGCACTTGCGGGCATACCCATCAGTGAAGAACTCAACCAACCACTCTATCGTAAAATAGTAGCAAATGCCATCAAAGAAGGGCTAAAAACACTGAAAAAAGCCAAAATAAAACCACAAAAATTAGGAAAAGTACGCCCCAATATCATTCCTTATATTTTACTGCTCCCCAATGGAATTTTCCAAAGAGTAGCCGCCAGCATGATAAAAATAGACCCACAAGCACGTAGCTCTATGTGGGAAGATTTAGAAAAAAAACGAATTACTGAAATAGACTATCTCAATGGTGAAATAGTAAAATTGGCACAACAATACCAACTAAAAACTCCTTATAACACAGCCATTGTGCAACTCATCAAAGAAGCAGAAACAAAAAAACAAGGAAGCCCAAAAATGACTGCTAAAGAAATAATGCAGAAAATTTACTCTATCTGACGCGAAGCCAATTCCTTGAACAAGCCCTCAACAGCCATAAGTTCTTCAAAGCTACCCGCTTGAACAATGCGACCCTTATCGAAAACAAAAATCTTATCTACATCTTTAATAGTACTCAACCTATGAGCAATCACAATACGAGTTGCTTGGAGTTTATTTAAACTATCCGTAACAATACTTTGAGTTCTGTTATCCAAAGCACTCGTTGCTTCATCAAAAATGATGATAGAAGGCTTATTTACAATCGTTTTTGCGATTAATAATCGTTGTTTTTGCCCCCCTGAAAGTGTTGTAGCTCCCTCATTAATAATCGTGTGCATACCCATAGGCATCTGCTTAATGTCCTCTTCCAATGCTGCCAACTTAGCCGCTTCCCAAGCATCTTCCACCGTCAAATGTGCCGAATTGCCAATGATATTAGATAAAATATCACCAGGCATCAATTCGCCTTCCTGCAATACAACTCCTATCTGTCTACGTACCAAACGCAAATCTAACTTACCCAACTCGTGCTCATCATAATAAATATTACCCGCATCAAATTGCTCAAAACCCAACAAAAGCCTTACTAATGTTGATTTCCCCGAACCCGACGGACCCACAAAAGCCACATAATCACCCGCAGTTAAGCTAATGTTAATATCCTGCAATATAAAAGGACCGTCTTTTTCATACTTAAAATCTAATTGATTAATCTCTATATCGCCACGCAATTTCCCCGGATTCGTCTTTGACTCATTGGTTTCGGGCAATGTTTCCAAAATCGGTTTCGTTCTTTCATAAATTGGCATCACCTGAAAAATAGTCATCAAAGAAGTACTCATACCCAACATAGCCGCCAAAAAACTTCCAAATGCAGATTCAAAAGCCAAAAAAGCCCCCGTACTAATTCCATTATTTTCCAAATTCTGCATCAACACCATAAAAATCAAAGCATTAGCCACAATAGGCATCGCACCATTAAAAGTACTTTGTATGTTCTGAATATGTTCCGCGCGATAAGCATATTTTTTCTGCTTGTTATAATGATTGAGCCAATGCGTAAAAGCCCTTATTTCCGTACCTGTTACTCTAAATTTAGCAATGCCCGTTAGCAGTTGTAAAACAATCCCTTGTGTTTTTCCTTCGTACTCGAGTACCTTTTTTTCCTGCCCAATCTGCCAACGCCCAAGCCAATAAACCACCAACAACTGAAACAAAGCAATAGAAAAAGCCAACCAAGCCAATGAAGCACTAAAAAAGAACAATAAACCAAAATTAAGCAACGAAAACAAACTGCCCAAAAGCGATGTTACCACAACCCCCGACAACATTTTCCTGATTTCATTAATCCCCATAGCTCTTTCAGCCAAATCCCCCGTAGTAAATTGCCTAAAAAAAGTAGGCGGAAGGTCTAAAAGCCTATCCCAAACCGCCGATTGCAAACGACTCTCCATACGTGTTTCCAGCCGCAGAAGCGCGAAAT
Organism: Cytophagales bacterium; assembly: GCA_004293905.1. Taxonomy (GTDB): domain Bacteria; phylum Bacteroidota; class Bacteroidia; order Cytophagales; family Microscillaceae; genus RDZE01. Next base: position 55,127 of record RDZE01000025.1, on the reverse strand, counting down.
TTTCAGTAATTTCAAATAAAATAAAACCCACCATCGCCGCAAAAAGAGCAACACCAATATGTAATATCTGGAATCTATCAGCATTAGGCACTACATAATCAAACAATACTGCCGTGAAAATAGGCACAGAAAGCCCCACGCTTGTAGCCATCAAGCCCATCAGAATCAATAAAAAAACCTCTTTGTAGTCCTTAAAAACCCCAAAACGGACAATATCCCAAAGCGTAAGTACTTTATTAGGAAAAGGCTTATAAAAAGTATAAGCCAAAGCATCTATCATTTCAGCCTCTTCTTTGTTTCTGATATTAAAAGTATCTTTCGTTTCAGGGTCATAAGCATCATAACCTCCGCCAGTAGGCATCAACGCCACAGGGTGATTGTTCGCCTTCAAAAAACCTAACAACGCCCCATTATCTTGCTTCCACCAATTTTTCCTTAAAAAAATCTCTCTATATCGTATTTGTGAAGCCCTACAAATATCACCCAAGGGGTCTAAACTTTCTCCCTCTAAATTATCCTCCTCGGGCGGTAAATCGAAAAGAATATCATTCCAACTACCAACTATCTGACAAGCATCATACAAATGATTTTCGGTATCCAACCGCAACCGCTTCGCATACTTATCTACCTTGTTTTTATTTAAAATAGCCTCCGTTTGTTGCAATGCCTCTAATGTCTTTGAGTATTGCATTTCATATTTTTGTTGCAATAACTCCCGCTCTTTTTCATTGTTATAGTCTATCTCGGCTTTTTCTATCTCCAAAATGCTATTCTCCAAAACTCGCAAGCCTACCCAAGCCTCTGACTCTTCCAATGCTTGCTTCGTTTCAAAAAAACGCATACCAATATTGCGCGTAGACTCAAAAAAAGTCTTTCGCGAAAGAGGCACCAATAAATTAATTGTATTTTCAGTCTTTAGCGTACTGATGCTATTGATGCGCAGAGAATCACTTTCCTTAATAGAAAACTTAGACCACAAAACACCCCGCTGCGATGAAATCTTTTCCCCTTTTTTCAAAATAAGTCTATCTTCTGCCTTCACTGAAAAGTCGGGCAATACCTTCGGATGAATCTCATTATCAGCTATAGCTGCAAACAATTTCTCTAACCAATTCTCCACCCCATCAACAATTGCTTGTTTCCACTGCTCCGACTTATTAAATAAGGCGTGGAAATCCTCAAAGTTCATCTCATACAACAGTGTATCTTCATTGGCATCTACTGAGAAAGCCACCTCAAAATGACTACTACTAATATCGAACCCCAAAAGCCACTCGTGCGAACCAAAATCAGAAAAATAAAAACGCTTCCCCGTTTCCTGACCATTCACCAACTGTACCGTGTACAAACTCACACTTCCGCTCCCAATCAACCAAACTTTATCAGGATTGTCCAAAAGAAAAGGCGTAGTAACAGTCATCGTCTTTTCTAAGGCTATCCCTTTCAATTCTTCCAAAAGTACCTCATCAATACTAAAACCAGCGTCAGTAGAAGTCAAATTCATGGCATATTATTATTTAGTGCTATAAAAATCAAAAGTAAAGAGAAAAAATAAAAATTACAAAACTTAACTCTTTTTTGATAAATTATGCCAAATTTACAATCTCGATTTGCCACCATAAAACCATTCTACTAACATTAGCGTATCAAAAGAAATATCACAATTCTCACTGAACCATGAAAAAAATATTCGAAAATCAATACGCCGAGCTATACGACATCTCGGAGGAAGTGCCCCAAACTATTTTTGGCTATTGGAAAGGATTTTGGCTCTTAGACGATGAAGAGGCAATGAAAGCATTGCACTTCCCATTTGAATATGTTGAGAAAAATGCCATCAAAATTATGATTACCGACTACCAATTTTTAGAAGTCGTGCCCCCAGAAACCAACGAATGGCTCGAACAAGTATGGTTTCCCACCATTGTCCAAAAAGGACTCAAAGCCGAAATAGTACTTGATGCCACCTCCCTCACCGCAAAACTCTCAGTAGAGTTTATGTACGAAAATGTAAACCAAACAGGACTATTTACAACCATCGTCCCCACAATGGAAATGGCGAAAGAATTAGCACTCAACGTACTAAAAAAATTGCAAGTATATTAAGAACGAGCATTCAATCTGAAACCCATAACAAGCACATCATCTGTTTGAAATTGACCAGATTTCCAATCATAAAATTCTTCCTTGATGCGTCTTTTTTGCTCATCAAGTGGTAGATTATTGAGTTGAAGAAATAATTTTTTGAGTTGTGAGCGCATAAATTTTTTATTTTCTTTGCCTCCAAATTGGTCTTGATAGCCATCACTACTCAAGTAAATCATTGTGTCCTTGCCTTTAAGTTCTATGCGATGAGATTCAAAAATTTTCTTATCCCTAAAACTCCCCCCAATACCAACCTTACAAGCCTTTATTTCTTGGAGAATATTGTCTTGTATATAAATCAATCCATTTTTAGCCCCTCCATACTCCAAAATATCATTTTCAGCATCATAAATACATATACTGATATCCATTCCATCATGATTGGCTTCTTTATCATTGATATCATCTTGGTGGAAAACTTTGATAATCTCCTCATCCAATATAGAAAGTATTTTATCAACTTGTGTAATATTGTGCAAATTGATTATTTGATTGAGTATGTCATAGCCTATCATACTAATCATAGCACCAGGTATGCCGTGCCCCGTACAATCTGCTGCAATAATGATTTTCTTCTTATTTACTTCTTTGCACCAATAAAAATCGCCTGAAACTTTGCTATGTGGTTCAAGAAAAATAAACATAGGAATTTCCAACTCCTTTTGAATTTCACTTTCAGGTCTTAGAATAGCTTTTTGAATAAATTCAGCACGTTTGATGCTCTCATCTAATAATTTATTTTGCTCTTCTAATTTCTTATGCTGATGCTCTATTTCTTCTTTTTGTGTTTGTATTTCTTCATTTTGTTGTTCCAAAGCAAGATGTTTCTCCTCCAATTCTTCATTAATTTTTATAAGTGTTAAACTCTGCGAATTAATCTCTTCTTTGCGCAAAATACTTTGAAACGCTATACCTAATGGAGATTGAATGAGTTCTATAAAAGTTTCATGAATGCCTTTGAAATGCTCTATTTTACCTAACTCAATCACCGCTAAAACCTCTTTATATTTACTTTCGATAATTGGGAAAACCCAAATTTTGGAAGGTATTTCTTCTCCAAAAGCATGCGAAACTTGAAATCTTACACCTGCATCTTTAAAAAAACGCTTTTCTGTTTTTTCCAATGCAACCTGCCCCACAAGCCCTTCCCCAAGCTCAAAATCTTGCCTGATGTGTTTAGCCAAACTATGGGGATAAGTCGATTTTAATCGATAGCTATCTTTTTCTTTTAAATACAATGCCCCCGCAACAGACCCTGTTTTTTCCGTAACATAATTTAAAACCTCTTGGGAAAACTTCTGTAAGCTATCTGCCATCTGCATAATTTCATTGAGTTCCGAACGCCATTCAACAATTTGAGATGATTCTTTTATCTTCTGTTCTTTACCTCTAATGTCTAATAACATTTTATTGAAGACCTTTGCCAAAACTCCTACTTCATCTATACTATTGATAAATACCTTATTTACATCTTTGCCATGACTAATATCCTCCGCCGCTTTTTTTAGTTTAACTATGGGCTCACGTATTAAAAAGACTAAAAAATATATGATTGGAATAGCCACTAAAATAGGAATAAATATCAATACGAGATTAGCTATTACATTGTTTGTATAATAGGTTTCCTCCTCTATAACTGCTTTTTCAAAGGCTTTTTTGTGTAAAATTTCCAACTCAACAATCGCCTCAGTAATTGTAGCATACTTAATGTACATGTTATCTAAAATCTCCAAAGATTTATTCTTGTCATATTTTCGTGAATAATCTGAAAATTGTTGACTTTCTTGAAGGTAGAGAATCCAACTGTGTTTGAAAACAGCATAAATACTATCCAATTTGGAAATTTTAATAGCCCATTTGCCGTCTTGGATAATTCTCTCATAATTTTCCTTTTCTTTTCTTACGGTTTCGTCTATTCTTTTCATTTCTAAATCTAAGTCTGCCATCTTATTTGAATCATTAGTAGAGGCATGATTCATTTGTAAAGACCTATAATTCGAAATAAGTAAACGAATTTCAGTAATAGACTTTAAACTTGGAATCAAAATATTTGAAATGTTGTTAGTATTGCCTTTTATGAAATAAAGACTTATGTTAGAATAAATATTAACGCTCACTCCTAAAAATAGAATAATAGAAAAACTTACAATTAGTTTGGTAGTAATTTTTAAATTTTGAAAATATTTTTTCATTTTATAATCAAATTTAGTACAACACACAAAATTAGCTTTAAAATGTTAAATTCCAAACATAAGGATTAATTTATCAAAAAAAACAAAAGTTGTTTTAATATGAACATTTAAAATAACATTAAAATTTTCAAAAAAACCCTTAAAAGGGTAGGAGATGCCCCAAAAAAAGACTACTTTGCAACCATTAAACCACACAAACTAAAAAAACAATATGAATAAAATCACCATAAAGAAGACTAAAACCCAACAAAAATTCGGACTTTATTCGCATCGTATTTCCGATTTAGTACGCAACTTAATGTTTGAACTTATCAACAATCTTAAACAAAACTTAATTTCCCTTGAGAATGCCGAAATCCCCTTTGAAGCACTCTTTATTATAGAAAATGACAATGAACTTGAAGACAGCATCAGAAACGAAACCACCAAAAATAGCATCGTAATCCTAAAATTAATGGATAAAGAGGTACTTCTCAATTTCAAATCTTATTGGTATAACGACCAGTACCTCTACAACGAAATGACCATTTCCTCACAAGAAGAATTTAATTTCACCGACTACGAATTTTTTGAATATCTACTCAACAATGCCATATACCACAGCGAATTTAAAGGTGCGTATATCAACATAGAAGGCGATGACATACAAAATTTCCATACCCACGAACTACCCGAACGGAGTTTTGAGGACATATTTCTGCCCGAAAAGCTATTACAACCCCTTAACAGTTATATATCTATCTATGAAAAGCGCAAACGCCTCATTCGTTATCTTTTTGTAGGTATGCCCGGCTCAGGCAAAACAGAATCACTAATCGTAATTGCTAATGCACTAAAACAACAAGGTGTTACAATCCTAAAAGTAGCCGCAGCAGGCATACGCAACGCCGTAAAATTAGCCAATATTTTAGCTCCTTCTCTCATTATATTAGACGATATGGATTTAGAGCTCGGCAACCGTGAAGACCATTCTGAAAGCGAGCATCTGAAAGCCTTTCTTGATATGCTCGATGGTGTAGAAAAACTACACTCCGATGTAGGAATCATTGCAACAACAAACAGCCTATGGCTTGTAGATACTGCCGCACAACGCCCTGGTCGTTTTAATAAAATTATGGGATTTGGAGAATTAACAGATGCTAACGCAAAAAATATTATTCTCAAAGCACTCAAAAGTGTAGACATGAATCACCTTAGCATTTTATCGGACGAAAAAATAATACAACATTATATGTCCCAAAAAAGCTCTGGAGCTTATATATACAACATGACGCAAATGTTAGCCAACCAATTAGATATAGGCGTAGTAGAAGAAAGCGTAAAAGATATTTTAGCCTACATACAAGATGACAGCGAAACATTAAGTTATTTTTCTGAGAAAACCAATATCTGATACCTAAAAGCCCATTTCCAGCGTATAACATATCGTTTGATATGGGCTTTTTCTAATAAACTTATTAATTCTTTGCGTTTGAAAGCGCGCAAAACAGATAAAGGAGCATCATGTTTTACCAAATAAGAACCACCCAAAAGCCGAGTAAGTGCATAAATACTATAATATGCCAAAGGGTTGCGCTCCAAATCATTGATAATAAAAGCCTCTCGACTTTGACGATACCAACGCGAAAATAAATGAATTAGAGCCTCATCAGTAAAATGATGACAAAAAAGACTTGCCACCACCACATCGAACGATTCGCCTAAAAAAGCCTCATCAAAAATATCTTTTTGTAAAAAAACTATTTCAGGAAAATTCGTTGCCTTTTCTTTTGCATATTCAATCATAAATGCATTTGCATCAACACCTACAAGCGTAGCACTAAAATTTTTCTTTCTTGCCCATAAAGCCATTGCCCGCAAACCATCACCACCACCAGAACCCATATCAGCAATGCGAATAGATTGACCATTGTAATTTTTGAGCGGGTACAAACGATTCAACGCATTGATTACCACCGTATTACCTCCCAACCAATAATTAATCACTTCTAACTCATCTAAGTTTTTGCGAAGTGCATCATTGGCTAAGTCCAAATCGTCCATTAGTTCTGTTCGCGAAGAACGTTGCGCAAAGAGAGAAGCCATAGAAAATAAATTTTGGGTATAAATGTATCAATTAATAAATCTTTTTCCTTTATATTTGTTCTTTATATCTCATTAAATATTATTTCAAATGAAAATTACAAAAAATAGCGTAGCCACCCTAAGCTACACCTTATTACTTGAAGACGGAAGTATAGCCGACCAATCTGATGCACAAGCACCATTGGCTTACATTCAAGGTATAGGTATGTTATTGCCCGCTTTCGAAGCACAATTAGAAGGAAAACAAAAAGGAGATGCTTTTGACTTCACCCTCACTGCCGAAGATGGATATGGAGAATATTTTGAAGAGAACGTGGCTGAATTTCCCGTGGCAATGTTCAAAGATGCAGGATTTCCGCAAGAAGCAATAAAAGTAGGGACACACGTACCTATGCAAGACCCTGAAGGACATCGATTAGATGGTGAAATCATTGCCATTGATAATGATGTAATTGTTGTAGATTTTAACCACCCTTTGGCAGGCGAAAAACTGCACTTCAAAGGAGAAGTAATCGGAGTACGTGCCGCCACTGAAGAAGAATTATCACATGGACATGTACACGGAGAAGGCGGACATCATCACTAAAAAATATAAATAGGGCTTTGTGTCCTATTTTTTTAATTATAATGTTTTTTTAAAGCGAACTTATAAAATAACAAAAAATAATAATATTGACTATCAATAAGATAAAAAAAGGCGGCGAAAAAAGAGGGGAGAGGGTTTGGCGGTTCTGATATTTTTCTCTAATTTTCACCTATAAACCCAAACTACAAGTATCGATAAACTATAACTAAAATTATTCTATTATGTTAGCACAAGAAACACAATTACTACAAGAGCCTATGCAAGAATTTGTATGGGAGATTAACTCTATCAAAAAAGAGAGCAAAATAGTAACTAAAAAAGACTCTTTTGTGATGGCAGAGTTGGAACTACTCAGAAAAGAACTCTCTGAGCTACGCAATCTATATGAGCAATTGCTATGGCAACAAAATTTTGATAACATAGAAAATTTTGATATAGCATTATGTGTGTAAAAAAAAAAAGTAAAAAAACTATATTATTAAGTTTTTTTTTTAATTTGCAACAAAATTATATTCTAAAATAATATGTCAAAGACAGTAGAAATTATTATCGAAGGTAAATCATATCAACTACCTGTGATTGAGGGTACAGAGGGCGAAAAAGCCATTGATATTAGCAATCTGCGTGATATGACGGGCTATGTAACATTAGATGTAGGTTACAAAAACACAGGTGCTACAACCAGTGCCATCACCTTTTTAGATGGAGAGGCGGGCATATTGCACTACAGAGGTTATCCGATAGAGCAATTAGCAGAAAAATCTTCATTCTTAGAAACTGCCTATTTGCTTATCTTTGGTGAGCTTCCCAATAAATCACAATTAGAAAAATGGGAAAGTGATATCCGCCGCCGCACTTTAGTAAATGAAGACATGCGTAAAATTTTTGATGGTTTTCCTGTCAATGCGCATCCAATGGGCGTTTTAGCGGCTTTAGCCTCTTCTTTGGCTACATTTTATCCCGCAGTAATTGACCCTAACCGAGATGTTGATGCAAATTATCTACGTATTACACGTTTGATAGCAAAATTGCCTACAATTGCAGCTTGGGCTCATAAAAACTCGCAAGGACATCCGCTTAATTACCCCAAAAATAAATACAATTATTGCGAAAACTTCTTGTATATGATGTTTGCGCTACCTGTGGAAGATTATGAACCAGACCCTGTGGTGGTTGATGCTTTGAATAAGCTATTGATTTTGCATGCAGACCACGAGCAAAATTGTTCTACTTCTACGGTACGTTTGGCGGGTTCTTCGCACGTAAGTTTATACTCTTCTGTATCGGCAGGCATTAGCTCTCTTTGGGGGCCTTTGCATGGCGGAGCAAACCAAGAAGTATTAGAAATGTTAGAAGCTATCCAAAAAGATGGCGGTAATGTAGAGAAATTCGTAGAAAAAGCCAAAGACAAAAATGATGGTTTTAGATTGATGGGATTTGGGCACAGAGTGTATAAAAACTTTGACCCCCGCGCTAAGATTATCAAGGTTGCTTGCGACAATGTGTTAAATAGATTGGGCGTAAATGACCCTCTTTTAGAAATTGCCAAAAAACTTGAAGAAATAGCATTGAAAGATGATTATTTTGTAGAGCGTAAGCTATATCCTAATGTCGATTTCTACTCTGGTATTATCTACAAAGCAATAGGCATTCCAACAGATATGTTTACGGCTATGTTTGCTTTGGGTCGCTTGCCGGGCTGGATAGCACAATGGTACGAAATGCGCAAAGAAAAACAGCCAATTGGAAGACCAAGACAAATTTATACAGGTGCTACTCAACGCGATTATGTAGCATTGGATAAAAGAGGCTAAGAGCTAATGAATTATGAATAGAAAGAAGGGGAGGAGTTGTTTTTTTGCAACTTCTCTCTTTTATTTTAATAGATTGGGTTATAAACGTAAACCAATCCAAAGTATATCATCGCGCTGGGCGGTACCTTGCATGTGTGTCTGTAATAGATTAAGAAGCGTTTCCTTTTGCTCGGAGAGTGGGTGGGATTTTATTTTTTCCAATGTTTCAATAATGGTTATTTCCCCTAACTTTTTCCTTCTAAAATTATTTTGGTCAGCGAGTCCATCACTGCCTATATATAGCATAGTATCTTTGGGCAAAGTTATTTTCTGTGTTTCGAAAAGTATGCTTTCGTTTTGGAATCCTCCTATGGAACGTCTTGTGCCTTTGAGTTTTTGAATTTTATTTTGAGTTGGTTCGTTATAATATAAGTCGTTCTTTGCGCCTGCAAACTCTAATTGTACACTGCCTTCGGTTTCTCGCCAAGCGATAACAACGGCATCTAATCCATTATTATTATTGGTTTTTTCTTGTTTTAATATAGATTTTAGCTCTGTGTGTAGGTATTGAAATATTTTAGCGGGGTCGTCTATGCGCCAAACATTAATAATTTTATCTAATAATACACTTGCGATGAGTGTCATGAATGCGCCGGGAACTCCATGACCTGTGCAATCGGCAATGACGAGTATTTTTTGGGTTATATTCTGGTTTTGATTAATCCAGTAAAAATCGCCCGAAACGATGTCTTTGGGCTGGTATATGATAAAATAATCATTTAGAAAGCTATTTATTTTTTCACTGTCTGGTAGTAAGGCTTGTTGGATAGTAAGTGCGGCATTGATGCTGCTTGATATTTGCCTATCGCGTGCTTCGAGTGCAGATTTTTGTTCTAATATTTCCTTTTTTTGTGCTTCGAGTGTACCTAAATATTTGCGTAGTACCTCTTCATTGGCTTTCATTTTCCGATTAACTTTACTGAGCTCTTCATTTTTTTTCTCTATGAAGTCGCGTTGGCTCATTATTTCTTCTTGTTGTTGGTGTAATTCTTCGTTTTGGGTTAATATTTCTTGTTGTTTTTCGTGTAGTTTTTGGTTTATGTTGGTGATGTATCTGTATTCTCTTTTAAGTTGTTGTTTTGCGTTGAATTTTGCATTATCGAATATAGTAATAAGCCACCAAACGATTATGATTAGTCCTAAGTAATCGTTGGTAACGAAAATAAGTTGCCATTTTGGGTCGAAATCGGCAGGAAGTGTACCTAAAAATCCAAAAAAGATAGTGCTTATGCAGGCTATTGTTAACCAAATGATTGTATCTATGTGTGTACTAAGTAGCTTGGCGATGATAGGTAGTAATACTAACCAAGGGAAAACGCCTGAGTTAATGCCTCCTGAATAATAAGATAAAAAACAAGCAGCTATCCAAGTGCAGGTAATGTATAAGTTAATGATAATACGTTTGGGCAGTGGTGTTTTGAGCAAAAAGGGGAGAAGAAAAAAAACAATTGCGGCAATGGGCATTATCAATAAAGACTCGAAAAACGCGATGATATAGGCAATGCCAATGTAGAAAAGAGAGAAGAGAGAAGTTACCCAAGAGAAGTTAATGATGAGTTTGTACTTTTCTTGAATTTCTTTGATTTTGATGTCATAATCATCAGTTTGATGATTATATTGTTGGGGTATGAAATACGTGTATACTTTTTGATATAGATTCATTAAGTTATATTTGAAAGCAATATATGTATTATTGGCGAAATTTATACCAAAAGACTAATGCTGACTGATAAATTTTATTATTTCGTTCACATCTGCTCTTAGCGTAAAATCATATTCAATAAAATGATAGTGAATTGTACCTTGTTGGTCTATGATATAAGTAGCGGGTAAGGGTAGTTCTATTTTGCCTTTGCTGTTGTAATATTGAAAATCTATTCCATTTTTGAGGTATACTTCATTGAGATAGTTAGGCACAGTATAAACAAGATTGAATTTTTTAGCTACGACTGAGCCTGTATCACTTAATACTTCAAAGGAGAGATTATTTTTATTAATAGTTTCAACGCTGTTGTCTATGGTTTGGGGTGAGATGGCGACTAACCGAGCGGGTATATTGTTGATAGTTTCTAAGTTTCTTTGCAGGAATTTTAGATATAGATTGCAGAATGGACACCAAGCACCTCGATAAAATACAATAATGAGCCATTTTTTATCAAGAAGATTTTGGCTATTGATATTATGCTTGTGAGCATTGGGAAGTGTGAAATGCGGCATTGTATCACCTGTTTTGAGGCTATACTGTTTTATGTCAGTTTCTGTTAGCTCTTTTTGAAAATCTTCAAAAAATGCATTATTTTCTTCTGTTGATTTTGTTGGAAAATTGGTGTAGACCTTTTTTTTTAGTTCCTCAAAATTTACTTTGAATTGCGAGTTATCCATCTTTTTGTTTGCTTGAAATAGGGGCAGGGTTCTTTCTCATAAACACAAAAGGGTAGGGGATTAGTTTCATTTTTGCGCAGGAATGGTTTCGAGTAATGTTCCTTTGGCATCGTATTTTTCTGTTTTTATTAGTTTAGAGTCTTCTGTATAATATTGCCAGGAGCCATACATTTTGTCAAAACGGTAATTTCCTTTGATTTCTAATTTTCCGTTGGAGTAGTATTTTTTATAGATACCTGCTCGTCTGTCGCTTTGGTAAGTGATTTCTTCTTCTACATTGCCGTTTTTGTAGATTTTTGTAATTCCATTAAGCGCATTGTTAAGATATATTTCTTCCTTGAGTAAACTGTTATTGTTTTCTTCATAATATTTTACTGTTCCGTTGATTTTGCCTTCTTGGTAGGGGATTTCTTTTTGCAGATTTCCATTGGCATAGTAGTATTTTTCGGTATTGATAAATACACCATCTTTTTTCTCATATTCGCTCATTAAGTTCCCATTAGGGTAGTATCTTTTTTCTTTGATGTCGCGTTCTTGTTTGTCGTAGTAGGTTTCTTGTTTGAGTGTGCCATCTTCATAGTAGTTGAGGGTTTTTCCTTGTCGGTATCCGTTGATATAAGTAGCTTTGAATGCAATTTGCCCATTAAGGTGATAGGAAATATAATCTTTGTCAAGAAAACCTTTTTCATAATAGGCTTTCACTAATATTTTACCCTCTTCGGTGTATTGTGTAAAGTTACCATGTCGTGTTCCGAGTTGGTTGGTAGTTTCTGTTTTGATTTTTCCGTTGGGGTGGTATTCTTTAAAAATACCGTTGGGTATGCCGTCTTTTTGTTCTTCTTCCGATTCAAGATTACTGTTTTCATAGTATTTTTTTACGATTCCATTGGGTTTTCCGCTAACATAGTTGGCTTCCATTTGTATTTTTCCGCTACTGTAAAAGGTTTCTACTTTCCCTTCTATGGTATTTTTTACAAATTGGGTTCTTTTTTCTATGTTCCCATTGGTGCTGTATAATTCTAAAAATCCGTTGAGAGAATCATTAAGGCAATTTCCTTTTTGATGAAGCGAGCCATCTTCTTGATAGGTGATAAAAGAGCCATTTTTTAGATCGTTTTGGTATTGTATTTCCATTTGTTTGACACCATTGGCATAATATCCTATGAATAAGCCTTCTTTTTTACCTTGTTTGAAAGTGCCTTCAATGGCTATTTGCCCGTTGGGGTGATATTGGGTGTACTTGCCGTTGATGAGTGCTATACCTTCTGTGTTAATAATTTCTGTGTAGGTTTCTTTAACTTGTTGGGGGTTGTCTTGGTAGTAGTTCGTTACTAATTTTTGACCGAAAATAGGGGAGGTGTTGCATAAAATGCCAAAAAAGCAAATAACAATAACTTTATTTTTTTTCATGGTTCTTCAAAAGTGTTTTTCGTTACAATAACGCTAAAAGGGCTTCGGATAATATATTTAGGATAAAATGTAATTTGTTTTTAATACTTAAAATTATGTTAAGTATTGGCATTGATTTTTATGCGCTTATAACAAGGGTAGATTCAATCTTAAAATATTTGAAATCAATTTTTATTATTTGATTTGAGTGGTCGGCATTGATCGACAATGACTAATTAGTTTCCAGTTTTTTATGTAAATGGTATAAATGAATATGGATAAATATTTTATGAAAGCATAATTAATTTCATTACTTTGATTAACATAATTATAATTATTTGCTAATATTCTGATAACAATCTACATTGAAAGGTTATTTATTTTTTAATATAATTGATGTTATGTTAAATAGCTATTTCCTCTTAGTTTATCATTATTTTTTGTTGAATTAGCCGCCCTTTGTTATTTCTAAATCTGATAAAATACAATCCTTTTGGCAACTGTCTTGTGTTAATAGTTTTGATTGCTCCCTCATTGATTTCTAATTGGAATGTTGTTTGGGCATTGATATTGATTGCTTCTGCATTTTTATCTGCTAAGGTATCTTCAAAAAGCACTATATTGAGCATTTCGCCCTGATTGATTGGGTTTGGGTATAAGTAGATATTGTCTTCGGTTGAGAAATAGGCTACCTCTACCCTACTGTAGGAAATGCCTGTGATTGATGAATTTATTTTCAGTCTGTACTGATTTTGGTTGGGATTGGGCTGATTATCTGTTAGTGTTAATTCTTTTTTTAGATTTGTTATTGATTGAATAGTATTGAATGCGCCATTGTTCAGTCTCTGCAATTCTATGTTATTGACTCCATATAGTGTGTTTAATTCAGCAAATAGTGTTATAGTGTCGTTAATCAATTTCTCGACAATGAAATTTTTAACATAACAATCTATTTCTTGGCTATTATAGTCTATTGAAATACTGTATGGAAGGGTTGCGTTATCGATGATGGGTGCTACTGCAAAGCGTGTATATTGGGTTTTGGGTAGTATGATGATTGTGTCGTTTGTAGTAGCGATTTTTTCTAAATAAGTATTCCCTAATGCAAATAATTGATAATTCTGAATGAAAGGCATTTTTTGCCAAGAAAACATTAAACTTTCACTGCAATTGAATCCTAAGTCGAAGTCTGTTTTAGGTAAAATATGACAAGTCGGGCTTTGGTAAGATTGACTATTGCTTTCTATTTTAAATTGTGCTTGTGTATGATTTTCGGAGGGTTTCCAAGCGAAAAAATTTTTATTGAGGGGTATTTGTGCCTCTATGAGCTGCCATTGAGGTTGTTGAGCTGATTTAAAATATAAGTCGCCTGTTGTGTTATCGGTATTATTTTGCCATCTGATGATATTTTCTTCATTAGTAAATAATTGCGTGTTGGGGTGTGGGTATGCCCATAAGAGTTCTTTGGAGTGAAAATCATAAGCAATTGAAAAATTTTGTGCTGCATTATTACCGATTTGATACCCATGTACTTTTATGGTGTATTCGCCTGCTATTGGGTTTTTGATTGATATTTGTTCTATATTATTGATATGGTCTACTTTTCTTTTGGGCAGTTGATTGAGCGAATCGGGGTGTGGATAGTGATTGAGCACCCAAGGTAGCCAAGTGGTATTGCTTGCGGCGTGGTACAATGATAGGTCGAGGTCGTTGGTGAGTGAGGGGTTGGGTATATCATTCCAAGCTATTGTTATTTTTACTTCAGCTGTGTTTGCGGGTATTTGTATAGTAAAATTTTTCGTGCTCTGGTGAGTTATATTATTCTCTATGTAGTAGTTGTTTTCTATGGTTTTAAGTGCTCTGTAAGTATCTGCATTGCCAAACCCTGCGAGAAAATCAATGCCTTCTTTTCCTACATCTTGGGCAGTGTTGCATAAAATAGCTTTTAGTAAATGTGCATTAGGGAGTTGATTATTGTTTTTTTGTGCGTATAATTGTTGCAAAAGCAAGGAAATGCCTGATACGAATGCAGCTGATTCGGAAGTACCACCATCGCCAAAAGCCACTAATTCGGGCTTTATACGTCCGTCATTGGCAGGTCCTCTGCTGCTAAGCGGGGAAACATTGAGGTATTTATCTACTGCCCCTATACTTAGGGTGTTTTTTGCGTTTTTGAATTGCCCTGTTAGGTTTGCGAAGTTGGGTATGTTTTTGTAGTTACCTTGTGTTATCGTTAGGTTTCCTGAGTTTCCTGAGGAAAATATATGCATGATATAGCCAATGTCTAAAACTTGTTGGTCATAGGCTTTGCTCTCATCTCCGTAGAAATTTTCTACACCTACACCATAGGAATGATTTTGCACAGAAATTTTATTGTTAATGAGCCATTGGGTATTGTCCGCTGTAAGGTTAGAAAAATCGGCACTAGTTAGCAGTGCTTTCCAAGCGACTCCTTGGCTAAGCGGAGATGAGTTGCCTGCGCCTGCTATGAGGCTTGCCATATTGCTGGCGTGGGTTGTAAATCGTCCTTGAAAAACTGTATTGGATAGTATTCTGTTTTTGAAGTCTATGTCGTCTTTGTCAAAGGCTTGTTCTTTAACAGAAACCACTAAATTATCTCCTGCTATTGTGGGGTAATGGTGGCGAGCCAGCCAAATATTATTGACTGTGAAGTCGGCATAGCCTACTTCTCTTTCTTCATTGGGCGTTCGTACTTGCTGTGCTTGTAAAATTATATTTGTTGAGAAGATTAGAAATATAGATAGCGCATTGCTAAGTATGTATTTTTTCATTTTCTTTTTTGATTATGAGAAAAAAGGTAAGAGAGGGTTTTCACAGTCACTCTCCTACCCTTTTGTGTTTTATTTTATTTGAGGAGTAAAATTCATATTATAGAAGATGAAAGCCCAAGTATCTGCCCATTCTTCAAGTACTTTAGCAGTAGGTTTGCCTGCGCCATGCCCTGCTTTAGAGTCTATTCTGATAAGCACGGGGGATTTTCCTGCATGTTTTTCTTGCAAAGTAGCGATGAATTTATAGGAGTGTGCGGGCACTACTCTGTCATCGTGGTCAGCAGTTTTGACTAAGGTAGCGGGGTATGAAACGCCTTGTTTTATATTGTGGATAGGTGAGTAAGCAAGCAAGTTTTTAAATTCTGCTTCATTTCTTTCGCTTGAGCCATACTCTACTACCCAAGCCCAACCTATGGTAAATTTATGAAAACGAAGCATATCCATAACACCTACGGCAGGAATTGCTACGGCAAATAGTTCGGGTCGCTGTGTCATACAAGCACCTACAAGTAAACCTCCGTTAGAGCCCCCAGAGATAGCGAGGCGGGCGGGGCTTGTATATTTTTCTTTGATAAGGTACTCAGCCGCAGCAATGAAATCGTCAAAGACATTTTGTTTTTTTAGCAACATTCCTGCTTGATGCCATTCTTCGCCATATTCGCTGCCTCCTCTGAGATTTACCACCACATAAATACCTCCTGCTTCTAAGAAAGGAATTCTTGCGGGGCTGAAGCCGGGTAGCTGAGGAATGTTAAACCCACCATAACCGTACATTAGTGTTGGGTTGTTGCCGTCTAATGCGATGCCTTTTTTATGTACAATGAACATGGGAACTTTTGTGCCGTCTTTGCTGGTAAAAAATACTTGTTTGGTTTCGTATTCTTCCATTTTGAAGTCTACTTCTGATTTGGCGTGTAGAGTTGAGGTGTTTTGTGCTATGTTGTAGCGGTAAATAGTAGGCGGATAGGTAAAGGAAGTAAATGTATAGAAAACTTCTTTGTCTTTTTTCTTGCCTCCAAATCCTGTGGCACTTCCAATAGTCGGGAGTTGTACTTCGTGTAGTTTTTTGCCTTCCATATCATAAATAATTACTTGTGTGGAGGCATCTTTGAGGTAGGTAGCGATTATTTTATTGTCGCTGATAGATACATTATTTAGTACGTTGTTAGATTCGGGAATAATTGTTTTCCAAGTACTTTCAGGTTGATTGGGGTCAATGAGCATTACTTTGTACTTGGGCGCATTGTCATTGGTAAGCAATAGTATTTTATCGTCTATGTTTTCAATGATGCTGGGTTCGGTTTGGAAACCTTTGATGAGCGTTTTGAATTTTTCATCTTTTTTAGAAAGGTCTTTATAGAGTATTTCGTTTCCTGATGTACCTTCTGATATATATAAAAATAGGTATCTTTCATCTTCGGTAAGTGCTGCGCCTACGTTTCTGAGTGGGTGTTCGGCATCTACATAGATGAGTTGGTCTTGGCTTTGGTCTGTGCCTATGGTGTGGTAATATACTTTATGAAATTCATTTTTGGCTTCTAATTCTTTGCCTTCTTTGGGGGCATCATAACGGCTGTAAAAAAAGCCATTTTTATACCAAGCTATTCCTGAGAATTTCACCCATTGTACTTTGTCAGTGAGTACTTTTTTTGTGGCGGTTTCCATTACTTGTATTTCCTGCCAATCGGAGCCTCCTTTCGAAGTGGTGTAGGCGAAGTAACGCGCATCAGATGAGAAAGCGGTACTTCCGAGTGCTACTGTGCCATCAGTAGAAAGTTGGTTGGGGTCTAAAAATACTTCAGATTCGCTTTTGAGGTCTTTTTGGCGATATAGTACTGATTGGTTTTGCAAGCCATTGTTTTTGTAATAGTAATAATAATCGCCTTCTTTGAAAGGTGCGGAGAGTCGCGTATAATTCCATACTTTTGTGAGTCTGTCTAAAATAGCTTGTTTGTAAGTGATTTTAGACAAGTAGTCAAAAGTGATTTTATTTTGTTCTTCTACCCAGTTTTTGACAGCAGAGGAGTCTGAAACTTCTAACCATCTGTAAGGGTCGAGTATTGAGTTTCCAAAATAAGTATCTGTTTGGCTTACTTTGGCAGTTTTAGGGTATTGGATTTGTGCTTGAGTGGTATGGTTCATAAGTATAGTGCACAATGAGAATAAGAAAAGTATTTTTTTGCTCATATTTTTATTGGATTGTAGTATATTGCAAAGATACTTAATTATTGAATTTATGAAAAAAAATCTTTGGCTGTTAGTTTGTTTATCATTATTTTATTCTGCGAATGCTCAGTCAAAGCTCGATTATTGGAAAAAATGCTATGAGTTGGGCAATAAGACTGTTTCTTATGAGACATTAGAAACGGAGGAGTTGAATTATTTTATGCTTTATTTTGCGGCAGCCTCCAATGTAAGATTTTATAAGAAGAAAAATTTCATGAGCAGTTATGTTCGTTGCGAAATGAATGGTTATGAGTATAGTCTAAAAATATGTCGTGAGAGTTGGGGCGATGGCATATATACGGCTTTTCATATCCATAATTCTGATTTGTTCAAGCGTAAGATAGTAGCAGGTAGAGCAGATTGGTCGGTGGTGTCTGAAACGTTGACACTACAAAATATTCAGCGTTATTTGTCAGATAAGAGTGTAAACATAAACAAAGTAGATGTTTTTGAGTTTGGTAGTCATTATTGGGGAGATTCTATGGGTTTCTCAAAGGGTGACCCTACCGCCATAAACTATAGATATGGCGTGTATGATGGGCGTTATTTATATTGTTTCGATGTCAATGGAAACGTTGTAAAATATGAAGATGACAAAGACTATCATTGGTAAAAAACTATTACTTTTGTGGTATAAAAAACAAAGTCATGGAAACGAAAAAAGCCCTTATAGCACCCTCTATTCTATCGGCTGATTTTGCTAATTTGCAAAAAGACATAGAGATGTTGAACAATAGTGAAGCCGATTGGATACATGTAGATGTAATGGACGGGGTGTTTGTGCCCAATATTTCATTGGGTCTGCCTGTGATTGAGGCAATCAGAAAACATAGTCTAAAACCATTAGATGTGCATCTGATGATTGTTCAGCCCGAACGATATGTAGAAAGGTTCAAAGAAGCAGGTGCTTTTCAAATAACAGTGCACTACGAAGCCTGCGCGCACTTACATAGGAATATAGAGCAGATTAAAAGTATGGGTTGTAAGGCAGGAGTTGCGCTCAATCCGCATACACCTATAGCCGTACTTGCAGATATTTTATATATGGTCGATACCGTTTGTTTGATGTCAGTAAATCCGGGTTTTGGGGGGCAAAAATTCATAGAAAATACTTTCTCGAAGGTAAAAGAATTGGTATTGCTTAGTCAAGAGAAAAACTGCGATCCTTATATTGAGATTGATGGAGGCGTGAATGCTGTGAATGCAAAACCATTGGTAGATTGTGGCGCGAATGTTTTAGTGGCAGGAAATTTTATTTTCTCCTCCCCTACTCCTATGGACACAATTCAAAATTTATCGACACGAATCAGGTAAAAAAAGATATTTTTTTTGGTACTTTTACTGAATTAATATACTTTTGGCATTTAAACTAATCTAAAAAAGACATTATTATCATTAATATTTATGAGCAACAACGAATCTTGGGGTTCTCGTGTAGGGCTGGTATTAGCTATGGCAGGCAATGCTGTAGGCTTAGGTAACTTCCTGCGCTTCCCCGTACAAGCAGTTCAGAATGGTGGTGGGGCGTTTATAATTCCTTACATTATTTGTTTTTTAGTGATGGGTATTCCCCTATTATTCATAGAGTGGTCTATGGGGCGTTTCGGAGGAAAATTTAACAATCACTCTACTCCTTTCATTTTAGATACAATGAGCAAAGGACGCTCTTTTTGGAAATATTTTGGTGTATTTGGCATTTTTACAAACATTGCTGTTGCTGCTTATTATTGTTATATAGAGTCTTGGACAATGGCTTATGTTTATCACTCCATAGTGCAAACTTTCGCAGGGAAATCGCAGGCAGAAGTAGCCGCTTTTTTTGGAAGCTATGTAGATATTTATAGCAGTACTACTGGAATTCCTTTCGAAGCAATCGTTTTTTATATATTTTGTTTGCTCCTCAATACTTATATTCTTTCACGAGGCTTGAGTGGTGGTGTGGAGGCAGTAGCCAAAATAGGAATGCCATTACTCATTATATTTGGGGTATTTTTGGCATTTCAAGGCTTAACTTTAGGCACTTCAGGCGCGCCAGCGGGCTGCGCAGATTGTGATTCTTATTTGGGGCTTAACTTCTTATGGAATCCGCAATTTGATAGTTTAGCCAATCCAAAAGTATGGTTGGCTGCCGCAGGTCAAATATTCTTTACGCTTTCAGTTGGAATGGGTACAATACAGTGTTATGCTGCTTATATTAGTTCAAAAGACGATATCGCGCTCAATGCAATGTCGGCTGGTTGGATGAATGAATTTGTGGAAGTTGTTTTAGGTGCTTCTATCGTAATTCCTATTTCTGTGGGCTATTTGGGCTTAGATTGGGTACTGCAAAATGCAGGCTTCTCTATGGCATTCCAAACGATGCCTTTCTTGTTTGGCAAATGGGGATTGCTTTTAGGCACTGTTGCAGGTGTAATGTGGTTCGGCTTGTTGTTTTTTGCAGGTATTACCTCCTCCTTAGCTATGGGCACTCCTTGGATGGGCTTTATGCAAGATGAATTCAAATGGTCGCGTTCAGCTTCTGCTTGGACATTTGGTTTGATAACGCTTATCATGGGGCTACCTACTGTTCTGTTTTATAATTATGGTTATTTTGGAGAATATGATAATTGGGCAGGAACTGTTTCCTTGGTAGTCTTTGCTTTGGCTGAAACCATCTTATTTGGTTGGATTTTTGGAATGGAGCGTGGCTGGGCTGAAATCAACGAAGGCGCAGATATGAAAATACCAATCGTTTATAAATTTATTATCAAATATATCACGCCTCTTTTATTGTTGTTTGTTTTTGTGGGCTCATTGGTTACTCCTAAAAACAATGATTGGCTTACGGCTCTTTCAGGTAATTGGGAATTAGACAATAGCAGTATTATAGGTCAGATACAAAATAAAGGCATCGTTGCCAATAGAAACTATTTTGCTAACTACTATGAAAATGAAGTAGCAGGAAAAAGCCAAGTAATGTCAGTGGAAAAAGGCAATGTGGTATTAGGGCAAACGGCAAAATTTTACAAAAATGAAAAAGGTAAAATGCAAAAATATACTGAAAAAGCAGGCAATGTAACAACAGTAGATTCCTTATTGCCAGTTAAAACCTATACTTTTGATGATTCTAAAAAGATTGTTGTCAAAAAAGGTGATAGCCTGGCATTCAAAGATAAAATAGCTGAAGGAAGTTTCGTGAATAATATCTTCTTTATAGATTTAGCGCGGATTATGCTGCTTGGATTGTTTGTGTTCTTGAGTATATTGGTTTATATTGCCACACAAAGACGTAAAAATAGAGCACAAACTTCATAGTTTGGTTAGAATATATTAAAATAATATTTAAACATAAAAAAGATATGACAACATTAGCAATTACTATGATGGTTGTTACACAAGTTGCAGTAACACTCATTACCATTTATTTTTTCCGAAAAGTACTGACGACCCCTAATAAATCGGATAATTAGTATTTGAACATAAAAAAGAAAAGGCTTACCACAATCGGATAAGCCTTTTCTTGCTTCAGTAAGTTTCTTAGAATATTTATATTTTAGAAATTGGCTGATAAGGTCATATAATAATAACCACCATTAAAGCCAAATTGAGTTGCATTACGGCTATACTCAAATCTTCCAAAAGAACTATTGTCTAATGAAGTAGTGCTTGTAGCTGTTGGGAATTGTATTTTTTGAAGTTTATCAGGATATACATCAAAAAGATTATTAGCACCCAATGTAACTTGTAAAAATTTATAAAACTTATAGCTAACACTCAAATCAGTAATCGCTTTAGGGTAGAAATATTCATCTAAAAGCGGATTAGAAGGGTCAAGCGTTTCTACTTCTCCAAAACGCGTAATACGTAAATTGGTAGCAAATTTCCCTATTTTGTAATTGAAGCCTAATGTAAATTTATTGCGAGGTTGTGCCAATTCTAAACGCGCGCGCTCTTGTCTATTGAACAAGATATTACCAAATTGGTCAGGCGGTAAAGTAGCTGATGCTTTGGGGTCGCCGAGTACCTCTGTTCTGTTCATATTACCGGCTAAAGTAATTGTAAGCTCTCCTTGCCCTATTTTAGGATTTGCCGTAATTACCACATCTATACCTTGAGTGCGTGTATTGACTGCATTTGCAAAAAATACAGCAGCATTTACCTCTGATTGACCTGCTGCATCTAAAATATTAGCAATTTGCAATCCTGTTCCTGTTGTACCTCTGTTAAATTGTCCTGTAAGGATAATTCTGTCATTGATATCTATTTGATAGGCATCAACTGTGATATTAACCAATTTGCCCAATTTAGAAGTAATACCCACACTATAATTCATAGAGGTTTCAGCTTTAAGCGAAGGGATACCAAAAGCATTGGCTACAGTACTTCCATTAGGGAATGTGCCCTGCTGACGAGGTTGCAAGCCAGTAACCGTAGAAACAAATACAGTCGAAATGGCACTGAAATAACGTTGATGAATAGAAGGAGCTCTAAATCCATTAGATATTGAACCTCTAAGCGAAAACGCATCAGCGAATTTATAGCGGAAACTGAACTTGCCCGCAAAGTTATCTCCGAAATCGCTATAATTTTCATACCTACCTGCGGCACTCAATAATAGTTTTTCTGTGAGGTCTGTTTCTATGTCTAAATAAGCACCAAATACGCTTCTGTAAGGATTGGTTTCATTGCTTGGTTGGAATCCAGGGAATACTTGTGCACCGCCTGCGCGCCCAGAAGTAGGGTCATAGTTGCGCCAAGAAGCCTCCTCGCCAGCTTTAATAGCATAATTATCCAAACGATAATTGAGTCCAGCGGCTATGTTGAAAGATTTTAGCCCCATTTGGTCGCCAAAGTTTTTAGATACCGATAAATCAGTTGTATTTTGGCTAAACTCTAACTGCCCAGCGTAAAAACTTGTAGGGGCACTTGCTCCTAAGGAAGCTATTTGAGAAGCATTATTCGAATTTTTTACATCAAATCGGAAACTATTGCTTCCATATACATTTGATACGTCCCAAAGCCAACCATTGCCAAACTCACCGCTAAAGCCTGCCAAAATAGAACCGTCCCAAATTGTAGAATGTATTTCGGGCAAGAAACCATTAGGATAAATGGCTGTATTTACTTGAGTTGTTTGGAAAGGATAGCGATAAAATCCAGCGGCTTGCCCTTGACGATAGTTTAGTATGCCCGTAAAATAAAAAGTAGTTTTATCATTCAATGGTAAATTACCGTTTAGCATTCCGCCAAAATTATTCACGGCAGAATTTCCGATTAACATATTTTTTGAAAGTTTAAAACCATTTTGTTGAATAAGTGCCCTATCTTGGTCATATTGTGTTTGTCTTGTAGTAAGATTGGTAGTTCCATTCCAATTTACATATACAGGTCCAGTATAATCGCCCGCGCGATTGGTTTGCTCTCTGAAACGCACATCAATTGCTGCGCTGATAGAGCCTTTTTGACCCACCTTGAAACCTTGATAAAGACCTAAGTTAAGATTAGTGCCATCGCCCAAATATTGTTGTCCAGTATGTAAAGTAGCATAAGTGCCTACATCTTTGCGCATTACCACATTTACCACACCAGCAATGGCATCTGAGCCATATTGTGAAGAAGCACCATCACGCAAAACCTCAATGCGCTCTATAGCAGCCGCAGGAATTGTGTTGAGGTCAGTTCCAACAGAACCTCTCCCTATGGTTCCATTTACATTGATAAGTGCTTGATTGTGGCGTCTTTTCCCATTCAATAAAACCAATACTTGGTCAGGTCCCAATCCGCGGATTGTTGCAGGGTCTATATGGTCAGTACCATCAGCAACAGTTTGCCTTGATGAGTTGAACGAAGGAGCTACTAAATTCATCATTTGTGTAGGCTCTATTTGACCTGTAGAGCGTAAATCGCTTGCCACAATCACATCAATAGGCACAGCAGTTTCGAGCATTGTTCTTACTTCTGTAGAACGCGAGCCAATCACCACCACATCTGCTAAACTAGACACACTTTCTTCTAAACTTACGTCTAAAGTCGTAGGACCATTTACAGTAAGTGTTTGAGATTGAGTTTCATAACCAATGAATGAAAATTTCACAGTATAATCGCCAGCACGCAGCGGCAAAGTATAATAACCATCACCATCAGAGATAGTACCTTGTTGAGTTTCGGCTACCGTGATAGTAACACCGGGAACAGGCTCGCCTGTTTCAGTATCTACCACACGACCTTTCAGGGTTTGGGCATACAATGTACTCAACCCTATGAATAAAAAAATCAAAGAAAGATAAATTTTTCTCATAAGTTGCATTAATTTACATTTTGAATTGTTTTTTAATTAAGATACAAAAACAAAGATACTAATAAAAAAGTTTGAAAAAAGTTTTTATTAAGAAAAAAAACTATAATATTCTGAAAACATTTTAAATTCAAATATATAATTTGGAAATTTGGAAAAAATAAGAAAAATAATACATGTAGATATGGATGCTTTTTTTGCATCGGTAGAGCAACGCGATGATGAAAGCCTCAAAAACAAACCTGTAGCTGTAGGGGGGAGTGAACAAAGAGGAGTTGTTGCGGCAGCAAGTTATGAAGCACGCAAATATGGTGTTCGTTCTGCAATGCCTTCTATTGTTGCCAAAAGAAAATGCCCACAATTGATATTTGTAAAACCACGCTTCGAGGTATACAAACAAGTATCTATGCAAATAAGAAGCATTTTTCAAGAATATACCGACCTTATAGAGCCTCTTTCCTTAGATGAAGCCTACTTAGATGTAACAGAAAATAAGAAAAACAACCCCTCTGCTACACTGATAGCTAAAGAAATAAAACAAAAAATTTTAGAACTTACCAAACTAACCGCCTCCGCAGGAGTGTCTTTTAATAAATTTTTAGCCAAAATCGCATCTGATTTCCAAAAACCTGATGGACTTACTACCATTACACCTGAGAAAGCAGAAGCATTTATCAATGAATTGCCCATCGAAAAATTTTATGGCATAGGAAAAGTAACCGCCCAAAAAATGAACCAAATGGGCGTATTCAATGGATTTGACCTCAAGAACATACCTATTGAAATATTGCAGAAAAAATTCGGCAAATTCGGTACATTTTATTTCCATATCGTAAGAGGTGAAGATGATAGAAACGTGAACCCCGATAGAGTCAGAAAATCATTGGGCGCGGAAAATACTTTCGTTAAGGATTTGAATACTATAGAAGAATGTATGAAAGAATTGCGCGAGATAGAAGATATAGTAGTGCAAAGGTTGAAAAAAGCATCGCTCAAAGGCAAAACCATCACATTGAAAGTCAAATTCGCAGATTTTGAGCAAATTACTCGTTCTCATACCCTCCTCTACCCTACTCAAGATAGGTATTTGATAGACAGTGTAATAAAAAAACTGATTTTACAGATAAATTTAGAAAAATCTATTAGACTTTTGGGCGTAAGTTTATCTTCCCTCACAGAAGCAAATGCTAAAGAC
Organism: Cytophagales bacterium; assembly: GCA_004293905.1. Classification (GTDB taxonomy): domain Bacteria; phylum Bacteroidota; class Bacteroidia; order Cytophagales; family Microscillaceae; genus RDZE01. The sequence continues at coordinate 30,008 of RDZE01000025.1, read as the reverse complement.
AACCAATTATTGATACCCTTTTTAGACTGAATAGTAGATAATTAAATAATTTTTAGATTATTTTGTACTATTACTATATTATTTTGTATATAAAAAATAAAATCTTGTAAATTGTTTTTAAGCTAAAATAATTTAGTCTAATAAAAAATCGCATTCATTTGTAATAACAAACTGAATAAATTATTGCTAAAATTGCAAAACCTTTATTTATGTCATCGTAAATTAACGATAATAAATCGTAGGAAAAACAAACCCATTTAATGTATTTTTCTACCATTTTAGTCGATTTTCTTACATGAGTAATAGAAAAATATTATTAAATATTTTGAACAAAAAGCAGAATATTATACTTTTGTAACATCAAATCACAAAATTAAACAAACCTATTTATTATGCGTAATACTCGTACTCTCTTATCTGCCATCTTATTGGCTTGCACAGTGGGATTCTTCACCGCTTGTAACAATCAAAATGACACAGTTACTAAAGATGGCATCTCTCAAGATGTTCTCGACAAAGTAAATCAATTAGGTTTTAGCACTGCCAATATGACAACTACCGAAGGTGGCTATATCGTAGAAGGCGACATCTTCCTTTCTTATGAAGATTTGAACCATGCACACGACAGAAAATTCCTTCGTGTAGGTACAGAAGAGCAATACCACACTACCAATTTGGTAAAAAACCTTCCTCGCACTATCTCAATAAGCATTTCTTCTCAATTGCCTACCTCTTATGTAGCTGCTCTTGACGAAGCAATTCGCCGCTACAACGCTGAAAACTTACAGCTCACTTTTGTTCGTGTAGCTTCTGGAGCCACTATCAGCATCGTAAAAGCTCCTAATAGTGCTCAATACTTGGCTTCTGCCGGTTTCCCTACTTCAACTGGAAATCCTCATAACCAAGTTTTAGTAAACTCTCGTTATTTAGGTTCAAACCCTGGCACAAACTACTTAGCTACTATCTTAGCACACGAAATAGGACACTGCATCGGCTTCCGTCATACTGACTACATGGGTCGTCAATATAGCTGTGGTGGTCAAGCAGTAAATGAAGGTGCAAGCACAGTAGGTGCTATCCTTATCCCTGGTACTCCTTCTAGCCCTGATCCTAACTCTTGGATGTTAGCTTGTATCGGTTCAGGTGTATCTCGCCCTTTCAATTCTAACGATAAAGTTGCATTGAACTACTTATATTAATCAAGTATTATATTTGCTAAAAAAGAGGTTATTCTGAAAAGGATAACCTCTTTTTGTTTGTATCTTTCTGGTAAAATTGCTTACTTTGAAAAAAATAACGACAACTATTTATGTTTGCAACTTCATCTTTTACCAACAAAAATGTATTAGTTACGGGCGGGGGCACAGGAATAGGCTTTGAAATAAGTAAATTATTCCTCCAACAAAATGCACAAGTATTTATTACCTCTCGCAACGAAGAGAAATTGAAAAAAGCAATAGAAGAATTAAGTAAATTTGGAAATTGCAATTATTTTGTTACAGATATACGCCAACCTGAACAAATAGAAACGCTTGCGCAAACACTCAAAGAACAAGATAAAAGCATTGATATTTTGGTTAATAATGCAGGCGGACAGTTTTTAGCACCCGCCGAAACTATTAGCATTAATGGCTGGAACTCTGTAATCAATAACAATCTTAATGGAACATGGTATATGAGTAGCCTCATCGCTAAACATTTTTTCATCCCTGAGAAAAAAGGGAATATCATTAATATCATAGCCAATATATTCAGAGGATTTCCGGGTATGGTACATACAGGGGCTGCGCGCGCAGGAGTAGATAATATGACGAAGACTTTAGCCGTAGAATGGTCTAAATATAAAATAAGAGTAAATGCGATAGCACCAGGCGTTATTTATTCGTCAGGCTTAGATAACTACCCAGCCATTGTCAAAGAAATGACCCTACAAGAAGTGCCAAAAAGAGTTCCTCTAAAAAGATTAGGAAAACCAGAAGAAGTTGCGTACTTGGCATTATTTTTAGCAAGCGAATTTGCTGAATATATCACAGGGGAAACTATCTATGTTGATGGCGGACAACACCTGTGGGGAGATACTTGGCAATTATAGATTAATATCATGTTGGCTACCTTCCAATGCTAAAAAAGTATTTTCAAATACTTGCTTGGCTTCATCTTGTAAGGTTTGTATCTTGGTATATCGTGCCGAAAAATGCCCAATGAGTAAATTTCTTACTTTTGACAACACAGCTATTTCTGCTGCTTGTTTGGCAGTAGAGTGAAAGGTCTTTTCTGCCCTTTCTTTATCTTCTTCTAAAAAAGTAGCTTCATGATAAAGCCAATCTACATGCTGAGCAGCCAGAAAAAGAGCTATTTCTGCTGAAAATGCTGTATCTGCCAAATAAGCATAACTATAAACGGGCAGAAGTTGAGTGAGTAATTCGTAATCATAACGCAATTCTCCCAACTGATTGAGTACATTTTTGCCAGAAAGTAATTGCTTTATTGTGTTAGAATCCATAGTTTCAAACAATTGCGCATACTCAGGTTTTGTTTTCCTTTTATTGGATATTTGTTTGAATAGATACCCATAACATTCTATTCTATGATTCATAGGCAACGCCCATACCTGAAAATGAGATTGAGAGAAAATAACTGTAGGCGCATCATTACAAACTTCTTGCAAGTGTATCTTGAAATTAAGATGCAAACGGCTATACTTCATTTGTATGCCTATGATTTCGTCAAGTCCTTTTGGGGCAAAAATATAAAGGTCTTTTTCTCTCTTCATTGTGTGCATAGAAGAAATGAGCCCCATCAAGCCTAAATAATGATCGCCGTGCAAATGACTAATAAAAATAAAATCTATTTTTAACGCATTGATTTTATACTTTAGCATCTGCTGTTGAGTGCCTTCTCCGCAGTCAATGAGTATATGAGTTTGATTAATTCTTAGGTGTTGGGCTGTAGTATGTCTATTGAGAATAGGCAAAGCGGCAGCACTGCCCAAAATAGTAAGCCTAAAAAGCATGCTTATTCGTCATTACTACCCTCATTTTTTAGATTATTTTCTATTTCGTTCATCGCTATATGTTCTACGGCTTCTTCTAAGGTAGGCACAATATTCAAGACTTTGTCTAATTGCGATATTTTGATGAGTTTCATTACATGGTCTGTAATACAAGTCAAAACCATAATTCCTTGCGCATCATTGCAAAGCCTATTGGCTATCAACAAAGCACTAAGTCCAGAGGAATCTATGTATTTTACTTGACTGAGGTCTATCACAAAATTTCGATTGCCTTCGGCATTGAGCGTTACAAAAGTATATTTTAGCTCAGGTGCTAAAGGCGCATCTATTTTTTCTTCATTGAGTTGTATCAACAAGTATTGTTGCTCTTTTGAGATAGTGTACTTCATAATTTTTTGAGTCTTATTTCGTTTAATGCTTCTGCAAAGATAAAATTTTATTTTAATAAATCTAATATATTTTGCTCTATCTGCAACAATCTATCTTTTTTTGTTTCGGGAGGCAAAAATTGAGTTTGAGTCATTCTTTCATACATCACTGTGTATTCTTTAGAGATTTGCATCACCCATTCATCTGTCATGGTTGGTATTTTTTGCCCTGCCTGCCCTTGAAAACCATTGGCAATAAGCCACTGTCTTACCATCTCTTTTGAACGTTGGGGTTGCGGTGTTTTATTTTCCTGACGCTCTTCGTAGCCCTCCGATTCAAAATAGCGTGCTGAATCCAAAGTATGTATTTCGTCTATAAGGTAAATTTTACCATTGTTTTTTCCGAATTCATATTTAGTATCTGCTAATATAAACCCCTTGGAATGGGCTATCTTACTGCCTTCTTCATACAATACCTTAGTATAATGGAGCAATTGCTCATAATCTTGATGAGTGGCTAAATTATTTTTGATAATTTCATCGTTATCTATGTCCTCATCGTGGTCGCCTTTTGCTGCCTTTGTAGTCGGAGTAATGATAGGTTGTGGTAATTTATCATTCTCTTGCAACCCATCGGGTAGTTGATGCCCATTAAAAATACGCTTCCCATCGCGATAAGCACGCCAAGCTGACCCCGCCAAATACCCTCTTATAACCATTTCTATCGGAAAAGCCTCACAACGAAGCCCAAAAGCAACATTTGGGTCAGGGCTATATAAAATCCAATTAGGGACTAATTCTTGGGTTTGTTGCATATAATACAGAGATAGTTGATTTAGCACCTGCCCTTTATAAGGAATGCATCTCGGCAAAATAACATCAAAAGCCGAAATTCGGTCAGAAGAAATAATCGCCAAATGTTCTTTGAATATATATACTTCTCTTACTTTACCTCTATAAAAAGCCTCTTGCTTTGGAAATGTAAAAACCGTTTCGTTGATTGTTTCTGGAAATTGGCTCATCTTTTTTAACAGTTATATTTTGCATATTATAATAAAATAAAAAAGCTTCTTTACACCACCTTAAAAGAGTGTATAAAGAAGCACAAATTTAATATGCTTTTTTAATCTTCCAATGCCCAAGCCCTTGCTTTTTCTATATCATCAAAATATCGGGTTTGGACTACATCTGCTGTGCCACTATCCTCTACTGTTTGTTCTATAGAAACTTGCGCAAATAAGTCAGAAGGGATTACTAACGAAAACTTACGGCTGCCGCTTGCCATTAGTGGAGGGTAAAAATTTTGGTTCGCCCATTCTTGCATCTCTAAACCTATTGTAAATGTAAAATTACGCGTATCTATCAAATGTTTAGCAATTTGATGCATTTCCGAAAATTTCACTATTTGCAGATGTTCATTCTGATAGTCTGTGTTAGTCATATTGCTTGTTGTAGGATGCCATACATAGACAATCATTGAGTTTTGACTATCATGAGTCATTTCGAGAAATTGGCTGTTATATATAGTTTCGACCATAAAAAATAAGAAAGAATAAAGTTTAACACTATTTTAATAATTATTTTGTTAACCAAAAAAGGCAAGATTTTGTTCAAAACCCTGCCTTTTTTAAGAAAAAATAAAAAGGTTATTCCCAAACAATTTTATCTTTTGATTGATACCAATTTTCTAACTTATCATTATATTTTTGCTCTATTATGTTTCTTTTAATCTTCAATGTAGGGGTTAAAACACCATTCTCTACTGCCCAAGCCTCTTTTACAACAATTACTTTTTCCACTTTTTCAAAATTTCTGAGCGTGGCGTTCAAGGCATCTAAACTTTCAGTGATGGCTGATGTTACAACATCTTTATCTTCAGCTTTACCTATCTCCGATAAAACTACTAATGCGACAGGTTGTGGCAAAGTACGCCCTGTTAAACATACTTGTTCTATATAATTATTTTGAGCAAAACCAAATTCGATAGGCGCAGGCACTATGAATTCGCCTTTCGCAGTTTTAAAAGTATCTTTTACGCGTCCAGTAATTGTCAAAAATTTATCTTTGTCAATGTTTCCAGCATCGCCTGTGTGTAACCAACCATCTTTAATCGTTTCTGCCGTTTTTTCAGGTTCTTTGTAATACCCAGTCATTACCCAATCAGCCTTCATAAGAATTTCACCTGAATCGGGGTCTATTTTCACTTCTGCGCCATCATACAACTGACCAATAGTTCCCATTTTGATATTATTTTTGCGCATCAAGGTACAACAACCGCCATTTTCAGTCATTCCATAGGCTTCTTGCACAATAATACCTAATTTTTGAAACCACTGAATCAAAGATGCTGGCATTGGCGCAGCCCCTGTCAAAATCAGTTTTGCTTCACTAAGTCCTAAGCCTGTTTTTATTTTTTTTCTGACAATATTATTTAAAATAGGAATTTTTAAAAACAAATTTAATTTTGATTGGCTCATTTTTGCTAAAATACCCAATTGGAATTTTGTCCAGATGCGAGGCACTGCCAAAAAATGAGTTGGTTGTGTCGCTGCTAAGTTTTTAGGGAAACTGTCTAAGGTTTCAGCAAAAGAAATCATTCCGCCAGAATACAAACTTGCAGTTTCTACTATCGCTCTTTCAGCAATATGGCATAAAGGTAAATAAGAGAAAAAACGCGCGCTACCATCACCTTCATCTAACATAAGAGGACCTGCACCAGCATTCAAAGAAGCAAACATCGTGAAATAAGTATGCATAACTCCTTTAGGCATTCCGGTTGTGCCCGAAGTATAGATAATAGTTGCCAAATCATTAATATCGGGCACATAATTACCCTCCATCGGGCTATGCGTTTTGCATAAATCGTCCCATTTAATATATCCGTCTCCTTCTATTTTTGCGGAGTAGCTGTATTGTGGGTAAGTAACTACTTTTACCCCATCAGGGATTCCTGCCTTCATATCTTTCCAAACAGGCTCATCTAATTTACCAACAAACAGCACCTTACAACCACTATGTTCTACAACTTCTCTCAGTTGTTCTGAATTTAATGTTGGGTAAAAAGGTACAGAAACAAATCCGCCCATCATGATAGCCAAATCATTAATAACCCAGTGAACACAGTTCTTTGAAACCAATCCTACATTATCGCCTTTCTGTAAACCCATTGCTTGTAATGCAGATGCAATTCTACGTGCTTGGTCGCTTACTTGTGAAAACGTATAGCTTTGCCAATCATCGCCTATTGGTTGTCGTAAATATGTGTTGTTAGGTCTTTCTTTTTCCCAACGATAAAAATATTCAATTAATGGCTTTGCCTGTTTATTAGCATTAGTGGCACTTTTCCCTGCTAAAGTAGCTGTATTTTCCATGATCGAGAGAGTTACTTAGTTAATTATTGTTTTTTCTTTTTAGAGTACAAATATTGCTTTTATTTTCAAATAATCAAAATTTTGATACATTTGTTTTGTAAAATAGAAAAAAACTGCATAATTGCACCAAAATAATCAGAATAGAAAAAATAAAAAAACATCAACAATGTCAAATAATAAACTTATTCTTTCTTGCGCGCTCACAGGTGCCGCCACCACACGAGCCCACTGTCCTTATATTCCCTACACACCAAAAGAATTAGCCCAAGAAGCAAAAAGAGCCGAAGATGCAGGCGCAAGCATCGTGCACATACACGCGCGCGAAGATGACGGACGCCCAAGTTGGCGTTTAGAAGTATTCCAAGAGATACACCAAGAAGTAAGAAAATTATGCCCCAATATCATTATCAACTATTCTACTGGGGCAATAGGACTACCCAAAGAAGACAGAATACGCCACGTATTAGCCCTAAAACCCGACATGGCAGCATTCAATATGGGGAGTATGAACTATGCTATTTATTCAAAAAAAGATAAAAAATTTCACTGGAGCGCAGTATTTGCCAATCCCTTTGACGAAATGCAATACTTCGTAACACAAATGAATGAAGCAGGCACTGTTCCAGAAATGGAGTGTTTTGATACAGGACACATTCACAATGCAGAACCTCTCAAAGAAATGGGGCTCATCAACGAAAAAGCCGTTTATAGCTTAGTAATGGGCGTATTGGGCGGAATACCTGCTACCCCTGAAAATTTAATCAATCAAATAAAACAAGTACCTCAAGGAAAAAATTGGCAAGCTATCATTATTAGCCGAAAACAATGGCAATTAGCCGCCATCGCCGCCGTAATGGGAGGAAATTTTAGAGTAGGTTTAGAAGATAATTTTTACTTGCCTAACGGAGAAATGGCAAAATCAAATGGCGAATGTGTAGAAGCAGGAGTGCAACTTGCAAAAATGTTGGGCAGAGAAATCGCAACAATCAATGAAACCAGAGAGATGTTGAAAATACCTCTTCGCGACTAACTCTTTCGGGCTTTAAAAGATAAATATTCCGAAGAAACATCTACTAAAAACCTATTCTTGAGAAGCCTACGACCTATTAAAACAGGAAAACGCATCGCTTTTCTATCCGTTAAGGTAAAAGAAGTCATGTAACGCTTACCAAATAATACAACTTTAGTACGAATCATATAACGTTTTTCTACCTCACCAAAAGAACTTTTAATAATCTTTTCACGAAAATCAGATGTCCAATAAGTTACATCATTATAAGCAGGGTGTTCGGGGTCTAAAAGTCTAAAAGAAACGCCCAAAACACCCTTACGCTTCGTGAGTTTAATTTGATGGCAATGAATTGCCGAAGTAGCAGCACCCGTATCTATCTTACAATCTATATCTTTTAAACTAAATTCTGGAAAACTTACCTTATCACGTTTCCCTATAACCTTTTTTTCTCTCATATTATCTCTTCTGGTTCAGCCAAAAAGTACATGCGATACTTATCTGTTTGCGAAGACAAAATCCTCCAGCGTTTCCGAATCACTTGTTCTATATTGCTATCAGGATTTTTTACATATATCATTAACAAATCATTGAGCTCCTTTAGTTCAAAGCCCAAAAAATTAATCTGCTCCAATAAATCATCTGAAAGCGAAAACTTTTCCTCCGAAGCTATACTCAACCCCATTCTATTGAAATGAACAAACAAAACTTCATCTGAAAATACGCCTTTCAGTATTTCTAAAATTTTTTGTGTTTCTAAAAAACCAAACGACTTACTCTCCAGCATCATCAGATACATACCCCGTCTGAAGCTAATGCTCGGTATTATCTTACGCGAAACAGTATTATCTATACAAGTACCACTTTTTTGCGTATCTAAAAAAGAACGAACATACAAGGGAATATTTTTTTCTTGTAGAGGCTTAATTGTTTTCGGGTGAATGACCGAAGCCCCATGATAGCTCATCTCGGCAGCCTCTTGATACGAAAGATAGGCAAATAATTGTGCCTCTGGAAAAATTTTAGGGTCTGTATTCAATACCCCTTGCACATCTTTCCAAATTGTTATTTTTTTAGCATTCAAAAGATTAGCAAATATAGCCGCCGAATAGTCAGAACCCTCACGACCAAGTGTAGTAGGCGACATTTCTGCATTGGCTCCTATAAAACCTTGCGTAATAATAATTTTACCGCTTTCTAAATAATTCAACAACTCCTCCCCTACTCTTTTTTGTGTAGCATCCCAATCCACATTGGCACTACGCCACGAAGAATCAGTTACTATTACCTTGCGAGCATCTATCCAAACAACATCTAAACCCGATTGCATTAAATGATAAGCTACCAAGCGTGTGGAAAGCAATTCTCCATAACCGATAATCTTATCATACAATTCATCATAATTTTTATTATGTTCAATAGACATAAATACGCTTTCTAATTCATTGAATAACGCTAAGAGTATTTCTTCTGCCTCGATAGCATTTTGTTCTTCTTCAAAAAGCTCATAAATAATATCCAAATGATATTTTCTTATTCTCCCCCATTCTGACATATAGTTTTCAGATTTCCAAAGGGTGTTGAGTAATGCCTCAAAAGCATTGGTCATTTTACCCATCGCAGAAATTACCACTAACAAAGAGCCATCAGAGCCAAATTGCTCAATGATTTTTCCTACATTGCACACCGAATCGGCATCTTTTACCGAGGCACCACCGAACTTAAATACTTGCATACTCAGAAAATAATAAATAACTTTGCAAACTTTTACACATACAAATTTTGCCTCAAAATTAAGTTATATTCTTAAATCATGTATATTCTATGAAAAATTATATTACACTTAACTCTTATTTAGAACAAAATCTGCAACAGCATCAAGACCTTATCATTACATTGCAAACACTTGCTGAAGCAGGTAAACAAATAAACTCGCTTGTGAATCGTGCAGGGCTTAATGATATTACAGGAGCCGCTGGTGAACAAAATGTTCAAGGCGAAGAACAACAAAAATTAGATGTCATTGCTGATAATACCTTTATTAAAGCACTCCAAGAAAGTAAAGTTGTAGCCGCAATTATAAGCGAAGAACAAGATGAAATCATACATAGCCCATCTTCTAATGCACAATTATTGGTAGCTATAGACCCCTTAGATGGTTCTTCTAATATAGATGTCAATATCCCAGTAGGAACTATTTTCTCCATACACCAGCGCATTAGCCCAAATGGTGCAACGATTACTGAGAAGGACTTTTTCCAAGAAGGTAAAAAACAAATAGCAGCGGGCTATATACTTTATGGATCTTCTACAATGTTAGTACTTACTATCAAAAAAGGACTCGAAGGATTTACATTGAACCCCGATGAAGGAATCTTTTATCTCACCCATCCGCAAATGAAAACTCCTACTGAAGGTAAAATATACTCCTGCAATGAGGGAAACAAACTCGACTTCCCCCTACCCTATCAAAAATATATAGAACAATGCCAAGAGAAAAAATACGCAACACGCTATATAGGTTCATTAGTTGCCGATTTTCATCGTAATTTGCTCAAAGGAGGCATTTATCTTTATCCTCCTACAGCTAAAAATCCAGAAGGAAAACTAAGACTTTTATATGAATGCAGTCCTTTAGCACTTCTTGCTCAACAAGCCGAAGGAAAAGCCACCAATGGCGAAAAAGAAGTTTTAGAGATAGTTCCCCAAAAGTTACATCAACGCTGTCCGCTTATCATAGGCTCGCAGGGCATGGTAAATCAACTACAACAACTGCAATTGGATACAGTAAACTCTTAGCCCTCCCCCATTTCGTTACTTATTAGGAAAATTTTCTGCAATCTTTTTTTTGTTATTTTAAAAGTTTGCTTTTAAACAACTTTTTATTTTTGTATTATTTTTATATATTTGCTACAAACTATAAAACTTATGAAAACACACTATTCAAAACTCATAATTCTAATTATAAGCCTATTTTTAAACTTAGGCATTGTATCATGCAATTCTGACTCTGCGGCAAGTACGAACAAAGCGCCCATCACTATTTATTATGGCGGCGACATCATTACAATGGAAGGAGATAAGCCTAACTATGCCGAAGCAATAGCCATTCAAGGAGACAAAATAATATTTGTGGGCAGTAAAGAAGATGCCCAAAAATATGAAGATAAAACCACCCAATGGATTGATTTAAAAGGTAAAACTTTATTACCGGGCTTCATTGACCCACATCTTCACCCTGTAATAGCCGCTACTATTCTCCCTCTTGAAATCGTATCAGCTAACAGGTTATACACAGCCTATTAAAGACAGAGCAATGTTCATAAATAGATTGCAAGAACTTGATAAAAAATACACTAAAAGCTCAGAACCTCTCATCGTTTGGGGATATTTCAAACCATATCATGGAGAAATAACAAGAGAAGACCTCAATAAAATCTCCGTACAAAGACCCATCATAGTTTGGCAACGCTCTTGCCACGCTCTGCAATATTTTAAATTAACAGAAGAAAACTTCAAGACAGCTCCCCAATATTGTAATTGGAAGAAAGGACACGTATGGGAAGCTGGCTTATTCAAAGTAGCCTATCCTGTACTAAAACATCTACTCAGCCCAACACAATTTGCGAAAGGACTGAAAATGATGAGTACAATGTTCCATAAAGGAGGACTCACAACTGTATGCGAGCAAGGGACTCCTCAAATAGACATTGATTTAGAACTTAAACTAAACGCTGCTGAAATCAATCAAGAAAAAACTCCTTATAGGTTTTTGATGGTACCCAATGCTATGTATTTTTATCCAAGGCTTAAAAGTGGCGCAAAAATACTTGCTTATTGCGATTCTTTAATAAAAACTAACAATCAAAAAATGGAATATGTCAAAGCCATCAAATTTTATGTTGATGGTGCTATTTTTAGCCAACTAATGATCATGAGCGAACCCTACGAAGACCACCACCACGGCGCATGGATGATGCAACCCGAAGAGCAAGAAGACGTATTTCATACCTTTTGGAATGCCAATTGGGATATTCACATTCACATCAATGGCGATGGAGGGCTCGACACACTTCTGAGCATCATAGACAGAGCCAAAAAGAAAAACCCCAATTCACAATCTAAAATTTTCTTAGAACACTACGGATATGCACGCGAAGATCAGCATAAAAAAGTCGCTCAGTATGGATTATTGGTTTCAAACAACCCATACTATTACTATGAATTATCCTCCCCCTACTCCACACAAGGGTTGGGAAAAGAGAGAGCTTCCAAAATATCTTCTGTTGGCTCATTAGAACGCTTGGGAGTACCTATCTCTTTTCATAGCGATTATTTTATGGCACCCGCCGAACCTTTAGTCTTGGTTTGGTCTGCAGTCAATCGGGTGAATTATGCAGGTGAAGTACTTGCGCCTGAAGAAAAAATGAGCTTATGGGCGGCAATGAAAGCCATCACGATAGAAGCTGCAAGAAGTCTTCGAAAAGAAAATGAGATTGGCAGTATCAAAGTAGGTAAAAAAGCGGATTTTACGATATTAAAAGAAAATCCATTCAAGATAAACCCTATGAAAATCAAAGACATTGAAATAGTAGAAACTGTATTCGAAGGAAAGCCCTTCCCTATCAAATAAAAAGCATCAACTCATTCTTTTTATCTTTTATTGGAATATAAAGAAACAAAATAAAGTTATTTTATAAGTTATTAATAAACAATCAAAAATTTAGCGTTGTAAAATATTATTCCTTTTAGTACCTTTGCCGCGAAATTTACAAACAAAAAAAATAGAATTATGGGAAGAGCATTTGAATTTAGAAAAGAAAGAAAATTCAAAAGGTGGGGTCAGATGGCTAAAAACTTCACCAAGTTGGGCAAAGAAATTACTTTGGCTGTAAAAGCTGGAGGAGCTGACCCAAGTACGAACTCGCGCTTACGTGCCATTATTCAGAATGCACGAACAATCAATATGCCCAAAGATAACATAGAGCGTGCTATTAAAAAAGCTACTTCGAAAGATGAAGCCGACTATAAAGAAGTAGTCTATGAAGGCTACGGACCTTATGGAGTAGCGGTTTTAGCAGAGTGCACTACTGATAATCCTACTCGTACAGTCGCAAGTGTAAGAAGTTATTTGACACGCGCAGGTGGCAGTTTAGGCACTTCTGGTTCACTTGATTTTGTTTTTGAACGTAAATGCGTGTTTAAGATTAAAAATACAAATGGTTTAGACCTTGAAGCATTGGAATTTGACCTTATAGATTTTGGTGCTGACGAGGTTTTCGAAGAAGAGGACACTATAGTTATTTATGGAGGTTTTAAAGACTTTGGCAGTATTCAGAAAGCACTCGAGGATAAAAAACATGAAATTATAACGGCTGAATTTGAGCGTGTGCCTCTATCAAGCGTAAAACTAAGCCCAGAGCAAGAAGAAGAAGTAATGAAAATGATACAAAAATTTGAAGAAGATGATGATGTCCAGAATGTCTTTCATAATATAGGCTAAAATATATGAAAGACTACAGCATTGGCGATAAAACATTCGAGTTATATATCAGTGAAGCCCAAATACAACATAAGATTCATGATTTGGCTGCACAATTAGATACTGACTATGCCGAAAAAGATTTACTAATTGTAGGTATTTTAAATGGATCTTTTCGCTTTGTATCTGATACCATCAAACAAATGAGTACTCCTTGTGAGGTAGAATTTGTAAAAGTAAAATCATACGAAGGTTTAAAAAGTAGCGGAAATGTATCTGTTAACTTTTTTTTGCCAGCAGGCGATTATAGCAAAAAACATATTTTACTGATGGAAGATATTATAGATACAGGGCACACTATTCAATATCTGATTGAACAAATAAAGGCTTTAAATCCTGCTTCATTATCAGTAGCTACTTTGTTTTATAAGCCAGAGGCAGTACAAATTCATTTGGAAGAAAAAGCAGTTGCATATATTTGTTTTAAGATAGAAAATCTATTCATTGTAGGTTATGGCTTGGATTATGAGGGTCAAGGCAGAACACTGAATGATGTCTATGTATTAAAAAAATAGAAAATTGATTTGGATTTCAAGAAAGAAACTTTATTTTTGAATTTCTAAAAACACTTAATGACGATGATAAATATTGTACTTTTCGGTCCTCCGGGTGCGGGGAAAGGCACTCAAAGCAAAAAAATTATTGAAAAATACCAACTAATCCATCTTTCTACAGGAGATTTGCTTCGTGCGGAGGTGATGGCAGAAACTGAATTGGGTAAAAAAGCAAAAGATTTGATGAGCAAAGGTTTACTTGTGCCTGATGAAATAGTGATAGGCATGATTGAAAATAAAGTTAAAAGCAATACTAATGCAAAAGGATTTGTTTTTGATGGATTCCCTCGAACTATAGCTCAAGCAGAGGCATTAGATAATTTAATGAGTAAAAATAATATTAAAATTTCAGGGACTGTAGCTTTAGAAGTAGATGAGGTAGAGCTTACTAAGCGGATTTTAGAACGTGGTAAACTTTCAGGGCGTATTGATGACCAAAATGAAACATTGGTTAAAAACAGAGTGAAAGTCTATTTTAAAGAAACTGCTCCTGTAGCTGATTATTACAAAAAACAAAACAAATTTACATCTATACAAGGTATAGGAGAAGTAGAAGATATATTCAAACAAATTTGCACTACGCTTGATTCGTATGGATCGTAAGTTGTTGATTAATGAGCAATTACTAACTATTATCATTAGAAGGCTATGTGAGCAGTTGTTGGAGAATCATGGCGATTTTTCAAATACTGTTCTCATAGGTCTTCAACCTAAGGGTATTTTTTTGGCGCAGAAAATACAACAACAGCTCCTACAAATTATTCAAAAAGAAGTGCCTTTGGGTTATTTAGATGTTACTTTTTTCAGAGATGATTTCCGAAGACGTGATGGCATAGTAAAAGCCAATGCGACTAAAATCGATTTTGTGATTGAGGGCAAAATGGTTATTTTGATTGATGATGTGCTTTATACGGGTCGCACGGTTCGTTCGGCTTTAGATGCAATGACCGCCTATGGAAGACCTTTAAATGTAGAGTTATTAGTTTTGATAGATAGGCGTTATTCGCGAGATTTGCCCATAGAAGCCAACTATATAGGCAAACAAGTAGATAGTATTCACTCACAGAGGGTTTCGGTAGAGCTCAAAGAACAAGGCTTCGAGCAAGATACTATTTGGATAGTTGATAAATAATCTTATTTTTTTTATAATCTTGATAAGTGAGCAGTAAATAGTAAAATGCTATTGGGATAGGTATACCTAGTAAAATAGTATCAGACGGCTTATCGCTATAAGTAGTAATTAGTAACATATAACCGACACAAATTCCGATATATATTATTCTTTGGGGTTTGAAACGACTTGGTAAAAAGAGTAGGTTAATAGTATTGCTTATCAGAAATTGATAAATGCCTATGATAAGTTCAAAAAAAGCCGAAACTAATAGCGCAGCACTTATCTTGTCATACGAAAAGGATAATGCACCAATAAGCAATATAAATGCAGGTAATCCTATGATGACTAATTGAATCCAAAAATCTATATAAATATATTGGTATTTGTGCGAAATAAATTGAGAGGCGGTTATATATATGCTAAATAATAAAGAAACAATTATAAAAATAAAAAGTATTAGCAACTGGTTCATGACTAATTCTTCATTTTAACAAGTGTTATTTTGGCGGTAGTAGTTTCATTGATAATGAAAGTTGCTTCTATGCTCTGAGATGATATTTGTGTAAAATGACATGAGGGAGTTGCTGAAAGTTTTAGCTCGTCTGCTTGTATTTTCCAAATACCTGTGGAAGTTTTTTGCTTTTTGTAAGTAATCGTATAGATATTATCAGCACTAAGAATGATGGTGCGGAGGTCTATTTTTTGGGTAATATCAGTATTGGTTTTATTATCTATGGCTTTTGCAATAGTCCATTTGCCTACCAATTCTTTCTCAATGAGTTGAGGATTGTTAATAGAAATTAAGAGGGAGAAAATGAGCGTATGTATCATAATAACACTTGTTTAAAAACACTTTATTGAGATTCTATAAAGTTATAAACGTTTTACAGGGTTTTTAAGTAAATTTAAAGCTCATCGAACAAATTTAGTGATGTAATGAGGGCTTATTATTTTAGGAAATGATACAGAGATAATGTTTTAATGACTGAATATGTGGTTAGATATATGGAGTATAAGTCTATAATAAAACATTTAATTCATTGATAATAAGCATTTTATATTTCAAAAAATTTACAATTTCGCAAAAAAACTTACATTATATCTATCTCTTCTTGCTTTGTCTTTTTTTCTTTGGGTTGAATGGTAATCATGAGTATTCCTGTAAGTACTAATAAGGTAGCAATGTATTGCCAAAAATCTGCTTGTTCGTTTAAAAAGATATAGGCTAAAATGATTACAGAGATGGGTCCTATACTTGCCACAATGCCTGCATTGTTAGAGCCAATGCGACTGATGCCTGCCGATACTAAAAAAGAGGGCAATACTGTAGCCACCAAAGCCAACCCAAAAGAGAGTGAATAGACCGTTTGGGAATAGTGCCAAATGTCTTTTTGTGCAAAGAGCATATAATGAATGGCTACAAAAATACCTGAAAAGACCATAGTCCAAGCGGTGAAACTAATAGAGCCTATTTTTTTGATTAAATTTTCTGCCCAAACCAAATAAAGCGCATAGGTGAAGGCTGATACAAAAATGAGAGATGCTCCCCATAAGAAGTTTTTTTGCGCGCTGAGTTGTATGTTGCCAATGAAGGCAGTAAGAATGCCAATATAAGTGAGCAGTAGTGCTAAATATTGTTTGGGCTTTATTACTTTTTTATAGAAAATAGCCGATATAAGAATTACTAAGGTAGGATATATGAACACGATTAGGCGTTCTACTGTAGCTGTAACATACTGAAGTCCCCAAAAATTAAGTATGCTTGTGAAGTAATACCCAAGAAAACCCAAGCCCATCGTGTAGAGCCATTCTTGTCTTGTAATTTGTTTTGTAACTTTAGGTTTATAAAACAAAGCAATTAAGAGGTAAAAAGGCATGGCAAATGTCATTCGTAGGGCAATCAATGACAGTGTGTCTATTTCATGTTGATAGAGTAGTTTGGCAAAAATGGATTTAGATGAATAACAGACAGCTCCTAAAAAGACAAAAACAACTCCTGCAATTGTTCGAGAGGAGAAAGAGGAAAAAAAGTTTTTTTTCAAAATATTGGGTAGTATGGGTAGTGATTTTTTGCAAAGTTCTATTTTTTTTTGAGATTTGTAGATAGATTTGAAACAAAAAGACAAATATATGAAAAAGTTTTTCCAAGAATTTAGAGATTTTGCTGTGCAAGGCAATGTGGTTGATTTGGCAATAGCCGTAGTGATAGGTGGTGCTTTTGGCAAAATTGTTACCTCTTTTGTAAATGATATATTGATGCCTCCTATTGGCATCATGTTGGGCGGCTTAGATTTTAAGAATTTAAAATTAGTCTTGAAAGATGCTGTTGATAAAAACCCTGCTATTACGCTCAATTATGGCAATTTTATTCAGATGATAGTTGATTTTCTGATTATTTCTTTTTTTATTTTTATTGCCATCAAAGCCATCAATAGTGCCAAGAAGCATACGCCTGAATCAACTACTCCCCCACCTCCCGCCGAGCCTACCAATAGCGAAAAATTGTTAGCAGAAATAAGAGATTTACTCAAGAAATAACAACCTCTTTGAACAATGAAAATACATACAATTGATTTAGATTTTTTAGGTAATAGCGAGGCTATAGCTGCTTTCTTAGTAGAAACAAGTGCAGGTGTAGTGCTTGTAGAGTCAGGACCTTACTCTACTTTCCAAACTTTAAAAAATAAAATAGAAGCGTTAGGGTTTGAAATTGCCGATATTAGGCATTTGTTTTTAAGTCATATTCATTTTGACCATGCGGGCGCGGCTTGGGCATTGGCAGCCAATGGCGCAAAGGTATATGTGCATCCTTTTGGCGCGGGTCATTTGGCAAACCCCCAAAAACTTACTGATTCGGCACGAAAAATTTATCTTGACCAAATGGACATCCTTTGGGGCGATATGAAAAATATAGATGATTCGCTTATTCATGCGACTGCTGATGAGGAAGTAATCAAAATTGGTGATGCTCATTTTAAAAGTTGGCATACGCCTGGTCATGCCAATCATCATATTGCTTGGCAATTGGAAGATGTTGTATTTGCGGGCGATGTCGCAGGGGTATCCATAGGTGGTGGTCCGGTAGTTCCTCCTTGTCCTCCTCCTGACATACACATAGATAAGTGGAAATATTCAATCTCTTTACTAAAAAAAATAAATGCGCGGGCTTTGTATCTGACTCATTTTGGTATTTCGCCTTTTTCTACTGAGGAGCATTTTAGCCAGTTAGAGGGCACTCTGCTTGAGTATGCAGATTTGATAAAAACCCTTATGAAGGAAGGAAAAAACATATCGGAAATGACAACAGCCTTTAATGCCTATGTGAATATGCAGTTTAGTAAATATCAATTTGATGAAAAGCAGGAGGCAAGATACCAAGCAGCGAACCCTGCCTTTATGAGTGTTACGGGCTTGATGCGTTATTGGAGCAAAGAAGCAGGTGATTTATTGACTCAATAATTCTTTGAGTTCGCAAAGAATCATGGCAGTAGCACCCCATACTACGTTATCGTTGATATCGAAGTAGGGCAATAATACTTGTGAGCCTCTGAATTCTACCCATTTTTCTTTGCAAATACTTTGGTCAATGAGTGTATCAATGGAAACCTCGAATAAACCCGCTACTTCGTGTGGGCTTGGTATAAAATTAGGTTTATGGTCAAGTTTGGCTACTGTGGGGTATACTAAAAAATTGCTTGGGGGAATGTATATCTCCGATAATTGCCCAATGACTTCATTTCTGGTAACCTCTACTCCTATTTCTTCCCAAGTTTCGCGCAGTGCTACCGCAACAAGATCAACATCTTCCTCGTCTTTTTTTCCACCGGGCAATGCTACCTGTCCGCTGTGTACTCCATCATATTCAGGACGTAATATAAGAGGAAATTTCACAATGTTATTTTCATCGGGGTATAAAAGAATAAGTACAGAGCCTACACGTGTGTCTTTATTGGGCTTGTATAGTGTTGGGTTTTCGGAAAACCTACCAGGAGGTGCCATTTTTTTATGTGCCTCTACTCCGGGTAATTTGTTATTTTCTTTTAGCTTTCCCTCCAAATTTGTTATTATGGAAGAATAAATAGTTAAGTCAGACATTGGTATTATTTTATCCTTATGTATGTGAACATAAATCTTTCTTTTTTTGTTTTTCCAAACTAATTCTTTTATTTTGCTACAAAAATATTGAAATGAAAAAAATAATTTTTCTTATTTTATTTATATGTGTTATTTTGATTAATAAATCATTCGCACAAGAACATGACCCTGCCTTGTATTCATTGCAATATCGTTTATTACAAAGTAATGAACCTAATGAAAAATATGAGATTTTATATAATTTATCTTATGAAATGCTTTTCATAGATGCAACAAAGTCGCTTTCGTACCAAATTCAGGCAGAAGATGAGCTGAATAAGGTAAATATAAAGGACTTTATCGTTCGGAATACGCTCAGAAAAATACAAATACATAGATTGTTAAATGATGAAGGAAAAGTACGTTTGTTGCTTCTGTCACTTGCTGAACAAACAATATGGAAAAATGATGAAGAGTTTCGTTATTTGATAGAAAAAGGATATTTTTTAAGAAGACAAGGAAATTTGAGCGATTTTGAAGCACACCTGAAAAAACTTAGCCCTTTCGTGCAAGAAGGGGCTTATTGGGAATTTTTAGGAGATGTTTATGAGGGTATTGATAAAATTGAGCCTTATAAAAAAGCACTCAATATTTATGAAACTACTAAACAATATAAGGAAGCTGCTGTAGTAGCACAAAAAATTAGCAACTTTTATATTGTTAGTGAAAATACAGAGGGCATTGTATTATACATTCAAAAGGTTATTGATTTATCGCTTTTGATTCCTGATAAAAGGCTTCTCGCAGATGGACTACTTCGTATGGGTTATATTCATTTAGATAAATATCAGGATTATGCAAAAGCCACCGATTTTTTTCTACAATCGCTTATTGTGGCAAAAGAATATGACTTTTTGAATAATCAACAAAAATTGAAACAAGCATTAGAAGCTCTTTTAAAGTGTTATCAGATGCAAACAAAAAAAGGGGTTGACAAAGAAAATGCTTCAAAATATGCAGACTATTATGTATATTTGATAGATGAAATGGAAAAACAAAAATATGCAATAAGCCATTTCAAAAAAATAACCCAAACAAAATTACAGCAAAAAGAGAAAGAGATAGTTTATGTGGAAGTCCCTAATAAAAACGTGGCTTCGAGTAATTATTCTGATGCAAGATTTGCAGAACAAGCAAAAAAAATTGGTATTTTAGAAGCATTACAAGAGAGCGCGCGTTTGTCGCGAAGCAAAGATTCTGTGTTGATAATAGAAAAAGAAAATGAGATAAAGTCATTAAAACAAAAACATAAGCAAGAAATAGATTCTTTACAAAAGGAACAAAATAAGATAGTAAGTTCTTTGAGTGAAATAAGAAGTAATTGGTGGGGTTGGCTTCTGCTGCTTTTGATTCCCTTATTGCTTTTTACAATTTGGTTATTGGTGGCTAATAGATTGAAAAAACAACAACATGGCGTAGTAAAAAAATCCTTAGAGGAAGCAAAAGTAGAACTTAAAAGACAAAATGCCTCATTGGGAGCAAGAAATGATGAATTGAATACAAAGAAAATAGAATTAGAGAATTCTGCAAAAGAGCTCCAAGAAATAAAAAACAAGCATGAAACGTTAAAACACATTGTAAAAGAAGAAATAAAACCCAACATAGAGGAAATCATAGAAGAAAGCGTAGGGCTTGATATGAAGCGAAGTTTGGTATACCAGCGTGGGAAAAAGATTATCCACACTATAGATAATACAGACAAAGTACAAACAAATACTTCCTTATCATTAGAACTAAGCAATAACTCATTATTACTCATAAGCAAGAAAGCCATTTATCAATTAGATGATTTATTGAAACAAAAAAATATTAATTTTAGCAACCATATAGAAGTAGATAGTTGGGTTTGGTGCGATGCCAATGCTATTCAACAAGTACTACAAAGCCTGCTTTACAACGCCATCAGCCATAGTTTTCCTAATGGGGACATCAGTATAAAAAGCACAGAAGGCGAAAGTAATACTTGTATCATTACAGTACAAGACAATGGAATTGTAATTCCTACAGATTTGCTCAATAAAGTATTTGAGCCTCAGATACAAACAGATGGGCGTGTATCGAACTTAGATCTTGCATTTGCTTTTAAGGTAATAGAGGCGCATGGCAAAGTACTTTCTGTTAGTTCAGATGAAGCCATTGGTACACAATTCAGTTTTGTTTTAGAAAAGACATCTCCACAAGAAACACTTACAACTGAGGTTTGGGAAAATATGACTTGGATAAGCCTCAGTACGCAAGAGAAAGAAGTATTAGCACCTTATCTGAAAGAATTGAAAATAGTAGAATATTTTGAAACAAGTAAATTAAAAAATATCTTGTTACCACTTACTTCTACAGATTTGCCTAACTTGCAAAAATGGCTGCAAGAAATGAATGATGCTATTTTTAAACTCAAAGAAGGAAAATATAAACAACTTATTAATATAGGTGATTTAGCATGACCAAAAGACACAACATATTAGTATTAAACAATAACGCGCAAGAGTTAAATGTGTTATTTAATATTCTAAACCCATTTTATGATGTTTTGAGTGCTGATAAAACAAGCATTTTCAAAGAGATATTCCAAAAAAAAGACGTTTCAATTATCATCATAGATTGGCAAACCATAGTACCTGAATTGGAAGATATATTGCATTTTTTGCAGCAGAGTCGCCTTATCAAAATTACACCTTGTATGATAGTGGCAGAAGCAAGCGAAATATCAAACAATGAGGAAATAATACAAAAAAATGCAAATGTTTGGTTAGAAAAGCCACTTCAATCTTCTAAATTATTGTCAGAGATAAGTTCTTTATTAATGGCTTCTGCTCAAAGAACCTTAAAAAACAACTACGCAGAAGAGATGGTTGCGCAAGAAAAAAGCATACAAAACAAATTACTACATATAGAAACCGAACTTAAAAATATTCAATTTGAAAAGGAATATTTAAAAATAGAAAAAGAAAAAATTGAGAAATTAAAAGTAGAAAAAGTACCAAAAAATACTTTTCACTATAAAATCAAATACTCTGGCAAAGGTGTCAAATCTAAAATAAAGCAGTATAAAGAAAAGATTGAACGATTAGAAAATCAGTTAAAAAATTATCAAACTGATATAAGTGTAAAAAAACACCTATATGCATTACAAGAAAACAAACCCATAACTGAAAGCACTCATGCACAAAATGATCTTATAGTGGCTTTATTGCCAGAATCGCTCCGATTGATAATGTTAGAGGATACGAATAGCCAAGCCCAATATCTTCAAAATGCTATATCATTACTTGTTTACACATCGGAAGAGGACAAAATAGCATTGGATAATGTTGTTTCATTATTGAAACAAAGTATCAATGAAGGCGTAGAATTTGAGTTTGTAAAAGGTTATGAAAACGTTTATAGTTTCTTATTGAGCACCAAAATAGCACATCATACACTAATCAGTAAACTTTCAGCACTCCTTGCGCAACATCATAAAACTTTAGGTTTTCAGTTACAAAAAGGCAATTTAGTAATTGGTAATACTGCACAAAAAAACTTTGTCTATGATATTTGGGGAGATATGCTTATGCCCTACAAAAGTACACTTGTGGGCAATCTGATTATTAATGAAAATTATTTTTATAGCCTTGCTGAGAGTGTTTTTAAAGAAGAGGTTTTTGACATGGTACTGAATAAAAAAGGGGATTGGCTTCATCTATTTAAAATTGGATAAAATGACACGCAAAACTTTGAATATCAGCATATTAATCATATTATCAGGGTTAATGTGGTTTGTACGCATCAATTTTTTAACGGAAATAGGCGTATTTGACTATGATTCTGCACAACATCTGCTTACTATTCGTGAAATATGCAGTGGTAATTTTCAAAATTTCTTTCACCATGCCTCCCCCCTATTTCATTCTTTTTACAGCCTTTTTTATGCTATTTATCCTGATTATGTTTTTTTGGAATACCTCAACGCCCTACTAAATGTATTGGGAATTGCAATTTTTATATATCACTATAGCATCATTAACAAAATTAGACTACTATCACAAGTGCTATTATTTCTGTTTGTGGCAAGTTCGTTTTTTTTAGTACAATCTTCTCGTTATCTTTCTTTTGAAGGTTTGGGCGTATTTCTTTTTGCTTGGGTTTGGGTTCATTTTTATTATTATCTCGCTGATAACAACAAGCGAAATTTATATATCTTGAGTATTTGTTTAGGCTTATTGATTTGCATTGATTATAAAACACTATTATTAATACCTCCTATTGCATTGGTAATGATACTAAAAAGATGGGAAACTTTTTATTGGAAACCTATTGCAGTAAGCCTTGTTATTATTGGCATTCCTTTTTGTTTCTTTAGTCTTGTAGGGACTTTTTTGGGCAAACCTATTTGGGCTTATACAGCAGTTTGGGGTGCTTTTTTGCAGAAAAGTGCTAATAGTGGTAGTTGGGGAGGTCTGGATTTATTCTTTTATCTCAAATATTTTGTTTATTATGAAAATCCGCTCTTATTATTAGGGCTGCTATTAGGTTTTTTATTCAATATACGAAAAATATTTAATTATCAAAAAACAGAAACTGATAGCTTGTATTTTTTCATAGTTTTGCTTCTTATGCTCGAAATGGCTATTTTGCCCAAAGCCCCAAGAGGATTGAGTTATATTTATGTTTTACTATATACTATTACTTTTTCAGAAATAAAAAATCTATTAAGACGTAGTAAAGACCTGAGAACATTGATGGTAAATGCCTTGTTTTTCTATAGTATTATTGTTTCAAGTGTGATTTATCATCTTTACCAAATACAAATTAATATTTATCAATACGCATATACCAACTATGATGACGTTGCTCAGTATTTAAAAGAAAAAAATGTAAAAAAAATCTATAGTAGTGTCAGTTTACAATTAGTGCCTTTTGCCAAAGATTTTGAAGTCATTAGCATTAAAAATGAAGCTGAACTCAAAACAGTAGCAGAAAAAGAGAATATTCAATATATGTTAGTAGATGATTTTTATCAAATAACAAATTTTCCAATTTTTGACAGTTACAAACGTCTTCCTCCCGAAAAAACATGGCGCGAAGTAAGTTTAATGTTACCGATGTTACATTTAGAGAATTGTGATTTTACAAAACGCTCGTTTGAGGAAACCTTAGAAATAAGGCAAAAATTAATGACAAGTAATAGCCCTCAATTATACCTTATAAAAATACGATGATAACTATGAAAAAAGAATTACTATTGGCAAGTATTGTTATGTTCTCTATCAATTTCGCCAGTTTTTCCCAATCTGACAGTTTATTGAATATGCTTGATGAAGAAACTGAACTCATTAAAGATGAAACAGGAAGTTTTAAGAGCACGCGAGTGATTAATTTGCACTCCGTAGAGCAGGTAGGCAAAGGAATATTAGATTTCCGAATATCGCATCGTTTTGGGCGTATCAATTCTGGAGAGTATAATTTTTTTGGTTTAGACCAAGCCTCTATCCGTTTGGCATTGGAGTATGGCATCACAAAAAAATTGATGATTGGCATTGGCAGAAGTTCTTTTGAAAAGGTATTCGATGGTTTTTTGAAATACACTATCACAAATCGCTATTTTTCTATGGTTTGGCTATCAAGCCTCAATTATGTATCTCAAAATTTTGCTAACCCCAATCGTAATAATTTAGAAAGTGCGCGTTTGAGTTATATACATCAGTTGTTAGTGGCAAAAAGAATATCAGAAAAATTATCATTGCAATTTGTACCTACATTGGTGCATCGCAACTTTGTAGAAACTAAAGCAGAAGCAAATGATGTCTATTTTTTAAGTTTAGCAGGCAGGTACAAAATCAGTAAGCGAGTAGCTATTACCGCAGAGTATAATTACACTTTACCGGGTTATACGGCTGATAATTTCTATGACTCATTTTCTGTAGGTGTTGATATAGAAACAGGTGGACACGTATTCCAATTGCATTGTACTAACTCGCAAGGAATGATCGAGTCTTATTATTTAGCACGTACCGATGGAAGTTGGGAAAGAGGTGATATTTACTTTGGCTTTAATGTTTCCCGTGTTTTTACGCTCAACAAGAAAAAAAGAGGAATTTAGGGCAAATAATTTTCTTCAGCATACCCAAATAAACTCATCGGAAATTGTTTGATATAGATATTGTATTCCTTTATTATTTGGTTGTATTTTTTCTTTTCCACACTCCATCTATTTTCCGCCCCTATGATTTCGGGTAACGTTTCTTTTTGTTGGGTTATTTCTTTGTATTTTGCGATAAGTGATGAGAGTTGTTTTTGTTTTTCTAAATACGTTTCATCTTTTAGGCGTGTTTGCAAATCTTTAGTATTTTGCTTTTGAGTTTCTATGGCTTGGTTTAGCTTTGTAATTTCAGCAATGAGTTTCTGTTCTTCTGCATTGGTTAAAGCATTTCGTGAGGCAATGGTGCGAATTACATCCGCCCTTCGTTGTCCTATATTTTCTATTTGGTTTTGCGCCGCTTTTATCTCTTCTTTTTTCGCCTGAATGGTTTGGTTAAAATAAAAACCTGATATGAATAAAAGAGCAACAACACTTGCAAAAGCAATCAACCCTCTCAATTTACTTTTTTGGCTGAGTGTTTCATTCTCTTTCTTTTTTTGCGTAAGAGATGTTTGTAGTTGAAGCGAAGGCAAATGTGTAGGGCTTATCTGTAAGGCTCTTACGAGGTATTCTTCTGCTTCTCTTTTATGATTTTTATTTTGGGTATTTTCCCATATTTTAGCATTTGCCCAAGCCAATCCATAGATACTATTAATGTCGTAAGGGTTTAGCGCAAAGGCTTGGCGATAACTTTGCAATGCATCATTATAATTTTGGGATTGCATAAGCCATGAAGCCGCTTTGATATGTTCTTTTTGCTGTGTTTGTGTTGCTATCCATTCTTCTTCTGATAAGCCTATATCAAGTGCTATTTGTTTGAGTTCTTGGGAGTTAAGAGGCTTTTCCGCATAATTTTGTTGCGTAGTAAGCATTTTATTGATATAAGCCTCAAGTGCTTTATCGGAGTGATTGTCCATAATGAAAAAGTTTAAATGATATTTATTTGATAATACGCTTTTGGCTATGGCAATGTTGCTGTAGGAGCACTATCGCCTATGTTAAGCATTCCTAAGGATATAAATATCCCGACTATACATATCAAAAACATTACCAGCATGGGCAAAATCAAATAAAAATTAATCATTTCATACAGTGAGGCACTCTGTTGTATTTCACTTTTGAGCATAAATATGGCACTATTGTCTTTGAGGTGTGTTATTTCTACTTCCTCTCCTAATCGTTGTTGAAACTTAAGATAAGTGGTGCTATCCATAAGTTGTTTTTTGATGGTATCTTTTTTGTTAATAAGCCATTCAGAATAATAGGTGTAGGTTTTTCTTTTTTTCTTATCCTCTTTCATCTCATAGTACACTTGGCTGATGATGGCTTTGGTTTTGATGCCTTCATTTTTGAGTTCCTGACTAAGGCTGTAGGTAGTCCAAGCGACATAGATATGCCCAAAAATGATAAGAGAAGGAATAAGCGCAAAGAACATAAACATGATAGCCGATATCCAACTCTTTTTGGCTTTGGTGGTTATTTTGATGTTTTTTTGATTGGTATTGTTCATAAAAAAATTAACTAAAAAAATACTCCTACGCATTTGTAAAAACACATAGGAGTAATGAGATTTATTTCATCAACATTGATAGTACATTCTGTAAATTCAATCCTTGTTGCTGTTGTCCTTGTTGGGCATTGCTTCCCCCTAAAATAGAAGACAAATTACCAATTCCTTTGCCTTGAGAAATATTATTCACTACATTGTTGAGTACATTATTAATCGTAGCCGAACCTGCTTGGCTTGAGAAAAAGCCCGCTACCATTTGTTGCAACCCTCCACCTTGTTGGTTTTGTTGCCCTTGTTGTCCTTGTTGTTGAGTATTTCCGCCCCCCAACACTGAACCTATAAAACTACCAATGGTTTCTCCTAAAGTATTAGCATTGCCTTGTGTATTGGCAGAAACATAGCTTTTTAGTAGGAAAAAGGCTGTGCTTGTGAGTTTTGCACCAATAGTAGAGCCTGTATTAAAATGCTCAACAGGAATACCCATTTGTGTAAACATAGCCGAGAGTCCAGAGGTTTCTAAAAAGTTAGTAGTTTGGTTTTTAGGTTGCCCATTTGAGTCAAGTTCTACATTGCCTGCATTGCTTGCCGCAGCTTGATTAGCTTTGTTTACGTATTCTTGTAGTGCTTTGAGTTGGTCATCGTTGATACCCAAAATAACATTTACTTGTTTGATTTGCTCTGTTTCTTTGGCATCTAAGTTTTTATCGGCATAGGCTAAGTTAAGAATATCAGCCACCATAGCAAATTTCAAATCGCTACCTTTGAGTGTGTTTAAATTATTGTTTAAGTTTACAGAGCTTGCATCTTGTACTGCTTTCGTAACAATAGCTCTATTCCCTTCAGAAAGCCCTGCGGCAATAGTCATTTGCTCTATGAAAGCTACTTCTTCGGCAGTATTTTGCTTATCAGCGGTAGCTATAGATGCCAATGTTACTAAATAGGCAGTACGCGTATTTTCGTCATAATTGAGGAATGATTGTTTTTCCATATTTTTGTTTGTTTTGATTAAAATATCAGAATTGCAAACAAAAGTAAAGATTCATTTTGTAAGATAAAATTTTTTTTAAAAGAAAATTTTTTAGTTTTGCACTGCGAAAAAGAACTTAAAGTATGAAAAAATACATCAAAGAAATATTTGCACAACCCTCATTGACAGAAGAAATCATTGTTGAAGGCTGGGTAAGAAGTAAGCGTGAAAGTGCGCAAGTAGTGTTTGTGATGCTCAATGATGGCTCTTGTTTGAAAAATCTTCAAATTGTACTTTCATTGGAGAATACAGATGAAAACATCATCAAACGAATTGCTACGGGTGCTTGTATTGCTGCAAAAGGTACATTGGTAGCTTCACAAGGCAAAGAACAAGCCTTCGAGATGCAAGCCAATACTATAGATATATTGGGCGAAGCCGATGCCGAAAAATACCCTCTGCAACCCAAAGCACACTCTATGGAGTACCTGCGCGACATAGCGCACCTGCGTTCAAGAACACAAACTTTTGGGGCTATCTTCCGAATCAGACATAGCTTGGGTTTTGCGGTGCATCAATTTTTTCACCAAGAAGGCTTTTTTTATTGGCATTCGCCTATCATTACGGCTTCTGATGCTGAAGGCGCGGGCGAAATGTTCAGAGTGTCTACTTTGCCTGCCGAAAATCCGCCTATGAATGAGGAAAAAAAGGTGAATTTCAAAGAAGATTTCTTTGGCAGAGAAGCTCACCTTACCGTATCGGGGCAGTTAGAAGCAGAATTAGGTGCATTGGGCTTGGGAAAAGTATATACATTTGGTCCTACGTTCAGAGCCGAAAACTCTAATACTACTCGTCACTTAGCCGAATTTTGGATGATAGAACCTGAAATGGCTTTTTTTGACATCAAAGACAATATGGATTTGGCTGAAAAATTTCTCAAATATGTAATCCAATTTGCTCTTG
Organism: Cytophagales bacterium; assembly: GCA_004293905.1. Lineage (GTDB taxonomy): Bacteria > Bacteroidota > Bacteroidia > Cytophagales > Microscillaceae > RDZE01. Next base: position 1,345 of record RDZE01000025.1, on the reverse strand, counting down.
ACAACAACGCCGAAGATTTGGCTTTTCTCAATGAGCGTTTCGAAAAAGAAAACAAAGCCAAAAAGAAAGAAGAACAAGCCGAGATGAACCTTTTGGAAAAACTGAATTTTGTTGTAGCGCAAGAGTTTGAGAGAATTAGTTATACGGAAGCCATAGACATATTGCTTAACTCGAACTATCATAAGAAGAAAAAATTTAATTTTGAGGTAAAATGGGGCATAGATTTGCAATCGGAGCACGAACGCTATCTGGTAGAAAAACACTTCAAAAAACCTGTCATCATCAGCGATTACCCCAAAGAAATCAAAGCCTTTTATATGAAACAAAATGAAGACGGCAAAACCGTAAGGGCAATGGATATTTTGTTTCCGGGCATAGGCGAAGTAGTAGGTGGCTCTCAGCGCGAAGAAAACTACGAAAAACTAAAAGAAAGAACCGATGCAATGGGCATCACAGAACAACTTTGGTGGTATTTGGAAACAAGACAATTCGGAACTGCCTATCATAGCGGCTTTGGGGCAGGTTTTGAAAGATTAGTGCTTTTCGTTACGGGCATGGGCAATATCCGCGATGTTATCCCTTTCCCGCGAACACCCAAAAATGCAGAATTTTAGTGTTAATCATATTTTTTTTCTATCGTCAAAATTGCGAAGCTCATAAAATTTATTGAATTTTATGGGCTTTTTTTTCAAGGAACTAATAATTTTGCTTACTGTCAGATGAATGTTTGCCCATGAGAAATTCCATTTTATTCTTTGCATTATCAATGATAGTACCTATTCAGGCTATTTGTCAAGTAAGCATTACACCTTCAAAAGAACCATATTCACAAAAATTTTACAAACTCAACAATCAAGTTTATGGAATAAAATATCCCAAGAAAAATCCAGAAGCTCACTTATTTTCTTTTATGCCCAAAAATAATAAGATAGAAAAAATATTCCCCTACAATTATTTTGGACTTATTTCAACATATTATTCTGATTTAATATACGACATACATCATGAAAACTTTATCGTTCTTGAAATATATGGCAAGGAAATAGAGATAGGTAGTCAGATGAAAATACTATCTTTTTATCCTCAAAAAGAACCAAGCGAAGAAGTATGGAGTAAAAGACCATACACAAAAGAGGAGGTTTCTCACAACCTTACAAGCATTCAAGACTTCACCTTCACGCGAGCAGCAAAGGGTCATCATTCCGACTATTGGCACTACGATTTGATTTTACAAAAAGACGAAACTCTTTTGATGCCTGTAGCCTACAAAGATAGTTTGTATTTGTACTATTACAAAGACAAGGCGTGGACAACACCCAACTACCAAGGGGCTGAAAAAAATGCT
>RDZE01000024.1 GCA_004293905.1 Cytophagales bacterium | reverse complement strand
CCCACCCCATAAAAAAAGCATCTACTTTGTGATTCAAAATAGATGCTTTTGTGGGAAGTATAAAAATCGGTTTATTTTACACTTTCTACTACTGCTTTGAAAGCCTCAGGGTGATGCATAGCCAAATCAGCCAATACTTTTCTATTAAGTTGTACATTGGCTTTGTGGATTTTATCCATCAATACCGAATAAGAAAGCCCATGAAGGCGTGCGCCCGCATTGATACGCTGAATCCATAATTGACGGAAGTGGCGTTTTTTCTGTTTTCTATCTCTGTAGGCATAGTTAAGCGCGCGCTCTACGGCGTTTTTGGCTACTGTCCATACATTTTTTCTTCTACCAAAGTACCCTTTGGCGAGTTTAAGAACGCGTTTGCGTCTTGCTTTTGAGGCTACGTGATTGACTGAACGTGGCATAAAATTGTTTTTTTACGATTTTTGGCGGCTTGAATGTTTTCTCAAACGCTTGTGAGGGCTGCACAAAAATCAGTGAAACCATTATTTAAAAATTGAATAGAGAAAGTGAAAATTAAAGATTAAGCATAGAAGCTACCAAAACCATATCTGCTTTGCTTACCAAACCTGAAGCCGTAAGACGGCGTTTTTGTTTAGTCGTTTTTTTAGTTAAGATATGGCGTTTGAAAGCATGCTTTCTTTTCACCTTGCCTGAGCTTGTGATTTTGAATCTCTTTTTGGCACTCGAGTTTCGCTTTACCTTTGGCATTGTATTTATTAGTTTTAGGGGTGCAAAACTACATTTTTTTATTTATTTTTGCAATATGAAAACTAAAATATTTTTCTCATTTCTTTTATGTATTTTGTTAAGTTGGGTTTTGTGTTACCCAACAAAGGCGCAAGGCTACGATTTTAAAAACTTAGACCAACTATTGCCCGAAGATACGGCATTGGTACAAGGGGAACTAAAAAATAGGGTGCGTTATTATATCCGTTCGAACCCTAATGCTAAGGAAAAGGGTATTCAAATCAGATTTTTACTCAAAAGTGGTACTTTAGAAGAGCAAGATACCCAAAAAGGACTCTCAGCACTTTTGGCACAAATGATAGCCAATAATGCGCCTGCTTATTTTCGCTACCAACAAGTAGATTTTGAATATACACTTTTCGATTATATTTTAGAAGATACCATACAGAAAAATCTGCAAACAACCTTAGAAGGAGTAAGAAAAAACCTGCGCGAAGTAGATTTTTCGGCTAAAAACATAGAAAGAAGCAGGGAAATGATGCTAAAACAACAAAAAGAGGGTATTCAAAATTTTTATCAACGTTGTTTTTATCACGAAGCACCCCATTTGGCGCATTTGAGCAGTGAGATAGCCGATATTTCCACAGCACAACCTACCCATCTACAGGCATTTTATCAACAGACTTACCGCCCTGAACAAATGGCAATCGTGATTGTGGGGAGTTTTGGCACTGCGCAAATCAAAAGCATAGAAGACCTATTGGTACAATATTTTGAAGTGGATTTTATCAATAATAATAATTCAAATGTCATTTTCTCTAAATACGAACTTCCCTCGCATACTCCTGCTTTTTATACCCAAAGCAAACAAACGAACAATGATTTTACATTGCTTTTCAAATACAAGGAATTGCCCCTCTATACCCTCCGCGATTTGAAAAAACACTTGCATCTGCAAATCATAGGCGAAGCCATGCAAACTCGTTTTCAACAACTTACCCAAATAGAAGCCGATTTCATTTCTTATGTTTCTATACTAAGTCAGTACGAATTAGTCAGTGGTAAAGATGGTATGCTTCTGGTGGCACAACTCAGCGAACAAAACCCTGAAAAAGGAACACAAATGCTTCTGGAATGGGTGGAAAATTTCAAGAGATATGGATTGTTAAATTCTGAAATCATTACCGCTACCACCCGCCTCAAACTTAGCTATTCTGATATTTCACATGGGCAATGGCTTCAAAAAATCAGTGCAAATTTTATCAAAAAATACCCTTGTTTAGACCCTACTTTTGAGTACCAATTCAAGCGCATCTATTTAGACAATTGGCAACGCGAAGAACTCAATAGCCTCCTATACCAATGCTTGCAAAATAGTGATAAAGTGATGATAGTCAATAGCATGCAAGAATTTTCGCCCGAAGCACTCAAAGCCCAATACCAAAATAGCCTTGCCAAAGATTTAGCCCCTTATCGTAATCCACTCGAACGCCAAAGCCTCATAGAGATAGCCCCTAAAGCAGGCACTATAGTACAAGAAAACTACAACCCCGATACAGAAGCCATTGAACTTTTGCTCAGCAATGGTGCTAAAGTGATACTAAAACCTATGCCCAATGATTACCAACCTATGCAAATGCGCGTATTCAGCATGGGTGGCACTTCACTCTATAGCGACAAAGACTACCTCAATGCCCTTTTTGCAGGATATTTATTAGATGCCAGCGTAGGCAATTTTTCAGAGTACGAACTCCGTAACTTCCTCACCGATAGAGAAGTAAAGCTAAGTACATCGCTTCGCGAACTCGACGAAGGTTTTGCAGGCAGTTGCGCACCCAAAGAAATAGAAGTCCTTTTGCAATGGTTACACCTCAAATTTACACAACCCCGCTTAGACAGCAATTTTTATCAATATTTTATCCAAAAAACCCTCGAAACGCACCAGAAATTAGCTCAAAATACTGCTAGTATTTTCCAACAAACCCTCAATCAACTCTTATTGCAAAACCACTCCCGTAGCCAATTTATTTTTACAGAGGCACAAATCAAAAGCATCAACCCCCAAAGAGCAATGCAAATTTACAAAGAACGCTTTGCCGATGCCAACCATTTTACCTTCTTGTTTATTGGCAATTTCAACCCCGATAGCCTCAAACCACTCCTCCAGACCTATATCGCGAGCCTCCCTACCAGCCAACGCAAGGAAACCTACCAAGACCTAAAAATGCAATATGCAAAAGGCGAAATCAGGCGCGACCTCAAAGCCAAAAACCTTGAGAGAAGTTTTGCCAGCCTTTATATTTCTCAAAATTGGAACTACAGCCCTCAAGAAGAATATTGGGTAGAAACCGTTGCCGAAGTGGTCAATCTCAAAATGAAACAACTATTTACCCAAAAAGGAATCAATGTATATCCATTCAATTTTCAGCCCGTTGCCGCGAAAATACCAACTCCCTCCATCGCATTTCATTTGCAAATGGGGGCATCTCCCACAGAAATAGCCTCGTATTTGGCTCTTTTTTACCAAACTTTGGAAGAAATCAAAAAAACGGGCATCACAGACGAAGAAATGAACCAAATCAGAAACAAACAGTTACAAAACATAAACGAAGGATTGAACAACAGTGCCTATTACTATTCACAAATACTGATGCCTTATTATTATTTTGGAAAAACACAAACACTACTGCCCAAAGAAAAACGCCAACTGATAGAAAAATTAGAAAAAACTACCCTACAAACCGCCCTACAACGCTATCTGAACGTAGAAAACATTGTGCAGTTAGTCATTTACCCCGAATAAAAACCGTATGCAAAACGACAGACAAGCCAAAGGGAAAACCGCCGAACAAACAGCCTGCCTTTTTTTAGCCCAAAAAGAGTACGAAATCGTAGCGACTAACTATGTTTGGCGAAAAAAAGAAATAGACATCATTGCCAAAAAAAACAACAGACTCATTTTCTTCGAGGTAAAAATGCGTACCTCACAAGCCTATGGCTACCCCGAAGAAGCAGTAAACAACAAAAAACAAGAAAATATAAGAAAAGTAGCCGAACATTTTATCTTCGATACCGATTGGCAACACGATATACAATTCGACATCATTGCCATCACCCAAACCCAACCCAACAAACCACCCGAAATCTACCACATCGAAGACGCTTTTTGAAAGAAAAAACTTTTTTATTTGCAATTCTCCATTTTTTAGCATATCTTCAACTTAAAATCCAATTTAAACGCGTATGACCAAAGAGCTAAATGCAAACGAAATCAAAGCCTTGATATCGCTACTCGACGACGAAGACCGCGAAGTAATTATGCACGTAGAAAGCCAAATAGTGTCTATGGGAACGCTTGTTATCCCTTTCTTAGAACACGAATGGGAAAGTAATTTCAACGCTACAGTACAAAAAAGAATAGAAGACCTCATCAGAGCCTTGCAGCTCAACCACCTATACCAAAAACTAAAAGAGTGGAAAGAAAACGAACAAGAAAACCTACTCAAGGGCGTATTCCTTATAGCTACTTACCAATATCCTGATTTGGAGTACAAAAAAATAAAAAAACAAGTAGACCAAATTTACTACGATGCATGGCTTAGCCACCGTACCTATGCCAGCCCCTTCGAGCAGATTAGAAACATCAATAATGTATTTTTTGAAAAATACAACTTTGTTGCCAATACCCAAAATTTTCACTCTCCGGGCAATTCTATGGTCAATATCGTTCTGGAAAGCAAAAAAGGAAACCCCATCTCTCTTTGCATTATTTATATGCTCATTGCCCAAAAGCTAAAAATGCCCGTCTATGGCGTAAACCTCCCCAATTTATTCGTACTCACTTACAAATCTCCCGAAACACAGTTTTACATCAATATATTTTACAAAGGAGCTGTATTCTCAAAAGCCGACATCGATAGTTACATACAACAACTCAATATAAAATCTGAAACACTTTACTACGAGCCTTGTTCTAATATCGATATCCTACAACGCATACTTCGCAATCTCATTATGTCATTCGAAAAATTAGGCGAAAAAGAAAAAGTAAACGAAATTCAAAAACTCTTAGACATTCTTATAGATTAAAAATATGTTTCTCAATTTCTTCCTACTCCTCAAACAAAACGGTATTCCTGTAACCCTCAAAGAACACCTCATGCTCCTCGAGGCACTCAAAAGCGGTGCAGCCAATTACAGCATCGATAATTTTTATGCCATCAGCAAAGCCGCACTCATCAAACACGAAAAATACCTCGACCAATTCGATGTACTCTTTGGTTTCTTCTTCCGCGATTTAGACAAAATACCCGTAGATAAATTCTTCACCATTCCCGCCGAATGGCTCAAAAAAGGATTGGAAGAAAGAACCTTCAGCGAAGAAGAAAAAGCCAGCATAGAAGCAATGGGAGGCATAGAAGCCCTCATGGAACGATTCAGAGAACTGCTCGAAAAACAAAACGAAAAACACGAAGGAGGCGATACCTACATAGGCACACAAGGTACATCGCCCTATGGTGCTTATGGCTACAACCCCGAAGGAATCAGGATAGGGCAAAACGAAAGCCGAAACAAAAGTGCCGCAAAAGTATGGGACAAAAGGCAATACAAAAACCTCGACGATAACGTAGAATTAGACACCCGTACCATGAAAATGGCACTCAAACGCCTACGAATACTCACCCGCGAAGGCAAAGACGAAGAAGTAGACATAGACCACACCATCAAAAAAACCTCTGAAAATGCAGGCATTTTAGACATACAAATGACTCCCAAAAAGAAAAATACTGTCAAAGTACTCATGCTTTTCGACATCGGTGGTTCTATGGATAGTTATATCAGACAATGCGAACAGCTTTTTTCTGCCGCAAAATACGAATTTAAGCACTTAGAATATTACTATTTCCACAACTTCACCTACGAATATATGTGGAAAGACAACCAACGCCGACACACCGAAAGAATACTCACCAACGAACTTATGAACAAATACAACCGCGATTATAAACTCATATTCGTGGGCGATGCTACAATGGCTACTTACGAAATCAACTCCATCAATGGAAGCGTAGAACACAACAACAACGAAGCAGGCTCCACTTGGCTACACCGCCTCCGCGAACACTACCCCTACAACGTATGGCTCAACCCTACACTCCCCGAATATTGGGATTTTACTGCCTCCATAGGCATCACAAGGCAACTCATGGACGACCGAATGTTCCCCCTTACCATTGCAGGGCTCTCCAAAGCCATGAAAGCACTCAAAGACAAAAAAATGAAATTCGAGGAAGAATAAAAAAAGAACATGAACCTACAGAAACCCATTCGTTGGAAAAGAAAAATCAACTCTTTATTGTGGAGAATTATCAATTGGTTAGAAAATAACAATAATACAAATTTTGAAACCAATGGCGAAAAATACTTTTTAGAACAACTTTTTCCTGCTTTCTCAAAACAAGAAAATAACTGCCTACTCGATGTCGGCGCACACGAAGGCGCGTGGGCTATCACTGCCGAAAAAATACTACAAAAACAAAATATACCACATACCATTCACCTTTTCGAGCCTATGCGCCAAACCTTCGAAAAGCTAAAACAAACAATTCCACAAAACAATTCACATTTTATACTCAATAACTTGGGCGCATCTGACCATACCCAAGAACAAGAAATTTTCTACGACCGTCAAGGAAGTACCCTCGCAAGCCTACACCCTCGCAACTTAGCCCAAAATACCGTACTACAAACGGACAACATACAACTCATACGCCTTGACGAATACATAGAAAACCAAAAAATAAACCACATACAACTACTCAAAATAGACGTAGAAGGACACGAAAAAGCAGTATTAGAAGGTTTAGGGCAATACCTTAACCCTACATTCATAGATGCCATACAATTTGAATACGGAGCCACCACCCGCGATGCCAATTATTCTCTTTTGCAACTCTATCAACTTTTAGAAAAAAAACAATTCATCTTGGCAAAACTCATGCCCCAACGCATAGAAAAACGACCCTACGAACTCCGTTTAGAGCATTTTAACTATGCCAACTACGTAGCACTCAGCCCCAAAATGATTCTAAAACCCTAATTTTTTTGACAATGATTGCGCTCAATCCCGATTACCAATACCCATGCCAATGCCCTAAGTGCAAAAACAACCAAATACAAACACAAAAAATAAGACTACAAGGCATACATCTATTAGCGCAATGCCAATGCAAAACCTGTCATTATCATTTCCTCATCAACTTACCCACAGGGCACGGACTTTACTATCCTACTGCCATCGGTACAGACGACCTACAACTCTATCCACACCCTTTGGCTATCAAGTGGCTTGCACAACCGCTACTCGAAGCCTATCAAAACCCTGACAATACCCCCATAGAAATAGAACAAAAAGTAAAAAAACAATACAAAGAAGTAATTTTTCTCAACTGCCTCGACTTCCTCTATGGGCATGCACTCCTCAAACTTCTCAATGCCCAACAATACCTCGAGAAACACCCCGATAAGGGACTCATTCTACTCATCACGCCCAACTTCGAATGGCTCATTCCTGAAGGCGTAGCCGAAGTATGGATACTGAAAACGCCCATGCGAAAAACCCAAAAATGGCTAACAGCATTAGAAAATTTTTTCGACCAAAAACGTACTCAATACCAACAAATCTACATCAGCCCCGCACATTCACACCCCGATTTCCGAAAAATAGATCCCTCGCTTTTTTTCCACGAAAAAAGATTTGACATCAATAAATTCCAAGAAAACAACTACACCATTACATTCATCTGGCGACACGACCGCCTATGGCTACGACACCCGTTTTGGGAGCTGCTCCTCATTGCTTCCCAAAGAATCAAAGCATTGGCTTGGTGCAAAAACCTACTCATTGCTTTGCAAGATGATAAAATCCGAAAAACCATCAAAAAAATCCGAAAAGCCATTCCCGAAGTACAAATCTACATCACAGGACAAGGCAAAAAAACGAATACTTTTGCCAAAATAGCCCAAGACCTCCGAACAGAACAAATAGACACCCCAACCGAAAAACAATGGGCAAAAATTTACAGCCAATCCCACATTGTAGTAGGCATACACGGCTCTAACATGATTATTCCTACTGCCTTGGCAGGTGGCTTTGTAGAAATACTGCCCAAAGACCGAATCGGCAACATCACCCAAGACATTGCACTCCCCTACGATTATAAAGATATGCTCTTCTTAGGGCGTTTTTTGCCCATGAATACCACCCCAAAACAATTAGCCTTCCACCTCAGCAGCATCTGGAAAATATTTCCCTACTACAGAAAAAACACCGCCGAAAACCCTGAAGTCATATAATTTCATTATCTTTGCCAAGTTTTTCATTTAAGTACTCATACAAAAAATACTACTACCATGATTATTGGAGTTCCAAAAGAAATTAAAAACAACGAAAATCGAGTTGCACTTACCCCCGCAGGCGTTGCGGAATTAAGAAAAAACAAACACACCGTATACGTTCAAAAAAATGCAGGTTATAACAGCGGATTAACAGACGAAGAATACAAACAAGCTGGCGCAGAAATATTAGATACCATCGAAGAGGTATATGCAAAAGCCGAAATGATTATCAAAGTAAAAGAACCCATCGCAGCGGAGTACGACCTCATTCGCGAAAACCAACTCCTTTTTACTTATTTCCACTTCGCTTCTTCCGAAGAACTTACCCACGCCATGATACGCCGAAAAGCAGTATGCTTAGCCTACGAAACCGTAGAAAAAGCCGACCGCTCCCTCCCTCTTTTAGTGCCTATGTCAGAAGTAGCAGGGCGCATGGCAGTACAACAAGGTGCTAAATATTTAGAAAAACCCCTCAAAGGCAGAGGAATACTGCTTGGTGGCGTACCCGGAGTGCGTCCCGCACACGTAGTAGTAATAGGCGGAGGTATCGTAGGAACTCAAGCCGCTAAAATGGCAGCAGGTTTAGGAGCAAGTGTTACTATCTTAGATGTAAGCCTTCCACGCCTTCGTTACTTAGATGATATTATGCCCGCCAATGTGCATACAATGATGTCGAACCACTACAATATCATAGAAGCCATCAAAACCGCTGACCTTATCGTAGGCGCAGTCCTCATTCCTGGTGCCAAAGCTCCTCACTTGGTTACAAGAGATATGCTTAAAATGATGCGCCCCGGAACAGTCATTGTAGATGTAGCCGTAGACCAAGGTGGTTGTGTCGAAACTTGTAAACCTACCACACACGAAGACCCTATCTATATCATCGATGATGTAGTGCATTATTGCGTTGCCAATATGCCCGGCGCAGTGCCCTATACTTCTACCTTAGCCCTTACCAATGCAACACTTCCTTATGCAGTAGAATTGGCGAATAAAGGCTGGCAAAAAGCATGTGCCGAAAACAAAGAACTCAAAATGGGCTTAAATGTCATTCAAGGAACTATAGTATACCAAAGCGTAGGCGAAGCATTCAATTTGCCTTATAGCTCCGTTGAAGATTTCCTAAATGCTACAGTAGCCTAAAAGAAAAACTACATGCTGTAAAACCTCATCAAAATAGGTTTTACAGCTTTTTATTATTTTATCATTCTTTAATATGGACAATTCAGAAAAAAACAGTTACAATACCGATAATGAGAACATTATCCTCCGTGAGTATGGTCGCAATATACAAATGTTGGTCAATCATATAAAAACAATTGAAAACAAAGAGAAAAGAACCCAACAAGCCTATACATTAATAGAGCTTATGCGACAATTAAAACCCAATACCAAAGACACAAGCACTGCCGATATTTACACACGCCTTTGGGACGATTTATTCATCATTGCCGATTTCGACCTCGATATCGATAGCCCTTTTCCACCACCTATCAAAGAAGTGTTAGGACAAAAACCCAACAACGTTCCGTATAGCAACAATGCCATCAAATTCAGACATTATGGCAAAAACATAGAATTTTTAGTAAAAAGAGCTACAGAAGTAACCGAAGAAGAAACACGTTTTGCGGTAGTAGTGCATGTAGCGCGCCTGATGAAAAGTTTTTATACCAATTGGAACAAAGAAACTTTAGAAAACAATACCATTCTTGAGCATTTACAAGAACTTTCGCGAAATAAAATAGAAAACCACATCATTGAGCGAATTAAGGCAGAAAATTGGTTAGATATTGAAATAGAGGAGGAATCTTCAGTAGCTACCAACATTCAAAACAACACTGGCGGGGGGGCTAACTTCAATACTATTAATCCTGCTAATAACAACAAGAACAAAAATAAAAATAAAAATTTCAAATATAATAAAAATAACAATAATAATAACAACAACCGCAAGAATTTCAGCAATAACAACAACAATAATAACCGCAAAAATAACGGTAATAATAACCATAATAACGGCAATAACAACAACAATTTTAAAAAGAAATACTAACCCTTTTTATTGGGCATAGAGCACTTTAAAAGCATCGCCAATGTGCTCTATAATATCAGAAGCCAACAGTGCAGACATGGAGTGTTGGCGTGCGGCAATATCACCCGCCAACCCATGCAAATAAACACCTATCATACAAGACGCTTCAGGAGTGTAACCCTGCGACAACAAAGACGTAATAATGCCCGTAAGTGTATCGCCGCTGCCCGCTGTTGCCATACCTGCATTGCCCGTACTATTAAAATACACTCTACCTTCAGGGGTAGCTATAGCAGTATGATGCCCTTTTAATACTACATATACTTTCTTCTGCACTGCCCAAGAACGAAGCAGTGAAAGACGTTCTAAAGAATGTTGACTTTTGCCTGCCAATCGTTCGAATTCTTTGGGGTGTGGCGTAAGGATAGTATTTGGGGGAAGTAAATCTTGCCATTCGCGATGCTCTTCGCCTATGATATTGAGCGCGTCTGCATCTAAAACCAATGGAATACTGTTTTTTTGCAATACTTCTAAAAGCGAACGAAGCATCTGTTGTGTTTTTTCTTCGCGTCCTATACCACAACCTACGCCTATAGCTTGGTATTTTTCTATTTGTGGTATTATTTCGCTAAGGCAATCTTCAGCAGGGTCTAAGTGCAGCATTGCTTCGGGAAAAGCGGTTTGCAGTATCCAATTGCCACAGTTAGGCAAGTGTGTAGTGAGCAAACCTGCCCCTGTGCGCAGTAGAGCTTTGCTTGCTAACAGTGCCGCCCCTATTTTTCCTTTGCTCCCGACCATCAGCAATGCATGTCCAAAACTTCCTTTGTGGCTAAATTTAGAGCGTGGCTGTAAGCGTGCCAAAATATCATTTCTTTCCAATAAAAAATTATCGGTAGGTGTCTTTTCTATAAAATCGGGGCTAAGTTGAATATTTACTACGTGCCAATTGCCTACAAGAGCTTCATTTTCAGGCAATAAAAAAGCCAACTTAGGGGTTTGAAAAGTAATGGTGTGGTGGGCTTGTATCACTTTTTCGGGGGTTAGGCTGAGGTGCTCTGTGCTTAAGCCTGTAGGCACATCAACGGCTACACGCAATACATTGGCGTGGTTGATGTATTGAACGACCTTTAGCAACAATCCTTCTAACTGCCTTTGCAAGCCACTGCCCAAAAGAGCATCAATGACCAACGCGCCCTCTTCCAATGCAGGGAGTTCCTCATAGGCTTTTATCCAAGTAGGGTTGTTTTGCGAGGCTTCTAACCTTTTCAGATTTTGCTGAAAATCGGGGCTACTATTTTCGCTATGTTTTACAATATATGCTTTTACTTTGTATCGTTCTTCGGAAAGTAGACGTGCAATCGCCAATCCATCGCCGCCATTGTTGCCCATTCCGCAAAAAATAACAATAGGATATCGAGTAGAAAATAGTTCGGTAAATTGCTGAACAAAGGCTTTAGAGGCGCGCTCCATGAGGTCTATAGAAGCAATAGGTTCGTGGCTGATAGTGTATTGGTCTGCTTCGCGAATTTGTTGGGTTGTAAAAATTTTAAGCATAAGCTGAGGCAAAAAAGATGAAAAAATGAATGGATAAAAATAAAAAGATTTTCCAAGAAGCCCAAAAAACTTCTTAGAAAATCTGTAATGATGATAATTTGTTTTGCCTACTTACAAAAACTTATCTTTTGAATTTTACTGCTGCTACTTCTTCTTTGATTTCCTCTACACCTGCCAATATACGCCCGCAGTGCTCACAAACGACTATTTTCTTTTTCTCTCTTACATCTGCTTGTCGCTGAGGAGGTACAATATTGAAGCAACCTCCGCAGGCATCGCGGCGCACCATCACCACAGCCAAACCATTGAGGGCGTTGGTTCTGATTTTATTGTAAGATTTAAGCAAACGCTCTTCTATGCTTTTTGATTGTTTTTCTCGGTCTTTGAGTAAGCGACTTTCCTCTTCTTCGCTTTCTGCTAAAATACCATCTAACTCATTTTTTTTGTTTTCTAAGTCTTTCTGACGGTCTTTGAGTACATTTTCGGTAGCATTGACATCTATTTCTATTTTCTTGATTTTGTCTTGCGCTACTCTTATTTTCTTGTCTGCCAAAGGAATTTCCAACTCTTCTGATTCTATTTCTTTCGAGATAGCTTCGTACTCTCTATTGTTACGAACATTCATTTGTTGTTCTTTGTATTTTGCGATGAGGCGGTCTGCTTCTTTTTTTCGCTCCTGATAGCCCACTATTTCTTGTTCAAGTGCCTTGATTTCTTTGTTGAATTTATCGATGCGTGTCTGATACCCTGCTACGTCATCTTCAAGGTCTTGCACTTCTACGGGCAAATCGCCTCGTACTTTTTTGATTTCATCTAACTTAGAATCAATGCTTTGTAACTTTACTAAGGCGGTTATTTTCTGTGCGATTGTTTTTTCCATTTTCCAAAAAAATTATTTATCTTGCAAAATTAATCTAAATCTTACAAATTAAAACAAAATATGAGGCAAATCCATTTATTATTGCTGTTTTTTTACATTTTCTGGGGTGTAGCTTGTCAAAATAAGCAAGTACAAAATAGTACTGCCACTACTTCGCAAGAGGAAAAAGAGCAGAAAAAAGAAAATCAACAAACTAATTCACTGCAAATAGAAGGAGTAAACAAAGAAGCCTACCTCAAAATAGAACAAGGCGACTACCCCGCAGCGATTAAGATATTGGATAAAAACCTGACTGACAACCCTAACGATGCAGAGGCTTATTTTAATAGGGCTTTTGCCAAAAAAAACCTGAAAGATTTCAAAGGAGCTATCGAAGACTATACGCAAGCCATTCGTTGCGAGAAAAATTACTTTGAGGCTTACTTCAACAGAGCCAATATCTATGATTTTTTGGGCGATAAAAATAAAGCCATAGAAGACCATACTGCTGCTATCAACATCAATGCTGATTTTAACTCTGCTTACTACAACAGAGGGCTGCTGCTCTATGAAATGGGCAAAAAGCAAGAAGCCTGTGCTGATTTTGCCAAAGCCGATGCCCTAAAACACCCTAAAGCAAAAGATACTATGCAAAAAGCAGGGTGTTTATAAGAGGCTCTGAATATGGTAGGGACTAACTAAAAGTATAATTTACAATTGACCAATAAAGACCTAAGTTTTGATTTTACCTCCTCCGAAAGAAAATTGCTCCATAAGTGAATTTCTCTTAATTTTTTCAACTGCCCAATTTCTGCGGGTAAATTGGTGAATTGATTGTGAGACAAATCGAGTGTAGTAAGGTTGGTCAATTGTACAAATTCTGCGGGTAAATTGGTGAATTCATTCCAAGACAAATCGAGTGTAGTAAGTTTGGTCAATTGTCCAATTTCCACAGGTAAAATTGTTAACTCATTGTTAGACAAATTGAGATTAGTAAGTTTAGTCAATTGTCTAATTTCCGCAGGTAAATTGGTTAAGTCATTCCAACTTAAATCCAATATAACAAGATTCGTGAGTTGCATAATTTCTGCGGGTAATTTGGTGAATTCATTCCCAGAGAAATTTAGATTAGTAAGGTTAGTCAACTTTCCAAATTCTGCGAGTAAATTGGTTAATTCATTGTTAGACAAATCTAGTTCAATAAGGTTAGTTAACTTTCCAAATTCTGTGGGTAAATTAGTTAATTGATTCCTAGACAAATCTAGTTCAATAAGGTTAGTTAACTTTCCAAATTCTGTGGGTAAATTAGTTAATTGATTCTTAGACAAATCTAGTGTAGTAAGTTTGGTTAGTTTTTCAAATTCGGCTGGTAAGCTGGCTAGTTGATTGGTATTTAAGTTAAGTATAGTAAGATTGGTCAGTTGTCCAAATTCGGCTGATAAGTTGGTTAATTGATTTTTAAACAAATATAGTGTAGTGAGGTTGGTCAGTTGTCCAATTTCTACTGGCAATCTTGTTAATCTATTGTAATACAAATCAAGTGTAGTAAGTTTGGTCAGTTGTCCAATTTCTACTGGTAGGCTTATTAATTGATTGAAGCTTAAATCAAGTGTAGTAAGCTTGGTCAGTTGTCCAATTTCGGCTGGTAAGTTGGCTAGTTGATTGGTATTTAAATCAAGTGTAGTAAGCTTGGTCAGTTGTCCAAATTCGGCTGGTAAGTTGGCTAGTTGATTGGTATTTAAGTTAAGTATAGTAAGATTGGTCAGTTGTCCAATTTCGGCTGGTAAGTTGGTTAATTCATTGTTAGACAAATTGAGTGTGGTAAGGTTAGTCAGTTGTCCAATTTCGGCTGGTAAGTTCGTCAAGTCATTATAATTTAAATCCAATGAAATAAGCTTAATCAACTTGCCAATTTCTGCGGGTAAATTGGTCAATAAATTATAAGACAAATTGAGTGTAGTAAGGTTGGTCAGTTGCCCGATTTCTGCGGGTAAATTGGTCAATTCAGTCCCAGACAAATTGAGTGTAGTAAGATTGGGCAACTTGCCAATTTCTGCGGGTAAATTGGTCAATTCAGTCCCAGACAAATTGAGTGCAGTAAGGTTGGTCAGTTGCCCGATTTCTGCGGGTAACGTGGTTAGTTTACTTCCATTCAAATAAAGAGAGGTAAGGTTGGGTAGTTTTGCAACTTGTAGTAAAATTTGGTTATTGCTCAAATAAATCTCGAGATAGTTGAGTTGTATTTGTTCTAATACTACATTGGGGAGAGCATTGAGTTGGTTTTTGCTAAGGTCTATCCCCGTGATGTATTGCCAATGGGTTTTTTCTATCTGTGTTAAATCATTTACTGAAACATAAATACTTGGCACATTGATGCCATTGAGTCCTTTCCAATCTATATTAGGATTGCCCAATAGGTTAAGATGTTTTAGGTTAGGGCATTGTTTTATTTGTTCAGGAATGCCCGAAAGAGCGGTTTCGGAGAGGTCTAAGCTATCTATTTGGGCTAAAATTGCTCTGGCTTTTTGGGTTTCGTTATCTCCTTCGTTCTTCCAATCGTATTTTTGGAAACCTTTCCAATCTTTATTTTTTTGGTAAACCGCCGCATCAAAAGCTATGATTGCTAACTCTTTTCGTATAGTACCAATATTTTTTATAGTAATTCTTTCATTGTTTACTTTGTTTATATAATAACTTGCTTCGCCATCTTGACAGTAGTATTGGGCTGTAGTAAAATATTGGAGGGCTGCGGTATAATTTTTTTGAGTCAATAGATTGTTTCCCTTAGCCATATATTTGTGGTAGCGGATTAAATCGCATCTTTCTTGGGCTTGTGATGGGGCAATAAGAGAAAAAAGGAGTATGAGAAGCAAAAAAAGGTGTAGTTTCATAGGGGTATTGTTTTAGTTTTTACAAAACAACACAAAAATAAATATTTTCTCACATTGTTATAATATTTTTTTTTCTAAATTCTGATTTGTTTTTTTGGGGCTTGCTTTGAAACTTACTTCCACAAAGTCAATATCTACAAGCAGGGTGTTTATAAGAAATACTGAATATGGTAGGGACTAACTAAAAGTATAATTCACAATTGACCAATAAAGACCTAAGTTTTGATTTTACCTCCTCCGAAAGAGGATTACCCGATAAGTAAATTTCTTTTAATTTTTTCAACTGCCCAATTTCTGCGGGTAAATTAGTTAATTGATTCTTAGACAAATCAACTGTAGTAAGTTTGGTTAGTTTTCTCTGCTATTCCCAACCTTCGGGCGTTTTACTGCTGATTTTATTCAATTGTGCATCGTAAGTATGTGTAATCCAATACTCTATCCCCCAACCGTCACTCATACCGCCTGTAACAGGTTCGTAAGTAATGAATTGTATGGGTTCTCCTTCTTGAAATAATTGGCTATAATTTTCAGGCAAAATTTCTTGCCCTTCCATATCTAATAGAATTGGAGGGGCTTCATATTCCTTACGGGCAATGAAACAAGAAACATTGACTACTACTTCTAACATTGCTCCGTATTTGGTAGGTACTACTAATTTTTCATGGTGAAGTAAGCCATACATCAGATTGTCTTTTGAACGCACGTGTGTATATACTTCATCTTGTTGAAACACCCAAGACCAAGGTGATTCTTTTTGTGAATGTTGGTTCATAAAGTTATAAAAAAAGGCTTTTGTTTGAATAAAAGCCTTTTGTTTTTGTATATTTACTAAATTTCTGCATTGTCATTTTTTACTGCTCGTATTAAATAGTACACATAATACCATTCATTGTCTTCAGCATTCATTTTTGGAATGGCTTCATGAGTAATAGGCAATATTTCTAAGGTTTCTCCTTTTTGGTTTAATACATAACATTCATCGTCATTGATGAGCATTTTTACAGCTACTTCTTCTTCGGCAAGGGTATCAAAGTAGGTAGTAATATAGAATTTCTCTTGATTTTGCTCATAGTAGGCATAGTGTTTACCATTGAGGTCTTTTTGGTAGATGCGGAGGTCAAAATCTAAGGTTTGTAGATGCAACCAAGTAGGGATATAAGGTTCGTGATAGCTGTGGTCTATAGTATGTTCAGCGGCGTAAATTTGTTGCCAATTATTAGTCCAATGTTCATCTAATAGTTGTGTTGTATAACGATGCCCATGACGCGTAGAGCAAGAAAATATCATTGTTCCTTTCTCTGTTAAAAATAGATTGCCTTCTTTCAGCAATGAATCGAGCACTAAACGCCCATCAGCACCCGCCTCGTTCCAAGCAGCACTGTTGATGCGTGCCTCTGTATGTTCGAGGTCAGTAAAGAGCCAAGGTTGCACAGGAGGATTGGAGATGATAAGGTCAAAAGTTTTTCCTTCTAAAGCCACAAAACGGTCGCTATCAATGGCTTCTGCTTGCGCTACTCCGTTGATGTGTGCATTTTTGAGGGCTAAATTTACTGCTGAGTGGCAATAATCGGTAAGTGTTACTTGTTTAGCTCCCAACAAGCCGCACATAATCCCAATAATACCAGAGCCTGTTCCTAAATCTAAGACAGTAAACCCCTGAATAGCTTCTAAATATCCGTATTCTATGAGGAAAGTCATCATTTCTTTGGCACTGTAGGGTGCCCATACATCGGGAGCGGATAGAATTTGTAGGGGTTTGCCTACTATTTCGTAGTTGTAATTTTGGAGTGCTTCTTTTTCGTTAGTTTGAACGTTTTCTTCTGTGGGTGTCATTGGTTTTAAGTTTAAAATGAATAATAAAAGGGCTTATCCAAACATTATTTTGAGCATAAATTTGCTAAAATAGTCATTTTGGATAGCCATTTTCGAGAAAGTCTTTTATTTCACTACGTATAAAAGGGGTAGAAAGTTCATTTTTAGAGAGGTCTATCGTCGAATAATACATTGTCTTGTCGAACTTCTTTCCAATTTTTACAACCTGCCAAACCCATTGTAAGGTCTGTATCGGCAAGTAGGTTTTGCATTACCTCTTTAACTCCTTGCTCACCATTCACTGCCAATCCATAAGCATAAGGTCTGCCTACCAATACAGCTTTTGCTCCAAGTGCTATGGCTTTAAAAACATCAGCTCCGCGCCTGATGCCACTATCAAAAAGCACCTCTATTTTATCATCATCTATCTCAGTCATAATATCTGCCAATGCATCAATAGCACTGATGCTGCCGTCTATTTGTCGCCCTCCGTGGTTTGATACGATAATTCCATCTACACCAGCATCTATGGCTTTTTGGGCATCTTCATAGTGCAGTATTCCTTTGAGTAATATAGGGATTTTACAGTATCTTCTTACTTTTTTCAGGTCGTTCCAAGTAAGGGTAGGGTTAGAGAAAAGCTGTGCGAAGTGCATAATGGCTTGAAAAGTATTTTTTTCAGGTTCGGGTACGGCTTTTCTGAATACAGGGTCGTTGAAATAGTTAGTGAGCCCTTCGCCTAATAAAAAAGGAAGATAAGCATTTTGTATATCGCGCTCACGCCAAGCAAGTAGGCGCGTATCGAGGGTAATGACAAGGGCACTGTAGCCTGCTTTTTCGGCTCTTTGCACAAGGCTTTTGGTAAATTCGTGGTCGCGCCCCCAATAGAGTTGAAACCAATGCGGGTTTTCGCCGTGTATTTCGCCTATTTCTTCTAACGATTTGGAAGATACCGTGCTGAGTATTTGTGGTATTTGTAGGCTTTTGGCGGCACGTGCTACGGCGGCTTCGGCTTCGGGGTGTGCTATGGAAAGTACACCTACGGGAGCAAAGAAAAGTGGCGTTGGGAATTTTTTGCCCAAAATTTTTACGCTCAAATCACGCGATTCTACATTTTTCAACATTTGAGGTAAAATCTTCCAATGGTCAAAATCATTGATATTGCTTGCCATAGTACGCTCTGCACCTGCGCCTCCTGCGATATAATCAAAGGCTTCGGGCTTAAGTATTTCTTTGGCTTTGGCTTCCAAATCTTCGTAACGTATGGGTATAGAAGTTTTTTTTTGCTGTAACCCTTGCAAATAAATTTGCATTTGGTGTTGCATTCCAATAGATTGTTGTGGGTTGTTTTGCATATTTTCTATAAGATTAGTACACAAATATAATCAAAATAGGCAAAGTATTGTATTTTTGCCCTCATCAATTTATATTTTCATTATTCTAATCATATTCAAAGTATTTTATGAGCAAAAAAGCATATATTTTTCCGGGGCAAGGTTCTCAATTTTCGGGAATGGGCAAAGATTTATATGAGCAAAATGCAGAAGCGAAACAACTTTTTGAGGAAGCCAATCATATTATGGGTTTTTCTCTGACTGAGGTAATGTTTGCGGGCAGTGACGAAGACCTAAAACAAACACGTGTAACACAACCTGCCATTTTTGTTCATTCAGTCATTATGGCATTGGTTTCCAAAGATTTCCGCCCCGATATGGTTGCAGGACATTCTTTGGGTGAGTTTTCGGCATTGGTAGCCAATGGCGTTCTTTCTTTTGCTGATGGCTTGCGTTTGGTAGCACAGCGCGCTTTGGCTATGCAAAAAGCCTGTGAAATGAACCCTTCTACGATGGCGGCTGTGCTTGGTTTGGAAGATGCCAAAGTAGCTGAAATATGTGCAGGCATTACGCAAGAAGTAGTGGTAGCAGCCAATTATAACTGTCCTGGTCAGTTAGTTATTTCAGGTTCGCACAAGGGAATAGAGTTAGCCATGGAACAGCTCAAAGCAGCAGGGGCAAAACGCGTACTCCCTTTGCAAGTAGGGGGTGCTTTTCACTCACCTTTGATGGAGCCTGCAAGACAAGAATTAGCCGCCGCCATAGAAGCTACAACGTTTAGCCCTTCGGCTGTGCCTATTTATCAGAATGTGAATGCACTACCTTCTACCGATATAGCCACTATCAAAGAAAATCTTATTGCACAACTTACTGCACCAGTAAGATGGACACAAAGCGTCCAAAATATGACACAAGAGGGTGCGAGCACTTTTATAGAAGTAGGACCGGGCAAAGTATTACAAGGTTTAGTAAAAAAAATAAGCCCACAAGCCGAAACACTTTCTTTGTAAATAGCGCAAAATGTGCTGAATTACTCCGAACCTCTGTTATAAATGAATATTATTGAGGTTCGGAGTTTCAAAAAATCATTTCAGTTCAAAAATTATGACGACATCTATCGAAAAACTCTATACCATTTACTGCCAAGCCACAGGGGTATCTACGGATACGCGCCAAATAAAAGAAGGAATGTTATTTTTCGCGCTCAAAGGCGAAAATTTCAATGGCAACCAATTCGCTGACAAAGCCTTAGCAGCAGGGGCAGCCTATGTAGTAGTAGATGAAATTGTGAACGAAACCCATTATTGGCAAAATCAAGACCGTTACTTACAAGTAGAGGTTGTATTGACCGCTTTACAAGAGTTGGCAAGTTATCGCCGTAAGCAATTCAATATCCCTTTTGTGGCTGTTTGTGGGTCTAATGGCAAAACAACTACCAAAGAACTTATCCATAGGGCATTGTCTGTCAAATACCCTACTTTTGCTACGCAAGGCAATCTTAACAATCACATTGGAGTTCCTCTCACCTTGCTTGCCTTTCCCAACGATAGCGAAATGGTAGTAGTAGAAATGGGGGCAAATCATATAGGAGAAACGGCTGAACTATGCAAAATAACGCAGCCTACTCACGGTGTAGTAACCAACATTGGTTTAGACCATTTGGAAGGATTTGGGAGTTTGGAAGGGGTAAAAATAGCCAACGGCGAACTCTACGAATACCTAAAAGACAATAACGGTGTTATATTTGTTAATACTACTGAAGATTTTTTAGCCTCTATGACTGCCCACTTTCCTAAAACGCACCGCTACACCTACCCACAGGCTGAAGATAGTTTTTCGCTACAAAATATAGAAAGTGATTTTTTTCTGACCGTACAATATCAATCCCTCCCTCCAATCACGACTCAACTCTTTGGGAGTTATAATTTCAGCAATGTAGCAACTGCTTTAGCAATGGCGCATTTTTGGGAAGTAGATATGGAAAAAGCGTTGAAGGCAATACAACAATACAGCCCCTCAAACAACCGCTCACAAGTAATTCACAAGGAGCAAAAAACGATTATCTTAGATGCCTACAATGCCAACCCAAGTTCTATGGAAAAAGCACTGCAAAACTTTGCCGAACTGCCTACACAACAGCCCAAAATTGTAATTTTAGGAGATATGTTCGAACTCGGTGAGGCAAGTATCTCGGAACACGAACGCATAGGCAAACTCGTAGCCGAAGCCCATTTTCACACTGTAATACTTTTTGGCGAAGCCATGCAACATGCCCTCAGAAATAACCCAAACGCCTACTATTTTACTGATAAATTTTCCTTGCACAATTGGCTTGGTGCGCAGTCTTTTGGCGAAAGTTATTGGCTCATCAAAGGCTCAAGAGGTGTAAAATTAGAAACAGTATTGCAATTCCTATAAGTTTTTACGATATTTGCAAGTATGAAACAGTACCCTATATTAGACAAAAAAGATACACGCTCGGGTTTTGGCGCAGGTTTACTACAATTAGGCAACCAAAACCCTGAAGTAGTAGCCCTTTGCGCCGATTTGACAGGCTCCGTAAAAATGGACGCTTTTCAGAAAGCCTTCCCCGAACGCTTTTTTCAAGTAGGCATTGCCGAAGCCAACATGATGGGCATTGCCGCAGGTATGGCAACCGCAGGTAAAATCCCTTTCACGGGCACTTTTGCCAATTTTTCCACAGGGCGTGTCTATGACCAAATCAGGCAATCGATAGCCTATAGCCAAAAAAATGTAAAAATTTGCGCTTCTCACGCAGGACTTACCTTAGGCGAAGACGGTGCCACACACCAGATATTAGAAGACTTAGGACTGATGAAAATGTTACCCAACATGACAGTAATCAATCCTTGCGATTATAACCAAACCAAAGCCGCAACCTTAGCCATCGCTGATTGGAACGGAGCGGTTTATTTGCGTTTCGGACGACCAGTAGTACCTGTTTTTTTGCCCGAAAACACCCCCTTTGAAATAGGCAAAGCACTCCTTTTGCAAGAAGGTAGCGATGTAAGTATTTTTGCTACTGGGCATTTAGTATGGCAAGCCTTAGAAGCCTGCCAACAGTTAGCACAAAAAGGAATCAGTGCAGAAATCATTAATATACACACTATCAAGCCTTTAGACGAAGTTGCCATTTTGCAATCGATACAAAAAACAAAATGTGCAGTATCTGCCGAAGAGCACCAAAAACACGGAGGATTGGGAGATAGCATCGCACAAGTATTGGTGCAGAAAATGCCCTGCCCACTTGAGATGGTAGCCGTGCAAGATACCTTTGGCGAAAGTGGCAAACCTGAAGAGTTGATGCAAAAATATGGCTTAACAGCCGCTAATATTGTAGACGCAGCACAAAAAGCGATTGCACGCAAAAACGCCTAATGGAAATATTGGTTTGGGGTAGTATTATTGCATATAGCTTTATGTTGTTGTTCCTTTACATTGGCTGGCAAAAAATACCCCTTCCCGCTTCCAATTTGCCTCCTCCCCCAACTACTCCACTTTCGGTAGTGATAGCCATGCGCAACGAAGCCAAACACATAGCCCATTTATTGGAAGACCTAAACCAACAAAGCCACTCTTTTTTTGAAGTTTGGATAGTAGATGACAACTCTACTGACCAAAGCGTAGAAGTTATACAACAATACCAAAAAAAAGTAAAATATCCACTTTTTTACCTTTTAGCAGAAACAGAGGGAAAAAAAAATGCACTACAAACAGGTATTAAACACGTAAAAAATGACTATGTAGTATGTACCGATGCTGATTGTAGAGTAGAAAAAAAATGGTTGGAAGGCATTGCAGTTCAAATACAAAAACAACCTGAAATAGTATTTTGGAGTGGATTGGTGCGTTATTATTATGAAGAAAAACCTTCTTTTTTTGCCAAATTGCAAGCCTTAGAGTTTAGTTCGCTTATTGGCGTAGGTGCTTCTACTTTGAGTTGGCACGTACCCACAATGTGCAACGGTGCTAACATGATATTTCGTAAAGAAGCATTTTGGGCAGTAAATGGTTATGAAGGAAACCTACACATAGCCTCTGGTGATGATGAGTTTTTACTTCATAAGATAGCCCAAAGATACCCTTCACAAGTTGCAGTAATAAAAAACATGGATACTATTGTTCATACACACCCTGCAAACGGTTGGCAAATGTTTGAACAACAAAGGCTAAGATGGGCAAGTAAATGGAAACACCAAAAAAATATATTCTCAAAAATCCTTGCTTCTTTCATTTTTTTTATAAATTTTTTTATATTTATAGCCATTTTACTAACTATAGCAAAATTTTATACTCTTTTGATACTTTTGGCACAAATTTTAATCAAATCTATCATAGAGTTTTTATTTTTGTATCCGATACTGAAGTTTTTCAGAAGAAAGAGCCTGATGGCTTATATCCCAATCATACAACTCTTGTATCCCTTGTATGCATTGTATTTTGGAATAAGAACTTTATCAGGTAATCATTATGTTTGGAAAGATAGACCACAAAACTTCTAACACGATTATGAATGATACAGAGTTTGATATATTAGACGAATTGTATTTTTTGCAACCTTTTCAACATTTGCAAGAAACACTACAAATAGAAGAAAAAATACTGAAAAAAAATTTGGAAACACTTTTGCAAAAAGAATGGGTAAAATGTTTTGCCTCTGCAACCGAAGAAGTACTCAACGACCAAGAAATAAATTTTGAAACAGATTATAAAAAATATTACTATTTAGCCACCAAAAAAGGGCTTTTAGCTCACAATGGACACTAAATTTACTCTAATAAAAAATAATATGATTAAACTTAAAAATAAACCCATCATCACTCCAAACAAAGCGCAAGAAGAGGAACATAGACCCCCTTTTTACTACGTTAAGAAGCGTTTTTTGATGAATAAACCCGCAGTAGCAGGGCTCATCATTATTGTTTTGGCTATTTGTATTGCCTTGTTGGGTTATTTGGTTATCCCCGATAAAACTACCGATGCCAATGATAGCATAAGCATGTTCCAGCACCAACCCCCAGGTTTTTCTATCAAAGTAATGAAAGACCGTGATGATAGAAAAGTAGAAGAGCCTAATTGGTTCAATGCTTATTTGTTTGGGCGTCCAAACCCTTTCACGGTGCGTCCTATTGAGAGCTACACCATAGAAGGGGCTTTTGTGAAAGTAAAAGAGTACAACGTACAAGGAAAAATAGATGAAATTCGCTATCCTTTGATTGATATTGTAGAACCTTTATGGATAGGTGCTTCCGAAAAATTTAAGGCAGATTCATTAGGTAATTTTAGAGTAGAAGGAGATAAAGTACTCTATTTGGATATTAGCAATCAACAACAAAGTATCTCGATTGCTGATTTGAAAGAAAAATTTGAAAACAACCATATAGAAACGCGTTTTTACGTATTGGGTACAGACCTAAACGGTCGTGATATGTTCAGCAGACTTATGTTAGGCTTCCGTATCTCATTGAGCATTGGTTTTATTTCAGTGCTCATCTCTGCCTTTTTAGGAATATTTTTAGGGGCTACAGCAGGCTTTTTCGGAGGCAGAGTAGACAATGCGATTATGTGGTTTATGTCCGTAGTATGGTCTATACCGGGTATTATGTTAGTGATAGCCATCAGTTTGGCATTGCAAAGCAAAGATATTTGGGTGGCTTTTGTGGCAGTAGGGCTCACTACTTGGGTAGAAATAGCAAGGGTAGTAAGAGGGCAAATATTAAGCCTCAAAGAAAAATTATTTGTTGAAGCTGCCAAAGCATTAGGCGTAAGTAGTTTTCGTATTATTTACTACCACATACTCCCCAATATGACAGGTCCTTTGATTGTAATTCTTACCTCCAATTTTGCAAATGCTATACTTACAGAGGCAGGTTTGAGTTTCTTAGGCTTAGGCGTGCAACCTCCTACTCCTTCTTGGGGTGTGATGGTAAGCGAAGGCTTTGAAAGAATAGCCTCAGATGGCGGTTTTCACTTGGTATTTTTCCCAAGTTTGTTTATTAGTTTAATGGTGTTAGCCTTTAATTTGCTGGGAAATGGACTCAGAGATGCTTATGACCCTAAAACTACCACCAAACAGTGATAAGTTCAAAACCAAATTTCGATTAGTAGAATTAGAACTGAACTCTATTCTCGAAATTACGCAGGCTATTAACAATAATATGCCCGAAGAAGCATTGTATATGATGTATAAATTTACATTGCGAGCTAATTTGAGGGTAGAAAAAATGGCAATCTATGTATTGGAAGAAGATAACGAATGGCATTGTAAAGTACATTTTGGTACGCCCAAAGATTTTGAAAAAAAATTGCCTATATCTCTCCTTGAACAAAACATACGCGATATTACAGATTTGAAAGGCTTTCCACTATCAGAAGATGCCCTCTTTTTAGAAATATTCGACCTCATTGTCCCTGTTTATCACAAAGAACAAGTTTTAGCCTATGTACTTTTAGAAAATAATCCTGCGGGGGGATTTCTGCTCGATGACGAACAAGGGCGCGAACTTGATACGCGTTTTGTGCAAACTTTGAGTAATATTATCATCGTGGCGATTGAAAATAAAAAGCTCTTTCGCAAGCAAATCAACCAAGAAGCAATGAAAAGAGAGTTAGAAATTGCTAAAAAAGTACAATCTATGCTCTTTCCAGAAACATTGCCCTACCACGAACACCTAAAAATAAAAGCAACTTATTTTCCGCACGACCTTATCGGGGGCGATTATTATGATTATATCCCGATTAATAATGACAAATTTATTTTTTGTATTGCCGATGTTTCGGGAAAAGGAGTGCCTGCTGCATTGTTAATGTCTAATTTTCAGGCATCATTGCGTACATTAGCAAGACAGACCAATGATTTATTACAGATTGTTGAGGAATTGAACTACCAAATCTTTCAGAATGCACGTGGCGAGCATTTTATTACGTGTTTTATTTGTATTTATGACCGTAACCAAAAGTTATTTGAATATATCAATGCAGGACACAATCCTGCCTTTTTGTTCGATATGCAAAACAATGCAGAACTCACTCTGCTCGAAAAAGGGACTACCGTCTTAGGAGCTTTTTCGCCCTTGCCCTTCATTGAAAGTAGCTGTATTACTATTGAAAATTTCTTGTTATTTACTTATACTGATGGCATTACGGAGGCGCGAAGTATGGAAGAAGAAGAGTATGGTTTAGATAGGCTCATACAATTTATGCACACGCAAAGCCAAACCGATTTGAAAAAAATACATGAAAATTTGATTGCAGAAATAGATAATTTTAGGCAAGAAAACCCCTATAATGATGATATTACGTTGCTTTCTTGCCGTATAAAACCTTTTTAAATTTCTATTCAAAATTAGTAAATAGGTACTGCATTCATGCGTGCCTTAAGACGTTCTATGCCTACCGTTTGCTGATATTTATCAATAAGATTTGTGTATTCTTCTTCTATTTCTGTTACTTTTTTAGCAATTTTTTCGGGGCTTGGCGAAAGTGTCTTTGCATCTGAAAGAATCAACAAAATATTCTTGTGATACTCACTCATCAATGTTCTGTATTCGTTGGCAAGGCGCTCAAACTCTTCGCCTATGAAGCTAATTTTACTACGCGCTAAAGAAGAGTACACCAAACGATTTTGTAATAGTTTATCGTAATTGATAGTACTTCCACTGCGATTTTCGCCCTCCAATTTATCTATTACAAGTGTTACATTGGCTAAAGAATAGTATTTTTCTATGAGGTCTTCCAAAGAAAGTGTATTCAAATCGGGGTTTTGCGCGTTGTCGTGCAGATTCACAATGAGTCCCTTGCTAAAATCAAGGGTTACTTTGCGGAGTGCTTCTGTTTTTACTTTAAGGGTTTGGAGGTTGAAAGATAAATCATTGTTCGCTTGGGCAAGTCTTTCATAGTGTTTGATAAATTTTTGCATATCTTTTTGAAAATCTATCACCTGCGAAGTGTTCACACTTTCGTCTTGCAATGCCACTTGATTGACCATATTCACTACCGATAAAATAGAATTTACACCGGGTACTACTGAAGTGAGCACTTCTGTCAGAGGATTGTTGATGATATGAGAAACGATTTCGCGGAAGCGGCTTGGTTTTTTGTTGTTAAATCTGGCATTGCCTTTAATTATTTTTTCGTCCAAAATACGCAACACCTCTTTTTCTAATGTAAAGCCTAATTCATCATTATTAGGGTTGTTTAGGGCAGAGATTTTACTGAAATAGGAAGCAAAATTGAGGGAGTTTTCCAAATTATTGAGGCTATTGCTAAACCCTTCTAAAAAAGTAGCCGTTGCTTTTACGCTGCGTGTATTCTTTTCGTAGCGGCTTTTGGCATTAATCAAGTTCTGAAGCTGAATATCTTGTATTCCTCTGATGCCTACATTTACCTCTTCGCGCATGGCGTTGTATTGGCTGTTGAGCTCAAAATATCGTTTATACAAATCAGACAAGGAATCAGCCGTTGATTTTGCTACTTGTGCGTTCACCCCCTGCATGCAGAAGATTACTAAACTTATGATGATGAAGACTTGTTTTCTCATAGATTTCATGTGTATTATTTTGTAAAAATCTCATTTTTTTGTTACATTTGAAAAAAAACGATGAAAAAACTACTCTTTCTTATCCTTTGTTTCTTTATGATTGTTGAGGGAACAAAGGCGCAAAACTTCCCTGCTAAGCCCGAGCCCGCCATTTTTGTCAATGATTATGTTGGTGTTTTAGAAAACAATGACAAGAACTATTTAGAAAAAACACTAAGAGAGTACGACAAAACTACTTCTACACAAATAGCCATCGTGATTGTTAGAAGTTTAGAAGGCGTTACTATTGCTGAGTATGCCAACGAACTATTCAGAAAATGGGGCATAGGACAAAAAAACAAAGACAATGGTATTTTGATATTGATAGTAACCGAAGACCGCGCCGTAAGAATAGAACTGGGATATGGTGTTGAGGCTTATATCACTGATACTGATGCGGCTAATATCGTAAAAACACAAATGATACCTCATCTGAAGGAAAGAAAATATGGAGAGGCACTTCAAAAAGCGACCGAAACACTCATTAAGCAATTGCAAAGTGCTGATTTTCGGGCTAATACAGAGCCTACAAAAGCATGGTACAATTCTTATAGAGTTATTATTATTTTTGCTGTATTAATTGTCGCAGTGATATTTTTATTGACATTTCTTTTCAGGAAAAAAAAGAGAAACAAACTACGGAGTGCTTCCTCCTCTTCTTCTTCGTATTCGTCATCGAGTAGCTCTACTTATTACTACGATAACTCTTCCTCTTCAAGTACCTATTATGATAGTTCATCATCATCGGGTTATGATAGCGGTTCTTCTTCTTCCTCCTCAGGTTATGATAGTGGCTCATCGTCATCGGGTAGTTCAGATAGTAGCTATGGCGGCGGCGACTCAGGCGGTGGTGGGTATAGTAGTGATTATTGAGTTTTTTTGTTAATACCTAATATTTGGTTGTTAAATAACTGATAAACCTACCCTAAAAGTGTGCGATTGTCATAATTTTTGAAAGGGTGTTATGCACTTTTAGGGTGAAGCCTTAGTATTTTTATTTCTTGTAGAATTACATCAAATAATTAGCAAAAGCCAAGAGTTCATCTTCTTTGAAATACTGCGCCATGAGTTGTATGCCTATGGGCAGTCCTTGTTCGTCTGTTCCTTTAGGGATAGAGATGGCAGGAATGCCTGCTACATTGGCTTGCACGGTGAATAAATCGGCTAAGTACATTTGTAGTACATCTTTTTGGTGCTCGCCTATTTTGAAAGCAGTAGTAGGGGTGGTAGGGAGTAGTATAAAATCGTAGTTCTCGAATATTTTATCGGTGCTTTCTTTGATGAGGCGGCGCATTTTTTGGGCTTTTGTATAGTAAGCATCGTAGTAGCTGGCACTGAGTACAAAAGTACCTAACATGATTCTTCGTTGTACTTCTGAGCCAAAGCCTTCGGAGCGCGTTTTTTTATACATTTCTTCCAAATCTTCAAAATCTTCTTTTGTACGGTGTCCGTATCTTACGCCATCGTAGCGGGCAAGATTAGAACTTGCTTCGGCGGTAGTGAGGATATAATAAACAGGTAAAATGTATTTGAGTAAAGGAAAATCTACTTGTTCTACGGTGTGTCCGTCTTTTTTGAGTTGTTCTATGGTATTTTTGACAGTTGCTAATATTTCAGGTTGTAGTCCTTCGCTTTCTATAGTTTCTTTGAGGTAAGCGATTCTTTTTTTGCTTGTTACTGATAGTTGTTGGCTATAAGCGGGTACAGGTTGCGATGATACGGTGCTATCTTGGTCGTCTTTTCCTGCGATTACTTCCAATACTAAGGCAACATCTTTGATGTTTCGCCCGAAAATACCGATACAATCAAAAGAAGAAGCATAGGCAATGAGCCCGAAACGTGATATGCGCGAATAGGTAGGTTTTAGCCCTACTACACCACAAAAGGCGGCGGGTTGCCTTACAGAGCCTCCTGTATCGGAGCCTAAGGAAATATCGCATAAGTCGGCTTGTACAGCAATGGCAGAGCCTCCTGACGAGCCTCCGGGTACGCGGCTTTCATCAGCAGCATTGCGGGCTATGCCAAAGGCGGAGTTTTCGTTGGACGAGCCCATTGCAAACTCATCGCAGTTTTGCCTGCCGATAATGATGGCATCTTCGGCGAGGAGTCTTTCGGTAACGGTGGCTGAAAATTGGGATACGAAGCCGTTTAGTATTTTGCTGGAGGCTTGTAGGGGGTGGTTTTGGTAGCAAATAACATCTTTAAGCCCTATTACAAAACCTGCTAATTTGCCTGCATTGCCTGCTGCAATTTTGGCATCTATTTGGGCTGCTCTTTGCAATGCCTCTTCTTCATAAATTTCTAAAAAGGCATTGAGTTGGGGTTTTGCTTTTATATTTTGGATATATTTTTTTACTTTCTCTTGGCAAGTCATAGGGGGGTTATTTGTTGAGTCTTTTATCGTTTTCCTCTTCTATTTTTACACTGTTTTCTATGTTGTCTTTTACTTCTTTGGTAGCATCTTTAAATTCGCGAATGCCTTTTCCTAAGCCTCTTGCGAGTTCGGGGATTTTTTTAGCTCCAAACAATAACAATATAATAAAAAGGATAAAGAGTATTTCTGTACCTCCTAATCCTCCAAAAAATGCGAAAATGATTGCTATGTCCATATTGATTTTTTTAATTGAGATGATAAAAAATTGAGTACAAAGTTAGTGTTTTTTTTCCACAATTATACCATTTCTTTCATTAATATTCTTAGCGCGGGTTCGGCTTTTTGTGCAGCAGCGATTACCTCTTCTACCGTTACGTATTTGAGTTCTCCTTCATAACATAAATCAGTAATTACAGAAACGGCAAAAACGGGTAGGTTCATGTGGCGTGCTACGATTACTTCAGGAGTGGTTGACATTCCTACGGCATCTGCGCCTATGACTTGTAAAAATTTATATTCGGCGGGGGTTTCTAAGTTAGGACCTGTTACACTTACATATACGCCTTGATGTACTTTGATGTTATTTTTTTGTGCTACTTGTAATGCTTTGGCAATGAGTGTTTTGTCATAACTTTCGAGCATATCGGGAAAACGCACGCCTAAGCTATCTAAATTTTTTCCTCTGAGAGGATTTTCGGGCAGTAGGTTGATGTGGTCATTGATAATCATAAGTTCGCTTTTCTTGAAATTTTTGTTCAGCCCTCCTGCTGCATTAGAGATGATGAGCCTCTCGATGCCTAATAATTTCATTACGCGGATAGGGAATGTTACCTGTTGCATGTGGTAGCCTTCGTAGTAATGAAAACGCCCTTGCATGGCTACTATTGGCTTGCCTGCTACATAGCCAAAAAGTAATTTTCCGTGATGCGACTCTACAGTAGAGATAGGAAAGTGAGGTATTTCGTCATAATCAAGGCTATGTTGAATATCTATTTCGTTGATAAAGCCTCCCAAACCTGTTCCTAAAACAATACCCGTAGTAGGCTTAAAATCTACTTTTTGTTGAATGTATTGGGTGGCTTCCTCGATGTTTTGTAGTGTAATTTCCATATTATTTGTTTGAGTAATAAAAAATGAAGCGTAAAATTAAAAAAAAAGGCTGTTTTTTTCTTTTTAGTTAATAAAAAAGTGTAAATTGCTCATTGTTTTAAAAGGGTTTCTCATTTCTTTAAACTTTAAATTGATTATGCAAAACTTAGATCTGCTTTCCAAACGTATTCTCATTGTTGCTTTTAGCCTCTCATTGGTATTATTGAGCGGTAGCGTATTGGTTTATTCCTTGAACAGTGTAACGAAGAGTAATGCTCAACAAATTTTAAACAATGACAATAAAACCAATACCAAAACAGAAAATGAATTGGAAGATGGCAAACTCACTGTCAATACTACCCAACTTTCAGTAACTGGCACGGGTGATGGTGGTTATGTCATTTGTGTAGGCATTTATGATGATGTGCTCTACTATGTAGCCAATGGCAAATTGCAAAAAGAGCCCCTCAAAAAAGCAGTTGTAACTCCTTAATTTTTGACTTTTTTACTGCTCTTTATTGGGTCTTTGCTTAAACAACAATATGAATACTATCGAAAGCGATGAAAGAATCAAACTTTTAGAAAATGAACTTCGAAAGTTTGAGGTACATTATTTTCCACTGCTCAACAGTACCACCGATATGATTTGCTCTATCGATGAAAAATTCAATGTTGTAGTGTTAAATCAGGCTTATCAAAAATATATCCATGAACTGTATAACGTTTCTATAGATGTAGGTGATAATCTATTTGAAAAAGTAAATGTAGATGAAAAACGGGTAGAATATTGGAAAGCTATCTACCAAAAAGTATTACAAGGCGAGCAAATAACACTTATAGATGAAAGAACTGTAGGCACACAAAAAATAGTATTAGAAGTGAATCTTTTCCCTGTAAAACAAAAGACTGGGCAAATCTCAGGGCTTTCTTTTTTTATCAAAAACATCACCGAACAACACCGTTTAGAGCAACGCCTACAAATACAAAATGATGAATTGCAACATATTAATGCAGAGTTAGACCGCTTTGTGTACAGTGCCTCCCACGATTTACGCTCTCCGCTCTCATCATTGTTAGGGTTAATCAATCTTACGCGCTTAGAAATAGAAAACACCGATGAAGTCAAGAGTTATTTGGCATTGATGGAAAAATCTATCAAAAAATTAGATGGATTTATACGCCAAATCACCAATCATTCACGTAATATTCGTTTGGAAATCACCAAAAACGAAATCAACTTCAAAGAATTAATAGATGAAATTTGGGAATCTATGCATTTTATGGAGTTAGAAAAAAAGATACGTAAAATCATAGAAATAGACCAAAATACTCCCTTTTACTCTGACGAATATCGCCTAAATATTATCCTAAGCAACCTAATTTCGAACAGCATCAAATACATAGACCGATACAAAGAAGACTCTTACCTAAAAGTATTAGTAAAAGTTACTGCCGAAAAAACACTCATCGCCATAGAAGACAATGGACAGGGCATCTCAAAAGAACACCTCCCCAAAATATTTGATATGTTTTACCGTGCCAATCAAGAAAGCGAAGGCTCAGGATTAGGACTATATATCGTGAAAGAAATAGTGGAAAAACTCAAAGGAAAAATAGAAATTCAATCTATATTAGGAGAAGGAACAATTGTAAATCTTACAATTCCGAGTTTATAATCTTTTTGCAAAAACAGTAACACAAAAATGACCCTTCTATTTGAAAATAAATTCTTGCAGCTTTTTTTATTAGAATCTGAAAATATCATAAAAGCAGTATGGAATACAGAAACCGAGAATATGG
Organism: Cytophagales bacterium; assembly: GCA_004293905.1. Classification (GTDB taxonomy): domain Bacteria; phylum Bacteroidota; class Bacteroidia; order Cytophagales; family Microscillaceae; genus RDZE01. The sequence continues at coordinate 57,069 of RDZE01000024.1, read as the reverse complement.
AAAGCGACGATTTTAAAGTATGTATCAGTACACTTTGGCAAAATTTACTCAAATACAAGCCCAAAGCACTCTTAGCAGACACACGCCAATTCCTTTTTCCGATAGCCCCCGAAGACCAAGAATGGTATGCAGAGAATATCCCTAATTTTGGTATCGATACCCAAAAAGTAGCCATGCTCATAAGCGAAGGACTTGTAGAACAACTCTCCATAGAACAAACTATAGAAGAAGACCAAAAATCAGGCTCGCTCACAGGCTACTTTGATGATGAAAACAAAGCACTTGCTTGGATTAATCAATAAAAATCTATCCTCCAATATAGTATCTTTTCAGTCAAAGGCGTTGTATATTTGAAATATTTTAAAAACATATCCAAAACAATATGCAACGCCATTTCATACATTTACTCTCTCTCCTTTCACTTTTTGCCCTCAGCCAATGCAACTCCGCCGAAAGCGAATGCAAGTACCAAATCAATGTAGGGCACATAGATGCAAAAGTAAAAATAGTACGCCTCGAAAAAGAAATGTTTCAGCTCAAAAACGAAACAGAAATTAAGGCTTTCCTAAACAAATATCCCCAACTACGCGACAATTATTTCAAAGGAAAAAGCAAAATGCCCGACTCCGTACTCGTGAAAATCATAGCCAACCTCATCAACGAAAAAACCCTAAGCGATACACTCCAAAAAGACGTTGCCAATTTCTATGGCGATATGAAAAACATAGAACAACAATTCAAAGAAGCCTTTCAACACATCAAATACTACTACCCACAATTCAAAGAACCCACTATTTACACTGTCATCACGGGTTTAGGAGCTTATTTTGGCAGCGATATTTACGTTTCCGAACAATCCGTAGTCATCAGTCTTGAGTTTTTTATGGGCAAAAAAATGCGATACCACCCACCCGCCTCCGCAATACCACAATACATCTGGCACAGATACATGCCCGAAATCATTGTCCCTACCTATCTCATGGCTTACTCCGATAAATACAACCGAATAGACCCCAAAGACCAAACCATGCTCGCCGATATGGTTTACTACGGCAAAGCCTATCAGTTCGTAAAAACAATGATGCCCTGCCTACCCGATTCATTAGTAGCAGGATACACCCAAGAAGACCTCCGAAATGTTAGTGATGTAAGAAATAAAAAAATTATCTGGAGTCATTTCTTAGAAAAAAACCTACTCTTCAGCAATAATCCCATTCAAAAACAAGCCTATCTCGGCGAAAGACCCTTCACCGCCGAAATAGACAGCAAAGCACCCGGAAGACTTGGTAGATGGCTCGGTTGGAAAATAGTGATGAAATACATAGACCAAAACAACGACTTCGTAAAAATGATGGAAAACCAAAATCCACAAGAAATTTTCTCAAAATCAGGCTATAAAGGCGATTAAAAATAGTACCTTTGTTGCAGGACTCTAATTACTATCAAAAAAGCAAAAAAGTTATGAAAAAATTAGAAGACGAAGAATACTCACTCATAGACGAACTACAGTTGCAAAACAACTACCAAATAGTAGCCGAAAAAAACGGAAAAATAGTCTATGCCAAAACCACCTACCACGAACTATCGGAAGAAGACTACGAAAATTTTATCACCGAAGATGATGAACCTATGGACAATCTATTCTCTGAAAAAGAACAACGCCTCCTGATAGACACCCTACAAAATGCCTCTATCAACTGGACAGACCAAGATTTTATGGCTTGTGCCAACGTAGCCATTTACTATGCCAAAAACGAATTCGTAGTACCCGACATGTTTTTAAGCCTCAACGTAAAACACCCTAAAACATGGCGAGCCAAAAAAGACAAATGCTACATCGCTTGGGAAATGGGTAAAATGCCCGAATTAGTGCTTGAAATCGTATCGAACAAAATAGGCAAAGAAAAAACAAAAAAAATGAAACTCTATGCCCAATTAGGAATCAAGTACTATGTCGTTCATGACCCTTATTTATGCTTGTCTAAAGACGAACTACGCGTCTATGAACTCAAAGAAAACAGCCGATATGTATTAGTAAGGCGAAAAGAAAATTTTATGCCTCAAATCAATTTAGGAATACAACTTTGGAAAGGGCTTTTCGAATCAGAAGAAAGCCTTTGGGCAAGATGGTGCTACAAAGATGGGAATGTATTGCACACAGGCGCGGAACGTGCCGATGAAGAAGCTAAACGCGCCGATGAAGAAGCTAAACGCGCCAATAAAGAGGCTAAACGTGCTAATGAAGAAACTAAACGCGCCCGCCGAAGAAGAACTCCAAAAAATGAGAGAACAACTCAAAGCATTGGGCTTGAGCTTAGAACCAGAAATATAATCAAAAGAAACTTTGAACTTTTTTTAAGTTTCCATAGTTTATCTATTTGATGAAAGAAAGAATCCTTCAACAAGCAGAAAAAATGTTCACGCGCTATGGCATCAGAAACATCAGCATGGATACTATAGCGCGCGAGCTTTCCATCTCTAAAAAAACCATCTATCAATACTTTCAAGATAAAGATGATTTAGTGATGCAAGTCGCTACCCTGCACCACCAGCGCGATATAGACCAATTAGCACAACTACTACAAGAAAAAACAGACCTGACCGCCATAGACGAGCTTTTACTCATTGCCGATTATGTGGCTGCCATGATTCGCCATATCAACCCTGCTTATTTATACGATATGCAAAAATTTCATGAAACCGCATGGAAAGTGTGCCAACAGCAAGAAGAAAATTTTATACATCGTGCCATTCGTAATAATTTACAAAAAGGCATGACAGATGGTTTATATAGAAACGATTTGAACATAGAAATCATGTTAAGACTTATTTTGTTCCAAAACAATATCATTGCTGACCCCCATTATTTTCCTGAAAAAGATTTTCATATCATAGAAGTACACCAACAAGTGGTGAAACACTTTATTTATGGTATTGTGAATGAAAAAGGATTTCAACACCTCGAAATTTATTCTAACAACTCTAATAAAAATACACTATAACCATCAAAAATATCCAAACCCCACACCCTATTATACCATTTTATACCATGAAACATATAACACTCAGTATTGGGTTACTCTTTCTGTTTTTTAGCTCCATACCTTTCAGTACTGCGCAAATCAAAGATGATGCAAGTTCTGTGAGCACCATGAATTTAGAAGCCTGTATAGACTATGCCTTATCCCAAAACGAAAACCTGAAGAAAGCCGCCATAGAGGTGGATTTGGCAGAGTACCTCATTCAAGAAAACAAAGCCATTGGTTTACCACAAATCAGTGCACAAGCCCAATTCATTAACAACTTCAAAGTACAGCGAACCATTTTGCCCGATGGAACACTCTTCGGAGGTCCTCCGGGTCCTATTGCGGTGGAGTTTCAACCTCAATACAGCGCGAGTGCGGGGCTTACTTACAACCAACTCATTTTTGACTTTTCGTACTTAGTAGGGCTCAAAGCTGCACGTGCTTACAAAGAACTCACCCGCCGAAGCTCGCTCTCCAGCCAAGTAGACATTGCCGAAGCCGTAGCCAAAGCCTATTATGGAGTGCTTATCACACGCGCACGCCTAACCCTTTTAGACCAAAACTATGCCCGCTTAGACTCACTCCTCCGCGAAACGACTGCTTTCTATAAAAATGGTTTTGTAGAAAAAATAGACGTAGACCGCACCGAAGTTGCTTTTAACAATGTAAGAAGTGAAAGACAGAAAGTAGTGCAATTGATAGATTTTTCGCTCAAAGTATTGAAGTTCCAAATGGGCATGAACCTACACGACTCCCTTACCTTAGCCGATGATTTGGCACTCATTACCTTAGATTCTGCCGCTTTGCAGAGCAATGCAACTGTAGACTACAGCAAACGCCCCGAATACCAACTTTTGCAAGCACGCCGCGATATTTTAGCCTTAGATGTAAGATACAGACGTTCTACACTTTACCCAAGTTTGGTCGGTTTTGTCAATATTGGGGCTAATATGGGAGGTACAAGATTAGGAGATGTAACAAGTAATTCGCGTTGGTTTCAATACGGTTTCTTTGGCTTTCAGCTTAATATCCCTATTATGAATGGCTTTAGAACACGCCAAACCATTGCAAAAGCCAAATTGGAATTAGAGAAACTCAGCTACGATTTTGAGTATTTCGAACGAGGTGCCGATTTCCAAGCCGAACAAGCCCAAAATAGCCTCAAGGTGAGTCTTATAGATTTGGACATTCAGAAAAAGAACATGGATTTGGCACAAGAAATAAGCCGTACTGCCCGTATCAAATATGCCAATGGAGTAGGTACTAATTTAGAAATCATCAATGCCGAAACTTCTTATAAGGAAGCAGAGGTGAATTATTATAATGCGCTCTACAATGCCATCATTGCACAAGTAGAGCTACAGAAAGCCTTTGGAACACTCATCGATGCCAAACCTGTGCGTTAGGGCTCAACAAAAAGATAGGCAATTTTTTACAACTGCCTATCTTTTCTATTTTGTACTATTCTGTTTTAGGCTACTTTCGGGTAGCTATTTTTTGAATAAAACTTTCGTCTAATTTCACGTATTGGATTAGGCTAAAATAAGGATTATTGACACGTTTAATGCGTTCAAAAAGAGGAGGTAATTTATCTTCCCAAACATTAGAACTATCTTCAAGGGCTATTTTGAGAATTTTGGCAAACAAGACCGCCTGCACACAGGTTTCTTTTCCCAAAATACGTATCTGACGCATAATACTATTGCTCATTTGTTGTAATAATTCATTATCACGGAGCATACAATATTGAAGACTTAACAACAATTTTACTTCTATATGCACATAAGGATATTTCTTTAAACTTACGGCATCGAGCAGGCTATTGAGCCAACGCGAGGCTTCATCGTAACGCCCACCATAATAACACCCCAAAGCTCTATAACTCACATAAGTAACGTATTGCGGTATATTGTTCATATCGGGCTCATACTCGTGGAAAAGGACTTTATTTTCTTCATACATTTCTGATTGTGTATTGAGGCGGTTGTGCCTTTCTAACTTTGTCAATAAAAAACGCGCAGGATAAGTATAAAAATTATAGTTAGTAAGTAGCCCCTCCGCAGAGTCATTTACTTCTTCAAAATATTTTTCAGCTTTTCTGTAGAGTTTATAATGATTGTAATATTCTAAGCGCAAAAAGTCTAAAAGAATGACTAAATGAAAATAAAGAGCATCTGATTTATATTTTTCAAATATCTCTTCTATTTTCATAAAAATATCTTCAAGAGGCTCCATTTGCTCATCAGCCGATTCTGCTTCAGGCTCTACAAAAAGACGATGAAAAACCCCTACACAATTCTGATAGATATACAAACGATGCGATTCATAAAGTTTGCAAGTATTGTTGATTTCTTTTACCAACAATGAAAGTTCTAATTTTAGGGCATCGCTCCCCGAAAAATGATACATGCCATACTTTCGAAAATACTCCGCCAAAAGGCTCTCTACTTTATCTACAGAAAGTGTATAGGCTACGTGGCGATTGTAAAGTTGTGAGTAATTGAAAAAATCTTCTGTATGTACATGCAGTTTTTTGAGTGTTTTATAGACAATCATCAGCTCTACCGCTAAATCGTACTCAAGGAGTTCTTTTTCCAATTTTTTGAGTGTAGTAATGGCAATCGTTCTTTTTTTGGTAAATACTACCTCGTTGATATTGGCTACCTTACGTAGTATTTCGGTGCGTGGGCTTTCTATTTGCGTAAGCAGATATTCCTCTATTTTCTGATTCAATCTTGAGCGCAATGTATAATAAGCATTAGAATTAACATTGAGCTCTTTCATAATTTTCTCATCAGAGTATTGATGCTCATGAATGAACTTCAGCAAATAGGCTGATTTTTCAGCGTTGTTCTCCATCAAAGAATTGTATATTTCTTTATAATCTTCTATGGAAAGTTGTCGTATAATGTTTTTAAGTTTAGCCATATCAAATGCGAAAAGGAAATCGTTTTGTGCAAAGTAAATGTTTTTTTTTTTATTTTAAAATAAAATGACATTTGAAATAAAAAATATTATATTTGGACTAAAAAAAACAGACTACTTATGGAAATCAGAGAGTTAACCCAAAACTCATTCATTAAAATCGGTTTTTTAGATGCTTACAAAGCCCTTGTGTATCACTGGTTGCCCGCAACGATTGATATGTTCGAGGAAGAATATCAACAGAATATGAGATTGGTATTGAAGCATTTTACAGAAGAAAATGGTGAATATGTGGTAGTAGATACCCTACAATCACAGTTTGCCGTAGGGGTAGAAATGCAAGAGTGGCTACAGCACAATGTCATTATTCCTGCTATAGAAAAAGGGCTTAAAAAAGTATTAATAATTACAAGCAACAATACTGTAACGCGTATCTCTTATGAACAAGTATTCGAACACGAAATTTCTCGAACATTTGAAACACTTTATTTTCAAGAGCTTACAACAGCCTTAGATTTTGTTGCACACCACTATCAACAAATACATAAATCTTGAATTTAGCACAGCATGCAGCCCAACTTAGATATCACTTTATCACTCATTTTAGACAATACAGCACAAGGTTTTTGTTTTTTGGATAGAAATTGCATTATCATTTATGCCAACCAAATAGCCAAAAACTATGCTCAAGATATATGGAAAAAAAATATACAAATAGGCGAAAATTTCCTGCCTTATATTGCCGAAGCAGATAGACTCACTTTTATCAAATCTTTTCGTTTGGCTTGGCAGGGGAGGCGTGTAGTGAGCGACTATAAAACCAAAGAAAAATATGTAGGCGATGTATGGTATCACGTACAATATGTGCCCGTGTACGACACCGAAAAAACCTGTATCGGAGTGCTTTTTAGCCTGCTCGATATCACTCCTAAAAAAAAGAGCGAAATAAAAATTTTACAACAAAAAAAACAACTAAAATCGCTCATCGAAACCCGCGATAAATTCATCTCCATCATAGCCCACGACATCAAAGGTCCTTTGCATGCACTACTCTCTTTTGCCAACCTCATTACCGAAGAAGCCGAACAACAAATACTCAACCCCGAAGAAATTAGTTACTTGGGCAAAGAACTGCTCAAATCTACCCAAAATCTGTATAACCTCTTAGATAACTTACTGCATTGGGCAAATGCACAGCGCGACATCATCACGCCTAACTTAGAGCCGATAGCCTTGCCGCCACTCATAGAAGATATGTTCCAACTGATGCAACCCTTAGCAAAAGCCAAACAAATAACTCTTTCTTATCACAATACAGTAGAAGAATGCAGTGTAGTGGCAGATAAAGAAATGCTCAAAACAATCCTCCGAAATCTTATTACCAATGCTGTTAAATTTACTAAAGAAAACGGAAAAATAGACCTTCATATCACCTGCCATACAGATACAATTCATTTTGCCCTCAGCGATACAGGCATAGGAATGACTCCACAAGTCTTAGAAAAATTATTCAGAATAGATACCAAAATAAGCACTAAAGGTACCGCCAACGAAATAGGCACAGGCTTAGGGCTTGTACTTTGTAAAGAATTTTTGCAAAAACTTGGCGGTTCGCTCAATGTAGAAAGTGAAGTAGGAAAAGGCACTACTTTTTCGTTTGCATTGCCAAAGTATTTATAAAAATACTATATTTGTGAAATTTTTTCGCGCCCAAAAAACATGCAAAACAAAATCAAAATCTTTTTAGTGGAAGATGACACCAATTTGGGATTTGTGATGAAAGACAACCTCGAAATCAACCAATACGAAGTCAATTGGCAAACAGACGGACAAACAGCTTGGCAAGTTTTTCAACAAACACAGTTCGATATTTGTATTTTAGATATTATGCTCCCCAACAAAGATGGATTTTCATTGGCTACTGACATCAGAAAACTCAATGCCGATATACCCATCATCTTTGTAAGTGCTAAATCAATGAAAGATGATAAACTCAAAGGTTTCAAAATAGGGGCAGACGACTACCTCACCAAACCTTTTAGCATAGAAGAACTCTTAGCACGCATAGAAGTAATATTGAAAAGAAGTCAAAAAACAACTAAAAATACCCCCATCACACCACACCAAATAGGCAATTATCATTTCGATTTCAAAAATCTACAACTTACCTTAGGACAAACCACCAAAAACCTCACACTCAAAGAAGCCGAATTGCTCAAACTATTTGCCGAAAACCTCAATCAGGTACTTGAACGCGACCGCATTCTCAACCAATTATGGGGTGATGATGACTATTTTACGGGCAGAAGTTTAGATGTTTTTATCTCAAGACTACGTAAATACCTCAAAGATGACCCCAAAATAGAAATACAAAATATACACAGAGTAGGTTTCAAACTCATTATCAAAGAATAATCTTCGCCATGAAACACCTATTAGGCATCAAAGACCTCCCAACATCTCAAATAGAAAATATACTCACCACCGCACGCGAGTTCAAAGAAGTCATCAACCGACCTATCAAAAAAGTTCCTTCCCTGCGCGATATCACCATTGCTAATGTATTTTTCGAGAACTCTACCCGTACCCGCATTTCTTTTGAGTTAGCCGAAAAAAGACTCTCCGCTGACATTGTCAATTTCTCAGCCTCTACCAGTTCCGTAAAAAAAGGGGAAACCCTCTTGGACACTGTCAATAACATCTTAGCTATGAAGGTAGATATGATTGTTATTAGACATTCAAGCGTAGGCGCGCCTCATTTTTTAGCACGCCACATCAACGCATCGGTCGTCAATGCAGGTGATGGCACACACGAACACCCCACTCAAGCCCTTTTAGATGCCTACTCCGTTTGGGAAAAATTAGGCACTATAGAAGGCAAAAAAATAGCACTCATTGGTGATATTCTTCATTCAAGAGTAGCACTCTCCAATATCTTTGTTTTCCAAAAATTAGGGGCAGAAGTAATGGTTTGCGGACCGCCCACCCTCTTGCCCAAACACATAGAAGCCTTAGGCGTAAAAGTAACCACAAAACTACACGAAGCCCTTCAATGGTGCGATGTAGCCAATGTATTGCGTATACAATTAGAACGACAACAAATTAAATATTTTCCTTCATTGCGCGAATACAGCCTTTATTATGGCATCAACCAAGCCATGCTCAACCAACTCGACAAAGAAATTGTATTGATGCACCCCGGACCCATCAATAGAGGTGTAGAACTAAGCAGCGATGCCGCTGATAGCCCACAAGCCATCATTCTTGACCAAGTAGAGAATGGCGTAGCCGTAAGAATGGCAGTGCTTTATCTTTTGGCAGAGCAACGCTAAAACAACAATAAGGCTGTTTTTTGCAAAATTTAACGAATGACATAGAACAAACTCCAAATAAATTTACTATTTTCGCAGCCAAAATAAAAACATCATCTAAAAACGAATATGTCATTCCGCTCATTGAATAATATAGGAGGTTGGCTCGTATTTGCCATTTCTACCACAGTATATATCCTCACGCTCGAGCCTACAGCCAGTTTTTGGGACTGCGGCGAGTTCATCGCATCGGCTTTCAAACTACAAGTACCTCACCCTCCGGGCGCACCCTTTTTCTTATTGGTAGGCAGGCTTTTTAGTTTATTGGCAGGCAACGACCTCACCCAAGTTGCCTATTGGGTCAATGTATCCTCTGCTATTTTCAGTGGTCTTACCATTTTATTCCTCTTTTGGACTATCAGCCTCTTGGCAATCAAGATGTACCCCCAAGCCACACCCGATAACCTCACCCCTTACCAAACTTACACTATCTTGGCTTCGGCTTTCATTGGTGCATTGGCTTATACTTTTACCGATTCTTTTTGGTTTTCAGCAGTAGAAGCTGAAGTATATGCGATGTCGTCTTTCTTTACGGCTTTGGTCGTTTGGGCTACTTTCAAATGGGACTTGATAGATGATGAAGTGCAAAGTAACCGATGGCTCATCTTTATTGCCTATGCCACAGGGCTCTCTATTGGTGTCCACTTATTGAACTTGGTAACCATGCCCGCCTTAGGTTTGCTTTATTATTACAAAAAATACAAAAACCCCAATATTTACGGGGCTATAGTTGCCATGATGGGTAGTTTGGTCATTATCGTAATTGTGATGTATGGCGTTATTACAGGCTTACCTGTGATTGCGGGTAACTTCGAAATATTTTTCATCAACTCTATTGGTTTGCCCTTCGGAACAGGGATTTCTGTCTTCATTATCTTGTTTTTAGGAGCTTTAGTGGCAGGTATTTATTATAGTCATGCCAAAAACAAAGTACTTCTCAATACAGGTTTATTGGCTTTTGCTTTTGTGCTTATCGGTTATGCTTCCTATGGAGTTATATTGGTAAGAGCCCAATACAACCCTCCTATCAATGAAAACAACCCCAATGATATTATGAGGGTGGTTTATTATCTAAAAAGAGAGCAATATGGCGACCGTCCTCTACTTTTTGGGACTACATTCGCCTCCAAACTTGTAGACCAAGAAAAAGGCACTGCCTACTATCGCAAAAATGACAAAAAAGGAAAATACGAAATATTTGATTATAAAACTACGAATAAATACGACAATAATATTTTCTTCCCTCGTATTCATAGCCGCGCACCAGGACACGCACAACTCTACCGCGAAATATTACAACTAAGCCCAGACGAAACTCCCACAATGGGCGATAACCTCAAGTTTTTCTTCCAACACCAATTGGGGCACATGTATTGGCGGTACTTTGGCTGGAATTTTATAGGGCGCGAAAGCGATGAAGAAGGTGCAGGCACACTAAGCCCCTTTGCCTCTAATGATTTTATACCCTCCGAAATAGCTAACAACAAAGGTAGAAATCAACTCTATGCCCTCCCACTTATCATAGGCTTATTGGGCTTTTTCTACCAAATGTTCCGAAATAGAAACATGTTTTATGTTACTTTCATGATATTTTTCATGACAGGCATAGCCCTTATCGTCTATCTCAACTCCCCCCCCGTAGAACCACGCGAACGCGACTATATTTATGCGGGTTCTTTCTATGGATTTGCCATTTGGATAGGTTTAGGTATTATGGCTTTAGCACAGCTATTCACCTTCGAACGAAATGCCATCATCGCATTGATAACAGCCATCACGCCCGACAACAAAAAAACCGAACTCACCACCATCAAAAATAGCAGTGCCCTACGTGGTATCATTGGCTCATTGATTGTTGGTATTGGAGTAGTAAGCATTATGGCGGTAGAAGGCTGGGACGACCATAACCGCTCTAACCGTTATCACTCTATTGATTTTGCTCGAAACCTGCTCAACTCTTGCGCCCCCAATGCAATTCTCTTTACAGGAGGCGATAATGATACTTTCCCGCTTTGGTACATACAAGAAGTAGAAGGCGTAAGACGCGATGTGCGCGTATGTAACCTTAGCCTATTAGGTACTGATTGGTACATAGAACAAATGAAAAGGGATACCTACGAATCTAAAGCATTACCCATTTCGTTGGTTTATGATAATTTTATACAAGGAACTAATGAGCAAATTCCTTATCTACAACAACACCCCAATTTTAACCCCAGCGATATTAAACTTTTGCAAGAAAAAGGAATGAACCTCTACGAATATTTCCAACTCCTCAAGAACAACGAATCTGTACTATCAGTAGATTTTGGAAACTTCAAACTCAATACCTTGCCAAGCAAAAGATTGGTAATAGAATTGGATAAAAAAGCCATTGCCAAGCAAAATTTTGTACCCAAAGGGTTAGACTCGCTCATGCAAGATGCCATCATTTGGGATTTGAACATGGACGAACTCTACAAAAGCGACTTACTCGTTTTGGACATTATAGCCACCAACGCCAAAAATGGCTGGCAACGCCCTATCTATTTCGCTACCAACCTCTCTAATGCCAATTATATGGGCTTGTTGGAGTATATGCAACAAGAAGGCATCGCTTATAGACTTATGCCCGTACCCATCAAAGGTGCAAAAACAGGCTACGTAAATAGTGATTTGATGTACGAAAACCTCATGAAGAAATTCCTGTATCGTGAGCTAAACAACCCCAATGTATATTACAGCGATACCTACCGCTCTTTCCCTATGAATTTGCGAAAAGCCTTTTACAAACTCGCCGCACAGCTCCTCAGCGAAGGCAAAAAAGACAAGGCTAAAGAAGTGGTATTGAAATGTTTTGAAATTCTACCTGACAATCCCAACCTCTACGATGTTTATACACCTCCTTTGATTGATGTGTTATTGCAAGTAGGCGAAGTGAAAAAAGCAGAAGAAGTAGCCAATACCATGACGCGCCGCGCCGATGAAAATTTAGCCTACCTCTTCGAAATAGGAAGCAACGATGAGTATAAAATACAATCAAACTTTACTATCATTGCTCAAGTAGCCTCTATTATGGTAGAAAACAAAAACCCTAATGCACCCAAATACGAAGCCATTTACCAAAAATATGTCAACCGTATAGAAAGATAGAGAAAAATACAAAAAGGTACGATTTTAGTTATCTAAAATAAGTACACCAATACTCTTATAACAGTTTGCGCATGAAGCCAAAAACCACGCCTTTTTTTATCAACTCCATCAGCAGACAAATCTGGTTCGGAACTGTGCTCACTATCATAACGATACTCTTTCTCGTGATTGTACTCTTTATGCAGGTGAGCCAGCTCAACCAAACGAATAACTATATCTCCCAACATTTATTTCGCTCTGTAGGTTTATTAGCCTCTATCGAAAGTAAAATAGACGAATCCAATGCCATACTGCAAAACTACCTCCTTTACCAAAAAGAAAATGACAAACAACGCAGACAACAACTTTGGCAAAAACAAATACAAGGGCTCTCCGATTCTCTCAAAAAACAAGAACAATATTGGGAAGGTATCGAAGAAAAATTGACCTTTGCCAATCTGCTTACTCACCTCTCGAAACTGAAAAAATACCAAGACATCATTGAAGAAAACCAACAAGAAAAAGGAAAAAATATAGACCCAACAGACCTACGCGAAAACGAAACCCTTTTCAAAGAAAATATACAACCCCTCATCGTACAAATCAAGCAGGAAATAGACCGACTGGACAACCTCTTTGAACAAAGCCGAAAGAAAAACCTTGACCAAGTAGAAAATCTCAATGGTTATTTCAAATATGTATTAAGCATACTCTTGTTAGTAGTATGTTTATTTAATGTTTCATTAGGGATTTGGCACATCAGAAAAATCAAAAACGACCTTTACATTATTCGCGACTACACCTCTGCGCTAAGTCTTGGAAACTTACCCAAAACACAACAACACACCTACGATGAGACAGAAACCATCATCAAAGACATCAACCAATTAGTAGACAACTTGCAAATACTACGCACTTTTGCCTCCGAAGTAGGTGAAGGAAAATTTGAAAGTGCATTACAAGTATTTGATAACCAAAGCGATATAGGTTCTTCATTGGCACAAATGCGCAATGGACTGCTCAACGTAGCCATACAAGACCGCGAACGCAACTGGACTAATGAGGGTATAGCCTTGTTTGGTAACATCATCAGAGGCAACCAAAGCCCCGAAAAAACCTATGATGAGTTTATTATGACACTCGTCAAGTACATCAGTGCTAACCAAGGCGGTATTTTTATCATCAATGAAGAAAACCAAGACGATAAATTTTTGGAACTTAAAAGCCTTTATGCCTTCGAAAGAAAACGATTTGAACAAAAACAAATACGACCAGGACAAGGTTTAGTAGGGCAAGTTTGGCTCGAAAAAAGTGCCATCTACCTCGAAGAAGTACCTAGTAATTATATCAAAATTATCTCAGGTATGGGAGCAGGAAGCCCCAGAAGCCTCATTTTAGTACCCATTATGGCAAACGATGAAGAAGTATTGGGAGTAGTGGAATTGGCTTCTTTCCAAATATTAGAACCTTACAAACAGGCTTTCGTGAGTCGTGTCGCTGAAATTCTCTCCTCTATGGTTTCTTCCATCAAGAAAAATGAATCTTCACAACGCCTCTTACAAGATTCGCAAGAAGTAACCGAAAGACTGCAAAGCCAAGAAGAAGAACTGCGACTCAACCTTGAAGAACTCATGGCAACGCAGGAATCTATGCTCAAAAAACAAGTAGAGTTAGATGCCCAAACCCAAGCCATAGACACCACACTCGCCACCATAGAGTACGATTTAGAAGGAAATATACTCACCGCCAATGAGATTTTTCTTAGAATGATACAATACAACAACTTAGAAGACATCATCGGAAAACACCACGATATTTTTATCCCTAAAAAAGAAAAATACAAAAACGAATACCAACAAATTTGGGAAAACCTACAAAATGGAATACCTCAAACAGGTGATTTTAAAATAATAACAAGAGATGGCTCGGAACTTTGGGTACATAGTACTTATACAGTTGTTAAAAATGCAAATCGAGATTTCTACAAAATCATACAATTGGCAACTGAAATCACAGAGCAAAAAAATAAAAACATAGAAGTCAATGAGGTTTTACACGCCATCGGGCAGTCAGTAGCTATCGTAGAGTTCAATTTAGAGGGTATCATTTTGCATGCCAACGATATTTATCTACAAACTTTAGGCTATACCTACAAAGAACTCATCGGAAAACATCGAAGCATACTCACACACGAAAACGAAGAGGAACAAAAAAACAATGATGCTGATAATCTTTGGGAAAAACTACGAAAAGGTGAGCACGTAGTAGGGCGTTTCAAACGATTCAATAAACAAGGCGAAGAGGTTTGGTTGCGCGCCAGTTTCAATGCCATACACAATAGCGAAGGGGTACTGTATAAAATCGTAAATTATGCCCAAAACATCACTGATACCGTAAAGAAAGAGCAGGAAATGGAGCAAACCATTCAAAAACTACAACAACAAAGAAAAGAATTACTCAGCCAAATACAAGAACTCGAAGAACAAGAACTTGATACTCGCCACGATTTTGAGGCAATCCGAAAAAACCATGATGCATTAGAAAAACGATACTTAGATGCAGACGAAAGAGCCAAAAGGCTCGAAAGTATTATCTCTATGGCTCTTTTTGGAGTAATAGTGATAGACCATTGGGGCTTTATAGAAATTGCCAATCGTGCCACAGAGAAAATTTTTGGCTACTCACGCGAGGAACTCATCGGCAACAATCTCAAAATGCTTATGCCCGAACCGAATAGCCTAATGCACGATAAATATTTGGCTAACTACCGAAGAACAAATGAAAAACACGTATTAGGAACATCGAGAGTTGTAGAGGCACAACGAAAAGATGGTTCTGTAGTTTGGATAGAATTGGCAATTTCGGAAGTAAAAATAATAGATGAAACATTGTTTACTGCCATTATCAAGAAAGTAGACCCTCCACAACAATAAACAGGGATAAGTTTTTAGCGATTATTAATAAATAGATTTTTTTGAGTCGCTTCCTTTTTATTTCTCAAAGTAGCAATGGCTCTATTCACCACCCCTTCTATATCATATACAAAATAAGGACCGCGCCAAGAACCCGTATTGGTTAGGCAAACCCAAGCCCATTCATCTTGCTTGTGTATTTTCAGTACAGCCGTAGTGCTGGCTAAACTACCCGTTCGCCACCAACGCACCTTGTCGCATTGCCTCCAACCCAAAACTTTATTTTCGGTACTGTCTTTTTTGCTTAGTGTCATTTGTTCTATGCTTTCAGGTGTCAGAATGTCTTTCAGAGAAGTAAAACCATCTACTGCCAAGCCCAATTTGAGCAAATCGCTTGCAGTTGCTACCCAACCTCCTGCGGCAAGCATCACTTCTATATTACTACCTTCATAAGCCCTTGATACTGAGTCGCCTGTACCATAAATAGAAATGCGTTTGGGCGCGTTGGGGTGGTCATAATAACAACTTTCCCATAGAAGTTTATTTTTCCGCTGGTTATGCCCCACTTGAATATAATGAATGCCCAAAGGTTCAAAAATATTTTCCTTTACAAAAGCTGCATAGTTTTTTCCTGATACCTTCTCTACCACCTTACCCAATACAGCGTAGCCAAAATTAGAATAATCATAAAAAGTACCCGGTTCTGCTATCATTTCTTCGTTGAGCATAAACCTGATGAGCGTACTAAGGTCAGCAGGGGGAGGTGTTTTCATATATTGGGCTATTTCTAAGGTCTTAAACATAGGGTCAGAGCGGAAGCGGTTGCGCCAACCACCTGAGTGTGTGAGTAGGTGCATAATTTCTATTTTTTCCATTCGTTTATCGCTCATTTTCAAGAACATAGGGTCGTTCAAGATGCCATTTTTACCAAATACTTTATCGTGAAGATTGAGCTTTTTTTGCTCTACCAATTTCATAATAGCGATGGCAGTAATCAATTTTGAAACACTTGCAATACGCAGCATGTGGTAGGGTTGAAGTTGTTTTTTGGCTTCTGCATCGGCATAGCCAAAACCTTTGGCATATACCAACTTACCTTTATAAGCAACGGCAACACTCATACCTACGACCTGTTGTTGTGCGATGAAGGTTTCGAAGAGTGCATCTATCTTCTCAAAATTGGGATTTTCGCTATCAGCATTGGTTAAAAAAGACTCCAATTGTTTCCAATCTTGCGCCAAAAAAGAGTGGGCTTTGGCAGGCTCTTTTTGTTCAGCCATTTCGCAGGCTGTAATACATAACACTAAAAAAAATAGCAGAGAAAAGTGCTTCATGGGCTTTTTCCTGCAAATGTATTCTTTTTTATTCTTTGTCGCAAAGTTTTACGCTCTTCATTTTTACCTACTGACAAAAGATGGAAGCGAGGCGCAAGGGCTGTACCTTCTAATTGCATCTTAACAAATATAGTTTTTGCATTTTCTAAACTGTATTGGCTGGTTGCGGCGAGTGCAGTAGCTGCCATCAAATTGAGTTTGAGCAGGGGTAACTCCACAGACAGCACCACATCTAAAAAACCTTGTAAAATATGGCTATTTTCTACATCGATTTTGATATTTTGGTCAGCGATCAAGCTAAAAGATTGCAACAATAAAGTATCTTTTCGGGCTTGAAAAGGAATGCTAAAATCGCTAATACTAATGCCCTCAGGAGGAATAAATTTGATGAGCTTTTTGACGTTGTCTAATATTTTGGAAGGAGGGCTTATGCGCAAATCTTTGACAATGATTTGGGCATCTAAATTCTGCTTTTGTGTTATTTTAGCTTCTATCCCTATTTTTCCTGTGAGATTGTCTTGTATTTCGCGTTGTGATAATGATTTGGTAAAGTCAAGTATTTCAGCTATTTGCCAATCATTGCAACGCATTTGCAACTGATAGGTAGGCTCGCGTAAATCTACCACTACAGAACCTTGCGCTTCTAATGTTCCATTGAAAAACTGCGCATTGAATTGTTTTGCTTGCAATAAACTATCTGCAAAAGAAAATTGAAAATCTATAGCTTTTAGTACTAAATTGGGGCTCTGAATTTTTGCTTGAGCCTTTTCTAATTTTAAATCGCCAATGGCACTAAATTTATATTGGTCTATGTTACCTTTGGTTTTGGTTTGCAATGTACCAGAGAGTACTTCTATGTTGGGCAAATGCGCTATTTGCTGTATTTCAGCCAAATTAACAGAGGCATCTATCTCAAAATCAGTTTTTTGTGCTATCCTAAAACGCCAATCAAAACTACTTTGTGGGGTTTTGAATTGCAGATGATTGAGTTTAATTTCCGCAGGCGACCATACCAAATCTAATTGCCAATTTTCTACCTTGCCTTTTTTGTCGGTATATTGTAAAGTTCCATTTTCAATGCGCATTTGCCCCGTAAATTGGGGGGTAAGCCTTTTTTCTGCATCAAAAGTGCCTTTCAAATCTCCTTTAAAAGAAGCCTTCCCTTCACACTGTAATTTCGCAAAATGTGTATTATAAAAAAATGGAGAAATGGAAACCAAATTCTTGACTGAGGCATCGGCTTGTTCAAAATGAAGGTCGGTTTGCCAATTACCCTCCACTAATGCCACTTTTCCCTTCAAAATAAGTTGTAAAGTATTGATATTAAGATGGTTATCTTCTTCTAATTGCCATTGTAAAGGCGCAATTTCACGTATTTGTGTATTCAATCGTATTTGATGTTTCTCTAGCCATTTGTTTTTCCCTATCTGACTATTGATTTGGGGAATATCTAAGTGAAAACGCCAAAGATTGCCTTGTTTTTCTAACTTTACTCCCCATTTTTCCACCTGAAAAGCCAATTCAGTAAGTTCGTCTTTGAAAAAAATCTGCCCTTCTGACACTTGCACCCAAGCAGGCAACCAATCGGTTTCTGTAGTAGTAGATTTGGTGGCAGGGTCTTGAATTTCTTTCTTTTGAGTAGTATCAGCAGGAGGTGAAGCCAAAAGTTGCCAATTTTGTTTGCCCTCTATAGTATTGCGTAGATTGAGTATAGGCTGCTGTAAATCTACTGAATGTAACTTTAAATGACCAAAAACAAGAGAAAATAGACTAAAACGAAGTGTAATTTTTTCTGCTTTAAAAATATCTTCTCCTACAAAAGGTGCTTCATTACCCACTATTTGTAAGGCAGCCAAATGAAAGCTAAGATTACCCCATTGCTCATAAAAACTCAAATAAGATTGCTCACGATTGTATTGTACAGTTATCTTAGTTTGACTTTGTTGTAGTGCGGCATCGAGTTGGTCAAAGATAGCACCCTTGAAAACCCAAGGCAAAAGAGCCAATAATAACAATATAATATTGAGCGATATAAATAAATAAATAAATATTTTTCGATATTTTTTTAGCATAAGCGCAAAAATAAGATTTTATCAGCATTTTAATTGCAAAAAAGTTGCCTAAAGATGCACATAGTTTAAAAAAGAAACTTAAATTTGTTTAATACAAATGTTTTAAAAAAGGCAACTTTTTGGTATAAATTATGTAGTAAAAATAGATACTACCTTCATTCACTTTTTCAAAAATTTAACATGCTGCACCAAAATGGAACTCAAATACTCAACTACATAGCCCCCCCCGACCATCAAGAAGTAGATAAACAGATTGCTTTGTTTGACAAACTGCTTCGCGAAAATTTTTCTCAAAAATCAGGGCTATTTGCCAAAAATATTCTTCATTTTTTGGCAGAAAATGCACAAGCCTACAGTGCCGTTTTTTTCATTCTCAATGAAGAAGCTGAAGGTTTTGATGCCATTGCCTCTTATGCCTGCCTCATTGAAAAACTATCACAAACACATTTCAGTTGGGGCGAAGGATTGGTAGGACAAGCGGCTGAATCGCGAAAAACGCTCTCTTTTCAACATCTCCCCGAAGGACTTTTAGAAGCAGATTTTGGCTTCATACAATTGCCCATACATTCTATTATGGTCATTCCTTTTATGTTCAACGAAAAAGTATATGGAGTGGTAGAACTTACCTTACTCAATGATGTAGCTCCTACTTTCATACAACTCATAGAAGGGATAGACCAAAGCATAGCTGCTATGCTCGAAAGCATAGTGAGCCACGCCAAAACCCAAAAACTACTTGAACAAACACAAGAACAAAAGGAACTACTTCATAAACAAGAAACCGAGCTAAGGCAAAATTTAGACGCTTTAGCCGAAATCAGAGAGGCATTACTTTTTCAAAACCAAGAAATAGAAGAGGCTTTTAAAGAGTTAGAGAAAAAAAACAACCGAATTATAGAAAGTATTACGTATGCAAAAAGAATACAAGAAGCTATCTTACCCGCTAACCAACGAATTGAGCAACTTTTTTCTGATTACTTCATAATCTACCAACCCAAAGATTTAGTTTCGGGCGACTTCTATTGGCTCGCGCAGACCGAAAACCGTTACTACATTGCTGTTGTAGATTGTACAGGGCACGGCGTACCGGGCGCGTTTATGAGTATGATAGCCAACACAATACTCAACCAAATTGTCATAGAGAAAAAAATACACTCTCCTGAACAAATACTCAGCGAACTACACATACAAATACGCATAGCACTCAAACAAGAAACCTCCAAAAATACAGATGGAATGGATATTATTTTGTGTGCTATAGAGCCCGTAACTGATGTAAAAAATACCTATCAGTTAGAGTTCGCGGGCGCAAAAAGCAATCTGTATTATACAAAATCGCACCAACTATACAAACTCAAAGGCGACCGATTCTCTATCGGAGGATTGAATGTGTACCAAGAAACCTGCTTCACTAAACAACAAATCCAACTCCGCAAAGGAGATGCTATTTATCTTTCCACAGATGGTTTTGTAGATACTTGCAACCCTAAAAGAAAAAGATTTGGCTCTGAAATGCTTGAGCAATTACTCAAAGAACATTCCCTTAATACGATGGAAGAGCAAAAACAACTATTGTGGGAAAAATTATTACAACATAAAAAAGATGCCGACCAACGCGACGACATCACTTTCTTAGGACTAAAACTATAATTCACTTTTTTCATCTTTTTTTACAATTTTCACAAAACGACAAAAGCCATGAATGCTAATCACAAAATTACCAAAAACGAAACGATTTCCTACGAAGAGTACCTCAAACTAAAACAAGATTTTGAGGAAAAACAAATTGCCGTAGAAGAACGTCTTTGGTTAGATTCTACCATTTCGCAGTTTGACAATCTGCTCCGCCTACACTACTCTAAATCTACAGAAGATTTTGCCAAAGTAGTTTTACAACACATAGCCGAAACAACCAACGCTTTCATGGGTGTATTGTATGTGTATGATAAAGAGAGCCAACTAATAATAGCCAATGCTTCTTATGCTTGCAAACTTGATAAAATAACCCAAATTGAGTACCAAATAGGCGAAGGAGTCATAGGGCAAGCCGCCGAATCAAAAAAAATGATTCGCTTTGATAATGTCCCCTACAAAACCTTAGATTTCAGTGTCGTATCTGTCAAAATTAGCACCGCCAATATGCTTGTGATGCCACTGATTTTTAACGAAGAAGTATATGGTGTTATAGAACTGATGCACCTAAAACCTATTGAAGAAAAATATGTATCTCTGCTCAATGTTATGTGTAAAAACATAGCCTCTATGTTAGAAAGTATTTTTAATAACGCACTTACTAAAAAACTATTAGCCGCCGCACAACAACAAAACGAAGCACTCAGCGCGCAAGAAGAAGAGCTAAGACAAAACATGGAGGAAATTCAATCTACACAAGAGGAAATGTATAGAAAACAAGCCCGATTAGATGCACAAATGGAAGCCCTCAACGATAGTAGCATCATCAGTGTAGAATTTTCACCCGAAGGATTGGTCAAAGATGCCAACCCTACTTTTTACAAACTATTTGGCTACGAACCCGAAGAAATACAAAACCAGCACCACAGCCTATTAGTAACCCCTGAAGAAAAAAATTCTCAACAATATCAGCAATTTTGGGAAAACCTAAGAAATGGTATCAAACAACCCGGTGAATATACACGCGTCAAAAAAGATGGTGAGATAGTCGTTCTCAATGCTACTTATTCACCCGTGTTAGATAGAGATGGTAATGTACAACGCATTCTTAAATTTGCGGTAGATGTATCACCCATCAAAAAACTACTCAGAGAGGCTCATTACCAAAATGAAACACTACTCACGCAAGAAGAAGAACTAAGACAAAACATGGAAGAGCTACAATCTGTACAAGATGAAATGTATAGAAAACAAGCCCGATTAGATGCACAAATGGAAGCCCTCAACGATAGTAGCATCATCAATGTAGAGTTTTCACCCGAAGGAATCGTCAAAGATGCCAATCCTGCATTTTACAAACTATTTGGCTACGAACCCGAAGAGATACAAAACCAGCACCATAGCACTTTGGTAAGTTATGAAGAACGAAACTCCCAACAATACCAACAATTTTGGGAAAACCTAAGAAATGGCATCAAACAACCCGGCGAATATACACGCATCAAAAAAGATGGTGAAATAGTTATTCTCAATGCCACTTACTCACCCATGTTAGATAAAAATGGCAACGTAGAACGCATTCTTAAGTTTGCTACTGACATCACCGAGATAAAATATTTACTCCACACTGCCCAAACTCAAGAAGAAGAACTAAGGCAAAATATGGAAGAAATAACAACCACTCAAGATGAAATGTATAGAAAACAAGCCCGATTAGATGCACAAATGGAAGCCCTCAACGATAGTAGTATCATTGGTGCAGAGTTTTCGCCCGAAGGTATAATCAAAGATGCCAATCCTGCATTTTACAAACTATTTGGCTACGAACCCGAAGAGATACAAAACCAACATCATAGCACTTTGGTAAGTTATGAAGAACGAAACTCCGAACAATACCAACAGTTTTGGGAAAACCTAAGAAATGGTATCAAACAACCCGGCGAATGTGTAAGAGTCAAAAAGAATGGCGATACTGTTATCTTGAATGCTACTTACTCACCTGTGTTAGATAAAAATGGCAATATAGAGCGCATTCTTAAATTCGCTACTGACATCACCGAGATAAAACATTTACTCCATACTGCCCAAACACAAGAAGAAGAACTAAGGCAAAATATGGAAGAAATATCTACCACACAAGACGAAATGAGCAAACAAATGCTGCAAATTCAAGCATTAAAACAAGACATAGAAGCCCGTGAAAAAGTTTTCAGCCTCACCACCATCTTGTCAGAATCAGACCTATATGGAAACATTATATATGCAAATGAAAAACTTTCAGAAATATCACAATACACATTAGAAGAGCTCATCGGGCAACCACACAACATGCTTCGACACCCCGACATGCCTGCCTCCGTTTTCAGAAAATTATGGCAAACTATCAAAACAGGTAAAGTTTTCAAGGGCATCATCAAAAATAGAAAAAAAGACGGCTCTTACTATTGGGTTCAATCCATCATATCGCCTGTATTAGACGAAGACCAAAATCCTACCAAATACATAGGCGCAAGATATATCATCGAAAATGAGCAAATAGCAGAAGAACTTTATCAAAAAATGTTAGAAGCCTTCGCAGAAGAAGAGGAATAACAAAAACACTCAACCTTAATCTAAGAACAGCCCCGAAAAAAAATGTTTTGGGGCTGTCATTTTTTTTTACTCTCCACACTTTTTCTCAAATTATTGATTAATTTAGAAGAAAAAATGAATCTTTAAAATAAAATATGAAAGCAAACCTAATTCTTTTTCTTTGCCTCAGTTATTTTAGTACCTACTTTGCCAACGCACAAGAAAACAAAAACAACATATACCTAAAAGAGTATTACGAACAAAAACTCAATAAATACCTCGCCTACGACCAAGAGATAAAAACACACATCGAGATTGGTAACTCAGGAGTAGCTGTCTATGCTTCCGCACAAGATAGACAAATAGACAAAATAGAATACTACCTTTCTTGGAATGAATTAGCTGTATTTAGAGCCTTAGTGAAACAAAACGTAGAACAAGCCTACCAACTCTATCAAAACAAAGAATCGCCCGAAACCCTCATGCATACTCTCAAAAAGCCCGATTATGTACTTAATTGGGATATGCAAGTATTCAAACCCCTTACCAATGTACGAATAGCCCTTGACCCCGGACACGTAGGCGGCGACATGGAAACCGCCAAAATGGAATGGAAATACATAGAAATGGACTTAGGTTACAAAAAAATAGCCTTCTATGAAGCCGACCTTACCCTCTCTACTGCCAAAATTCTAAAAATGCGCTTGGAAAGTCTTGGTGCTACCGTCATGCTCACACGCAACGACCCACACAGTACAGCTTTCGGAATCACCTTCGATCAGTGGTTTGAAACCAATAAAGCGAAATTCAAAAAAATGACCAATGAAAGTGAAAAACAATTCAAATCACGCATTTTTTATGACGAATTTCGACTCAAAGAACTTGCCGAACGCGCCAAAATCATCAACCGATTCCGCCCCGACCTCACACTCATCATTCACTACAACGTAGACGGTGCTAACGACCCTTGGAACAGACCCACAGAAAAAAATTTTAATATGGCTTTCATCGGAGGCGGATTTCTTAAAAATGAACTCAAAGAAAAAGAAGACCGTTTCCATTTTTTAAGATTACTCCTTAGTGATGATATCGAAAATTCATTATCACTTTCACAAATCGTATTACAAAGTTTTGAAAAAAATCTGAAAGTACCTACTGACCCCTCAACCAATTATCCAAAATCACTCACCACTGACGCACAAGGTGTATACGCTCGCAATCTCACACTCACACGCCGCGTCAATGGCGTACTATGCTACGGCGAAAGCCTTTTCCAAGACAATATCAAAGAATGCCAAGCTCTTAGTGAAAAAAACATAGAAATAGCAGGCGTTCGCACCTCACAAAGAGTAGTAGAAGTAGCAGATGCTTACTTCGAAGCCATCATCAACTATATAAAAGCACAATAAAAACCGATTAAAACTAAAAAAATAGTATTGAAACAAACTTTTTAGAACACTATTGCGTTCTATAGTCAAGTTAGTTATGAAAAAGACAATCACCCAAATATCTGCCATTGCGCTTAGTTTTTACTTTCTGTTCATTACAGTAGGTATATGGGTATATAGTACGCATTGTACTATGATGTCAGAGCAACAAAGTAGCATTTATATAGATACCCATTCTGAAAAACCACATAAATGTTGCGAAAAATCAACTGAAAGTCAACTTCCCTCCCAAAAAAGTTGCTGCGAAGAAAAAACCAACTTTTATTACTTTCCCACTGATGGTTTTTTAGCTCCTAATCAAACCTTGAAGATAGAAAAAATTAGCTTTTTTATCTTCCCCAATCTCATTCCTGCTGCGCCAACTACAGCTTGCGTCATACCTACTTCACAAAATTTAACCTCTTGCGCCAATACTTCACCTCCTTTTACAAGAAGTGGCTCACTAATTCTTATCCAAAAACAATCTTTCAGAATATAACTAATAGTGTATGTAGTTAGCTTATCAAGTTTCTTGAAAAAGACAACAAATGAGCTAAAGTTACTTCTATTCTCATACTACTAAACTATTAATCCTAAATATATTCATGAAAAAAAGAATCATCATTTATATTGGTGTACAAATTCTACTAACACAATTTATTTTACTGCAAGCACAAAACATCAATGGAGTAGTAAAAGAAAAAAACGAACAAGCCGATAGCCCACTTATAGGTGCAAATCTCATCATTCAAGAAACGAACAAAGGAGTTACTACCAATGCAGAGGGCTACTTCACTATAGAAACAAGCCAATATCCTATACATCTCATAATCAGCTATGTAGGCTATCGTACCGATACGCTCCTCCTAACTGCACCGCCCCAAAAACCCATAGAAATATACCTCACCTCTGAAGTATCTTTAGAAAGTGTAGAAATTAAAGCCTCTA
This sequence comes from Cytophagales bacterium, assembly GCA_004293905.1. Taxonomy (GTDB): domain Bacteria; phylum Bacteroidota; class Bacteroidia; order Cytophagales; family Microscillaceae; genus RDZE01. Next base: position 31,740 of record RDZE01000024.1, on the reverse strand, counting down.
AAACTCTTTCAGTAGAAACCATACAATCGGAAACGCTCACCACGCGCGATTTGCAAAAAGCCGCTTGCTGCAATCTCTCCGAAAGTTTTGAAACCAATGCCTCCGTAGATGTAAGCAATACCGATGCAGTATCGGGCACCAAACAAATACGCATGCTGGGCTTAGATGGTGTATATGCACAACTCATGACCGAAAACATGCCCGCTATCAGAGGGCTTTCCGCAAGAAGTGGTTTGTATTTTATACCCGGTACTTGGATAAAATCCATAGACATTAACAAAGGCGCAGGCTCAGTAATCAATGGTTATGAAGCCATCACAGGGCAAATTAACATAGACTATGGCGAAATTCCTAAAAATGAAGCATTATTACTTAACTTTTATACCAACATTGCAGGACGTATAGAAGGAAATGCAAATATAAACATCAAACTTTCAGAAAAATGGAGCATAGCCACATTGCTTCATGCCAGTGATTTAAGCCAACAAGTAGACAACAACCAAGACGGATTTCAAGATATACCCCGTTTTACGCAATTCAATGTTTTGCAAAGGTTAATGTTTGCCTCTAAAGATTTTATGTGGCAATTGGGCATACAAGCACTCACCGATGATAAAATAGGAGGACAAACCCTTTTTGCTACAGACCAACAACGCTCTTTTAGTAGCCCCTACGGAGTACGATTTACCACCAATCGCTTACAAGTATTTAGTAAATTGGGCTATTTGCCACGCCAAAAACCAACCCAAAGCATTGCCCTCACTACTACAGCAGTATGGCACGACCAAAATAGCTTTTGGGGAATGAATAACTACGAAGCCGAACAACAATATTGGAACGCAAACTTAATCTACCAAAATAAATTTGCGCCCAAACACGAACTCAAAATAGGCGGTAATATCACTATAGACAACTATAAGGAAAATTACCAAGAAAATTTATTATCCTCAGGAAGTCAAACTTTTATCAGAAAAAGAGAAGAAACCGTTTTGGGTATTTTTGCCGAATATACTTTCAAACCTTCCGAAAGTTGGGTTTTAGTAGCAGGGCTTCGTACCGATTTTCACAATCTTTATGGAAACATTCCTTCGCCTCGTTTGCATATCAAATACGATATCAATGACAATACTACCTTGCGACTCTCAGGAGGGCGCGGGTTTAGGGTTGCGAATCCTATCATAGAAGGCAACAGCTATCTGATAAGCAGCCGAAAACTATACATAGAACCCAACTTACAACCCGAAATTGCTTGGAACTATGGAGCAAGTCTTTCTCAACGCTTTTTTATCAATGGTTATACTGGAATCTTAACGGTTGATTTTTACAGAACACAGTTTGAAAATCAAATTGTGATGGACTTAGACAACAATTCACATGAGGTGCTGTTTTATAACCTTCGTGGTTTGTCTTTTGCCAATAGTTTCCAAACACAAGTTAGTTATGAGCCATTCAAACGCTTTGATGTTACGATGGCATACAAATACTATGATGTTCAAACTACTCTCAGCAACCAACTTATGGAAGTTCCTTTTGTTGCCAAACACAGAGCATTTATTAATTTGGCATATAGTACTAAAAAAGATGCTTGGCAATTTGACCTCACGGCTGAATATGTAGGGGCACAACGCCTACCTAACACCAGACAAATGCCTGCTGATATGCAATTACCTTCTTATAGCCCCGAATTCATACTGCTGAATATGCAGATTACTAAAAATTGGAAAAATTGGGCTTTTTATGTAGGTGCAGAAGATTTAGCCAACTATATGCAAGATATGCCTATTATGGCTGCCGACCAACCCCATGGCGAACACTTTGATGCAGGATTGATTTATGCACCTGTCATGGGAAGAATGGTTTATACAGGCGTTCGCTTTCAATGGGATACTTGGAAACCTTAATCGCTTTTTATTTTCACTTTTATAAACCCTTAATTTTTATTTATCTTTATGTTAAAACGTTTATTTTTAGTAGCAATATGCTTAGTAAGCATTAACTACATTGCCAATGCACAGAAAAAAGCCAATGGAAACCAAGAGGTAAGCATTCAGACCTCTGCCCAATGCGAAATGTGCAAAGAAAAAATAGAAAATGCACTTGGAGAAGTAGATGGTGTAAAATCTGCCTTAGTAGATATAAACACAAGTATAGTAAAAGTCATTTTCAACTCAAACAAAGTTGATGTCAATGCTATTCGTTTAGCAATCACACAAGTAGGCTATGATGCCGATGAGCAAAAAGCCACCAAAGAAGCCTACGACAAACTACCTAAGTGTTGCAAAAAATGACCTGATAACAGGCGTTAACAGAATTAAAAATGATGATTTTTTTTTGCGAAAATTTCATCATTTTTTTTTATATTTGTTTTATTTTTTCCCACCAAAGCATCATTTCTTCTTGCACCTCATTATCGCCAAAGAGTGCGTTCAAATCTTCTAAAATTTGATAAAAAAGAGCCTCTGCTTTTTTTATTTTGGGTGTTTTCCAAAGTTTGTATTTCTTTTGCTCTCCTAAAATAGTCAGTAGTTGATGTGTTTTTTCTAAAAATGCAACACTTATTTCAGCCCAAGCATTGGGCTTTAATTGTTGGTATGCAGTCAAAAGTGTTGTATATTCTTGCTCATGCGTTTGTTCTATGAGGTTTTGGAGTAGCTCTTGTGTGTTGGGCGGAGGCGTATTTTCATCAGTTTCGCCATCAGTAGTATTATAAAGCCCTTTGGCTCTTACTTGCGCTATCAAATCATCTATTTCTTTTTGCAATACAGGATTATGGCTGTCTTCATAAGCTATTTCGAGATAGTAAGTAACCATGCCTATGTTTTCGTAGTTTTCGTACTTCAACATATATTGTAAGGCTTTGATATATCTTTCTAATGCTTTTCGAGTTTGCCCATCTAAATCGTACCAATGCCCAAGATAATAATATACATTGCCTACTTCATAGAGTACATTACTTTTCAGAAATTTTTGCAAAGCATTTTCCCAATAGGCTAATACTTCTTGAGGTTTTTCTTGTTGTTGTTGCAATGTCCATTGATAGTACCAAAAAGCGCCAACGGTGTTTTTCTGCCTTGTTTCTGCTTCTTGTATTTTTTGTTGGTAATAAATATTTCTATTGCTGAGGCTCATGGCTTCTGCCAAAAAGACTCTTAGATTAAAAAAAGTACCCGATAGCTCACTATATTGGTGGGTTTCAAAGAGTATCTCTATAGACTTTTCAAACTCAAGTAAGGCATTTTTATTGTCTTTTTGGTAATAATAAAGCAGGGCTAAATTGCGATATAAAACACCCATTTCGTTTTCTTGTTGGTACTTTTCGTATAACACAAGTGCTTCTCTATAATATTTTTCGGCTACTTCGTAATCTTGTTGTAATAATGCTACATTGCCCTTCAAATAAAAAATGACACCTTGTTGGTTTTCAGGTAGTTGTGTATCCAATTCTTCATAAATCGCCATTGCTTTTGCCCATAGATTGCTCTTTACGTACAAATTCGCTAAGTAAATAGACCACTCAGCATGTGTTTGGAGGGTTTCGGGGAGATGGTCTTGCGCCCAAGTCAAAAATTGTTTCCAATGTGTGGCGGCTACGTCGGGCGCATTGAGATAAAGTAGCCGCTCTATCAATGATTGGTACAAGGGTTCTAACCGTGCCAACTTATCGGTTGCTTTCCAAGTAGGGTGATGTTGGGTTTCTTGGATAAGTTTTTCAAAATTTTGAATTTCTTGCATTAATTTTGTAATTTGTAAGGTTAGGGAAGTGAAAATAGTTAAAATAACTAAAAATACCCTACAAAAAGAGTTATTTTTTTTATTTTTTTTGTTCTCTATATGTATATTGCAATGCTATGATAAAACCATTACATTTTTTGGGTGGGTTGTTACTTTGTTTGGTCATTAATTTTTCAACCCAAGCACAAAGAAGGCAAACCTCTTCTGATGAAGTAATCAAATTGACTTCGCAAGAGTTGTTTTTATCATCGGGTTGGGTATACCACAAAGGCGACAATCTTGAATGGGCAAAACCTGAATTTAACGATAAAAAATGGAAAACCATCAACCCACAACTTTGGCTCGATAGCCTTTCTACTACCGATTTTGAGGGCATCGCTTGGTTTCGCTTGCATCTAACAGTAGATAGTTCACTTTGGAACAAACACCTCTCACTACGCTTATGGCAGCGGGGTGCTTCCGAAATATACCTCAATGGTAAGCGTATTCACCAATTTGGCGTTGTAAGCCCAAACTCCTCCGAAGAAAAAAAATACAGCCCTTTTGGTTATCCAGTTAGTATAGAGTTTGAAGCCCAAAAAGAACAAGTAATAGCCATTCGCTATTCAAGTAGCAATGCTTGGCAACTTTACCAACGTTATGGAAGATTTGCCCGCACAGCAGGTTTTAAACTCTCCATCAGCCCACTCAATGATACACTTTCTACTTTTTATACCTTCACCCTCAATGAACTATTTGTTAATGTTATCATTTTTGGTGCATTGGCAGCATTAGGCTTACTCCACCTCATTATTTTTATTTTTTACCCCCAACAAAAAGGCAATTTTTATTATGCTCTTTATTGCCTTACCTTAGGAGTTACTTTCTTCTTAGAGTATATTCACAAGCAAAGCCACACTATAGATAGAGTAATTTTTATCAATATTGTCAATTTTATCTTTGCCACTACAAGTATTTTGATGGTAGTAAGACTACTCTATACACTTTTTTACAACGAACTTCCACGCCAATATTGGTTTATTGTAGCACTCTATTCAGCCACTATTCTTGTAGGCTTGAATGCATTTCTGACCAATATTATGGCATATCTATTCTATACAGTCGCCATTTTAGAAGTATTGAGAGTAACCATAGTATCTATCAAGAAACGCAAAAAAGGAGCACTCACAGTAGGCTTAGGCGTAATGGCTTCTATCTTATTCATATTTTGGTATTCTGCACTCCTGAGTTTATTCAGCGGTTGGTTGGTATTGCCTGTAATTGTTAATATGCTCGTAAGATATGTAGGCATATTGGGCATCTCCGCGTCTATGTCTATTTATTTAGCACGCGACTTTGCCTATACAAACAAACAACTTTGGCAACAACTCCGAAAAGTGCAAGAACTTTCAGAAAAAAACGTACAACAAGAAAAAGAAAAACAAGAAATACTCGCACAACAAAATACGCTCTTAGAAAAACAAGTAGCCGAAAGAACCGATGAAATACTCAATCAAAAAATAGAATTAGAACAACAAAACGAAGAAATACTAAGACAACAAGAAGCCATACAACAAAAAAATGAAGAAATAGAATATGCCTATCAACAAATAAAAGAAAGCATAGAATATGCCCGCAACATACAAAAAGGTATTTTAGGCAGCCAAAGTGAAATTACAGCACAATTCAAAGACGCTTTTATTTTCTTCAGACCACGCGACATCGTAGCAGGCGATTTTTATTGGTTTGCCGAAATAAAAGACGAAGAAAAAGACCTACATTTCAAAATCATAGTAGCCGCTGACTGCACAGGGCACGGAATTCCTGCCGCATTTATGACCGTCATCGGTTGTGATTTTTTGAATGAAATAGTGCATAATAGAGAAATTTACCAACCCGATGCCATTCTACACCAATTAGACCGATTGGTCAATGAAGCACTACGCAACCCCGAAAACCCTCAACCTATTCACGATGGCATGGACATAGCTATAGTAAAAATAGACGAAAAAACGAATAATTTACAATATGCAGGAGCCAATAATCCTTTACTCTATGTTCGCGGTGGAGAAATGCACCAAATCAAAGCCACACCTCTCCCCATTGGAAGTTCTCACCTACACAAAGATAAAATTTTTGTAATGCACCAAATCACCACACAGCCCAATGATAGTTTTTTCATCTTTTCTGATGGCTACCAAGACCAATTTGGAGGCGAAAAAGACCGAAAGTATATGAAATCAAACTTCCGACAACTTTTATTAGAGATAGCCCAAAAGCCTGCTAACATGCAAAAAGAAATCCTTAAAACCACTTTTGATCAATGGAAACAAGGAAAATCACAAACCGATGATGTTTTAGTAATTGGTTGGAAAATATAATAGAAACACTATATTAGAACTCCCAAATATAGCTTCTACGCGTATGTTTGCGAACATTGACCCAAAAAGCCAATATTAAATATAAGAGCAATGGAGAGCCCAAAGTGAGGAAAGAAACATAAATGAAAGAAAGGCGAACACTCGCCGAAGATATCCCCATACGCTCACCCAACCAAGCGCAAACCCCAAAGGCTCTACGCTCAAAAAAATGTTGAATATACTTTATCATAAAAAATCTTTTTACAAAAAAAAACCGCTAAAAATTTGCAACTACAATTAGAATATCTTTCTTTTGTATTGCAAAATTAGTAAAATTTTTTTGTATTTGAAAAATTTGTATTAAAATTGCAGAAAAATTTAGTACACAATCAAAAGTTTTACTTGTTTCGTAACAATCCTAAACAGAATTTAAAATCTATGAATCAAATGAAAAAACTACTCCTCGGACTTGCCTTGATGAGTACTGCAGTATGGTTCACAAGCTGCGACCCTCTAGCAGGCATGGTGAAGTTGGTGAAAGACCAAAAATTGACAGTCGATCCCAATCCCTTAGAATTGCACGGTACTAACGTACCTTTTAAAATGAGTGCTGTACTCCCTGTGACTATGATGAAAAAAGACACAAAGTACGACATGGAAGTTTACATCCGTCCTGGTGACATCAACACTCAAAAAGATGGCGATGCCAACAAAGATGAGATGAAAATCACTACTATCTCTGCCGATGGTAACCAATACGCTGGTCAAACACAAGCTCCTACACTTACTAAAGATGGTAGCTTCAAATATGACCCTAAATACAATGTTAGCGGTCTTTGGATCAAAGGTGTAGTAAGTACTCCTAAAAACGGAAAATCTAAAAAATTCCCTACAGAAGATGGTGCTGGCGCAGTTCGTATCATGAACACACCCGACCAAATGTACGCTATCGGTATCGTAACAACTACCTTGATGGTGAAAAGCCCTATCAGCGAAATGTATGACGGAAAAGGCGATAGCCCTTTCGCTTATGCTGATCCTGAGTACACAGTAAGCGACAGCAAAAAACAAGTTCGCTTAGACTATGAAAAAGGTAACTCAACAGCGAAAAAAGATTTCGGTGTAGTAGTGAAAAACAAAGAGCAAATAGAAGTAATTGACCTTTTCGTAAAAGAAAAAGTACCTACATTTACTGCTACTGTTGTTGCTTCTCACTCACCTGAAGGTAGTGAATCTACAAATACGAACTTAGTTAAAGGTCGTGCTCAAAATTTAGCTGACAACTTCGCTGAAAAAATGAAGTTGTACAACTACAAAAAAGAGGATGTGGATAAATACAATTCTATGATAGTTACAAAAGACATGAAAAATGTCAATTTGCGCTCATTAGTAATGACAGTAGACGAGTTCAAAGAATTAGTAGACAAAAGTTCTTTGACTGCTGACCAAAAAAATGAGGCAAAAAAGATTATGGAAGAAAGTAAAGCTGGTAAAAAATCTTTTGTAGAATGTGAAATGGAACTTTCTAAAAAGCCTTACTACAACACCTTAGAAAACGAAGTATATCCTAAAATGCGTTACTCTCGCGTAGAAATCACTTTGGCTGGTGGCAAAAAAACTCCTGCTGAAATGGAAGTAATCGCTACTGATGTAGTAGCTGGCAAAAAACCTGCTTCTTCTTTGAGCGAAGCTGAATACCTTACCTTAGTAGAAAATACTCCTGACCGCGCAAAAAGAGCTGCTTACTTAGAAGCTGGCGTAAAAGAGTACCCTACTTGGAAAATGTACAACAACTTAGGTGCAGTATATTTGGATATGATGGCAATGTCTGGCGACAAAGCAACTAAAGATGCTAACGTAGCAAAAGCTAAAACTGCTATCCAAACTTCTATCAGCAAAAAAGAAACTGCTGAAAATACATTCAATATGGCAATGGTATTCTTCTATGAAGGAAACAACAGCGAAGCTGAAAAATACTTAGCAAAAGCTATAGCTTTCAACTCTACTAACCCTCGCATCACTAAACTTATCAATGGTGCAAAAGGTTACTTAGCTATCCGCGCTGCTGACAGCAAAGCAAGCCCTAAATACGAAGAAGCTGTACAAGCTCTTACTGCTGCTGGCGATACTTACTCTGCATTATTCAACAGAGCTCTTGCTCGTCATCTACGTGGCGACAACTCTGGTGCTACTGCTGATATCAACGCTGCTATCCAGAAAAACAGCAAAGACGGTGATGCTAACTACTTAGCTGCTATCATCGCTATGAAAAACAACCAATTAGGTGAAATGAAAAACCAATTGGTAGCTGCTTTCGGTAAAAATAGCAACTTGAAAACTAAAGCTGCCGCAGACCCTGTATTTGCAAAAGTACGTAACTCTGCTGAGTACAAAGATGCTTTGAAATAATCCAACGATTATTCATCATACAAAATACAAGAAAACCTATTTTCCCTCTTGGGAGAATAGGTTTTCTTTTTTATAAAAAAATACCTACCTTTGTATGACAATATCAGATACAAACACACACACATGAAAACTTGGTTCCTCTGTACACTCAAATACCAAATCCAAAATGAAGAAGGCAAAGTAGAGAAAAAAACAGAATCCTACTTAGTTGATGCCGTTAGTTTTACAGAAGCAGAAGCCCGTATCTACCAAGAATTGGGCAGCATACTCAAAGGTGATTTTGTGATTACAAACCTTAGTAAAAGCAATTTCTCTGAAATATTCTACTTCGAAGACTCCTCCAAATGGTATAAATGCAAAGTAAGTTTTATAGCCATCGATGAAAAAAGTAAAAAAGAGAAGAAAATTAACCAATACATGCTCGTAACAGCAGAAAACATAAAAGAAGCCTACCAACGCATAGAAGACAATCTTGGCACCATGTTAGTGCCCATACAAATTGTGAGCATTGCCGAAAGTAGCCTCATCGAAGTATTCCCCTACATACCCGAAAACGAAAAAATACCTGACAATTTAATACCTCTACGCAAAGCAGAGGCAGAAATAGAAGAAAACTAAAAAAAACCAAAATTAAACTATGGGATGTGCAAGTTGTGCCACAGGTGGCTGTGGCGTAAAAAATAGAATCAACGGCAATGTAGCAGTGGCAGGCTGTAAAAGTAATGGCAGTTGCGGAACAGGCGGCTGTAACAAACTCAATAGTTTCGACTGGCTCATCGATATGGACTTTGCCCCCAATGAGCGTTTTCCTTTTGTAGAAGTAAGATTCAAAAATGGAAGAAAAGAATTTCTAAAAAATACCCAAGCATTAGACCTCATCACAGGCGATGCCGTCATCGTCGAATCTACCACAGGAGGCTATCATCTCGGACATATAGCTCTACAGGGAGAATTGGTAAGGCTACAAATGAAAAAAAAGAATATTGCAGAAGACCACGAAGAAATAAAAAAAATCATCAGATTTGCAACCGCCGAAGAACTGCAAAAATTAGAAGAACTACAAAAGAAAGAACTCCCCATGATGTACCGCACACGCGAAATATCTAAAACATTGGGCTTAGAAATGAAACTTTCTGACGTAGAAATACAACTTGACAATAGCAAAGCCACTTTCTATTACTCTGCTGATGATAGAGTGGACTTCCGTGAACTCATCAAAGTACTTGCCTCCGAATTCAAGATAAGGATAGAAATGCGACAAATAAGCCTCCGACACGAAGCCGCGCGATTAGGCGGGGTAGGTGTATGTGGGCGCGAGCTTTGCTGCTCTACTTGGCTCTCCGATTTCAAAAACGTAGCAACCTCTGCCGCACGATACCAAAATTTATCGCTCAACCCCGCAAAACTATCTGGACAATGCGGACGCTTAAAATGTTGCCTAAATTATGAGTTAGACACTTATATGGAAGCCCTCAAAGATATACCAGAAGTAAACACACCATTACAAACTAAAAAAGGTTTAGCCATACTCCATAAAACCGATATATTCAAAAAAATAATGTGGTTTGCCTACAACGCTGAAACCGACTGGATACCCGTAAGCACTGAGCGCGTCTTAGAAATACAAAAACTTAATAGCCAACAAATAATCCCAGAATCATTAGACCTCAATGAAGCCCCAATCATTGAGAAAAAAACCAACGAACCTCTTATAGCACGCGAAGAGAAAAAACAAAACAAAAATAACAAAAACAAAAATAGAAGAAAGAAGAACAAACCGAAGAATAATCACAATGGTAGCCAAAATCATCAATCTAATAAAAAATAAATGGTTAGCCTTTCTATGCACAATGTTGGTACTTACTTCCTGCCAACAATCAGTCGTATATGAAAAGGTAGAAGAAGTAAACAATAAAAAATGGTTTGCCGACCAACCCTATACCTTTCAGGTAAATATCACTGATACTACCCAAAAATACGACATCTACTACCTCTTCGAAAATAACTTAGAGTATCCTTTTTATAACCTCTATGTAAAATATTATATCATAGACCCCAATCAAAAAACCATAGACTCTACCCTACAGCATACTGCACTCGTGCACCCAAAAACAGGCGAACCCTACGGAGAAAAAGCATGGTTCAAAAATACATTTCAACACCAACTCATCGCACTTTCAAAATATAAATTTAAGAAAACAGGCATCTATACCATCAAGTTAAAACAATACATGCGACAAAACCCACTCATCAATCTCGAAAAAGTAGGTCTGAGGGTAGAAATTCACGAGTAATAAAAAAGGTCATGGAAAAATTTTTGCCCCTATTTCCACTCAATTTGGTTGTTTACCCCGAAGAAAACCTAAACCTACACATCTTCGAACCACGCTACCGACAACTTATCAGAGAAGTATGGGAAAACCAATCAACATTTGGAATACCTTCTTTTATAGAGGGAAAAATGAATGAATATGGTACTGAAATAAAAATCACTGAAATAGCCAAAATATATAGTGATGGACGTATGGACATTAGAACACAAGGAATAGATATCTTTAGGTTATTAAGTTTTAACAATCCAGTTGCAGGAAAACTCTACGCTGGTGGCTTGGTGTATATGACTGAAAACCAAGAATATTCACCTTATGAACCCATCAAAAGAGAACTTATGGCTTATCTTAAAGAACTGTACCAAATATTAAAAGCACAAATAGACATAGATAAACTCCCCGAAAAAAATTTATCTTATCACATTGCCCATAAAATAGGCTTAAGCATACAACAAGAGTACGAACTCCTCACCATCGAGAGTGAAGAACAAAGGCAAGTCTTTCTTACAGAGCACCTCAAGAAAAGCCTACCTGTGGTAAAAGAGATAGAAAGAACGAAACAGCTTATTCAAATGAATGGGCATTTTAAACACCTACAATCTCCTGATTTCTAATGAATTACGATTTTGAAAAAGGCGAAATACTACTCATTCACAAACCCTTAGAATGGACATCTTTTGATGTGGTCAATAAAATAAGGTATGCCCTAAGCAAAAAACTCAATAAAAAAATCAAAGTAGGGCATGCAGGCACACTTGACCCACTCGCTACAGGGCTGCTCATCATTTGCACAGGAAAAATGACCAAACAAATAGACCAACTCCAAACACTTACCAAAAAATACGAAGCTACATTTTGTTTAGGAGCTACTACAGCCAGCTATGATGCCGAAACTCCCATAGAAGCGACATTCCCCACAGAACATATCACACCAGAGTTTATCTATATTACTGCGCAAAAATTTATAGGCACTCAGGCGCAAATACCCCCTATTTACTCTGCCATCAAAGTAGATGGGAAAAAAATGTACGAACAAGCCCGAAAAGGGAAAAACCCAACCATTAATCCGCGTACTATAGAAATTATTCAATTTGAAATAAAACAAATAGAAATGCCTCATGTAAAAGCACTCATTCACTGTTCCAAAGGCACCTATATCAGAAGTATTGCCTATGATTTTGGCGTAGCCCTACAATCAGGTGCTTATTTAAGTCAATTAGAACGCACCCAAATTGGTGAGTACGAACTTAGTAACGCGCTCACTATTGAACAATTTTTAGCCCAAATACAACCAACAACACCAACATTATGAGTAAAACACGCACTGAAATCAATACTTTAGGAGAGTTTGGATTGATAGAACACCTAAACCAAAATAATACACTCTTCCACGAACACTCACTCACTCGAAAAGCAATTGGCGATGATGCCGCAGTACTGCAAAAAACCGAACAAGAAAGTTGGTTGGTTTCTACTGATTTATTCATAGAAGGTATTCACTTCGACCTTGCCTATGCTCCTCTTAAAAATATAGGGTACAAAGCAGTAACTATCAATCTCTCCGACATAGCCGCCATGAACGCTATTCCCTCCCAAATCACTGTTAGTATTGCTGTAAGTAACCGATTTTCGGTAGAAGCCTTAGAAGAACTGTATGAAGGTATCAAAACCGCCTGTAAACAATACCAAATAGACCTTATCGGAGGCGATACAACCGCCTCACAAGCAGGTTTAATTATTTCTATCACAGCGATGGGAGTTGCCAATAATGATAAAATTAGTTATAGAAATGGGGCGAAAGCCAACGATATTATCTGTGTTTCAGGCGATTTAGGGGGCGCGTACATGGGCTTACAAGTACTCATTCGCGAAAAAGAAGTGTGGCTTGCTAACCCACAAATGCAACCACAATTAACTGATTTTCAATATATTGTAGGAAGGCAACTCAAACCCGAACCACGCACAGATATTATCAAAGAATTAGCGAAAAACAATATAGTACCTACTTCCATGATAGATATTTCTGATGGATTGGCTTCGGAAATGATGCATATTTGCCAACAATCAAACGTAGGCGCACTCATCGTAGGCGACAGAATCCCTATACACGAAAAAACCTACGAAACGGCACTCTCTATGCAAATAAACCCACTCACTGCCGCACTCAACGGAGGCGAAGACTATGAACTCCTCTTTACGATTGCACAAAAAGACTACGCTGCCTTAGAAAATCACCCCAATATTACTCCCATAGGTTATATCACTACACCTGAAAAAGGCATCTATCTACAAACACCCCAAGACACAACTGTCCCTATTCAAGCACAGGGCTGGAATCATTTTCAGAAATAATCATTTGCTTTTAATAGGATTTTTGCAAAAAACAATTTATCATACTTTTAGAGATAATTTAACCTTTAGAATATTTATAAAACAAAGCAATTAGAAAATAATCAAGATTAAATTTACCTTTAAAAGGCAGATTTTTACCTTTCTTAAGGCTTCAATTGACTGTACTTTTGTGCCATTATTCATTAATAAAACTTTTTTCAAATATGGACAAAAACAGAGAAGCATTGACGGCATTTTACAAAAAAGCCCTCACAGTCAATACAGAAACCACACCTACTGCGGTATTAAACGAAGTTTTGGCAGATGATTTCCTTTCAAGCGGTTCGGTAGAAAGCAAAGGCAAACCCCAACTTATTGGACAAGTCGAGTTTTTCTGGAAACTGATTCCCGATCTGAAATGGGAGCCTCAAGACATTGTCAATGATGGAGATAAATATGTAGTTCGCAGTTTGGTTTCAGGTACGCCAAATGGCGATTTTATGGGCTTGCCTACTGATGGTACAAAGTCATTCAAAATTATGTCTATTGATTTTCACACCGTAATTGATGGCAAATTGACTTCCGTACACCATTTGGAAGATTGGGGAACGGCTATGAAGCAATTAAAAGGCTAAAAACAACCGAAAAAATAATATGTAGAAGTAGTCCGCTAATTTGAAAGCGGGCGTAACAAAAGAACAATTTTTGAAAGCCAAAAACGGTATTTGCACAATAATAAAAAGGTTTTCAAACACAAAATTTGGAAACCTTTTTTCGTTGATAGAACATTAAACTCCTCAAAAGATTAATAATGTTCCAAACCTACAGCATAGAAAAATTCACGAATAAGCAAGCGGGCTTTTGGGTAAGCAGGTTTGAGGATATGCCCGAACCCGAAAACCTCGATTTTCCTCACAAGCATAGTTTTTATGAAATACTTTGGATAACCAAAGGGCAAAGCAAGCAAAATATTGATTTTCAGCAGTTTGAAATATTGCCTGACACACTGTTTTTTATATCACCTTCTCAACTTCATTTATTTGAAAATTGGGACGACATAGAAGGTTATTGCTTATTTTTTACAGAAGATTTTTTATTGGAAAACATAGCAAATAAGACTTTTTTGTTTGAATTGGTCTATTTAGACAATGCCTATCAAAACCCATTTTTAGCCCTCGATGTCCATCACAAAAACTTGCTCTTGCCTACTTTGCAACTGCTCCTATCGGAGTTTTTGGCACAAGAAAAGCCTGAAAACAATATTTTAGGTAGTCTTTTGTTTGTTTTTTTGAAGCAAATCCAACGCATTTACCAACAAACAAAGTACCCTAATGCTTTGCCTCAAAATGTATGGGTGTTCAAAAAGTTCAAACAACTTTTAGAACAATATGCCAAAAATAACTACACAGCAAACTTTTATGCCGAACAACTAAGCCTTACACAACAACATCTCAATCGGATTGTAAAGGCTATCACAGGCAAGACTACTGGCGAAATTATACAAGAAAGACGGATTTTGGAAATAAAATACCTTTTGCATTATAGCGAAAAAAGCATTTCTGAAATTGCTTTTGAGTTGCAATTTGAAGACCTATCCTATTTTACCCGATTTTTTAAACAAGCCACCCAACTCACACCTTCTGAGTTTAGAAATCAAATGTTCAAATAGTACCAATTTTTGACGATTTCGAACTAACAGCATAGGGCTTCTTGCCTGTATCTTTGCAGTATGAAAAAAATACTTCTCTCGCTGCTAATGACGCTATTTGTTGTTGCAGTTTCATTTTCTCAATCAAAAAAGTCAAAAATTATGGAAAATCCCTTTTATGGAAAAACTATCCAACACACTTGGACGGAAGGAGCTTTTGCAGGCGGCTCATTCAAAAATTCGTATCGCGATGATAACTCTGTCAGCCTCGAATGTGTGGCTGGTGCAATGAAAGGCGTAAAAGCAGAGCAGAAAAATTTTTCTGCACGTGCTATCGGCAAAGACCTCTGGCTAATGTCGTGGCTTGAAGACAGTGGCTATTCGGTATCTATCGTGTTCGATTTTGCGAACAAAAAAGTAACGGGTACTATTTCAAAACCAGCAGGTGAATTTTATCCCGTGAGTGGCACGATTGACAGCATCAACTAAAATTTTACTTGCCTACTGAACTTTGATATGGTTTGGGTAGGCAAGTTTATTTTCTAAAAAAATTATGAAAAAAATACTCGTTTTTGGGGCAACAGGTTTGGCAGGAAGCCAAATAGTAGCCGAAAGTTTGAAGGCTGGCAATGCCGTTACGGTCTATATTCGCAAAGATACTTACCCTTTCCAACATCAAAATTTGACAGTCTTACAAGACTCACTTGAAAATGAGTTAGGTATCCAAAAGGCTATGCAGGGGCAAGATGTCATCATTTCTGCGGTAGGCAATATGGATTTGAATGATAGTACAATGGTTGTTGCACCACTTACCAAACGTATCATTCAGTTTATAGAACCTTCACAGCGTTTTATTTGCCTGTTGGGTTCGGGTTCTTTGTTGCACGATTTCAAGACAATGCGCAAAGATTTGCCCAATCAATCTACTATGTTTCAGTACCCTCGCGCTGACCATTGGGAAACCTTGATAAGCATTGTGCCATTGGATATTGATTATACCTTTATTTGCCCGCCTCAAATCAAAGCAGGCGAGGCAGATGGCAACTATAATATAGCCCAACTGTATTTTCCCGAAAATTCGCAAGGCTTTATTACCGCAGGCAATATCGGGTATTTTGTAGCGCAAGAAATTGACAATCAGGTATTTGTAAGAACCAGAGTAGGAATTGCTACTAAAATAGGAAACCTATGAGAAAAATATGCTCACTTTTGGTTTTGCTTACCTTTTTTCAAAGTTGCGAAGCCCAAACTACAAAAAAACAAACAACAAACTCATCAAATTTAGATATGGAAATTCAATCCTTTTTAGAAAAACGGCAAGGCACTTGGACAGATTACAATGTGCCTTTTGAGGACGGACAGCAGTTAGAAAAACTAATTGTAGAAAACAACTGCAAAATGGTTTTGGAAATAGGTACTTCCTCAGGACACAGCACTATTTGGCTTGCCAAAGCAGTCGCCCAAACGGGAGGCAAGGTCATTACCATCGAGATAGACAAAGGCAGACACGAAAAAGCCAAACGCAATTTTGAGGAAGCAGGCGTTTCGCATTTGATTGATGCCTATTTGGGTGATGCGATGCAAATTATTCCTACACTTACCGAAACTTTTGATTTCGTATTTTCAGATGCTACTTGGATTACGCAACCTGCCGAAGGTTATACTACTTTTTTCAAACTTTGTGAACCTAAATTACAAGTAGGCGGACTTTACACGATGCACAACGTAACCGATGGTTTTGGCGATGATGGTCGTTTTTTTAAGTACCTTGAAAATTTAGGCACTTATGAAACCAAAATCATAAAAGTAAGCCACAATGGTATTTCGGTAAGTAGAAAGATAAAATAATAACTGCACACAAAGTTATGTTTGCCAATAGCTTTTTTTTACAAATGTAAATACTTTTCAAATTTTGCTCTTTGTAAAACTACATTAAACACTTTTAAACCATTTCGAAAATAAAATGTCCAATTAGAAAATTAAAAATCAAAATAATGATATGAAGTCTTTTATCTTTTTTATGGTGCTATTACTATCAATTTCAAGTTGTAGCAAAAATTCTGTTGTTATCCAACCAACATCCACTGAAACTATGTATTTTCCTTCTAATACAAGTGCTGCTTGGGAAACTACGCCCTTATCGAGTTTGAATTGGAATCAAAATGCTGTTCAACCTCTGAAAGATTTTTTGATACAAAAAAACACTAAATCTTTTATGATTCTTGTCAATGGAAGGATTGTGATGGAAGAGTATTTTAATGGGCATAATGCAACGGCTACTTGGGAATGGAATAGTGCAGGAAAGACCTTAGTAGCAACCACTACAGGAATTGCACAACAAGAAGGATTATTGAATATTAACAATAAAGCCTCTGATTATTTAGGAACAGAATGGACAAATATGCCATTGGCAAAGGAAAATTTAATTTCTGTAAAAAACTTGCTCACAATGACAGCAGGCAATGATGATACAAAACAATATGTAATTAAATCGAACTTGACTTATGTTGCTGATGCAGGCACAAGGTGGGCTTATAGTAATATTTTCCAAAAACTGACTGATGTAATTGCCAATGCGAGCAATAAAACGTTTGAAAACTATTTCAACGAGAAATTAAAAAATAAAATAGGAATGGATGGATTTTGGAATTTTGGAATAATTTTCACCATTTACCACAGCACAACCAGAAGTATGGCAAGATTTGGTCTTTTGGCTTTGAATAATGGAAAATGGAACAGCGAACAGATAATTAATGAAACATTTTTTAATCAAAGTATTGCGACTTCACAAAATATTAATCCATCTTATGGTTATTTATGGTGGTTAAATGGAAAGTCAAGTTTTATGATTCCGGGCGAACAAACCGTTTATCAAGGCTTTTTAGTACCCAATGCGCCAGCAGATATGTATGCGGCAATGGGCGCAAATGACCAACGAATTTATGTAATTCCAAGTAAAAAAATGGTAATCATAAGAATGGGAGATGCCTCTAACCCCGCCAATCCAAATTTTGCTGTATCTGCTTTTGATAATGACCTTTGGGGTAGAATAAATGCGGTGATAAATTAAACAAGCCCAACAACATAACTTTAATAAATCTGAAACATTTGATAATGTATTTATTGCTCAAAATATTTTTCAAAAAGATTTCCCAAACTCAAAATAGCAAGTGATGATACGGAAAATCTTTTAAAATTGTATCTTTGAGAAGTAAATGCAACACATCAAAAAATACCAATTCAAAGCCGAAAAGAAACTACAAGTAGAAATTGTAGATTTGGAAAACCTTTGCCAAACCGCCAAGGATTTTTTGCTTGTGCCACACCGTACCAATTTTTATCACATTTTTTTGTTCGAAGCGTGCCAAATTTCGCATAGTGTAGATTTTCAAAGCCTTGATACTCAGCCTAATACCTTGCTTTTTTTGAGCAAAGACAAAGTACATCAGTTTGATAAAAATTTGGCTTATAAAGGTAAAGTTTTGATTTTTACAGCGGAGTTTTATTGCCAATCTGCGCACGACAAACGTTTTTTGGAAAGCAGTATTTTGTTTCACGATTTTTTTGAAAACCTGCATTTTTCAATAGCTGAGCAAATGCCTGTTTTTACAGCAATTTGTAGGCAAATTGATGAGGAACTACAGCAACCCACAGATGATATACAACAAGCCCTGTTGAAAAACTATGTGCATCATTTTTTGCTTTTGGCAGAAAGGCACAAGCGAAAACAAGGTTTCAAAGAAATACAAAAAGATGCGAATTTTGAGTATTTATTGTTGTTCAAAGATTTATTAGAACAAAATTTTGTCCAACTCAAAAAAGTAAGCCAATACACCGAAAAACTTTGCATTACCGAAAAACGCCTACACCAAGCCACACACAACGTTTTGGGTAAAACTCCCAAACAAATGATAGATGAACGAATTTTGTTAGAGGCAAAACGTTTGCTCATACACGAAACCCACAGCATCAAAGAAATTGCCTACGAATTAGGTTTTGATGAACCCACCAATTTTATTAAATATTTTAAAAAACATACCCAAAAAACGCCCATAGAATTTCGCAATCATTATTACAATCACTTAATGTAATTTTCTTATTGATTGCCATAAAAATAGCACCAATCAATACATTTTCTTATATTTGCCAAAAAACAACACGCTTTTTTTATAATGTATTAATTATAAAAGGATTAATATGAGCAAACAAAATAAAGAAAACGCCAAAGAAACCCCTCTAATGAAACAATACCAAAGTTTCAAAACCAAGTATCCGGGGGCTTTGTTACTTATGCGTGTAGGCGATTTTTATGAAACTTTTGGCGAAGATGCGGTTGTTGCAAGTCAAATATTGGGCATCACACTCACCAAAAGGCACAATGGCGCAGCCTCCGAAATTGCTTTGGCTGGTTTTCCACACCACGCCTTAGATGCCTATTTGCCCAAACTCGTAAAAGCAGGGCAACGGGTTGCCATCTGTGACCAGCTCGAAGACCCCCGATTTACAAAAAATATTGTCAAAAGAGGAGTTACAGAATTAGTAACACCCGGCGTAGCCTACAGCGAACACGTGCTCGAAAGCAATAAAAATAACTATTTAGCTGCTATTACACAACAAAAAGAAACAATTGGCATAGCCCTGACCGATATTTCTACAGGCGAATTTCTTACCACACAAGGCGATTGGGCTTATGTGCAAAAACTGCTACAAAGTTTTAATCCTTCTGAAATTTTGCTGAGCAAAGCCCAAAAACACCTTTTTCCTGCCTATTTACAAGAGCAATACCACCTATACCCCTTAGATGATTGGTTTTTTGAACATTCTTTTGGCTACGATGTACTCATCAAACATTTTAAAGTCAATAGCTTAAAAGGCTTTGGCATAGAAAACTACCCCATAGGCATAGCCGCCGCAGGTGCTATTTTGCACTACCTCAACGATTCACAATATACACATTTACAGCATATTACCTCCATAGCACGCATCGAAGAAGAACGCTATATGTGGTTAGATGCATTTACCATTCGCAACTTAGAACTCATTTATCCACAGCAAGAAAATGGGGCAACACTCCTCAAAATTTTAGATAAAACACAAACCCCTATGGGCGCACGCCTCCTCCGAAAATGGCTCACATTGCCCCTCAAAGAAAAAAATAGGATAGAAGACCGACTCCAAATAGTAGAAATTTTTACCAACAATAGCGACCAAATAGAAGAACTCAATGTTACTTTCAAACACATAGGCGATTTGGAAAGACTCATTTCAAAAGTAGCCTCACGGCGTGTAAAACCACGTGAATTGTTACAAATCAAAAAATCACTTTTCCAAATAGAACAAGTCAAAGAAATACTCCAAAAAATAGATACGCCAGCCCTACAAAAATTCATAGCACAACTACAAGATTGCTCATTCATAGCACAAAAAATAGAAAAAACAATTCTTAACGATGCCAAAAATCTCATCAGCGAAGGTGGAATCATTCAAAACAATATAAATACAGAACTTGATGAATTGCATCACTTAGTAGAGAATAGCAAACAATATTTAGAAAAAATAAGACAAGATGCCGTACAAGAAACAGGTATTTCGTCTTTGAAAATAGACTATAACAAAGTATTTGGCTACTATTTAGAAGTAACTAATTCGCACAAAAACAAAGTTCCTAAGAGCTGGATTAGAAAACAAACACTCACAAATGCAGAACGATACATTACAGAAGAGCTTAAAATTTATGAAGACAAAATCGTTCATGCAGAGGAAAAAATTAATATTTTGGAGCAAAAAATATATCAAGACCTTGTAGAAGAAGTAGCCGATTTTATACTCCCAATACAACAAAATGCAAAAGTGATAGCCATGTTAGATTGCTTGAATAATTTTGCCTACATAGCCCTGAAATATCAATATACACGCCCTACTATCACTACCGAAAACATACTTCGTATCACTCAAGGCAGACACCCCGTCATAGAGCAACAACTCCCCGCAGGAGAGCCTTATATCCCCAATGATGTACTCTTAGATACTGAAAATCAGCAGATTATAGTCATCACAGGACCCAATATGGCAGGTAAATCTGCTTTGCTCCGACAAGTAGCCCTCATAGTATTGATGGCGCAAATAGGCTCTTTTGTACCTGCTGAAGCCGCTGAAATGGCTATCATAGATAAAATTTTTACGCGGGTGGGTGCTTCCGATAATATAGCACAAGGCGAATCAACCTTTATGGTCGAGATGATGGAAACGGCAGGCATCATGAACAATCTCAGCGAAAATAGCCTAATACTTATGGACGAAATAGGCAGAGGTACAAGCACTTATGACGGTATCTCTATCGCTTGGGCTATACTCGAATACCTACACAACCACCCCAAGTACCGCCCCAAAACACTTTTTGCCACACACTACCACGAACTAAACGAATTGGCAAAAGATTTTCCGCGAATTAAAAATTTCCACGTAACGGTCAAAGAAGCCAACAATCAAATTCTTTTTCTTCGCAAATTAGCCGAAGGAGGTTCAGCACATAGTTTTGGTATTCATGTGGCACAAATGGCGGGTATGCCGCGCAGTGTAGTGTTGCGTGCCAACGAAATTATGCAACTTTTAGAAGCAGACAGAAGCCAAACAGACTCAAAAACGCGTCAAACGCTTCAAGATATGCCCAAACAAACGATACAAATGAAAATATTTGAACCCCAACACCCTACTTGGGAGCAGATAAAAAAAGTGATTCACCCTATAGACATCAACAGCATATCGCCCGTAGAAGCACTGCTTAAACTCAACGAAATCATACAAATAAGTCAAAAAGAAGCATAAAATAAAAAAACCTATACGTTTTGTTGAAAACTTATAGGTTCTTTAGTAGCAAACGAAAAATTGTTTATTTTTTTAGCATCACCACCATTACAAATAAACCCAACACAGGCATAAAACTCATCAAACCACCCAAAAGCCAATGAGTGAAGGCTTCGCCCAAAAGCCAACCAAACCAATTCATGTACAAAACCAAGATAAAAGCATTGAAATACAAGACAAAAGCTCCCGGACAGAGCATGTTGTCCCATTGTTCTTCATGAAAAAGTACTATCACCATCAAAATAGAGATAGACAATCCATAAAGAAGTGCATCTAATTGTAAATCGCCCGAAAAGCTAATTGTAGGTGCTAACAATAAAAAGCTATTGCGCAAAACAACCATGTTGAACGAAATAATCAAAAGAAGTACAAACCCTTTCAACCCTTGTGAGGTGAAAAGTTCAGAAAAATGAGCCTCCGCACTCATCTTTCTCATTGCTGTTGTTTTTTTATTGACCACTGCCATATTATAATTTGCTATTTTTTTGAGCAAAATTCTATAAAAAATATTTCTTTTGCAAATATTTTGAGCAAAAAAAAAGAATAAAGTAAGAAATATTAGCAAAAATTCTCTTTATTTCTAAAAAATCAATATATTTGCACCCTACTATGAAAAAAAGTAAAGCCAATTACTATCATACATACTTAACGCTTTGAACTGACAACACACCCTTAATTATTATACAAGTATCAGGGAACGGTCAATCAAAGCCGTTCTTTTTTTATACTTTTTTAAATACAATAAAACGAAAACAAATATGGGTAAACTATCTTATTATACACAAGAAGGATTAGACAGACTCAAAAACGAACTCCAAGAACTAAAAACAAAAGGTAGAGCCGAAATAGCACGACAAATAGCCGAAGCCCGCGACAAAGGCGACCTCAGCGAAAATGCCGAATATGATGCCGCCAAAGATGCACAAGGTCTTTTAGAGCTTAAAATAGCTAAACTCGAAGAACTCATCAGCAATGCCCGATTGATAGATGAAACCAACATTGATACTTCTAAAGTTTCTATCCTCTCGAAAGTACGAATCAAAAATAAAAAAACCAATACTGTAGTAACTTATACCTTAGTATCGGAAGAAGAAGCCAACCTCAAAGAGGGAAAAATATCTATACAATCACCCATCGGAAAAGGACTCTTAGGAAAAACCGTAGGCGATTCGGCAACCATTCAAGTGCCCGCAGGCTTAGTAGAACTTGAAATATTAGACATTAGCCGATAGTTCTACCAATTCAAACAAATTACACTTTCATAGGTTGTATAAATTATAGTAGTTCTTCATTATTATTTTTTTAGCCTATTTTTATATGACACAACTCTATAACACAACAACCTTTGAATGTAGTAAACTAATCACACAACATTACAGTACCTCGTTTACCTTAGGTATCAAAACACTACATAAAAGATTTCATCTTCCTGTTTATGCTATCTATGGCTTTGTAAGGTATGCCGATGAAATAGTAGATTCTTTTCATGCCCATGATAAAAAATATCTGTTAGAAAAATTCAAACAAGATACTTATGAAGCTATAGAACAAGGTATCAGCCTCAATCCAGTATTACATTCTTTTCAAGCAGTTGTGAATCAATACCACATAGAACGCGAATTGATAGATGCTTTTTTGTATAGCATGGAAATGGATTTGTACGAAAAAAGTTATACTTCGGAAGGTTATCAAACCTATATTTATGGCTCTGCCGAAGTAGTAGGGCTGATGTGCTTGCGCGTGTTTTGCGAGGGAAATGAAGAACAATACCAACAACTTAGAGAGCCCGCTCGTAGTTTAGGGGCAGCTTTTCAGAAAGTAAATTTTCTACGCGATATGAAAAGCGACTACATAGACAGAGGAAGAACTTACTTTCCTTCGGTCGATTTCCAAGAGTTCGACTTAGAAGCCAAAAAAATGATAGAGCAAGACATTCAGAAAGATTTTGACCATGCTTTGCAAGGTATTAAACAATTGCCCAAAGGCGCGCGTTTAGGTGTTTATTTGGCATATATCTATTATCTGAGATTGTTCAAAAAAATACAACTCTCAACACCTCAAAAAATACTGAAAGAGCGCGTAAGAGTGCCCGATGCACAAAAAATAATACTACTCATGCGCACCTATTTCCAAAATATGATAGGAGCCGTATAAATAGTATTTTGCTCAATTGTATTTAATGTAGCTATTTTATTGTTTAGGCGGAAAATTTTTCTTCAAAAATGAAATTACTGCATTGGTAAAGGCATGGTTTGAATCACCTGCTACCATGTGTCCAGCCCCCGATACATCTACTGACTCCACATGGGGCACCATATCTAAAAATTCAGCCATTACTTTTTCACTTACAACATCACTCATTCCGCCTCTTACTATCAAAGTAGGGACTTTGAGTCGTTTGGCAGCATCGTATAGACGTATTGTATTTTTAGTGATTTCTTCTGGTGTTGTGGTTTTCCAACCTTCCAATATTTTAGGATCCCAATGCCAATAATAGCGACCATCTTCTCTTTTTCGCAAATTATGACTTAACCTTTCCATAGTAGCTGGTTTGGGGCGGTGTGGTAAATACTTCGCTACGGCATCAGCAGCTTCTTCGAGTGTGGCAAAGCCTGTATCTACATTGGCACTCATAAAAGAGAAAATGCGTTCTACGCCTTTCTGTTCTACTTTGGGGGCTATGTCTACCAAAATAAGTGCACTTGCGATGCTTTTTTCTGATTCTCCTTCGGCAATCAAAGAGGTAAGCCCTCCCATAGAAGCACCTACTAAGGCAGGGGCAGTATTGAGTTGCTCAATGATACTTCTGAGGTCGCTTACTAATTTATCTTTATAAATACCATCAGGCGACCAACTACTATCACCATGCCCACGTGCATCGATAGCGATAGCATACCAACCATTTTCTGCTAATACTTTGGCAGTATCGCCCCAAGAGTGTCGTGTTTGTCCTCCTCCGTGCAAAAGCAATACAGTGGGGTTTTGGGCATCGCCCCAAGCTTCGCCTATGAGCGTTACTTGAGGGGCTGTTTGGAATTTTAGTAGTTCAGATTTCATGGGTTTGTTGTTCTAAATGGTTAAAGAATGTTGAAATAAACCTTCGTGTAAGGCTTTGAGTGCTGCTATTTTATGCTTTGTTTGTATTAATAAAGAAACATTTTGTTTACTTCCGCCAAAAGAAATCATTCGGATAGGAATGTGTTGTAAGGCTGTGAATATTTTGCCTGCTACTGCCCTCTGCTCATCTACTCTATTGCCTACAATACAAATGATGGTTTGGTCGCTGTCTATCTCTACGGTGGCAAATTCTTTGATTTCTTCGCTGATGTTTTGCAGGTGTGTAGTATCGTCTATGGTCAAAGAAACTGCTACTTCGGAGGTAGTAATCATATCAATGGGTGTTTTGTATTTTTCGAAGATTTCAAAAATTTTTCTCAGAAACCCATACGCCAATAACATTCTTGAAGATTTTATATTAATAGCTACAATTCCATCTTTGGCAGCCAATGACTTAATATCGGGCTGGTCGTTGCTAAGATTTCTGATAATAGTTCCTTTGGCTTGGGGTTGCATAGTATTGAGCAAACGCACAGGTACATTGTATTTTTGTGCGGGCAAAATGGTGGCGGGGTGAAGTATTTTTGCGCCAAAATAAGCCAACTCTGCCGCTTCATCGAAAGAGAGCTCTGCTACAGGTTGTGTATTTTCGACATATCGAGGGTCGTTGTTATGCATACCGTCTATGTCTGTCCAAATTTGTACTTCATCGGCTTTGAGTGCCGCCCCTATGAGCGAAGCCGTATAATCACTTCCTCCTCTTTTTAGGTTGTCTATATTTCCTTGTGCATCGCGGCAGATATAACCTTGCGTAACCCATAAGCCTTTTTCTGTTTTTGGGCTTACCCATTGCTGTATGGCTTGGGTGATAAAAGCCAAATCGGGTTCGCTGTGCTCATCTATGCGCATAAACTCAAGGGCAGGTATGAGTCTACTTTCTACATTTTTTTCTTCCAAATAATAATGAAACAAGTGTGTAGAAAGTAATTCGCCTTGTGCTAAAATTACTTTTTCATTTTTTTCTTTTTCTAACAGTTGCATCACTGTTTGGATATAGACAAGGGCTTTTTTCTGTGCGTCTTCTGTTTTGAGCAGTTGCTTCGCAAAATCTTGGTGTTGTGTTTCTAATTGTTTCACCATTGCTACAATCTCTTCTTGTGCATTTTGCGCGGCGCACTCAGCTATTTTTACCAAGTGATTGGTAACGCCTGAAAGTGCCGACAAGACGACTACTTTGTTTGGGTCGGGTTCGGCAAATACTAAACTAGCAACTGATTGCATTCTTTCAGGACGACCTACGGAGGTGCCTCCAAATTTTAATATTTTCATGTTACAAAAATCGTAATTTCGCGCCAAAATAAAATAAAAAGTCGTATATTCTTCTACAATTTGATAAGATTTTTTGAAAACTCGTGCAATGAGTGTCCTTGTATTTTTCTTTCATTGTTTTGAAGTATTTAGGAATAAAAAATTGTATTTTTGTCCTCAAAAAGGACATAATACCCATGATAGAACTTACACGCCGCCCACGCCGCAATCGCCAATCGGCAGCCATTCGCGATATGGTAGCCGAAACTACGCTTAGTACCAAAGATTTGATATTTCCTATGTTCTTAACGGAAGGAAACCAGATACAACAACCGATTTCATCTATGCCCCAAATTTCGCGCTGGAGCATAGACCTTTTGCTCAAAGAAATAGAACAGTGTTTGAATTTAGGCATTCGTACTTTTGCCCCTTTCCCAAATGTAGAAGATAAATACAAAGATAAATATGCCACAGAAAGCCACAACCCCGATGGGCTTTATCCAAAAGCTATTCGCGAAATTAAGAAATTTTTTCCAGAAGCATGCCTAATTACTGATGTGGCGATGGATCCTTATAGTGCTGATGGGCACGATGGTATTGTAGAAAATGGCGAAATCCTCAATGATGCTACCTTAGAAATATTGGGCAAAATGGCACTCACACAAGCCGAAGCAGGGGCAGATATTGTTGCTCCTTCAGATATGATGGACGGGCGTGTGGGTTATTTGCGCAAAGTATTAGATGCAAAAGGATATACCCACGTAGGTATTATGGCATACACAGCCAAATATGCAAGTAGTTTTTATGGTCCTTTTAGAGATGCGCTGAACTCTGCCCCCAAATTTGGCGATAAAAAAACCTACCAAATGAACCCTGCCAATGCAAAAGAAGCCCTTTTGGAAGCACAATTAGATGCTGCTGAAGGTGCTGATTTTTTGATGGTAAAACCTGCTTTGCCTTACTTAGATATTATCAAACTTTTGGCAGATAACTTTCCCTTACCCATAGCCGCCTACAATGTAAGTGGGGAGTATGCTATGATAAAAGCGGCTGCACAAAATGGCTGGATAGATGGCGAAAGAGCAATGGTAGAGAGCCTTACCTCTATCAAAAGAGCAGGCGCGAAAGTGATTCTTACTTATTTTGCCAAAGAATTTGCACAATGGCTTAAGAAATAAAACGTCATAAAAAAAGGGTGTTTATTGCTCTTTATCGTTAAACACCCTAAACAATAACAAAAAGTTATTTCTTCTTCAATGAATATTTGACCTTAATGCTATACACAAACTGAACCGAAGGCTCTAATAATATAGGATTGATGACTGCATCGAAATTGCCATAGTGAATTTTATTGTAGTAAAAAGTTTCTGGCTTGCGAATGGTACTCTCGGTCTTGATGTCCCTGTTGAGTGTGGTAGAGCTATAGGCAGTATAACTTTCATAACTTTCGGCAGGGTAAGCAGTGCGTATGTCTTCGGTTATGCTATTGTACTTCAATATTTCGGGGTTGATATTGATATTGAGCATTTTGAGCATTTCTACTTTTTTCTTCAAAATATCAGTAGTTTTGGTTCTCAAAAGGTCATAAACGGCTTCCATGTCTTTGACAATATAATCTACTTTTACAAGGTCATAGATTTCATAATCGGCAGCCAAGAGCATAATTTTATCCAAATCGGTAGAGTTTTTATAAGAAATATGCAGATTTTTTTGCAACTCGAAACCAAAGGGAACTTCGTTGGCAGTTTTGCTGAATATTTTTTTATCTATCTCATAACTATAAAGAGGAATTTGAGAGATAAAATCGATATAAATACTTTCACGTGGCACACCCGCTGAAATAATGGCTGCGATGAAGTTCTGAATACGGCTTTCTAATGCATCATTGGCTTCTTTGATGGTTTTACCTAATTGTGTTAAATTTAAAATAGCCACATACTCATCGGCTTTTTGGTTGAGTAGTGTATTTACCTCTATGACAATAGTAGAATCGTTGATAAATTGGGCTTCTTGATTTCTTGCTGTATTGTAACTACTTACTTGGTTGTAGGCTATTTCATTAGTGTTGTATTGCATATTACCTTTGGCACCTCTTGTAGCATTGCCACTGGCTTGTGCCCAAACCACCGTAGAGCAGAAAAGTAAAATAATTGTCAAAAGGAACGTTTTTTGTAGCATAAGTGTATTAATTTTGATTTGAAAATGAAACAAATACCATTGATTATAGGTATTTATTACATTCATTGCTCAAAAAACAATTTTATCAATACAATAGAAAATATGAATAATTTAGCACGTTTGGTTGTAGGTTTAGGAATGATGATGGCAGGTGTATATTGGTTTCTCAAATCGGTATATGTGCATCAAGGTTTTGGTTTTCGTCATAATAACATGTTTTATGACTATAATTCTCCTTTTTATGGCAGTGGGATGTCATCAGTAACAGGTTGGGTGGTGCTTCCATTATTATTAGGAATAGGTATGTTATTCTACAATCCTAAAAGTGCTTGGGGTTGGCTTATCGCGGCAAGTTCTATGGTCATATTGGTAATCAGCACAGTAACAAGCGTTAATTTCAGCTTTCGCTCTATGAGTGCCTTCGACTTTTTGACCATGATAGTACTCATATTTGGTGGTGCAGGTCTGTTTTTATCTGCTTCACGCAAAGGCTAAACTTTGCGTAGTTAGGGTTTTTTTTATTATATTTGCAAAAAAAACCTCCACTTTTCGACAATGAATATAGATAAGTTTGTAAGTAAAATAGCTGATAAGGTAAATCAAGACAGTGGTAATTTATGCCGTAAAAAATTTAGCGCACTACAAAATCTTGCCAAGCACCAAGCCGAATGGAATGACTTTTTATACCTTTTTCAACAAGCTACAAAAAGATACGGACTCATCTATTTTCCTCCCTTAGAAGAGTATTTAGATGCCAACACACTCATTAATTTCACACTAAGCCACTACGCACAAAACCATTATTTGGAGCATTTGGCTTACAAAGAAGAGATCGTAGACCTCCCCACCGCCCCACTCAAGGCACAAGAAGTACCTGATGATTTTATCAAATACCTCTTCGATTTTGAATCGCCGCAAGAGTATGAACGCTTCCAGGCTTCCTTAGATTCTCCCTTGCCTGTAGGCATTTTTTTGATACCCATGAAATACGATTTCTATACTGATGTATTAGAACGCATACTCTCCTATGAAATCCTAAGAAAGCGACAATACCATGGCGACTCACGCGTGGGCGAAATGTCGCACGTAGAACTAAGCCGCTTTACTGACTCAGACGAGCAAGTAGGAAGTGATGGCTATGGCAATGACAATATATGGAGTTCTATGTCTGATATTTTTCACTTCAATACAGATACTATGCAAAATGTAATTCTTGGTCAAAGTGCCATAGAATTGATAGAATCAGAAAAATTAGACAAAAAATTTAGACAACTTTCTCTTTATTCTAACAAATATTACTCATCAGGGCAATTTTTTATCCTTTTCCACTGCCCACCATTGCCCAAAATAATTCGTGGCGGACGATTGCCCGTTTTAGAAAAACTGTTTGAACATGTGGTCAAAAAATTTCCTTATACCTTCAAACTACAATGCCGCTACGATGACGAAAAAGACATACCATTAGAAGTAAAAAAAATGGTTTCTTCTCATCTCAAATTTTTACTTGAGGTGCCAAGTTATGAAGCCAATTGGGAAGAAGACTCTATGAGTGCCTTTTTCTCAGAAATGCAACAAGTAGGTTTACACGCCGAAAGAACCATACTGCTTGATATGCAAATACCTCATTTTCAGAAACTAAATTGGTATTATGAAACCGATGAATTTGCCTACCTACAATATTTTGCCGTCAATACGCTACATCACCAATACCAAATTCCGCTTGATAAAATACACTGTGGCACGAGCATAAGCCGTAAATATGACGATGGGAGCGAACCCGAAATCACTGCCGATGTGCGCGCAGGGCTTTCCATCATTGTCGAAATAGAAACCCTCATCAGACGCGCTGGCGATAAAAATGTATACCTCTCTTTGCTAAGTTCATTGAAAAATGACAGCAAAGCATATCCTGCTACAATCAAAGAACTTTGGATAGTGATGACAGGCTTTGAAATAGCTCGCAATTACTACCAAATCAAAAAAATGATAGAGTTGCTCAGTTTGCATCTACAAGAAATTATCTCCCCAGAGGTGCGCATACAAGTAATGATGCCCGACTACGTACAACGCATATTAGTACCTGTAACTTTCGACCGCATAGCACAGCCCGAAATAGAAGTAAAAAGTAGAAAAAACTTTATTAACACTCGCGAGCAACTTCTTGAACTACAACCTCCTATCCTAAAATTTGACAATGTAAAAGGACTATACGAAGAAAAAGAACTACTCAAAGACCTCATTACTTTACAAAACGAAAACCACGCCTTAGGCTTAGGAGGCATACTTTTTTATGGCTTACCCGGCTGTGGAAAAACCTACCTTTCCAATGCATTTGCCAATGAATTAGATAGAAATTTCTTCAGCTTTTCACCCGCCGATATACAAAGTATTTGGATAGGACAATCACAAAAAAACCTCAAAGATATTTTCTCACAAGCACGTTCCAAAAGTCCTTCATTACTCTTTTTAGATGAGTTAGATAGCATAGGCTTTAGCCGTGGCGAAGACCAAGCGCACACCGACCAAAAAGCAACTATTAATCAACTATTAATGGAACTCAACAATTTAGACGAGAATGATATGCTTGTTATAGGGGCAACCAACCGACTCAACTCCTTAGATGTAGCTCTTAAACGTTCTGGAAGATTTGACCTCAAAATACCCATATTCCCTCCCTCTGCACACGAAAGAGCCGAAATTTTTGAATTTTATGTCAATCTTCTCAACAAAGAACTACATACCAAAAAACGGACTACCCTCGAGATAGACAAAGTATACTACAACTACATAGGTGAGGAAAGCATAGGTTTTACCTCCTCCGATGTAAAACTACTTGTAAATCAACTAAGAATAGACAACTTACTCAATAAATCACACGCATCTGATAAAAACGGACTCATCAGAAGGATTAAAAAATTTATAAAAGAAGGGCAGAGGAGTTTGCATAAAGAAGATGTTTTGCAATTTATCTTAGAATGTGAAGCCAACGATAACTATAGCCCCAAAATAGAAATACTACGTCATGAATGGAATTTATGACCCGAAAATCGTATCCAAAAATAGGCTATTAATACATTAGGCAACCAACACAGCCAAGCCACAATCACATAAGCCGCCATAAAATCGCCTAAAAGATAAGTAAGCGTAGGCAGATAAATACGCAAAGTTACCGCTGCAAAACAAGCCGCATAACTATAAATCCAAAGCAAACTTCTTATTGCGAATAGCGAAATAGGCTTGTGTTGTAGTGTAAAGCCAAAAGAAACCTAAAAACATAAAACCCAACATAGCTACATACCCTCCCGTAGCAGCAAAAGAAATAGAAACAGCCGCTAAACCGCTCAACCAACAAGAAAACATATATATAAGACCTATGCGTTTGTGCCTTCGTGGGTATTTCAGACGCCAAACAGTCAAGAATTGCGCCCAACCAACCATCAACGATAAACCACCAAAAACAATATGCGTATAAAAACCTAATCGCCAGAAAAAATTAGCCAACAAATCATCAGATTTAGACCCTAACAAAGCAATTTTCGCCGAA
>RDZE01000023.1 GCA_004293905.1 Cytophagales bacterium | reverse complement strand
TTTAATTTTTCCGTTTTCTTCAAAAAAAGTCAATTCATCAAAAGGAAAATCTATCTTGTAGTATTCCAATTCGTCAATTTTACGTTTCAACAAAATGCAATAATACCCACCAGCTTTTTTCTTGAAATTTTCAAATACGACATAACTATTTTTGTCTGAAGGGAAAAGATGGTCAAGGGTTTGTTTGAAAGTGTATTTGTCATTGTCAAACGACATATATTGTTGTTTGATGCAATACAAAAAATTGAGTGTGTCAATGAGCGTGGTTTTGCCGATTTGATTTTCACCCACCAACTGAATAGAGTTTTTGTCAAGCGTGATAACTGCTTTTGCGTGTTTTTTAGAGTTGAAAATCGCAATTTTTGAAATCATTTTTTCTTGTTTTTATTTGGTTTTTAGGTTGTTCTCTACAATGGTACACAACGGAAAAGCATTTGTACAGGGTGGGCTTATTAACACTATTGTTTCCATAAGTACAAAAGCCAATAAAAAGCACAAAGTTCATTATTAGCACCTTAGCCCGCCTTGCACAAATGCCATGTTGTGGGCTGTTTTTATTCTTTCCGCATTATCACGATATACTCGTTATTCATTGTTGCGTCTTTCTTTCCCGTTACGTTGGTTGGGCTGTTTTTGCTTGGCATACGTTTGTTAGGGATATTACGAATAATGGTTTCTATGTGCGAAAAACCTTGATTTTCAAAAAAGTCTTTGGTTATTTCGTCTGTTGGTAAGACTTCACCTTTTACTTTTCTATTACCTACTACATAACAAGTATAACCACCTTTTTTAATGGTTTTACTTACATTTTCAATGGATTTTTGATAGTCGCAATAGAATGACGAAACTTCTTTGGCTCTTTTTTCGTCTGCCAATGCAATTTTTTCAAGACTTTCATTCAATATTTGGCTTTCAAAACTACAAACTTGTTTTTGTTTTCTGCCACCCATTAAATTATTATCTATTTGGTTGGCGTTTTCTACGTCTAACCATTCGTTGGCAAGCCTTGAAAATTGTCCGTAAGCAACTGTTGTGCGACTATCTCCATAAGGTGGTGAAGTTACGACAATATCAATACTTTCATTTTCAATATGTTGTACTTCATTACTTGTATTGAAATCAAATACTTGTGAATTTGCATTTTGTTTTTGTTCCAAAAATGCCTTTAAACCTTTGTGATTTCGGGCTAATTTACTTTGCATCAAACCAAAAACATCAGGGCTAAATTTTTGCATTTGTTCGGCTGTCATTCGGAACAATTTAAACTCGCTGTTGCGTGTAAAACTACTTTCTCTTACAGTTTCGCTAAATGCAACTTTGAAAAAGTTACTTACGTTTTCATCTTCTATTTTGTTAATAAATGTTTTGACGATGGCTAATTTTTCTTGTACGGTTTTGTTAAACCAAAAATCAATGTTGTTAATTTGAGGAATAACTATGCTTACCTTATTGTTGAAATTAAACATTAAGGAAAACATATAATCGTTAAAATCTTTGAGGTACAAGTCTAAAACTTGTAGATTGAGTTTAGTTGTTTTTGTTTTGGCAATAAGTCTTGCCAAGGGGTTTAAATCTGTTCCTATCGCATTGATGCCTTTCAAATTGGCTTCAACTAAACTTGTTCCTGTTCCGCAATAAGGGTCAAAAAGTAAATGACTGTCTGCACCATATTTTGTCAAAATACGTTCTGCTATTTGCGGTATCATCATTGCAGGGTAATTGTGGTAGCAATGTGTAAATTGTTTAGTATTTGCTTGACGAAAATCCCAAGAGTAGTCTATGTATTTCATAAAAGGCTTTCTTTTTTGCTAAAACAGTTGATTAATTTACTTTCATCTGTGCGAAATGCTGTACCGTGATTTCGTACAGAACCACGCAAATTGACGTGCATACGAACATCTACCAAAATCTCATCTTTGGAAATCATATCCAACAACTTTTTCCCGCTTGGGTCTGAAAGTAAATAGGCTTCGTCATAGTAAAATTCTTCCTTTTCGTCTGAATTTACTCTTGTTTCTGCTTGCACAAGTACCAATGCGGGCATTTTCTTTTTGAAAGTTTCTGCCAAATTATCAGCTTGCCACTCTGCTATCAAAGTGCCGTCATTGTGGTACATTTGCAAACTTGTTTTAGTCGTTTTTAAATACAAACCTTGCGGATTAGGTTTGCTACTTACAAAACAATAAAGTGCTAATCTGCCTGTGGTATCTTTGTATCCGTAAGTTTTGATTGTGTCAATTTGTTTGATTTTCCAAACAGCCTTGTTGAAAGTAAACATAGTTACAGGCGTAGAGGCATTTTTACGTTTAGATTTTAGTTCAATAGTTCCGAAATCAGGTAGTTTAATGTTATTTTCTGCAATTCCAAGCAAAGTTTCCAAAGTATAGCCTATGCCTGTGTTGCCTTTCCGCATAGAAACAACATAGCCCATATCTTTCACTTTTTGTAACTTCTTTTGCAGTGTACTTTTCTCCATATTGTTGTTGATTACTTTGGTTGTTTTCCTTAAAATAGGTGCTAACGGTTCGCGGCTTTGCGAATTGGCGGATTTGGAAACCAAAACTTTCGTGTTAGTAGAAAAATTTATTAAACGCACTTCGCTTGAATTTAGCACTTTATTCGCCATTTCGTAAATATCTTGTTTATTAGGTGTTGTTTATTTGCTACTTTTTTCCAGTTGTAATTGTTGTCAAAGTAGTTTCATAATAATCAACTATGTTTAGTGTTTTTGTTGATATATTAAAATCTAGTTTTATCCAACCATATTTAGTATTAGTAGTGTTTTTGTTTCTAAATACAATTATTTTACTATTAGAGAATTCTGAATCTATCTTCCAATCAGTATTATAATTTCCATCACGTATATTCCTACTATATAGTTTTGCATAAAAATACTTAGAAGAGAAAGTATTAAAAGTATCTATCTTTAATACTTTGTTTTCTTCAAACCAATATTCATCTAGATGTACCGTTTTAGATAAAAAAGTTAAGTTTGAGTCAACAGAAGAAACATAAAAAGAATTTGAACCTGCAGACTGAGGAATATCCGCTGTTCCAAAATTTAAAATTTCTAGTTTTAAATCAGGGTTTCCATCGTTGTTAAAATCAAGTTTTGTAGTTTGATATAACTCCAAGTCTTTTACTGGATTTTCTACAGCAACATCCTTACTACAACTTATCATGTTCAACAAGATAAAAATTGCAATTAAATTTTTCATATAAATAATTTTAAAGTGATAATATATAATTTAAAGAGGGTATTAAGCATCTCATATAATTATCTATCTAATATACACACCTTGCGTATTTTTCTTAAATTTAAAAATCTTGTTTTAAATCTCCAAATATAGCAGCGATATATTTTCTAATCATTTGAATATCAAATAAATCAATGGATGCTTTTTTGACAATACTGTTTACGTACTTCGCATTTTATGTTGTCGTTATTACAAAGACACAAATTTATTCTAAAAGATTATTTTCAAAACTTTGAAATATCTGCTCCAACCGAATGAGTTCACCTTTATTCAAATTCATCTTCCAACAATTCCCTCAATGGCGTTTC
This sequence comes from Cytophagales bacterium, assembly GCA_004293905.1. Lineage (GTDB taxonomy): Bacteria > Bacteroidota > Bacteroidia > Cytophagales > Microscillaceae > RDZE01. The sequence continues at coordinate 65,971 of RDZE01000023.1, read as the reverse complement.
TAACCCTTTCAAACAACCTGAACAATTATAAATCAATGTATTTTTGACAAGTAAGTGATTGATTATTTGTTTCTCAAATTCAGTTTTTTTGCCCCCATTTTCTTCAATTTGTTTCAGCCCCCATACTGCATAAGCCTGTATTTCAGGATTTGGATTTACTAGCCAAGAGTCAATCTTTTTTTGTTGATTTAACTTTACATATCTGATTATTTTTTTTGCCTCATTTGGTATTGATGTACATCCGTCTCCACAACAAAAAGAGTAATATATAATATTCATTAACTCTTTTATTAGGGATTTATTGTTTAATGTTGTTTTGTAAAAATTGTTGTAATCCTTTACAAATTGGGAAATCGAGTTATCAAGTCGTTTAAAATTAAATGTTTTTTCTACTCGAATACGCCAATGCAATTGTTCAATCTTTCCATAGATAATTGTATCATTTTTTACAATCGCATACAATCGGAATGTTTTATAATCACTTCCCATAGAATTATAATACCTATAATCAAATTGGTCAAAAACTTGTTTATATCCAAAATCAAGTTCCCTCCCCAAGTCATTAGGATAAGAGGACTTAGGGTAAAGTGTTTTGTAGAACTCTGTCATAGTATTGCACTTCAATAGGCTATCAATGACTTTGTCATATGGTTGTTCTGCATGGGTTTTTGAAAATCCTAAAATTCCAAGCAATATACATATAATTATCCTCATTTTGTGTTTTTTAGATTTGTAAATAATGTAGTAATAGACGCAACCACGCATTTCTATGTACAAATATAGTAAATCATATTCATTTTCCCAAATATTTGGGGAAATTATTTTTTTTTAAACCTTAAAAATGAGTTTATTACAAGTATTTTATGGTTCTAATGCGAGCCCAAATGATAGAGGAGTACAGACTTTACCCCTATAAACAACGCAAACAACACTCTCAAAAATAAGAGGTTTGGTAGTTTTATGCTGCTACAATCAAATAGTACTGTTTGCCTTTTTGCAACAGAATATATTGGTCTTTTATCCATTTAGGCTGTGGGGTTTGCAGCGCGTCATTTTCAGAGATTTTCTGTTGATTGATGCTAATGCCATTTCCTTTCAGCAAACGCCTGATGTCGCTTTTTGAGATTTGCATCACCTCAGCCATAAGGTCTACCCAATTAGCACTTTCCGCTACGGCTTGTTTTGAGAGTCGTTTTTGGGGCACTCCCGCAAATACTTCTTCTAAGGTGGCAGCGTCTGTATTTTCAAAATCGTGCAAGGTAGATTTTCCATACAAAAGATTAGAGGCGGCAATGGCTTTTTGGCAGGCTTCTTTCCCGTGTACGCGTGTAGTGATGTTTTCTGCCAAAATACGTCTTAAACCATTAGGGTTTTGGGCATATTCTGTGGTCAGGTTTTCTATAGTTTCGCGGTCTAAAAGCGTAAGTACGCGCAAAAATTTAATGATGTCTGCATCTTCTATGTCTTTTATCCAATATTGATAAAACTTATAGGGCGAGGTCATTTGAGGGTCTAACCAAATGTTTCCCCCTTCCGATTTGCCATATTTAGTGCCATCGGCTTTGGTGAGTAAGGGGCAAGTAAGGGCAAATACTTCTTTGCCTATTTTTTTCTTTATCAACTCTATGCCCGTAGTGATGTTGCCCCATTGGTCAGAACCGCCCATTTGCAACATACATTCTTTGTTTTGGTGCAACCAATAGAAATCGAAGCCCTGCAAAAGTTGGTAAGAAAATTCTGTAAAAGAGATGCCCGTTTCCAACCGTTTTTGAACAGAATCTTTGCCCATCATATAGCTAATATTGATGAATTTGCCTGCTTCGCGCAAAAACTCAATGAAGCCTATGTTTTTAAACCAATCATAATTATTGACAATTTCGGCAGGGTTTTCTACGCCTTCAAAATCTAAAAATTGCGCCAATTGTTTCTTTTGGCTGTCTATGTTGTGTTGTAAAGTAGTTTCGTCCAAAAATACCCTTTCTTTGCTTTTTCCAGAGGGGTCGCCAATCATACCTGTAGCACCGCCTACCAATACAATAGGGCTATGACCTGCTAACTGAAAATGTTTGAGGAGCATCAAAGTAGCCAAATTGCCAATGTGCAAAGAGGAGGCAGTAGGGTCAAAACCGATATAGGCTTTTACTTTTTGGTGTGCTAATAAATAATTTTCAGTGTTTGGGGTGATGTCTTGCAACATACCACGCCATTGCAATTCGGCTATAAAGTTGGTTTTTTGGCTCATAGGTATAAAATAAGGATAAAAGTAAATGCTTAGGTTAAAAAAAGAGAGTGCAAAAATAGAAGATTGGTTTTGTATTTCAAAAACTTTCAGGAATAACCATAATGACTTCTTCGCGGTCTACGATTACTTGTCCTTCGTTGAGGTCTTTGGTTTTTCTTACAAATTTTCTTGGCGTAACAATCACAGGGCAGAGGCTGTCATTGCTTCTTTTGGAATAATAAGCCGCCAACGAAGCCGCTTTCAGTATCACTTCTTTGGGGAAATTGCGCCCCGATTGGTGTTTGATAATCACATGCGAACCGCTTACATCTTTGGCGTGCAGCCATAGGTCTTCTTTGTAGCTTTTTTGGAGCAGTAGGTCGTTGTTTTTAGCATTTTTGCCCACATAGATATGATAATTCAGATAAAAAAACTTCCTAAAAAGCTGTTCTTCGTGCTCTTGTGCCTGCGATTGTGCAGAAAGTTGGTTGTTTTTGAGGTATTTTTTTAGTTCTTTTAGTTCAGCGCAATGCTCCACAAAATGCAAATGTTTCTCTACAATTTTTAACTCTTTTTCTTTGGCTAAAATATTATCTTCTAAATTTTTGATTTCTATTTTCTCATTCTTAGCCTTTCGGTAATAAATTTCGGCATTTTTTTGTGGCGAAATATCTTTCTTCAGCTTGATAGTTCTGTTTTTGTTTTTATAAAAATCAAATACTTCTATTTGGTCTTGTTGGGGATTAATCAGGTGCAAATTTGCCATAATGAGGTGAGCAGTTTCTTCATTGTTTGCCCCCTCTGTGAGCTCTTTTAGTTTTTGTTGGTTGTTTTGTATATAGTTGTTCGATTGTTTTTTCTTCTTATGCAATTCTTTGAGTGCTTTTGCTTTTTCTTTTTGCAATCCATCGAGACGCGTGTAGGCATAAAAAAACTCATTGGCGGCTTGTATAGGGTTTTGGGTTTGCAAAAGAATGCTATTTTCTTGCAAAGGCTTAAAAAGCGTAAGTTCGGGCAAATGTCCTTGCATACTCACATAAAAAACACCTTTTTCCAATTCTTTCAGCAAGCGACTTACCAATTCAAAACGCGCTAAAATATCCAATTGATAGTAGTTTTTTTCCTCCAAATATTCGCCTATCTCTTTTCCAAAAGTAGGGTAGAGGGCTGTAAGTAAGCCTTTTTCTGCCTCAAAATGCGTGTATTCGTGTATGAAATTTTTGTCCAAATGCAATAAATCTATGTGTTGGTCATTTTCCATTTTTTTATGAAAACTAATCACAAACTCATTTTTTTCGAACAAAACTACATTAGAGCGTCTTCCGTGCATTTTGAACAACAAAGTCATATCATTGGCGAAAACAATAGCAAAACAACGTTCATAAGTATACTGTCGCACCGCCACAATAGGCACATCAATCAATACAGCAAAAAGGTCTACACTGTTTTTTTTAGCTCTTTGGAACTCCGAAGGAAAAGACAAACCCGCAAAATCAGCATTGAGCGAAGCCCTCATATAAAACTCTTCTTGGTCATTGGCAAAACCCAAAATAAGCTCGTCTTTGTTTTGGCTAAAGCAAGTTCTTAATTCCATTGCGCCCAAAGAAGTTTCTTTTTTTTCAGCACTAAGATTGTTTTGCCATTCTACATGCAACCTTTTGGCTATTTCTTGCGAAAGATAAGATAGGAAATGATAATTATTTTGCATAGATTTGAAGCGTGCAAAGCACAAAATTTTCCAAAAATACAAAAAAATATTAGGCATTTAATTTGTAATAACTACTATTCGAATACAACAAGCAAAAAAATGGAAGAAAGATTACTAAGCTCGCGTGAAAAAGCACGTATTATCAATTTAAACACCAATGCGTATGGGTCTTTTGCCGAAATAGGCGCAGGGCAGGAAGTAGCCGCTATTTTTTTTAAAGCAGGCGGGGCTTCGCAAACCGTAGCCAAAACAATGTCTGCCTATGATATGACTTTCAGCAATGCTATTTATGGCTCCGAAGAAAGCGGACGCTATGTATGCGAGCCGCGTGTGGTAAAAATGCTCAACCACGAATACAAACTCCTCGAAGAACGTTTAGGCGATACCAAAGGCAAAGAAAAGGCTTTTTTCGCCTTTGCCGCTACCGTTACGACCATCAACTTCCAAAAAACTTCGCAAGGGCACGGCTGGTTAGGCGTACAGTTCCAACTCAAACCAGAAACCCAACCCAACCAACTTATTGTCCATCTCAATATGCACGATAGAGATGTTTTGGCACAACAACAAGTAGTAGGAACAGTGGGCGCGAATATGATATATGCTTGTTACCATCATACGGACGACATAGAAAACTTTGTCAATTCTCTAATGGATAACCTCTCTCGCGAAAATTTAGACATAGATATGGTGCGCTTACAAGGGCCTGATTTTGACCATGTAGATAACCGACTCCTGAGCCTTTATTTAGTGGAAAATGGACACACAGATGCCGCCATGTTTGCTCCCGATGGACACGTAGTACAACCCTCTGATTTACTATACAAAAAAAATATCTTAGCCTTGCGCGGACGCTTCCGACCCGTAACCAACGTAAACATGGACATGTTGCGCTGTGGGTCTAATGATTTTTTGGCTGAAAAAGACGTAGACCCCAACAAAGTCGTAACTATTGCCGAGCTCACACTCAACGATTTAGGTTTTCAGAGTGGTGATGTAGACAAACAAGACTTTCTGGATAGGGTAGACATTCTTTCCTCTTTGGGCGTATATGTAATGATATCGAACTACCAAGAATACTATAAATTGGTTTCTTATTTCTCTCAACAAACCAAAGAAAAAATCGGCATTGTCTTAGGCGTTTATAACTTAGAGTCCATTTTTGATGAAAAATACTACGAAAAACTCAAAGGAGGCATTTTAGAGTCATTTAGCACGCTTTTCAGTCGCAATGTAAAATTATACGTATATCCCGCCTTGCGCCAAGATAGTCCCGGCGACCTCTATACTTGCATCAATTTCAGATTGCCGCATCATCTGGAAGACCTATACGAATACCTCATCGCCAATCAAAAAATAGACGACATTACCGACTTCGACTACAGCAACCTCAATATTTTCTCCGATAAGGTATTGGAAATGATACGCTTAGGCAAAGGTGGTTGGGAACGATTAGTGCCCGAAAAAGTGGCATCAGCCATTAAAGAAAAGAAACTATTTGGGTACAAACCTGCGGCTACTGTTACACCCTAAAAGCACTCATTAATTGCTATGTTTCTTATCAAAGACCTTGTTTATCAGCACGTTGGACAAGCTCAAAAGCCTTTGAATATCCCACATTGGGAAGCAACACAAGGCGAACAATGGTTACTTTTGGGCAAATCGGGGAGCGGAAAAACTACCTTGTTGCATTTATTGGCAGGTATTCTTTCCCTAAAACAAGGAACTATAGAACTACTCAACCAACCCATTCATCAATGGTCGGCTTATCGGCGCGATGTATTTAGGGGTAAAAACATTGGCATCATTTTTCAAAAATCACACCTCATTCCCACCCTCACTATCAGCGAAAACATACGCCTTCCACAATTCACAGTGGGCGCAAAGATAGAAGCAAGCATACTCAAAGAGGTGGCTGAAACTTTACAAATTGAGCATTGCCTTCCCAAAATGCCCTCACAAGTAAGTCAAGGCGAAGCGCAACGCATTGCCGTAGCCCGTGCTATTGTGCACCAGCCCGCGCTCTTATTGGCAGATGAACCTACTGCAAGCCTCGATGACGACAATGCACACCAAGTAGCTCTTTTGTTACAAAAACAAGCCAAAATAAGGCAAACAACCCTCGTCATTGCTACCCACGACAATCGGCTAAAAAGCCTTTTTGACCAACAGTATTCATTATAAAAAAGACTAAAAATGAACATTTTTACCATTACGCTTCGTTATTTGCTCAAAAGACCGCTGCCCACATTCCTAAATATTTTATTGCTTACTTTGGGGGTAGGGCTTATAACATTGAGCATACTTGTCGTAAAACATTTAGAGCAACGTTTTACAAAACAAAGCAAAGGAATTGATTTGGTCATTGGGGCAAAAGGGAGTCCTTTGCAACTCATTTTGTGTAATATTTACCATATCGATTTGCCTACGGGAAATATTTATTGGGACGATGCGCAAAAAATAGCCAATAATAAAAGATATGTTAAGAAGGCAATTCCTATTTCCGTAGGCGATAGCTACGAAGGAACTCGCATCATAGGTACTACGCCCGAATACATCAGTCATTTTGAAGGGAAAATGGCGCAAGGCAATATCTGGAAGAAAGAAATGGAGGTAGTAGTAGGGGCGAGGGTTGCCGAAGAAAAAAAACTAACTATAGGCGCAAAATTTCATAGTTCGCACGGTTTAGCCGAAGATTCTACACTGCAACACAAAGACCACGATTTTGTAGTAGTAGGCATTTTAGCATATAACAATACTATATTGGACAATTTGATTCTCTGCAATCTCGAAACAATTTGGCACGTGCACGAACACAGCACGAAGAACAAAATGAGCGATGAAAAAGAAATTACAGCCTTACTTATTCAGTACAAAAATCCTCTGGCGGCAATTAATTTACCACGCATTGTAAATGCTCAAACGAATATGCAAGCCGCCGCAACTGCTTTGGAAGTAGCGCGTTTGTTCAGGCTAATAGGTTCAGGGGAGGAACTCATACGCTATGCCGCTTATTTACTCTTAGGAGTGGCATTGTTGAGTATTTTTATCAATCTATGGACTACACTCCAAGAACGTTCCTATGATATCGCTTTGTTGCGCTCATTGGGTGCATCGCGTTGGAAAGTAATGCAGTTGCTCTTTTTAGAAAGTTTTTTGATTACGTTTGTGGGGCTGGTTTTTGCCTTTGCTTTGGCACATAGCAGTTTATTTTTGCTCAATGGAGTAGGAGGGGGGCAAATTAAATTTTTACCTACCAAATACTACATTGAAGAACTTTGGCTCGCGCTTACCGTCATTGCATCAGCTTTTTTAGCGGCATTATTACCCGCTCTTAAAGCCTATCGGATAGACATTGCAAAGGTATTGGCAAAATAAAATGCCTAATAACAATCAAGCACCTAAATAAATTTAGTTTATAGTTATAAAAAAATAAAATGAAGATAAGATTTCAGGCAAAAAAATCCTGTTAATTCTGTTTGAAATAGATGTGATTATACTTAGTTATAAATAAAATGAAGATAAGATTTCAGGCAAAAAAATCCTGTTAATTCTGTTTGAAATAGATGCGATTATACTTAGTTATAAATAAAATGAAGATAAGATTTCAGGCAAAAAATCTTGTTAATCTTGTTTAAAATAGATGTGATTATACTTAGTTATAAAATAAAATGAAGATAAGATTTCAGGCAAAAAATCTTGTTAATTCTGTTTAAAATAGATGTGATTATACTTAGTTATAAATAAAATGAAGATAAGATTTCAGGCAAAAAAATCCTGTTAATCCTGTTAATCCTGTCTAAAATAAATGTGATTATATACTTACTTATCTCGGAAGATAAATGGGGTAAAATTCGTTTTCTAATACTGTTGCAAATAACAAACCACTTAATACTTTCGGGAAAAAATAGGTTGCTTTTTGAGGCATCAGATACCCACTTTGGCAAACATCAAAAATCTCTTGCAAGGGTACTTTGTGTGTAAGAATGGCTACCTGCACCTCTCTACTTCTTACTTTTCGGATACAATCTTCTGAATATTGAGCAAAATCCAAATGCTCAAATTGATTTCCCTCGTGCAAATTGGCTACTTTTTCTATCAGAAAACGATGCAAAATGGCGATATCTAAATTTCGCAGCGAAAAAGGGGCTTGCCAAGTGAGAGCTTCTTTGTCGAAGGCTTCTTTTCTCAGTTTTAGGTAATAAGCCTTTTCATCGGGCAATACCAAACCAAATGCCCAAGCCTTTTCAAAAGGTTTTTCTACCAAAACATTGGGTGAACTAAGGTTTTCTATCTCAAAATATTGGGCTACTTTTGCCAAAAAATCAGTTGCGGAAAAATTTGTTAAGTTCTTCAGTAGTCTATGCGTAGGCAGTAGCCCCAAAGGATTTTGTATGCTATTGGTAAGGTATATCAAATGATAATTATAGGCTTCGTTGCCTGTATGCTGAGGGTTTTGCGCTTTGCAATGTTGCATAAATCGGATAGAACTCTCGTAGCGGTGATGTCCATCGGCTATGATTACCTGCAAAGGGTTTAGCACTTCTTTAAAAAGGCGAATCACATTCCAATCTTGAATTTTAGAAAGTTTATGTTGAGTGCCTTGTTCATCTACTACCTCATAAAAAGGCACTTGCAATGATTCTTCCAAATAAGGCTCTAATTGTAGTTCATTGTCTTGGTACAGCCCATGCGTAGGGGAAGTGTGTAGGTAGGTATTTTTGAGTATTTCTGTTCGAAATTGTACTGCTTCTGCAAAAGTTTTTTCGTGTGGCAATACTACCTTATTTTGCCATTCCTCTATTTTAATAAGCACAATAAAACCTTTTTGTTTTACAAAATTTTCGCTGTTAGGCAGTTGATAGGTTTGCTCATAAGGAAAAATAGTAGGGAGTGCTTCCTGCTTGATTACTTTGTCTATTTTCCAATTTTTTAACCTTCGGTCTACATTTTCAAAAGGAGGCACATCTACGGGCGATGCCAAATGAAAACTATGGAAAGGCTGCGCATAAAGGGCAGTTTCGGGTTGTTTGAATTTAGTTTCTGAAATACTTGCCGTGAGTTCTGCAATGCGTTCAGAAAGATAATCGTTGTAGTGCCAAGCACGAAAAGGTTCGATAAATGCCATAATTCCTCAAAAAAATTACATAGATTTGCAATTAAAACAATTTTTTGCAGAAAGAAAAAAAATGTCAGAAAATCAACCTCAAAGAGTAACCCTATTGCTTGCCTATGTTTTTGCAGGTTTGTTACTAATTTCTTTTGCACTCCCTGCGCAGTTTCAGTTAGTAGAAGACCAAACTTTGCAAGTACCTAACCTTTGGGCTTTATTTTTCTCTGAGAAACAAAAAACACAATATGCCGATATTTCGGAGATAGAACAAAAATACCAAAAAAAGCCTCAAAAAACAGAGAACAAGGAGAAAAGTACTAAAAAAAATACTATAGTAGTAGAAGAAAAAATCAAAATTCAGTATCCACACCAAAAAGATACGGCTTTGTATGCATTTTTTAGAGCATTGCAATGGGTTGATTTTCAGAAAGGAGCGATTCGTGTATTGCACTATGGCGATTCACAATTAGAGGGCGACCGCATGACAGCGTCTATTCGTGCCAAGTTTCAAGAAGAGTTTGGGGGCTGTGGAGTAGGTTGGGTTTCGGTGGTAAATCAGCCTGCCAAGATTACCCTGCAACAAAAAAGCTCTGACAATTGGGTAAAAACGGCTATTTATGGCAATACTTATAGAAAAAGCGTCAAAGGGTTGTTTGGTTTGTTGGGAAATTTTTATACTTACAAAGGCAATTCAGCCTCTATCAACATAGGTATTTCTCCTTTTGCTACCCACGATTTACAGCGCAAGGCTGAAAGTTTGAAGGTTTTTTATCGCAATCCGCGCCAAAATGCAGAACTCAATATTGTTAGTCAGGGGAAAACATACAGCCAGCCCCTCAATAAAAGCAATCAATTTGAGTGGGTAGCTTTCGATTTAGAAGGAAATTATCATCAACTTTCGCTTCAATTTAAGGGTAAAAATAGCCCTGAAATATATGGGTTTGCTTTAGACTGCAATGATGGTATTGCTTTTGATAACATACCGTTGCGAGGGAGTTCAGGGGTAGAATTTTCGCGCATTCAGCGAGTATATTTTACTGAGCAATTAGAAAAAATGGATGTTAAGATGATTATTTTGCAGTTTGGTGTCAATATAGTCCCTTATATACAGGACAATTATGATGACTATGAAGAACAATTTTACCAAGAACTGAAATACCTAAAAAGTCTTTCGCCTTCGGTAAGTGTATTGGTAGTAGGGGTTTCAGATGTATCGCGCAAGGTAGGCAATCGTTATGAAAGTTACCCTAATATAGAAGCCATTCGTGATGCACAAAAAAGTGCCGCTTTTAGAGCAGGTTGCGCTTTTTGGGATTTGTACGAAGCAATGGGGGGCAAAAATTCTATGCCAAGTTGGGTATTTGCCAAGCCCGAATCATTAGCCAATAAAGATTTTATCCACTTTACAAACAAAGGTGCTGATATAGTGGCTGAAATGTTATATAGTGCTTTGATTGAGGAGTATGATAAGTTTTTGACTCAAGAAGGCATCTCCCAAAAAAGATAATAATGATGAATTATTCTACAGCCAATATCTCATAACTGTATTTTTCCATAATTAAATTTGCCAATAGTTTCTGACAAGCGGTTTCTACTTTTTCTTTGGCTTTGTCTTCGCTTTCTGCCTCTAATTGCAAGGTAATGTGTTTACCTACGCGTGCTTCTGCTACTTCGTTCAAACCCAAATTATTCAAACCCAAAGTTACGGCTTTCCCTTGTGGGTCTAAGATTTCTCTGATGGGCATGATGTCTATTTCTGCTATAAACTTTTTCATATTTTTTTCATAATCGCACCGCAAAGATAGTTAAATAAATAAAAAAACCTTACTTTTGGAGCTAAAAATATGAAACCTTTTAAAAAAATTATCGTAGGGCTTTTACTATTTACCAGTTGCCAACAATCTATAAAAGTATGGGTAGATAAAGCCAAAACGCAAATGCAAGAAGGTAAGTATGAAGAGGCAATCGCTACACTCAATACTGCCTTAGAGAAAGAAAGCAAAAACGTAGATTTGCTCAATATGCGCGGTGTAGCTCTTTTTGAAATGAAAAAATACCCCGAAGCCATTGCCGATTTTAACCAAGCTATTTTATTAGATAAAAAAAACTATAAACCTTTCTATAATCGTGGTTTGGCTAAAGCTCAGTTGCAAGATTGGCAAGGCGCATTGAAAGACTATGACGAAGCACTTCTGTTGGAAAAAAAGAACAGCGAAATTTTTGTGAATAGAGGCTTTGTTTATTCTCAACTCAATGCTTTAGACAAAGCCTTGCAAGACTTTGAAACTGCCCTAAAACTGAATCCTAAGGATAAAAATGCTCATTATAACCGCGCCAATTTATATTTTATGATGGAGAATTATAAAGAAGCCATTGTAGGATTTAAACAAACAATACAATTGGACAATCAATTTGCAAAAGCCTATTATGCTTTAGGAATTGCGGAGGTGCAAATCAAGGAAAATAAAAATGCTTGTTTACACCTCAAAGAAGCGGCACGTTTGAAGTATGAAGATGCTCAAGCGGCTCTTCAAAAATATTGTCAGTAAGCAACAACATCAGACAATAACTCATTGTATACTTTTATATATTGTTGAGTGATGTTTTCTTCATTGTAAGATACCATTACCTTTTGTCGTGCTTTTTCGCCTTGTACTGTTTTAGGCATTGATAAGGTATATAAAATGCCTTTTGCTAAGTCTTCAATAGATTGGTAGTCAGCAAGGTAGCCCTCTTCTTGGTGTTGCATCATTTCAGGAATTCCTCCCGTTCGGAAAGCCACAGCGGGCGTGCCACAAGCCATACTTTCCATGAGTGTATTGGGTAAGTTGTCTTCTAAGGAGGGTAACACAAATACATCTGCCGCGCTATAGGCTTCTGCTAATGTTTGTGCGCCTTGTAACATACCTAAATGATGAATAGGGTAGGGGAGTTGTATGTCCGTTTTAGGGGGGAGTTTTCCGAACATTACTACTGCCCATTCTTGCAAGGTATTGGGTTGTGTTTGTGCTATGGCTTCTAAGGCTTTTTGGAAATAATGATACCCTTTTCGAGGGTCTTGAAGATTGGCGGCGGCAAAAAGAATCAGTTTTTTATGGATAGGCAACTGCCAGCGTTGTCGTACTTCGGCGGTAGGGTAGGGGTGGAAAAGGGTAGTATCGAGTGGGTTCGGAATATCTAAGATTCGGAAATGAGGGTTTTTTTGGGTCAAAAATTGCCCTATGCTGCTTTTCTGTGCGGTATTGCGTAGCCATTGACTACAGGCAACCCATCGCCAATGTTTTATTTTCTCGAAAATAGCCATTTTTTTTTGCCATCTTCTGTGAGATAAATCTTGCTGATGAGGGCGGCGTAATAAATGACAATTCCCACATTCTTCTTCAAAATGAGTACAAGTGCTGGCATAATGACATCCTCCTGTAAAAGCCCACATATCGTGCAATGTCCAAACGATTGGTTTGTTGAGTTTTGCTAATTTCTCAAGAGCTTCAATAGATAAAAAACCAAAATGAAACCAATGCAGGTGAATAATATCGGCATCTTTGATGAATGGGTGTGTATGAAGTGGCGCACCAATGACAGCAGGCGAAAAAGCGAAACGAGCTGTTGCATTGCGTTCGTAGGGCAAAAAAAACAATCTTTCGTACAAAAAACGCCCCCAATTAGGATAATATCCGAAGGGTTTAGAGGTTTGTGTAAGATGTTTTACCGTTACTTGGTTGGTTTTTTGCAAAGCCTCATAAAGTCTTTTGCAAGCCAAAGCCGCTCCTCCACCTTGAGCAAAGGTATTGATTAATACAATTTTAGGCAGGGAAGCCTCATTTTTTTTCATACACTTTTTTCCCTCCTACAAAAGTCTGCCAAATACTTACCTCTCTGATTTTTTCTTCAGGAACTTGCATAAAATCTTCCATCGTAATGATAAAATCTGCCATTTTCCCTACTTCTATGCTCCCTCTCTCTTTTTCTTCGAAATTGGCAAAGGCAGCCCAAATCGTCATTGCTTTGAGGGCTATTTCACGGCTTACTGCATTTTCCATTTGAAAACCTTTTTCGGGGAAACCTTTGGCATCTTTGCGGGCAACAGCGGCATGAAAGCCATAAAGAGGGTTGATATGTTCTACGGGGAAATCGCTACCAAAAGGTATCATTTGGTTTTGTTCATAGAGTTTTTTGAAGGCATAGGCATTTTTGAGGCGTGTGTTACCAAGTCTATCACCTGCCCAATACATATCAGAAGTGGCATGGGTGGGCTGTACGGAAGGCAAAATGTTGTACTGTCCGAATTTTGCGAAATCGGCTTCCTCCACTACTTGTGCGTGTTCTATGCGCCAGCGTTTATCGTTTTTGCCTTTGAGCAAATGGGCATATAGGTTGAGTATGAGTCGGTTTGCAGAGTCGCCTATGCAATGTGTGTTGGCTTGGAAACCTTTTTCTGCAATGCGTTCTATGAGTATTTTCAGCGAGTCGGGGCTTCTGAGCAAAAAGCCTTTTTCATTGGGGCGGTCGGCATAAGGAGCTAATAAACAAGCTCCACGAGAGCCTAATGCGCCATCGGCATATACTTTTACGGAGCGAATAGACAGTTTGTCAGTTTTGTAGATACCCTTTGGAAGGTAGTATGCTAAGGTAGCTTCATCGGAGGAGAGCATGGCATAGATGCGCATGTCTAAAGTTCCTTTTTTGTGCATTTGGTCTATCACCTCCAATACTTCGCGTCCTAAACCTGCATCGGAAACGGTGGTAAGCCCTACGGCAAAGCACTGCGCTTGTGCGTCTTGCAAGGCTTTTTGCATGTCGGTGGCTGAGTAGGGAGGAATGTGTTTTTCTATTAAAAGGGTGGCATTATCAACAAAAATTCCTGTATTTTTATTGTCTTTTTGCATCACGCTTCCTCCTTCTATAGTTACGTTTTGGGTTTCGCTGATGCCTGCTATTTTCATAGCTTTGCTATTGACCCAAGCGGCGTGCCCATCTACACGTGTTAAGAAAACGGGTTGGTCAGGGAAGACCGCATCTAACATTTCTTTGGTCGGAAATTCTTTTTTCTCCCAATCGTTTTGGTCCCAACCTCTGCCCACAATCCAAGTTTTTTGAGGGTTCTTGCGTTGGTATTCTTTTAGTTTCTCAATGATTTCAGCAGGGGAATTAGTGCCTACTAAATTGACTTCTTGCAAAAATTGACCATAGCCATAAAAGTGGCAGTGCGCATCATAAAGTCCGGGATATATGCTTTTATTTTTTGCGTCTATCTCTGTTTTTGCTTGGTATTTCTGTTTGATGTCTTGAGTAGTACCTATGGCTACAAATTTCCCTTCATTGATGGCGAAGGCTTCGGCGGTTTCGAAAGTAGCATTGACAGTGTATACTTTTGCATTATAGACGATTAAATCTACCTCTTTTTTGGTGGAGTTGGTTTGGCAGGCACTTAGCCATACAATGAGGGTGATAAAAAGAAAAAATGCTCTCATAATTGTAGATGTTCAAATATGGAAAATATTTGAGGCAAATGTAAGAGCATTTTTCGTGAAAACAATTAAAAAAAGTATTATATATGTATACCTATTTTTCTTAAAGAGGCTTTAGTAAAGTTTTTAATGCTTTCCTTGAGCGTAGTGCCTATTTTTTTGGTGGTGCTGTCTTCGGGTTTTGGTTTGAAAACAGTATCGTGGTATTTGGTAGCCCCTTCGCGAATGTCAGTATAGAAGTAAGCATAAAAAGAGCGGCGCGTAAGTCCTTCTGGGAGTGTTACTTTGGAGTAGCCATGATAAGAAATTTCATTGGTTTCAAAAATAACACAGCGATTGAACAAAGGAGCTACTTTTTTCTCGCATTGGGTCATGTTGCTATTCCACATTTCTAAGTGCCCACCGTATTCGTCTTTCCAATCTTTGTTCATGTAAATGAGTAAATTGAGGCGGCGATGCACATTTTTCTCCGTATGAATATTAAAGTCGATATGAATATCTAAGAAACTGCCATTTCCTCCTTGGTGTAGCCCTGTGCCGAGTTTGTCATCGGTGATGAATAAATCGGGAATGCCTACAATGTCAGAAACCCATTGACAAAACTCTTTGGACATCAGCATTTGTCTTAGTTGGGAAAAAGAAGGGTGAAAAGCTTCAAAGTTAGAGCCTTCAGATTTTTGCTCATTGAGCCCTTTGTAGTGTTTATTGAGCACATCGATGGCAGGAAAATAGTCGTGGATAGTATTGGCAAATGCTTCTTCTAAAAAATTATCCATCACCAAATGCTTGTAAGGTTGTGTTGTATTGAATTGTTCCTTCAATTGGGCAATGGTGGTAGCTTCTGTATAATGAGAATTGAGTAAGTTCATTTTTTTATTTCAGAGATTATGTGTATCTTTGGATTTGCAAAATTAGTGCATTTATGAAAAACAAAACGCAAATATCGGCAAAAAAAATATCAAAGGCATTATTTTTAGTAGGAATGGGTGTATGGCTCAATAGCTGTGCCTTGTTTTATACTCCTCAAAGCACACAAACCACACAATCTACTTCAACTACACAAGACATCAATGTCAATGCTAACGCACAAAACACCGCTAATATTGAAGTTCTGTACCGAACTTTAGACCAAGAAAATTCTATTCGGGTGTTTGTAGAAGCCTATTTACCACGCATAGAAAATGCCAATGTTCAGACATTTGTCAATGATTTTGAAGCCAATTTCGCACTCTTAGAAAATTATACTTCTCAACAATACCTCAAAGCAGGCAAGTTGAATTGGTCAGAGGCGCAAGTATCTAAAAGAAAAAACAAATTTTACTTTCACTTTGATATACCCAAAGAAGGCGAACGTACTAATGCTTTATTGTTGCTGGAAATTAGCGACCGCACAAGTACCCAAAAGAAAATGATAGATATTCCTTTGAGTTTTGTGAGCACTAAATTCCGTCAAACACACTTAATTTTTGATGGTAGCAGAACACTGCCTAAGTTCAGTAATTTTTTTGTCATTGGCGATACTTTACAAGTTGGCACAAGCAAAACAACCAATGAACCAATTTACGTGCAGGTATTCAAAGACGATTTTAGTGCCGCAACTCCCCCTATGGCTTACAACGTAGGTACTACAATTAATCTTAACAATTTAAAATTAGACACCAGTTTTGTATGGGAAAAAGAAAAACCTATTATACTATCAAAATCAGGCGTTTATTTTTTACGCAATGATAACAGTGCCTTTTATGGGTTGAGTTTTTATGTTGCGCCGCATCAGTTCCCTAAATTTAACAAAGCGACTGACCTTATTCAGCCCCTCATGTACATCACTACAGAAGAGGAAATGAGAACACTACAAAATAGTACTGAGCCTAAAAAAGATTTAGACCGCTTTTGGCTCAAACTTTCGCAGAATAGCCCTACAAAAGCCCAAAAAACCATTCGTGCTTTCTACAATCGGGTTCGTTTGGCAAATTTGTATTTTACTACTTACAAAGAAGGTTGGAAAACGGATAGGGGTATGATTTATATTATTTTTGGCAACCCTAACAGAGTAAGACGTGCTGATGATAGAGAGGTTTGGACTTATACTTCTAATGCCTCTTTTGCAGAAATTAATTTTACTTTTATGCGTCGTCCCAATCAATTTTCAGATGATGAACTACAATTGGTGCGCTACCCTGAATATGAACAAATTTGGTATCCTTATATAGAATTTTGGCGCGAAGGTAAAAATGAAATTTGATATTGTTTTACAAAATAATGAGCAAAATCTCAGCTTTGCACTGAAAACCACCGAGATAGAAATAGACAAGGCGGAAGGGGTAGAAATAATGCTTAATTTTAAAAACAAGCAAATAGGGGCTGTTTTTTATGGTATTTGGTTAGAACACCACCAAATATACAACGCCATAGAACATTGGAAAAATAGCCAAGACAGTTTTTCACTACAAACAGATGTATTTTCTTTGGAAGTGTTTGTAAAATCACCACCAAATAAAGAAAGTCTTGTAGGACTAAAAATTACCAAAGATGCAGGCAATCTACTCAAAGATTTTCCTACTACACTCATCACAAATTTCGCGCTGCCCTATGCAGAAGTAGAAAAATTGATTGCCTACTTTAATGAATTAGCCCGAAGTACTACCGCAAGACCTTATTAGCAAGGTGTTTGTGTTACTTCTTTTCTACAACGTTATAGTATTGCCATTGCCTTTGTAAAATAGGCTCTGCGGAGAGCGAAATGGTTTTTTGCGTAGCACTTGCCTCTAATCGCATAACTTGATTGCCAACTTTGACTATAAGAGGCATTGCAAAATCTTTAACAGCTACATTCCAACTATAAGTAAATAAGTACTTTTCACCCTTTTTCTTAATACTATATTCTAAAACAGGAGGCTGTGTTTCGTATAAATATTGTTGAAAAAAACTATTAAAATCCTTACCCGTTTTTTGGTTGATATAGTTGATTACCGTTTTCGTATCTATCATTTGCAATGCAAAATCTTTTTGTAAACCCTTCAAAATATCGAACCATATTGGATCATTGTCTATGTAGTGGCGTAGTGTATGCAATACATTAGCCCCTTTTGAGTACATATCGCCACTTCCCTCTCCATTTACGCCCAAATCGCCTATGATGGGTTTGTCATTTTCTATAATGCTTTGATAACCTTTGATATAAGCATCAGCTTTTTCTTTTCCATACAAACATTCTATATACAAGGCTTCGGAATAAGTACAAAAACTTTCATGAATCCATAGTTCGGCGTGGTCATAGCAACCTACATTATTGCCCCAGTATTCGTGCCCTGTTTCGTGAATGATAAGGTAATCGAAAAGCAAACCGATGCCTGTGCCTGTGAGGTCGTAGTTTCTGTACCCTTTCAGGTAGTTATTGCCATAAGCGATGCCGCTTTGGTGCTCCATACCCAAATAAGGGGTTTCGATGAGTGCAAATCCATCACGCCAAAAAGGATATTTACCAAAAAACTTTTCATAACATTCCAGCATTGGTTTCACTTGTTGAAAATGTGTTTTTGCTTTCTCTAAATTATAATCCAACACATAATAATCTAAGGCGAGTGTACTTCCATCTTGTGGGCTTTGGTAAGTATCGCTGAAATGGGCATAGTAACCTATATTAAGACTTACATTATAATTGTTAATAGGATAACTTACGCGCCAATCGTACCGCACATAGTCATCGGTAAGTGGAGTAGTGCTGTATAAATTTCCATTTATAACACAAGTAAGTGCTTTAGGAACTTCACAAGCAATGCGCATACTATCGGGTTCTTCTGAAAGATGGTCTTTGTTCGGATACCAAACACTTGCGCCTAAACCTTCACAAGAAACCCCAATCCAAGTGCGTTTTTTGGCATCTTCAGCCCAACTGAAGCCACCGTCCCAAGGGGCATTGATGGCTACACGTGGTTCGCCTTCATAACTTACCCTAATCCAAGTTTGAGTGCCTTTAGTAATAGGGGTAGCAAAAGTTATAAAAGTGGCGTTGCCCTCTCTTTTAAATACCAAAGGATTGCCTTTTGCATCAGTAATCGTATTGATTTTCATTGCCTCGAAAAGGTCAATTTGCAAGGTGCTAAAATCTGTAGTGGCTGTGAAATAAATATCATTATGCCCTTTGATGAATTTTTTTTCAGGAACTACCCTTACATTCAAATCATAGTAAAATACATCATAACAGGAGCGGGCAGGCGACAAACTCCCACGAAGACTGTCTTGGCGTGTGTATTGCGCTTTTAATTTTAGCGGCAAGCTATTAAAAAATAACAAAGAGAGCAACAGACTGACAAATGTATATTTATTTAGCATAATTGTATGGAAAGAGATGAGTAAAAATTTGCAAATAGCGAAATAAAGGCTTTATTTTGGAATATTTTTCATTATTGTACAAACTTAATAAAATTCCCCAACTTTAAAATCATGAACGAACAAAAAATAACGATTCAGGACGGAGTATTGCATGTGCCAGACCAACCCACAATCCCTTTTATAGAAGGAGATGGTACAGGTGTAGATATTTGGGCTGCCTCTGTACGTGTGATAGATGCTGCCGTAGAAAAAGCCTATCAAGGCAAAAGAAAAATACAATGGAAAGAGGTATTGGCAGGCGAAAAGGCTTTTAAACAAACAGGTAATTGGCTGCCTGAAGAAACACTAAATATATTCAGAGATTATTTGGTAGGCATCAAAGGACCGCTTACTACACCTGTAGGGGGTGGCATTCGTTCGCTCAATGTAGCCCTACGACAAGAGTTAGATTTATATGCTTGTGTGCGCCCTGTACGATGGTTTGATGGCGTTCCTTCTCCTGTTAAAAAGCCAGAACTTACCAATATGGTCATTTTCAGAGAAAACACAGAAGATGTATATGCGGGTATAGAGTGGATGGCGGGCACACCCGAATGCCAAAAATTGATGGACTTTTTGCTCAACGAAATGAAAGTAACCAAAATACGTTTTCCTGAAAGCAGTTCCATAGGCATCAAACCTATTTCTAAGGAAGGTACAGAGCGTTTGGTGCGTTCGGCTATAGAGTATGCATTGCGCTATCAGCTTCCTTCTGTTACTTTGGTTCACAAAGGCAACATTATGAAATTTACCTCAGGAGCTTTCAAACAATGGGGCTACGAATTGGCAGTACGGGAGTTTAGAGATAAGGTCATTACTTGGGAAGAGTACGATACGATTAGCAAAAAAGAGGGTACTGAAGCCGCTGAAAAAGCCTTGCAAGGTAAAATAATGATTAAAGACTCTATCGCTGATGCCTTTTTGCAACAAATCCTCACGCGCCCTGCTGAGTACTCAGTCATTGCTACGCCCAATCTAAATGGGGACTATATTTCTGATGCGTTGGCTGCCATCGTAGGAGGAATAGGCATTGCGCCGGGTGCAAATATCAATTATCTTTCAGGGCATGCTATTTTTGAAGCTACACACGGCACAGCCCCTAAATATGCAGGACAAGACAAAGTAAACCCCGGCTCGGTGATTCTTTCTGGGGCTATGATGTTGGAGTATATGCAATGGAGTGAAGCCTCCAGCCTCATTCATAAGGGGTTGCAAGGGGCTATTGCTAAAAAACGTGTTACTTACGATTTTGAGCGAATGATGGAGGGAGCTACTCTGCTCAAATGCTCAGAATTTGGCGAAGAGATAATCAAAAATATGTAAAAACAATACTAATACAACCCTCTGTCATTGAAATAAAATTGCATATAGGGTTGTATTTTTTTTATTTTTTGGGTGGGCAAAAATAAATAAGGTTTGCCTTCCGTATCAAGCATAGGTAAATGTGGATTTTTAGCAGGATTCCATTTCGGCGGAATAAAAAACAAATCATGAATCAAACGATTTTGAAACCAATGTCTTACTTGTTCTGCATCTATACCTACTTGATAACCAATAAGTTGAGAGCTATTGCTTAAATAGGTTTGTACCGAAACCGCCAAAACGCCTGCCGAAGTATTGCCATAGTGCGCCTCTGCCATATTTACATACCCATAGCGAGAAGGGTATCCTGTATCACCTTTGTAAATAGTTGCACCCATCGGGTTGCCTGTCCAAAGTACAGTATGAAATCCCCAACGATACAAATCGGTTTGGTAATAAACTGAAAAATTAGCCGTTCGGAAGCGGTCGCTTGCGGGCGAGCCAAAAATATCATTTTCTGTAATTATCTGAAAATCAGCAAGCTGAAAGTTAATACTTCCGGTCATTTGTGAAGTTTTTTGCCGATTCCAATACCCCTGAATAGCATAGCCGATGCCATAGTGATAAGGCGTTCTGTTTTGTAGTAAGTGCCAAAAAGGGAATGCCTCCGTTAGTGTATCTTTACCATTCCAAACCCTCAGAATACCCAACTGACTTTGCCATTCAAAGCCTTTTTTTTGAGTGCCAAAGCTCTTAAAATGATAAAAAAGATGTGTTTGATGGCTTAATTGCCATTGGTTGCTGTGCCAAAATGCCTCCACAAAGCAGCCTACCCTATGAATATGCGTGCCTACTTGTACTGCTACGCCTACTCGCCAATGCAAGGTTTCGGCTTCAGCCTGACCAAAAGCGAACTGATAGCTTTGAAAACATGCACAAAACAGAAAAATGGAAATAATATTTTGATTAATATATTTTTTGCGATACATTTTTTTAAAAATCATGTTACTTTGCAAATATATACCCTAAGCAACAATAAGGCTCAAGATATGCAAAAAGAAAGAACATTAAAAGGCTCTGGACAATTTACCTACCCTACACGGATAGGAGCGTATGCCGTCAATATAGGGTTGGTTGTTTTATACCAATGGCAACTTGAGAAAATGGATACCTTGTTGTATTTTTTTGTTTTTTGGTGTTTCCTTTTTCCTCACCTATTTTATGCCATTTACCAATATTCCAAAGCCGCACCTATTGTTGAGAAAGTAGCCCTTGTTTTCGATATTCTTTTTGCAGGCATCGCTGGCGCATTGTTTCATTTTGCCTATTTGCCTACCACCATCATCGCCGTTACGATTAGCTCTACAGTAATGATGATTGGCGGGCTTCGTTTGTTTTTGCAAGGAATGGCTTTTTATGCTATTGGTATGTTTTTAGGAGGCGCAGCAGTACAGTTCGCAGTAGATGTCCAATCCAATTATCTTATCAATGTAGCAAGTACGGTCTATTTGGCTTTTTACAGCTACTTTTTTGGTTTTATGAATTATCAGGGCGTGATTGAGGTGAAAAAAAGCAAGGAAAAAATCAGAAAAATCAATGAACAGTTACAAGCCCAAAATATTACCATTCAGGAACAAGCCCAACTATTGCAAGAAAAAAACGAAGAAATAACCACTCAAGCAGAAGAAATAAGGCAGTTCAACGAAGAGTTAATTGTTACTTTGGATATGATTAATGTGCAACGCGATGAAATAGCCCATAAAAACCAAGCACTTACGGAAAGCATTAACTACGCAAAAAATATACAGCAAGCCGTTTTGCCAAGAAATGATACCATAAAACAATTATTGGGCGAGTATTTTATTTTTTACCAACCCAAAGATATTGTTTCGGGCGACTTTTACTATTGTGTAGAAAAAGGAGGAAAAATCATATTGGCTGCCGTAGATTGCACGGGACATGGCGTACCGGGGGCTTTTATGAGCCTCATCGGAAACGACTTACTCAACGACATTGTATTCAACCAAAATATTGTAGAACCTCATCAAATTCTTGAAGCACTCAGGCAAGGCATTAGGCTTATTCTGAGGCAAAAAGAAACCAATAACCGCGATGGTATGGATTTGGCGTTGGTGGTGATAGACAAAATGCAGAAAACAATCAGTTATGCAGGCGCAAAAAATCCATTCATTTACATCAGCAACAATGAAATTATTCATATCAAAGCAGATAAATACCACATAGGAGGAGAACAAAAAAACAACGATACGCCCTTCCAACAGCATACCATAAGTTATCAAAAGGGGCTTACTTTTTATCTCTTTTCTGATGGCTACCAAGACCAATTCGGAGGCAAAGAAGGGAAAAAATTTATGCTCAAAAACATGAAGAATCTTTTCCAAAGTATCTACACGAAGGACTTAGCAGAACAACAAACCATTTTGGCGCAAACCATAGAAAAATGGATAAGAGAAGGCAATGAAAATCAAATAGACGATATTTTGGTCATAGGGGTAAGACTTAATTAAAATCCGATACAATGAGAAATACAAAAGTGCTTTCTTTCCTATTCCTGCTCCTGATGCACCTCTATTTTGTATCTCAGACGATTGCCCAACAAAAAAAAGAAGTAGACATAGACCAACTCATTCAAGAACTTTTTCCGAACCCCACCGATGCCGATAACATAGGCAACTATGACGATGTTTATGAATCACTTTACCAACTCTATACCACACCGCTCAACCTTAACCAAGCCGATAGAGAAGAATTGGCTTTCTTATACTTGCTCTCCGAAGCTCAAATCAACAGCCTTTTAGCATACAGACAAACCTATGGAAAACTGCTCTCTATTTATGAATTACAAGCCATTCCAAACTTTGACTTGGCTACCATCGAAAAAATCTTACCCTTTGTAGAAGTAGCCGAAACAGATATTAGCAAAGATGCGCAACCTCTTTGGAAAAGAATATTACACGAGCGCGACAATCACTATCTGCTTTGGCGTAGCAATACTTTTGCAGAAGAAAAACAAGGCTTTACACCTCCTCCTAACGACAGCACACAACGCTATCAAGGCGACCCTTTTTATCAATACTTGCGCTATAGAGTACAACACCCTCGCGATTTTAGTTTAGGCTTTACCTTAGAAAAAGACGCAGGCGAAGCCAACCTTGACTTCTTTTCTTTTCACGCCTATTTCGAGCAACAAGGCAAATGGAAAAAAATAATCATAGGCGATTATCAGTTGGGTTTTGGGCAAAATATACTTTTTGCGGCAGGGTTTCAGGTAGGCAAAGGCACAGAAACCGTCAGCACGCTTCGAAGAAGTCATATCGGTATCAGACCTTTTACTTCTACCTTAGAAATGAATTTTCTGAGAGGTGTAGCTTTTACTTACCAATGGAATAACATAGAAATTACGCCCTTTTATTCTTTAGCTCCGCGCGATGCCAATTTAGTAGAAGAAACCCAAAGTTTGGATAGTTTGGAAGAGGAAGCCGCTCTGATATCCGAAACTTTTATTTCAAGTCTTCGACTCAGTGGTTTGCATCGTACACCCGCCGAAATAGCCGCCAAACATACTCTTTTAGAACAAATTTGGGGTATGAACCTGCTCTATCAAAACAAGACAAATACCACACAGTGGGGCATTACTTTCGCGCATACTTCCTACAATATCCCCTTACAACGCACCGATAAAATATACAATAGATTCGAGTTCAATGGGCAAGAAAACTACAACATAAGCCTACAAGGGAGTCATAATTGGCAAAATTTTAATTTTTTTGGGGAAGCGGCTTGGAGCAAAAGCGGAGGGAAAGCCCTTGTATTGGGGTATTTAGCAAGTCTTTCCCCAAAAGTAGATATGGGCTTTTTGATAAGGCATTTCGACAAAGATTTCCATAGTTTGTATGGCAATGCTTTTAACGAAAACACCCGCAATATTAATGAAACAGGGATTTATTGGGGGCTAAAAATACGTCCAATCGCTCGTTGGGAAATCAGTGCTTACTACGATTATTTTGTATTTCCTTATCTGCGTTTCAATGCCGATGCGCCTTCGTTGGGGTATGAGTATTTATTACAGCTACAATACAAACCCATCAAAAAAGTAACAATGACTGCCCTCATGCGAAATGAAAACAAACAACAAAATCAAACAGAGAACAATACTACACTTAATTTCCTCACTTTCAGAAATATACAAAATTATGTATTCACGATTGACTACGCACCCAGTAAAATGCTGAGCCTGAAGACAAGATTACAAGTCAATACAGTAGAACAAGGCGGTCAATATGGCGAAGGAATTATGCTCTTTCAGGACATAGGTTTTGACGAAGGAAAATGGCATATAGATGCTCGTTTTGCTTTGTTTGATGACCAATTGAGGCGAAAAGCTACCAATAACTACGGAGCTACTTATTTATATGTCTATGAAAAAAATGTACTTTGGGCACCTACTATGGTGCGTTATTCTGGAAGTGGAGTAAGGTATATGCTGATGATTCGATACCGAATTAATCGTGTTTTTGATGCATCTTTGCGCATCGCTCAAGTACAACGCGAAGACACCGATGCTATAGGTAGTGGTTTAGAGCAAATTAACACTAATAGAAGCACTTTCATTACTTGCCAATTGAAAATCAATTTATGATTTCTGAAACAAACAAAAGACAAAATTTTGCACTGTATTGAAAGGTGTGTGATGGTCAGTACGAGCACAATCTATTTTTTGGAAAAAAGGTTGCCATCTTGCCTCAAGTTGTGCTTCCGAATATTGTTGAATCACGATACCACTGCATTTTTGAGGACCTTGTTCTGAAAAAGTAGCAATCAACATTTTTCCTGTTGGCTGAATGGCTTTTTGTGCAATTTCGATGTATTGTTGTATTTCTGCCCCAGTAGTTAGGAAGTGAAAAGCGGCTCTGTCGTGCCAAAAATCATATTTTTCAGTAGGCTCAAACTGAACTATATCGCTTACTATCCACTTCACGAGGGTGGCTTTTTCGCCCAATCTTTTTTTAGCACGTTCGATAGCACCTGCTGAAATATCTAACACCGTAATATTTTGATAACCCTTAGCAATTAATTCATCTACCAAAAAACTATCTCCGCCGCCTATGTCTATAATGGAGGCATCAAGTGGTAGTGTAGCTTTTGCAATGAAAGAAAGTGAGGTTTCGGGAGTGGGCTGATACCAACTCACCTCTTGGAGGGTTTTATGCTGATAAATATTTTCCCAATGTTGTTTGCGTTCTGTAGTTTCCATGATATAATAGAGTATCTTTTTAGAAGGAAAAACGCATTGAGCAGAGTGTTTAGTTCCTTTATAATATCGTTTGGAGTTATATACGGAGTCCTAAGATCAGGACATCATCAGTTTGTTTATTTTCATTTTTCCACTCTTCAAAAGTATTTTTTAGGCTTATTCTTTGTGTTTTCATATCTTGTTTATGAATTTCCCAAAATATTTTTTTGAGCTGTGTTATCCCAAACTTCTTGTCATCTGTTCCACCAAATTGGTCTTGAAAACCATCTGTGAACAAGTAAATATATGTGGGGCTATCAGATGAAAGAGGAAGTAATTGTTTTGTGAAAACGCGCTCTTGTTCCCGTTGTTCGCCTCCTATGGGCATTTTATCAGCAGTAAGTGTATGTATTTCCTCATTTTGAATATATACCAATACGTTTTTTGCTCCTGCAAATTCCAATTGTTTTTTTTCGGTGTCTATCACCACCAAAGCCAAGTCCATGCCATCGCGGTTATTAGAATCTTTTTGTTTTAAGGCTTTTCTCACACCTTTGTGCAATTCATTCAAAATAATATCTGCCTCGTAGATTTCATGGTCAAGAATGATTTGGTTTAAAATTTCTTTGCCCATCATACTCATAAATGCTCCCGGTACGCCATGACCCGTGCAATCGATAGCCGATACGATAATTTTATTGTGTTTGGTAGCAAGAAAATAAAAATCGCCACTTACAATGTCACAAGGTTGAAAAAATATGAAACTATGAGGTAAACATTCCTCAAATTCTTCTTGAGTGGGTAAAATTGCTTCTTGTATATGTCTTGCATAATTAATGCTATCTGTGATGGATTGATTTTTCTCTTCTATATCTTTTTTATGTTTATTAACTATTTCAAGAGTTATTTGCAACTCTTCGTTGGTTTGTTGCAGTTCTTCGTTGGTAGTAGCCAATTCTTGGGTTCTTTCTTGCACTTTTTCTTCCAACATCAGATTTTGTTCCAATATCATTTGTTCATTTTCTTTCAAAATCTCAATGGTTTCTTGTTGTGCTTCGCGTTTTTCACGCTCCGACATTTTTATTCTGTCTGCCAAAGCAAATGAAATTAAAAATACCTCTGCGGTTGTACCTATAGCAATGGCACTTTCTGTAAAAAAGTTAGAAACAATATATCCATTTGCTCTTAGTAAAAACAGAATAACTCCTAATAATAGCGAAATCCAAGCCAATAAAAAGAAGCGAGCGGGTTTTGAGCCCTTTATAAAACACCAAACGCCCAAAATAAAAATTGAAAAACTCACAAGCATGGTATATAACATGGCAATGATAAAAATGAGTATCAAATTTTTATTATCCCAAATAAAGAGCAGAAGCAATATTTCAAAAATAATACCTACTATTACAGAACCATACATATAGCGTACTGCCCAAAGAGGTAAAATATCTTGCACTTTGAGAAATTTAATACAAAACATACCCGAAAAAATAAGCGAACCAATTGCTGATAAAACAGGAATACCATTGACAATAAATACAGAATTTGGGTATAAAATCTGATGCCCTAAGCCTGTTGTTGACATCAAATAAATAAGAATAAAACCTAAATAACAGACATAATATAAATAAACGGATTCTAAAATACTTATATAGAGTAAAATATTGTAGATGAGCAAAGCAAAAATAATAGAAAACAGAAAAATCGAGAACCCTAAGGAATATTGCATGTTTTTTTGCAATTGCTGGCTCTCTATTAATTCAAAAATATGTGTTTTGATGTAATATCCCGAAGTTTTGATGTATACTTGTAGGGTATCACCTGCATTTTGAGGAACAGGAAAAAGAAATTTATGATAATCTACAGGACGGTTTTCATACAAGAAATTATCCCCTGTTTCATACTTTTTTACTAACTTCCCTTTAGTATCAAAAAAATAGACACCTATGAAATCTGTATTCGTGTTATGCATTTGTAAAAACCATTGTTTTTCTTTGTTCTTAATTGCATAAACATTAATTTTTATTCTATACCAATAATCATCTGCTGTGAATCCAAAGTTTGCATTAGCCTCTTTGGGCAAATAAAAGCGAGTTTGGTTTTCTGGTGAAAAGATATTTTTTAGTGTTAAATTTTTCGTTTTGTCTTCTAACACTTCCATTTTATAATCTAATTTGTATGAAATATTGTCATTTGGAAGATTAATAAGAATTTGAGCATTGCTAATTTTAGCGAATAATAAGAATAAGCAAAGCAGAAGAAAACGAAGGGGCATCGTAATATATTTAAGTAGGGAGTAATTTTTTGAACTTTGCTTCTTACAAAAAGCGTCTTTACAAGACATCAGTCGTTGCTCAAATAATCATTGACACTGAAAATTCGTCAAAAACCTTGCCTATATTAAAATAAAGACAATTTTTATAGAACACCAAGCATTTGATTAACTCAGTATTGATAGAAATAGTTTTGGCTTGTCATTTGTGGGTTTGTGCCACAATTTGATATGTTATTTTATCAAGTTTTTCTGTAACTTGTTTGAGCAAATCTAAGATTTTTCTATTGCCCAATTTTACCTCCTCATCTTCGAGCATGGCTACCAAACCCAAAATATTCGCTACGGGGGGGCGCAACTCGTGCGAAATAATCCAAGCAATCTCATCAAGTTGCTGTTTTTGTTCTTTTACCCGTTCTATTCGTTTCATATCTTCCGAAATATCAATACTCACACCCAATATATTTTCTGGCTCGCCTTTACTATTTCTTGTCATCACAAATTCCTGATTTTGTAGCCAAACATACTCTTGGTTTCTTTTACGAAGCCTATAACGAAAGCAATACATTTTTGAAGTTTGGTCTTTTGCCAAATTTTCAAAATTGTTGAGAATAATAGGTAAGTCTTCAGGATGAATAATGGAGAGAATAAAACCGGGTTTTTTTACCAAATCATTAGAGTCATAGCCTAAAAAATCTTTCGTTTTTAGGCTGGAGTACTCTACATTCTTGGTTGGCAAATTATAAATATAGATTGCTAAATGTATTTGTTGAGAAATGAGCCCAAGTATATCTTGGTATTTTGGCTCTTTGGGTGTCATGGGTTGTAGTTAGTTGATGAATAAATAACATTCTTGTAAATTTTGTTGATTAGTTAAGTATATTTTTTAGTGAAAAGTGAATGTTATATTATTTAATCCTTTTGAAACCAAGTCAATGCATCGGTTTCATTTTCAAAATAGCGTGTTTTAAAACCATTTTGTTCTGTAGTTTCTCCCTCTTCAAGAGCTTGTTGAATAGATACTTGTGCAAAAATATCATTACTCACCACTACTGCCAATTTTTTTAGACCTATAGACGCAAAAGTAGGCATAATAAGTTCATTGTGCCAGTTTTGTTCCTCCGGTGAGATAGTGTATGCCATTGCTTGGGTTTGTCCTAACACAAATGAGGGCTTGTATTGTACAAAAGCCTCTTTTTCTAAATTGATTTGTGCTTTAAACTCCTCTACACCCATTAGTGAAGAATCAGCCTTCCACTCTACTTTTACAGCATTTTGAGGCTCTAAATAGCTGATAATGATGAAATTAGTTTCTGAAATAATCATAAAAAAAGAATTTAAACTGGAAAATTAATGCACAAATATACTATGATTATGGAATATCTTGTTATATTTGCCGTTGTATTATACAACCAAATTATTGTTATTTACAACAATTATTAAAATACTATGATAGGAAATAAAATAAGAAAAATGCGTGAGTTGAGAAATCTTACTCAAGAATATGTGGCAGAACACTTAGGTATGACCCAACAAAACTATAGTAAATTGGAGAAAAGCGAATCTTTCCTTTCCGAAGAAAGACTTCAGAAAATAGCACAAATTTTAGAAGTTAGTATAGAAGACATTAAAAATTTTGATGAGAGAATCGTATTTTCACAGCATCATTTTACTTTTCGTGAAAATGCCATTAATGTCCTTAACAATGATATAATACTCAAGGAAATCAAGACAGTCTACGAAGCCCGCATTGATGATTTACAAAACGAAGTGCGTTATCTTCGCCAATTGGTAGCCAAGTTACTTTTCGAGAACCCATGAACCAAAGAGTAAGCAAAATTGTATCTATAGAAATTACTTTTTATAGATTTTTACTATGGCTAAAGACGCAACTTTTTATCAGCATTATTTCCAAAAAGGCATCAGTTATGCCCAATATTACGAAAACATTAGCAATGAAGCTACCCAAAACCCAACAGAAGGCTATTCAAAATATGTGCCCCAAAACTTTCAACGCGTAAAACGCATCACAAAAACACTTGTTTTACTTCCCGAGCTCATAGCACAATTGCAACAATTCAAAAATAATATACGATGGTTAGTCATCAGCGAACATTGGTGCGGTGATGCAGCACAAATCGTACCTGTGATAGCGGCTATTGCTGAACAATCGGAAGGGAAAATAGACCTCAGAATCGTATACCGCGATGAAGACACTCAACTTATAGACGAACACCTTACCAACAAAGGCAGGTCTATTCCTAAATTAATAGCCTTAGACGCAGCCTTTGACTACCAATATGAATGGGGACCACGCCCCAAAACACCCCAAGAAATGGTAATGCGTGCCAAAGCAGAAGGAATGGAACACGATAAAATGGCTGAAATAATTCACAAATGGTATGCTGATAACAAGCAAAAAGAAATTCAAATGGAGCTAAAAGAATTGTTAGTATAGCTATCTTTATTCGTATGTAATTTTGTAAAGTTAAGTGGTAAAGCACAAAAAAAGAACAAAAATACTGCTAAAAGAGTATAAAAAACGTTATCTACACAACAACATCATTATATTTTTATTCATCACCATGAAGCAACAGATAATTCACTCGTTTTTTACATTTCTTCTTTTTACACTAAGCCTGAGCAATACCCTGAAAGCACAATCTCAGATGGTTTTTGAGTCTATTTTTCACGATTTTGGCAAGATAAAAGAAGAAGCAGGCAAAGTATCTCATACTTTTACCTTCACCAACACAGGCAGTCAACCCTTAGAAATATTCCGCGTGGAGGCTGCTTGTGGTTGTACCTCCACAGAATGGTCAAAAGGCGTTATACAGCCACAACAAAAAGGATTTATCACTGCCAGTTATGACCCCGCCAACCGTCCCGGTGTGTTTAGTAAAACAGTAACTATCTATAATAATACGCCCCAAAATAGCGTAGTGCTTATGTTAGAAGGAGAAGTTTTGCCCCGTCCTAAAACCATTGCTGATACTTTAGTAGTAAAATTGGGTGCACTTAGGCTCAAAACACAAGCCTTTGATTTAGGCGAAATCACTACAGAAAAAGCAATTAGAAAAAGCTACGAAATCTACAACGACAGTACAGCATATTTAGAATTGATGAGCGAAGCAATGAATTTACCTGCCCATATCAAAGTTGAATTCGAACCCAAAAGACTTGCTCCTAAACAAAAAGGTTGGCTACATCTCACCTATGACCCTCTCGTAAAAGCAGAATTAGGCTATGTTTTTGACATTATTAATGTATTCACCAACGAACCTGCTAACCAACGAATGAAGCAATTGTATGTCATCAGCACCATCAAAGAGCATTTTCCAACACTTACCGAAGAGCAACTACAGAATGCTCCTCGCATACATTTTGAAAATACAGTTTACGATTTTGGCAATGTAAAAGTAAATGAACAAGTAAGTTACGATTTTATTTTTACTAATAAAGGCAAAACCGATTTAAACCTACGCCAAGCCAAAGCAAGTTGTGGTTGCACAGCCACAAACCCCGATAAAAAAGTGCTTCTGCCTAACCAAAGTAGTAAAATTACAGTTACTTATACGGGTGTAGGAGAGGGTATGCAACAAAAAACCATCAGCGTTTTTTCAAATGACCCCACCCAACCCACCATCGTCTTGACTATCAAGATGAATGTTATTAAGTAATTTATCATCACATCATCAATGAAAAATATTCTTATCGTAGGGGGAAACTCAGGTATTGGCTTATCATTAGCACATACACTCTCCAATGTAGGTGGTTATACATTGTACAGCATTTCGCGCCGCCGCTCCGATGAATTGGCACAGCTTAATATTCATCAACAAAGTGTAGATATATCAAAACCTTTGGGCAGTGCACTTCAGTTTTTGCCCGAAACCTTGCATGGGTTGGTCTATTGCCCCGGAACTATCAATCTAAAACCGTTCAATAGGCTTACAGAAAATGACTTTTTAGAAGATTTCCAAGTCAATGTTTTAGGGGCAATTCGTATATTGCAAGAAACCCACAACAGACTTAAAAAAGCCAATGGCGCAAGTGTAGTCTTGTTTAGTACTGTAGCCGTACAAGTAGGTATGGCTTTTCACGCCTCTGTTTCGGTGGCAAAAGCAGGAGTAGAAGGGCTTACAAAATCGTTGGCGGCGGAGTGGGCAACTTTGCAAATCAGGGTAAATGCCATTGCGCCTTCACTTACCGATACGCCTTTAGCCACCAAAATACTAAGCACACAAGAAAGGAGAGAGGCTTCTAATAAAAGACACCCTATGGGAAGAATAGGCAACGCACAAGACATAGCCAATGCCGCCGAATTTTTACTCTCTGAAAAAGCCTCTTGGATTACAGGGCAAATCATAGGCATCGATGGCGGAATGTCAACTTTAAAGCCTTAAGAAAACTAATTTTGATTGACTATAACAATTATCTATATGAAAAACAATAATTTATACATACTCGTAGCAAGTCTTTTGTTTTGGGTTTCTATGATAGGCTGTAGCGGAGGGGGAGGAGATGCAAACCCTACCTCAAATAATAACAACAACAATGCAAGTTGTACTAATTCTCCTACAGTAAGCATCGCAAGCAGAACTTCTACTTCATGTGGTACAAACAATGGCGCAATCACTGTGTCAGGAAGTGGCGGTACAGGCACGCTTTCTTACAGTATCAATGGCGGCACTTTCCAAAGTAGCACTACTTTTACGGGGCTGCCCTCAGGCGAGCATACAATTACAGTCAGAGATGCCAATAATTGTACTTCTACCGTAACAACTACTTTGCTTTCTGGTGTAAGCTATGCTACTAATATTAGTACTATTATTCAGGCAAATTGCGCTATTTCAAGTTGCCATGTAGCAGGGGGAACTTCTCCCAATTTCAGCAATTTTAGTAACATACAATCCAACGCATCTAACATAAAAACAAGGATAAGCAATAAAAGTATGCCACCAGCAAGTTCAGGAAGGTCTTTGACTGATGCTCAAATTCAATTGATGAATTGTTGGATTAGTGACGGTGCACCTAATAACTAAAATAATATGCGTTTAGAAGAGGAAATCAAACAGACAAAATTTGAAAGTGAGTGGCATAAATTAAGTGTGAATATCATTTTTACTTATCATTGGATAAAAGACCATATTCACACTTTTTTGAAAAAACACCATATCACTATGCAGCAGTTCAATGTTTTGCGTATTCTTAGAGGGCAATACCCTGAGCCTATTTCAACTTATTTGATAAGAGAACGCCTATTGGACAAAATGGCTGATGTTTCGAGAATTGTTGATAGATTAGAGCAACAACATTTGCTTACCAAGAAAGTATCCTCTGATGATAAACGTTTTTTAGACATTACCATCACACAAAAAGGATTGGAGCTATTGACCGTGATAGACAAAGATTTCCCTTCTTTGGTGCATCATTATTATGCACTTAGCGAAGAAGAAGCAAAACAAGCCAACGAACTACTTGATAAACTACGTGGCACAGACCCCGCAGAAGATGCCAAACAATGCAGTTAAAATTTATGAATCTTGATGCTGTTGGTTTCTAACATCTTCTGCTCTATGCTTTCCAAGATAAAAAGCCAATCTTTTTCATTATTTACAAAATCCAACTGACTCATTTCTATTACCAATAAAGTGCTTTCTTTGTACTGTGATATCCAATCTTCATAACACTTGTTCAAATCTAATAAATATTGTGCAGGAATCGTTTGCTCAAATTCTCTACCTCTTTTTCTGATTTGGTTTTGTAATTTCTCTACATCTGCCCTCAAATAGATAAGTAAATCGGGTGCGTGTACATATTGAAGCATACTACTGTACACTTTCCAATAATTTTCGTAGTCGCGTGTAGGCATCAAACCCGATTCCACTAAATTGCGAGCAAAAATATGGGCATCTTCATAAATAGTACGGTCTTGAATAGTAGGGACACTGCCTAAACGTACTTGTTGTACTTGTGCAAAACGATTGTTCAGGAAATAAATCTGAAGATGAAAAGCCCAACGGGGCATGTCTTCATAAAAATCTGCTAAATAGGGATTGTCTTCCACTGATTCGAAAGACACTTCCCAACCAAAATGACCCGCTAACCGTTGCGCAAGAGTTGTTTTTCCCGCGCCGATATTACCTGCGACTGCTATATGCTTCATGTTTTATAAATAGTAAATATAGAGAATGAGTGATTGTAGTTTTTCGCAAAGATAGAAACTTTATTCTACAATCAGTACCAAGTCGTCTTGTTCTACCATACCTACCTCTAACACTATTTTGCTCACTTTGCCTACTTTGGCAGCAGTTACAGTAGTTTCCATCTTCATTGCCTCAATCACAAAAAGAGGCGTATTTTCCACTACTTCATCTCCTACTTTTACATAAACTTTGGCGAGTTTGCCTTGTAAAGGTGCGCCTATTTCGTTAGGGTTATCGGCTTGTATTTTCTGATTTGTTTTTTTCGTAATGTTGGCTTTACGATTATGTACTGCCACTTGTCTATTTTGCCCATTGAGTTCGAACAAAACCTGACAGTAACCATTGGCATCGGTTTCAGAAACAAAAATGAGTCTTACCATGAGCGTTTTCCCTTCGTCTACCCTTACCAATACCTCCTCATTAGGCTTTAATCCATAGAAAAATGCATGAGTAGGAATCACTCCCACCTCGCCAAACTCCTCCTTGAAACTATGATAGTCAGCAAAAACTTTAGGGTACATTTGATAAGAAAGAAAATCATCAAAAGTATAATCAGCACCATATTTTTGCAGAAATGCCGCAAACTCATCTTCTATACTGATAGGTGTAAGGTATTCATTGGGGCGGTGCGTATAGGGTTCTATGTCTTTAAGCACTATCTTCTGTAGTCGTTCTGGGAAACCTTGATAAGGTTGTCCCAAATCGCCTCTAAAAAGTTCTATCACCGATTCGGGGAACGACAAAGTATGTCCTTTTTCGTAAATATCTTCCTCTGTGAGGTCATTAGAAGTAAGGAAAAGTGCAAAATCGCCCACTACTTTAGAGCTTGGGGTTACTTTTACAATATCCCCAAACATTTTATTGGCAACAACATAATTCTTTTTAATTTGCTCAAATTTATCTCCCAAACCCAACGCGATGGCTTGAGGTCGTAAGTTAGAGTATTGCCCGCCGGGTATTTCATTGTCATACACTTCGGCTGTGCCTGCCTTCAAGTCCGATTCGAAAGGATAATATTCTTCTCTGACGGCTTCCCAATAGTTAGAAAATTCGTTCAACTTTTGCAAATTGATGGGGTTGTGTCGTGGTTGTCCATCTAAACAAGCAATGAGAGAGTTAAAATTGGGTTGTGAGGTCAAGCCTGACATAGAAGCAATGGCTACATCTATAATATCTACCCCTGCCTCTATAGCTTTCAGATAGGTAGCTACCTGCATACCTGAGGTATCGTGTGTGTGTAGATGAATAGGAATGTCAATGCTTTTTTTCAATTCTTTGATAAGTACTTCTGCCGAATAGGGTTTTAACAAGCCTGCCATATCTTTGATAGCCAAAATATGCGCGCCTTCGTCTTCTAATTGTTTGGCAAGGTCTAAATAGTACTGTAGTGTATATTTGGTGTTTTGGGGGTTCAAAATGTCATTGGTATAACTAATAGCGGCTTCTGCAATGCCTCCTGTGCGTTCTATGACCGTTCTGATGCTATATCTCATATTCTCTACCCAATTGAGCGAGTCAAAAATTCTGAAAATATCAATGCCATTTTCCCAAGAGCGTTCTATAAATTTTCCGATGACATTGTCGGGGTAGGCTTTGTACCCTACAGCATTTGCCCCTCTGAATAGCATTTGGAACAAAATATTAGGCATACGGCTTCGGAGCAAGCGCAAGCGATCCCAAGGATTTTCGTGCAAAAAGCGCAAACAAACATCAAAAGTAGCACCTCCCCAAACCTCCATAGAAAATACTTCGGGCACTTGTTGTGCAAAACTCTGCGCCACACGGAGTAAATCCAAACTTCTTACGCGCGTAGCCAAAAGAGATTGGTGCGCATCGCGAAAGGTGGTATCTGTAAAGTGTATTTTAGTATCTTTTTTGAGCCATTCTATAAATTTTTCTCTGCCCATTTCTTGCAACATGTCTTTAGTCCCTTTGGGGTAGGGGCTAAATCGGTCGAAAGTAGGCACATGAGCCGTTCTGAATGCTTTGCTCTTATCTATGAAAGGCACATCGGGGTTGCCATTCACAATTACATCTGCTAAATAATTCAGTACGCGGTTTGCTCTGTTTTTTCGTTTTGTAATTTTGAGTATCTCAGGGTGATTCTGAATAAAATGCACAGTAACTTTTCCAGAGGTAAAAGTAGGGTGCTGAATCACGTTGAGCAAGAAGCCAATATTGGTTTTTACGCCTCTTACGCGCATTTCTTCTAAGGCACGCGTGAGGCGTTCGCTTGCTCCTTTGAGGGTGCGCCCCCACGAGGAGATTTTTACCAACAAAGAATCAAAAAAAGGTGATATTTTCGCACCTGCAAAAGCACTGCCAGCATCTAAACGAATACCAAAACCACCTGCACTTCTGTATACATTGATAGTACCATAATCGGGCTTAAAATTGTTCTCAGGGTCTTCAGTTGTTACGCGGCATTGAATAGCATACCCCTGACAAGTAATATCAGATTGGGAATAAATGCGCAAAGTAGGAGAGTGTAATGCGTGCCCTTCTGCCAATAGTATTTGTGCCCTCACAAGGTCTATGCCTGTTACCTCTTCCGTAATAGTATGCTCTACCTGAATGCGTGGATTTACCTCTATAAAATACACATTTTCGTCTTTGTCTACCAAAAACTCTACTGTTCCTGCTTTACTATAGTTTACACTTCGGCAGATGGCTAAGGCATATTGATAGAGTTTATCTTTAGTAGCTTGCGAAATAGCAATACAAGGGGCTACCTCTACTACTTTCTGAAATCTGCGTTGCACGGAACAGTCGCGCTCATAGAGATGAACCATATTGCCATAATTGTCTGCCAATATCTGTACTTCTATGTGTTTGGGGTCGTCTATGTATTTTTCTAAAAATATAGTATCATCGTTGAAGGCTTTAAGCGCTTCGTTTTTGGCTTCTTGGTAGGCATTGCTAAGCTCTTGCGCATTGGTTACTACACGCATACCACGTCCGCCACCTCCTGCGGCTGCCTTTACAATAATAGGATAGCCTATCCTTTGGGCTTCTGTCAAAGCAATTTCCAACGTTTCTAAATCCGCTTGGCTGTCTTCAATCACGGGTACTTGTGCCGCTCTTGCTACTTTTTTGGCTGCCACCTTATCACCAAGGCTCTCCATCACTTCGGGCTCCGGACCGACAAAAGTAATACCCTCTTCACGGCATCGGCGTGCAAAATGGACATTTTCAGACAAGAAACCATAACCGGGGTGAATGGCATCAGCTTGTACTTTTTTAGCAGTGTTAATGATGGCTTCTATGTCCAAATAAGGCTTAAGAGGCTCATCACGCTTACCAATACCATAGGCTTCATCAGCTTTGTAACGGTGCAAAGAGTAGCGGTCTTCATAGGTAAATACAGCTACAGTACGTATTTTGAGCTCAGAGGCAGCCCTAAAAATACGAATGGCTATTTCGCCACGATTGGCAACTAATAATTTTTTGATTTTTTTGATTTGAGGTGTGTTCATACCCGATAAGATTGCTTTAAGAGGAACGAAATAAAGATATTTTTGCCCAAAAAACAAAAAAAATAAGAGTTCTAAAAAAAATAATCATTCATGGTTGCTTTTTGGAAAAAGAGTTCTTACCTTTGCGTTCCATTTGAAAGTTATACCAATCAAACAATTTAAAAATAAGCAGAGAAAGTGGATTCATTAAGTTATAAAACTATTTCAGCAAACAAATCAACTGTAGATAAACAATGGGTCATCATTGATGCTGAAGGAGCCGTTTTGGGGCGTTTGGCGAGCCAAGTAGCCAAAATAATTTTAGGCAAAAACAAAACAAATTTTACCCCCAATGTAGATTGCGGCGATAATGTCATTGTTATTAATGCAAAAAAAATACGCCTTACTGGAAAAAAATGGACAGACAAAGTCTATGTTCGTCATACAGGCTACCCCGGAGGACAGCGTTTTGCTACCCCTCTTGAAATGAAAAACAGACGTTCAAGCACTTGGCTCATAGAGAACGCAGTACGCGGAATGCTCCCTAAAACCCGTTTAGGACGTAAGTTATTTCACAATTTATATATTTATGAAGGAGCTGAACACAAGCATGAAGCACAACAGCCCCAAAAAGTCACTATTAAAATGTAATTTTTAGCAAAATGGCAGAAGTAATCAATACAATTGGAAGACGCAAAACAGCAGTGGCGCGCATCTACATGAAGCCCGGCAAAGGGGCTATTGTAGTCAATGACCGCCCTCTTAGTGAGTACTTTCCCATCGAAACTCTTCAAACGGTAGTAAAACAACCCTTTCAAGTAGTCAATGAATTAGAAAGCTACGATGTAAAAGTAAACGTACAAGGTGGAGGCATCGCAGGGCAAGCCGAAGCTACCCGTTTAGCGATTGCACGTGCCCTCTGTGAAGTAAACATAGAGCACCGCCCAAGCCTCAAAAAAGAAGGCTTCCTTACTCGCGACCCTCGTATGGTAGAGCGTAAAAAATATGGTAGACGCAAAGCAAGACGTAGATTCCAATTCAGCAAACGTTAATATTGTTCAAAAACATGGAGAAAATTGCATACAAAGATTTATTAGACGCAGGCGTGCACTTTGGACACCTCACCCGTAAATGGAACCCCAAAATGGCACCCTACATTTTCATGGAAAAAAATGATATTCATATCATTGACCTTAACAAAACCCT
Organism: Cytophagales bacterium; assembly: GCA_004293905.1. Lineage (GTDB taxonomy): Bacteria > Bacteroidota > Bacteroidia > Cytophagales > Microscillaceae > RDZE01. The sequence continues at coordinate 27,398 of RDZE01000023.1, read as the reverse complement.
AACTCTCTTAGAAGAGGCTTGCAACGCGATGAAACAAATCGTGCGCTCAGGCAAAAAAGTAATGTTCGTAGCTACCAAAAAACAAGCACAAGAATTGGTATCAGAAGAAGCAACACGCCTCAAAATGCCTTTCGTTACGGAAAGATGGCTTGGTGGTATGCTTACTAATTTTGCCACAGTTCGCAAATCTTTGAAAAAACTTTCCTCATTAGAAAAAATGATGAAAGAAGATACTTTCAAAAGCATTACTAAAAAAGAACAACTGACTCTCTCGCGTGATAGAAATAAGCTAAACAAAATACTTGGCGGTATCACTGAATTGAGCCGTGTCCCTTCTGCTTTGTTTGTGATTGATGTGGTAAAAGAACACATCGCCATCGCCGAAGCCAAAAAATTAGGAATACCTGTTTTTGCAATGGTAGATACAAATGCAAACCCTGACTTGGTAGATTTCCCTATCCCTGCCAATGATGATGCTTTCAAATCAATCGCTATCATTACAAAAGCCATCGGACAAGCCATCGATGAAGGTATGTCAGAGCGTAAAAAAGAACGCGATGACCAACGTTTAGCCGAAGAAGAAACCTCGAAACGCGAAGCAGATATGCAAAAAGCGACCGAAGAATAAGGCTAACCTTCAAAAATAATAAATATGAAATGGCATCTTCGTAAAAAAAGATGTCATTTTGCTTTTGTGCAAAATTATCCCTAATTTTGCCCCGAATTTAATCAAATCATTTTTTATACACCTCTAAAACCTGTTCATATAACAATGGCTATTACAGCACAAGAAGTAAACAAATTGCGCCAACTAACGGGCGCGGCTATGATGGACTGCAAAAAAGCTCTTGAAGAAGCCAACGGCAACATAGAAGAAGCAGTAGTAATTCTACGCAAAAAAGGACAAAAAATATCTGAAAAACGCGCTGGCATGGAAGCCAAAGAAGGGGCAGTATTTGTAAAAACCTCTGATGACGGAAAAGCCGCCGTAATGTTGGCTATTAACTGCGAAACTGATTTCGTAGCTAAAAATGAAGAATTTTTGAAATTAGGTGAGGCAATTGTAACCAATGCACTTAATAACAACGTAACCGATGCGGAAACTGCCAAAGGTTTGGTCATTGCTGACGGTAGAACTGCCATAGAACTCATTACCGACTTAATGGGCAAAATAGGCGAAAAATTAGAAATTACGGCTTATGAACTTTTGAAAGCAGATAAAATCGTAACTTATATTCATAGCAACGCTAAATTAGGCGTACTTTTAGCACTTGATGGTATCAATGGTGCCGATGTAACTGAATTGGGGAAAGACATCGCTATGCAAATTGCGGCGATGAAACCCGTAGCAGTTGACAAAGACGATGTTGATAAAAACATTGTAGACCGCGAGGTTGAAATTGCAAAAGAAAAAGCACGCAACGAGGGCAAACCTGAAAATATCATAGAAAAAATTGCGATGGGAGCTTTGCAAACTTTCTACAAAGAAAATACTCTTTTGAACCAACAATTTGTAAAAGATGGCTCTAAAACTGTAGGGCAATTATTGAAAGAAGTGGGTAAAGATGTAAAAGTAAGTGCATTCAAACGTGTAGCGATTGGCTAAAACAACGCCAAACAAACCCTTACATTACCTATAAGAGCATAAAAAATCTCTTATAGGTTTTTTTTATGTGCTTTTGCTTCTTGCCAAAAAAATTCCATTTCTTCCAAAGAAAGTTCTTGTATAGATTTTTGCTGTTCTTTGGCTTTTTCTTCTATGTATTGAAAACGACTGATGAACTTTTGGTTGGTTTTTTCTAAAGCCGTTTCGGGGTCGAGGTGCAAGAAACGCGCATAGTTGACATAGGCAAAAAATAAATCGCCGAGTTCTTCCTCCATTTTTTCGGTGTCGTTTTGCTGCTCTGCGTCCTTAAATTCTTGTATTTCTTCCTCTACTTTTTGCCATACTTGCGCTTTGTTGTCCCAATCAAAACCTACGCCTCTGGCTTTTTCTTGTATCCTATAGGCTTTGATAAGTGCAGGCATCGCATTGGGCACACCCGAAAGTACGGAACGATTGCCCTCTGAAAGTTTGATTTGCTCCCAGTTCTTTTTTACGGTTTCTTCGTCATCGGCTTTTACATTGCCATAAATATGTGGGTGTCGTTTGATGAGTTTATCACAAAGTGCGTGAATGACATCGGCAATGTCAAAATCTTGGGTTTCGGAGGCGATTCGCGCATAAAAAACAATATGCAGAAGTATATCGCCGAGCTCTTTTTTTATTTCGGGCATATCTTCTTTTAGAATTGCATCAGCCAATTCGTAGGTTTCTTCTAAGGTGAGGTGTCGTAGGCTTTGTATGGTTTGTTTTTTATCCCAAGGACATTGCTCACGGAGCTCGTCCATAATTTTTAATAAACGGGCAAAGGCTTCTAATTTTTCGTTGATTGGGCGCATGGGTTATTGTTCTCCGAAGTATTCTACAAAGTTATTATGTGTTTCCCAAAGTTGTATTCTGTGGAGTTTGGCGGTGGTAATGTTGGCGAGTTCTTTTTCGAGTATTTTCCAAATTTCTACGACTAAGGTTTCGCAACTTGGGAGTTTGCCTTCCAGAAAATCTACGTCTAAGTTGAGGTTTTTATGGTCAAGTTTCTGAATGACATGTTGTTTGATAAGAGCTCCTAATTGTTTCATATCCATTACAAAGCCTGTATTGGGGTCAGGGTTGCCTTTTACCGTAACAATGAGTTCAAAGTTATGCCCATGCCAATTTTCATTGGCACAAGGACCAAATACGGCTTCATTCTCTTCTTTGCTCCAACGGGGGTTGTAAAGTTTGTGAGCTGCATTGAAATGTTCTTTTCTGCAGACGTGTATCATGATTGGTGCGATTAGGCTTGTTTTTCGCTTGCAAAATTACAAAAAACTGTCGTGAGAAAAAAATGTTTGGGGTTTTAAATGTGGTAGGGTAGGGGGGGTAATAATATTCTTGAATATAATTATAGGCTTTTTGGTATAGTTCTTTATCTTTTAAGCATTTTCTTATATCTTTTTTGGCTTGGGTTGTTATGTTTCCAATCTTCTATTTTTTTTAACACATTTTCAAGTTTGCAAAAAAAAAAGAATAAAATACAGCCTATAAAAAAAGAGCCATTTTCTATTTGAAAATGGCTCTAATACGATAACAAAATGATTAAGTCGGGATGACAGGACTTGAACCTGCGACCTCACGTACCCTAAACGTGTGCGCTACCGGGCTGCGCTACATCCCGTACCTGATTTTAGTGGTGCAAAGATACTGACTATATTTTTGAAATACAACTATATCCTACTTTTTTTTCAATCAAAATCGTATTTTGGTATTTGGAAGCAGTTTTTGAATACGGGCTCGTTCCGATATATCTTGTTTGGTTTCAGTAGCCGATTCTTCTTTCTCGCCAAGTGCTATGGGCGAAAGAGGATTATCGCGTAGGTCTAACTCTTGCAGGCTCTGCCAAGCGGTAAGGTCGGCGGGTAAGTAAGTGAGCTGATTGCCTCTTAAATCTAATTTTTTGAGTTGTTTAAGTTGCATTATTTCATCGGGAATTTTTTCAATTTGATTGTTTTTCAAGTTCAACTCTCTCAAATTAGTCATTTGTGCAATGGCAGGGGGGAGAGAGTCAATCAAATTGTTTTCGAGGTGCAACACTTCTAAATTTTTGATATTTAACAAAACAGAGGGCAGCGTATCTATAAGATTATTGTTAAGATAAAGGTATTTTAACTTTGCAAGATGCACCATAGACGAGGGAAACAACGAATCGAGGCGATTGTCATTGAGGTACAAATATTCTAAATTTTGAAGTTTTCCTATGTTTTGAGGCAAAATTCTAAGGTTGTTTTTTTCCAAATCCAATACTTGTAATTGTCCAAGATTGGCAATGGTTTCGGGCAAGGAATCGAGTTGGTTGCTTTCTAAATCCAATATTTCTAAATTTCGCAACCCTACAATATTACTGTCTAAGGTTTTGAGTAAATTTCCTTCTAAATCTAACACTTGTAATTTTTTCAAGGAACTTATACTATCGGGCAGTTCTTCCAACACATTATAGTCTAAATACAAATAACGTAAGTTCTTCAATTTCCCAATGCTTTCAGGTAGTTTGGGCAGCGAATCTCCCCAGAGGTCTAAAATTTGCAGATAAGGCAATTCGTCAAATAGACTATCAGGAATAGTTTCGAGTACGTTCAGTCCCAAATCCAATACTTGCAATCTTTTCAATGCCTTTATTTCCATCGGTATTTCTGTTAATTCTTGGTCTTTAAGACTTAACAAATATACTTTGGCAGAGTCCGCCAATGCATCATCTAAGGAGGTGTAGAGTTCTAATTTTTCTAACTCTTCTATACTGAGTAATTCTATTTGTTGTGCTTTGGCATTGAAAAAAATAAAACATAAGCCAATCAGGATAGGGAAGTAGTATTTTCGCATAGTATTGAGTGCAATAGGTAATTGTTGTCTATGAGAAAATAACGCAAGCCCTTTGGAAATGTTTAACTGTTTAGTTTTGTATGTAAGATAGTTGCTGTTTTTGCCTAATTTTTTCTTCGGCAAGTTGCAAAATGAATTGGCATTGCTCTTCAAAACTCAACTGCGTATTGTCTAACAAATAAGCATCTTGTGCTTGTTTTAGTGGGTTTTCTTTGCGGTGTGTATCTTGGTAGTCGCGTTCTTCAAGATTTTTAATGATTTGCTCCAGTGTGCCTATTTCTTTTCTTTCCTCTAATTCTTTTTGGCGGCGCAAAGCACGTATATGCATATCAGCGGTCATAAAGATTTTAAGTTCTGCTTCGGGGAACACATGCGTACCTATGTCGCGCCCGTCCATTACTATGCCTTTGGCTTGTCCTAATTTTTGTTGCTGTGTTACCATTGCTTTTCTTATGGCAGGAATGGCACTAATAGGGCTTACTTGTTCCGAAACATACATTTTGCGGATTTCATTCTCCACATTGACTTCATTCAAAAAAGTTTCGCTTTTCTGCAATGCAGCATTATAGCCGAAGTGAATGTTGATTTGTGAAAGGATTTCTTCTATTTGTGGTATTTCTTGCTGATAGTTTATTTTTTGTTGTATAAAAAAAAGGGTAACTGCGCGGTACATAGCTCCTGAGTCTATGTAGTTATAATGTAAATGTTGAGCAACCATTTTTGCAGTAGTGCTTTTTCCACAAGCTGCATAGCCATCGATAGCAATGATAATTTTTGCGTCCATATTTCTAAGAGTTTTACAAAATTATAAAAATCCTTGCATTTTTAGGTTTTTTTTGGTAGGTTTCGTAAAAATAAAAATCAAAAACACGATGAAAATATCCCTTTCTTGGGCTTCGATGCTACTTTTAAGTATAGCCCTTTTCTCTTGTGGCGGTGGCAACAGTCAAAAAGACGATGCCAATGCTAAAACTGAAAACACAAAAAACGAAAACACTGAAAAAGATACGGAGGTTGCTTTTGAGGAACGTGTGAGCAAAACCATCATCAATGAAAAAAAGATGGGCAACTATATGGAGGCTCTGAAAAAAATAAAAGCGGCTGAAGGTTCTTTTGAGTCTCTTATGAATAGCCGTGATCCTGATTTGCTCAAGGGCAAAGCCGAATACGACCAAATGCTCAAAATTGTAAAAGAAGCAGGTTTTCAAGATTTAGAAGAATTTGTATATACCCATTTCAAGGTTTCGTTTGCTTATGCAATGGAAGAAATGAAAAATGCCGACCAACTTATGGGAGAAGGCATGAAAGAGGGTATGAAAGAATTGGAAGAAGCACTTAACAATGAAGACGTGCCCGATGAAGTAAAGAAACAACTCAAACAAACTAAAGAAATGCTCAATGACGATGCCAACAAGACCGTCAATAATGTGGTCAACTCTTTTCAGGAAATCGGCAAAAATATTTCAGAAGAAGAAATGAAAGTAGTGCAGAAGATGAGAAAAGACTTGGAAAAACTATACAATAATATGGATTTACCCAACAAATAGTAATAAATATTGTTATTTTTGCTTTTGTTTTTGTTTCACAGGTATTTGGAATAGCAATACATACCCCGCGTGAAAGTTGTAACCGTTATCATTTAAGCCAAACCCCGGAATGTCGCCTGCATCTACGGGGTTTTGTAGTTTTGAAAGAGTTGTTCTAACACGTAGATTGGTAACTATTCCTACACAAAAATATTTCATCAGGCTTACTCTTGCATTCAAACCTAAATCTATCCAAGTAGCCAATAAATTGCTGTCCGTAAATGTATATTGACCTGTTCCCCAATAATTGTTCTGGATTCTATAGTTCAGATTTTGGCTAAAAGAAGAAGCCCCTAAACCTATGCCAAAAAAAATGCCGTCTTGGTCTTGGTTGTTTTTAGGATTTTTTTTGTCAAAAAGTAAGTTATTATTAAAACCCACTTTGATATAACTACCTCTACTCTCATAATCATAAGCCGACACATTGATTTGATTGCTTTGTGTGCCAAGGGCTACATCTATAAAATAGCGGCTGTTAAATACGGCATCGGCATTGATTTCTACCCCTGTTCGTGCGCTGTTGCCTATCAATGGACTCAGATAGGGCGCAATGTTCGCACCGATACGCACCGTTTGCAGTTGCCAAGCAATTTTCTCTTTTTCTTGCCCATAAAGGCTTTTTATCATAAAAAAAACAAACAAAAGTAGTATATATCTCATTATTTAGTTTATTTGGGCTGAAAGATACTACGAAAGATTGAATTACGCAAAAAACTATGACCCTATACGACAATCACCAACGCCCCATTCACTATTTACGGCTTGCTGTTACAGACCGATGCAATTTGCGTTGCTTTTACTGTATGCCTGCCGAAGGGATTCCTTATTTGCCCAAAAAAGAATTATTGAGTGATGAAGAAATGCTTTGGATAGTACGTTTATTGGCAAAAATGGGTATTTCTAAAGTACGAATTACAGGAGGTGAGCCCTTCTTAAGACGCGATTTAATGGCTTTTTTAGAAAAACTGGTACAAATAGAGGGCATCGCAGAGTGGCACATCACGACCAATGGCGTACTCACCGCTCCGCACCTTGCTACGCTCAAATCTTGGGGCATTGGTTCTATCAATCTCAGTCTGGACTCTCTTGACGCACAACGCTTCTATAACATCACACGTAGAAACGATTTTCAGAAAGTAATGCAAACTTTGGAACAAATTTTACATTATGATATTCCCCTGAAAATCAATGCAGTAGTAATGAGTGCCCACAACATAGACGACCTCATACCCTTAGCCGACCTCACGCGCGATTTGCCCATAGAAGTTCGTTTTATAGAAGAAATGCCTTTCAATGGAGAAGGCATACGCACCGATACGCCTTTTTGGACACACAAACACATTTTGGCACATTTGCAACAGCATTTTCCCAATTTACAACCCATCGATAAAACACCTTTTGGCACTGCCGAAAAATACCAAATAGTGGGTCATAAAGGTACATTGGGCATTATAGCTGCCTTTTCGCGTACTTTTTGTGGCACTTGCAACCGCATACGCATTACGGCACAAGGGGTTCTAAAAACTTGTTTGTATGACAATGGCGTACTCCAATTGCGCGATATTGTACGTGCAGGCATCAGCGAAGAAGATTTTACAGCAAAAATACTTTCTTCGTTAGGCAACCGCCCCAAAGATGGGTTTGAGGCAGAAGCCAGTCGCCAACACCAACCTATTTCAGAGTCTATGTCTATTATTGGTGGTTAAAATTGGCTAATTCTATTGCTTTTGATGGCTAAGTGTGCTACATGCGCACAATCTTTCACCAAGTATATCAACATAGCAAAACGTTGGTCTTGTGTGTAGCCTTTTTTGTACCTAAAATAAATTTGTTGCACAATCACACCCAATTTGAAAAGTGCAAAAGCATAATAGAACACAATGTTTTCTACTTTCCTTTGTGTTTTTTGCTCATAGTATTCTATCATTTCTTGGCGCGACATTGTGCCTTTTTTGAGTTGTATGCCAAAATTTTTCAAGGCTTCAGCAGGGTCAGAAGGCTCAGAAGTATAGGCAAGTGTAGTCCCAAAATCTGTCCATACATCGCCTACGGTTGCCATTTCCCAATCAAGGACGGCTTTTATTTGCGTGTTATCATCTGGGTCTAAAACTACATTGTCGTACTTATAGTCATTGTGAATCATGGCATTGTATTGCGTAGTGGGCATATTGCTCATAAACCACTCCATGATTTCATTTACAGCGGGTATATCATCTGTTTGCGCATTTTTGTAGCGTTGTATCCAGCCTTCAACTTGTCTTTGCAAATAGCCTTCGGTTTTGCCAAGTTGTATAAGCCCCGATTTCTCTATGTCTATGGTGTGCAATTCGGCTAAGGTATCTAAAAAATGCTGATTGAGTCGTTTCATTTGGGTTTCGTCAAAAGGCAGTTCGTGCCCTGCTCTGATGATGCTTCCTTTTACGCGCTCCATCAAATAAAAAGGTGCGCCAATGATGCTTTTGTCTTCAGTATAAAGCAATGGTTTGGGCGATTTGCTGTAGCAGTTTTGCAACATACTGAGCACTTTAAACTCGCGCCCCATATCATGCCCTTTTTGTATGTTTTCAGCACCAAAAGGCGGGCGGCGAAGTACCAAATCTTTGTCGCCAAATTGCAATAAATAGGTAAGATTGGAAAACCCACTCGGAAACTGCAATACATTGATTTCGGCATCGGGCATCTGCCAAGTAGTACGTAGGTATTGTTGTAGTTGCTCCAAATTGAGCTCCTCACCTTTTCTTATGTTTTTGGCTTCGTCAATAGAAAGAGATTGCATAGTATTTTAGTAATGAATGATTTAGAGTAAAAAAACACCTCTGGGGTAAATTAGTTGCCAAAGTAAAGATTTTTTTGTAATTTTGTTCAACATGTTTTATATTTTTACACTTTTGCTCATTTTTAAAACAATTTAGCAGTATTTTTGCTAATAATATTGGTTATGAAATTTTCGTTTAAATCAAGTTTTTTTACGTCTATTCAAAAATCTGTGAAAAAACTCACTGGCGATGAGCCTGAGGAAACGCCCCTAACAACAGAAAATGAAGCCGTAGAAGAAAAAGAAGAAAAGACTACCACTGCACACGAGGGAAATAGTGCAGTGGCTGAAACCATTGTACCCTACTCAAACAATAGTACTGCCTCTGAAATAAGCGAATTTCTCAAAACCCAAACACAAGAAAATGCGCCTACGAACTATGTAGCCACACCAATTGTAACTGAAAACAACGCAAATGTAACACCTTCTACCCCTATACAACAAGATTGGCAACAATTAACGCACCAACGCACAGAGGCTGAAAGAAACGTAGGGCTTGCGGCTTACCAATTGCCCCCTACTTTTGATATTTTTGTAGGCGACAATCAACCTACTGCCCAATATGGTATTTTGGGCGTAACGGCAGAGTACGAGCAGAAAATAGCGATGGATTTGAACGGCACCAATACCATTAGTTTGTTTGGAGTGCAGGGGGCAGGTAAAAGCTACTCTATAGGCACTGTTACCGAAATGGTTTTGAAACAGTTTCCACAGGTAAATGTATTGCAAACACCCTTAGCAGGCGTTATTTTTCACTATAGCGAAAGTGAGGACTACAAACCTGAATTTACTTCAATGATAATGCCCAATCAACGAAGCAATGAGGTACAAAAACTAAAACAAATCTACGGAGCTGACCCCGACCGCGTAAAAGATATTGTACTTTTAGTACCCAAAGACAAGCTACAACAACGCCGCGCTGAGTACCCTAACATAGCTGTTGTGCCTATTTCCTTTGCTTCTTCGGAGTTAGGTATCAAAGAGTGGAAATTTTTGATGGGGGTAAGTAACAATAGCGCACTTTATATAAAGCAATTTAACAATTTAATGCGAACCATTCGCAGCGACCTTACGCTCCAATCTTTGCAAGAAGCCATAGAAAGCACTAAACTGATGAGCCCTGCCCAAAAAGAATTGGCAAGGGTTCGCTTGAGTTTGGCAAAAGAATTTATCAATGACGAGTTGGAATTGAAAAACCTTGTCAGACCGGGGCGTTTATTATTGGTCGATTTGCGCGATGAACTCATAGAAAAAGAAGACGCACTTTCTATTTTTGTGATTATGCTCAATATTTTTGCCTCTGCCAAACGCGAAGATGGCAGTGCTTTTAATAAATTCATTGTTTTTGATGAAGCACACAAGTATATGGGCAATAAAAACCTCACCAATGTAATTGTTGAAACCATCAGAGAAATGCGACACAAAGGCGTAACCTTAATGATAGCAAGCCAAGACCCGCCGAGTTTGCCTACGGAAATCATAGAGTTGAGTTCTATGCTCATTGCACACCGATTTAACTCTCCGCAATGGCTCAAACACATACAAAAATCGGTTACACACTTGGCGCACCTCAACCCTGAAGATATGGCAAATCTGAAACAAGGAGAGGCTTTTTTATGGACAAATAAGGCTTCTGATGCTTCTTTCACACAGCGTGCCATGAAAATACGCACCCGACCACGCATTACGCAACACGGAGGCGCAACCCTTACCGCAGGGCAAACGCATTAAGCATCTTTTTGCGTAGCCAAAGATACTTTTTATAGAAAGGATACAGTGGCAATTTCCACTTGAGAAGTAAACCCAAAAAACGCATAGAAAGGCTTTTTTTAGGGCTTATTTGGGTATAGAGTGCATAGAAGAGTTTGCCTGTAGCATAATCTTGCATATAAACCGACTGCCGCACATAGTAAGCCAATAAATTGGCAAAAAGAACTGTATTGGTAAAAGCCATATATTGATTGGCTATTTTCAGACAAATGCGATGGGTACTTCTAAGGTGTGCATTTTGATAGGGTGTATAAAATCCTTGTGCATGAGAGTGTGGCAATATTCTTTTAAAAGTAGTACATTCGTCTATGTAGTGGTAGGTATAAAAAGGGGTAGTGCGTACCCAAAAATCGAAATCTTCGTAGCTAAGGGTTTCATCATAGCCATCTAAAGCGCGTAACACTTCTGTACGCATCATCATGGTAGGCGTGCAAATGAAATAATGGCGGAGTACCTCATCATAAATCCAACCCGAAGGTACTGAAGTAGTGGCTTTTCCTGCTTTATCAATCGGAAAATGAGTGGCAAAAATGCGCGATTGGGCATCAATGAGCCAAGCATTGCTAAAAACGACTGCTGTAGTAGGGGGCAACTTGCTAAATACTTCATACTGTAAAGCGATTCTATGCTCTGCCAAACAGTCATCGGCGGCTAAATCAATGACAAAAGGGCTTTTTATTTGTTCAAAAGCAAGATTAAAACTTTTGCAATTGCCTTTGTTTTCTTCGTTTTTGATGAAAAAAATAGGAAAAGGAAGTATTTCTTTGTTTTTGTGTATCCATTGTTCTATTTTGATTGCGCTTCCATCGGTACTTGCATCATCTACAATCCAAAGTTCGGCAGGAGGCATTGTTTGTGCCAAAACACTATTAAGCGTTTCTTCTAAATACTCGCTATGGTTATAACACAAACAAATAACGGCTACCATGTCCAAGTATGATGAGGCAAAAGTTGTTTGTTCAGAAAAGGGTGTGCATCGTTGAAAGTGAAGATAGGCAGCCAATTTTCTTTCCATAGCATTTCTAAAATGCGTTGCAAAGCATCGGCACTAAATATATCTACATCATCGAAGGCAATAGGCAAGGAATGCGGATAGGCGGGGCTTTGTGCTTGGTATTGTATTCGCCAAAAAGTAGTTTGCAGTAGAAGTTGCACCCAAAACTGATGCTGTCTATGTTGTTTATTCTTTTTCTTGGGCGTACTCTCACGCCAAATGATTTCGAAAGTTTGGCTCAATTGAATGACTTTTTTCTCTTGCATAAGTTGCTTAAGTTGTATCATTTTTTCGCCAAAAGATACCGCACTTGGTTGGAAAAAACTAAGTAAAAATTGTTCTTTGGTGGTTTCGGTTTTTTGCCTCAATGTTGCCAAAGTTTGCATGAGTGCCTCATTGGTTTTCATTTGCAGTTGGCAGTGGTAGTTTTGCAGTGTTTGATTGATGTTTTTGAGATGTTTTCGGAGTTGTTTATGCACTTCTAACCATTGCTCTATTTCGGTAGAGAGTTGAAAAAATGCATGTTCGTAGAGGTTGTCAAGGTAAGATTCTTTTTCGTCTAAGTTTTGGGTCATTTTTTTCCAATATGCCCATTTGAGGTCTTCTATGGCAAAAGATTGGTTTTCGGGCGTAGGTAAATTTGTGATGATTTGTTGCTGTTGTTGCTCTATTTTATAAATTTCTTGTTGCAAATGTTTGATGTGCAAATAGACTTCTCTTACCAAATCGGTGCTGTTTTCCGTGTTTTTTTGAGGGCTGTAACCTGCCTCGCTGAGTTCTTCTGCCCATTGGTTCAGTTCTTTGAGAAAGGCTTCCAATTCGTTTTTTTCCCTATTGACCAAGCCTATTTTTTGGGTTTCTTCGGCTATTTGTTTGCGTATTTTATCGGCTTCTTGCTGTGTTTTTTTGGCATCTTCTTTCCATTGTGAGGCTTCGGGGCTTTGTGGTTGTTGTTCTATCCATGCCGAAAGTTTGCCGTAGTGCCTTTCTAAACGTATTTCTTCGCTTTTATATTGCAAATTCATACGTTGTTGTATTTGATTCATCTCTTTGATTTTTTCTGCCAAAGAAACTTCTATGTCGTATTTCTTGTGTTCATATTTTTCCAAAAAATCGGTGTACAGTTCTCCTATATAATGGTTTTTGCCTTGTAATTCAGCCTCGAGTTGTTCGTATTGGTTAATGGCTTGGTGGCAATTTTTCCATTGTTGCAATTGCTTTTCATAGTGTATGATTTTTTTTAGAGTACTGTTTTTTTCGGGGTCAAAAGAGAGTTGCATTTTGCGAACAGTAGCCAATTTGAGGTAATCATTCTTGCAGATTTGGGGGAAATAGTGGCGTTGTGGGTGAAAGTTGATAGCGTGTTTGATGCCTGTTTTTCCCCAAAGTTCTTGGCTTATTTCTTGGGGCTGTAGTGGGTATAAAACGAAATGCTCTTGAAGTAGAAATTTTTGTAATTCTTTGAAAGAGTTAATATTTTGGGCTATGTTTTCGTAATGCCAATCACTCAGAAGCCCATCTATGCGAAAAAAAAGAAGTTGCTGCCCTGCTTCTCTTTTGAGTAAAAGGGTAAATTTTTCGCGGGTTTCTATCTCAAAAAACAAGTAACTTTGTTGAGGTTTTGGAAACCAATACAAGGCTTCTTCAAGTTGCTGGAATGTTTCTTGAGGTTGCAAAAATTGAATAGCACGCAGCAGCGATGATTTGCCTGCACCTTCTTTGGCTACTATACAAGTGCCTTTGGGGTGCAATACCTGAATGTGGTAATCAAAACAAGCAACACGTAAAAATACAATTTTGTGCAATATCACTGCTTCTTGAGAGTTAGTGATTGCAAAGGTATATATTTTTGGTAAAAAATGTTAAAAAGGTAAGTATAGTTCTATAAGTAATACTCATGCATAGTAATTTTAACAAACAAAATTAATTATTTATGCAAAAACAACTTCCTTTACTATTACTCACAATTATTATTTTAGCAAGTAACACCATCAATGCTTATGCGCAATTTTTGACACTTCCTCCGAGCGGTGATAATAAAAAAGCTGCTGTTTCCGAAGAAATAGGCATCACTCGAATTGCCATAGACTATAGCCGTCCTGGTGTAAGAGGGCGCGAAGGCAAAATCTGGGGACAAGTTGTTCCTTATAGTTTTCAGGTATTGGGCTATGGCTCAAATAATCCTTCTCCTTGGCGTGCGGGCGCAAATGAAATGACAACTATTGAATTTTCGTCCGATGTAATGATTGATGGAAAACCGTTGAAAGCGGGTAAATATGGCTTGTTAATGGCGGTGCAAGAAAAAGAGGTAACCGTTATATTCTCTAATAACACTACCAATTGGGGTGGTTATTTTTATGATGAAAAAGAAGATGCCCTGCGTATAACAGTAAAACAAGAAGTAATGCCTAATAGTGTTGAATGGCTTAAATATGAATTTATAGACCAAACACCTAACAGTGCTACTGTGGCATTGTTTTGGGAAAAATGGAAAATTCCTTTCAAAATCACTGTAGATGTCAATGCAACGGTGGTGGCTTCTATGCGTTTAGAGTTGCGTGGCGATGATGGTTTCAGTTGGCAGGCAATGCACGAAGCCGCTTTATGGTGTTTGCAAAACAATACCAATCTCGAGGAAGCACTCGTTTGGGCAGATAAAGCCATCAACGAGCCTTTTATTGGCGATGCCAATTTCCAGACCATCTCTACCAAAGCAATGATTCTTGAAAAATTAGGCAAAGGCACTGAAGCTACTGCCCTTATGAAAACTGCCTTAGACAAAGGCAACCCTGCCGAAATACACAACTACGCTCGCCAATTGATGATGCAAAAGCGCACCAAAGAAGCTGCCGAAGTGTTCCGATTCAATGCCAAAAAATACCCTAATCAATGGCCTGTCAATGTAGGTTTGATGCGTGCTTATTCTTCCGAAGGCAATTTCAAAGATGCCTTAAAATATGCCAAATTAGCCTTAGAACAAGCCCCTGATGACCTAAACAAACAAAATTTGCAAAGGCTTATTCAGTTACTCAATGAGGGCAAAGACATTAATCAATAAATAACACATCAAAACAAATACAAAGCCTACAGAAGTACCACTTTCTGTAGGCTTCGTGTTTTTATTATTTTTCAAAAGCTACATTTCCACTGTCAGACCTTACTATTTTGTATAAAAAGAGCTATTTTTTCACCAACTATAGCCCAATCTCAAATCCATAAAATCGGCTACATCGCCGTGTGATTTCAAATTAAACCCTATTGAACAACGTTTGAGCCAATACCACTCCAAACCATACCGCTGATAGAGGCGGCTATCTCCTTTTTGTTCGTTCCAAAGATACACACCTAAAGCTTGGGAAAAACGAAACCGACCCAACATTAATTCGTGCCCTACCCAAAGGCTTGCCTTGTGCGCACTGATATTCTCAGAAGCCCTTCTCGAAAGTTCTCTTGAGGCTTCATCTGCAATCCATTCCGCGCCAAAATTGAGCGTACTAAGCCGCCCCACAATCTGCTGAAAATACAGCACAACGCCTACAATAGGATAACGTTTTTCGTCGCCTTCTGCTACTGTAGTAGCCGTAGCCAATAGATTCAGATGCCAGCTTTGACGGTCT
This sequence comes from Cytophagales bacterium, assembly GCA_004293905.1. Lineage (GTDB taxonomy): Bacteria > Bacteroidota > Bacteroidia > Cytophagales > Microscillaceae > RDZE01. Next base: position 12,160 of record RDZE01000023.1, on the reverse strand, counting down.
TGATAGAGCGTACGCCAAGGCAACACCTTACTATGCGGAAAAATAGCAGGGCGCAAATGATACAAAAAGCCAATGCTTGCTGTAGGAAAGTTGATGCCTTTGTTGGGGAGTTGCATGCCTCCATTCGAGATATGATTGTAATAAGTACTTAGTTGTAATTGCCATCGAGAAGAAAGGCGAAAATAAGCACTCAAATCGAAATAAAGTAAAAAACTGAGTGGCGCACTATAAAACAAATTTTGTGGATTGCGTTGCTCATCATAAATTTTATTGAGGTACACTAACCCCGTACCCATTTTGAAAGAAAGTTGCCAAGTGTTTTTTTGCCATAAAAAAGACTCAAAAAAAGGTGTAATGCCTATGCCTTGCCCCAATACTTCGGCATTGTCAAAATCAATGAACCAAGCATGCACACCCACACGCGGAAAAGAGCCAAAAGTTTGCCTTGTTTTTTCTCTTGCTAACTGCCAAGCCCATTCCCCTTGCAATACCATAGGGTTAGAGTAGGCTTGTTCGGCAATGGCTTGCGAATGTGGAATAATAAACCCATACTGTACTTTCAGCCCCACCGACCTACCCGATTGTGTGGCGGGCAAACTATCCTGAGTGCTTTGGGCAAAAAGAGAAAAAGAAAAGGGAAGCAAAAAAAATGATAGCAGTTTTTTGCTTAAAAAAGGTGTTTTCATCAAGGCAGTATGTTTTTTATTTGTAAAACTATCTAAAAGGCACAATGTTTTTTATCTGTTCAGAGCTGTACTATGCAACCTTTCACACCTAAAAGCAGTATGAACAAAGATATTATTTCATTAGATTTTTAATTTTTAAAACTTTTTACAATCCATGAACAGAAAAACAACCTTTATTTTCGCACTCCTCTTCAGTTTTATCTTCATCAGTGCTTTTACCTTGCAAAATCCTCAGGGTGAGGTATGTATCAAAGTAAAAAATGATACGGGTGGAAGTGTTACGCTGCATACGGGCAAAGGAACTGCTCCTATGAACAATGGCGTTACCATTACCAAAGAATTTTGTATGGAAGAGGGTAGCAAACTCTACTATGCTGACAAAGGTCAGAAAGGAGATTTAATCATAGAATTTACCTCTGATATGAACGGCAAAACCATCAAATTGTCTGATTATTAAGCCATTTTTATACAATATACCCAGAAGACTTCGCCCAAAGTGAGGTCTTCTTTTTTTCTTATTATATGAATACACCCATAGAAATACTCCTAGATGAAAAACTCATAGAGCTTCTCAAATCACTTTCGCCCGCAGAGTGGGAAATGCAAACAGTGGCAACACGTTGGAAGGTAAAAGATGTAGCCGCCCACCTTCTTGATGGCAACCTAAGAGGGCTTTCTACCTCCAGAGATGCTTTTTTTGGTGAAAAGCCAACCCATATCAATAGCCATCAAGACTTGGTAGATTTTCTCAATCAACTCAATCTCACTTGGACGAATGCCGCCCGAAGACTCAGCCCACAAGTGATTATAGAACTTCTTCGCACTACCAACGAAGCCTACAGCAATCATCTAAAAACACTCAACCCATCGGAAAATGCCGTTTTTCCTGTAGCTTGGGCAGGGCAAAATACTTCTCCCAATTGGCTACACATAGCAAGAGAATATACAGAAAAATTTTTGCATCAACAACAAATTAGAGATGCCGTGAAGAAAGAAGGCATCATGACCAAAGAACTTTATTACCCTTTTATTGATACGCTTATGTTTGCATTTGCGCCTACTTTCAAAGATACAGCAGCAGCCATAGGTACGGTAGTATCGCTCGAAATCAGTACAGAAATAGGTGGTATTTGGCACATCATCAAAACAAATACCGCATGGGAACTATACAAAAATATACCTATGAACTCCCATGCAAAAGTAATCATAGCCCCTGAGCATGCTTGGAAACTATTTTCAAAAAGCTGGAAACCCGAACAAGTACTTCCAAAAATCGAAATCATTGGCGATACAATCCTTGCAAAACAAGTACTTACTATAGTGGCGGTAATGGCTTAGGAATATTATTTGAGTGGGGCTATTGTGAATTTTCTACCCACGAAAAATTACTTTCATTAGGCGCAAGAAATACATAGATTCAAAAAGAATTTTCCCAATAAAAGTACAACGCATCACTACGCTGAATTTTTGCTTCCCAATCTTCAAATATGCCTGCATAATCGGCAAAGTACGCAAATTCATTCTCAGGATTTTTGTACCAAGTGTGGGCGATTTCTTGCTGTATAAAAGCAACATAGCGATTTTCTGCTACTGTTTCATTGCCAAGCATTTGGGCAAAGGTTTTAAGAAAAATCAATACTTCCGTGATTTGTTCTTTTGTGAGAATATAACAAGAATCATCATCTAACAGCATTTTTTCCCATAAAACCAATGCAAAATTTTCCTTTAATAAACTGACTAATTGATTGATAGCAAAACAAATATTTTTGCTTCTAAGATGAAAAAATTCTCGGAAAAAGACGCTTGCTTCCGTTTCTGTGAAATGTTTTTGATATGTTTTATAATGCATATCTAACCATACAAATACCTCATCGGAGGTTTTGAGCGAAGTGTTTGCCTGCATTTTCTGCCAATCAATGCCATAAATGGTTAAGTCCCAAGCCATTCGTTTTAAGATTCTGACCAGTTGTCTAAATTGTATTTTGATTCTATTTTCTTTTCTTTGTATTTTCTGCTGTTTTTGCTACGAAAATGTTTGGTTTCTTCTTTGAGTGTCAGGATATCTTCTTTGAACCAAGAATTTTGTTTGAGCATGAGTTGGTTGAGGTGGCAATCTGCATAACCACAGTTATGTTTGCTGTATGTGCCAAAATTGCGGTGTTTGATGCGTTTTTGTTTTAAAATTAGGGATTGTTTTTTATAAATTTCTTTCCATAGATTGCGTAAATTGCCCCAAGAAAGTTCCTGTCCCAGCGTCTCGAGTTTGAGGTAAGTATGTGGGTCTTTCACTTGTAAAAATTCATAAAACTTAGAAAATACAGTAATGGCTTTGTCGCGCAATTGAATTTTTTCTTCTAAGGTCATTTTTTTATTTTCTAAAATTCCTCTGAAAAAACCCAAAGTATTGAAATTTTTGTATTGCTCTTTGTGTTCAAGGAGGTAGATTAATTTTGTGTAAGTGTATTGTGAAAAAGGTTTTTCTATTTGCATACATTTAAAATTATTGTGTGAAACTAACGATCAAATTGGGTTCGGAAAATACGAAATCATCTACCCTTGATAAGGAAGCCTTCGCTCCAAGCGAAGGCTTCCTTTACTAGCGAAGGCTTCCTTTACTTTTAAAATAATATTTTTCGCAAATCAATGGTTTTAATGTTTTTGCACGTTTGACTAAGCGATTTAGCAGTATCATTGGATACATATTCAGTAAAAACTCCTCTGAAATTATAGATAAAATCATATTCAAAATATTGGGTTGCGCTACGACTCGACATGGTATGCCAAGTGCGTGTGTTAATCAAGACGCGGATAGGCACATTTTGTTTGAAGTTATAGAGTGTGTAAGATGATTTTCGTAAAGGGTAGCCATGTACTACACTATTGGTTGCCAAACTAATCAGCGAAAAGCCTTCTTGATTTTGTATTATTTTGAAAAACTTAGGAATCATTCGGGGTAAAAATGTTTCTTTGGTTTGTGTAGTAAAAAAATTCAATAAACATTCATTTTTTCTACCTATCTCATCTATCTTGTTTTCTGAAAGGTACAATATCTCATCAGTTACAAAATGCTCGCTTTCTGCCCAAAAATATTCTGTGGTATGATTTACAGGGTTGGTTATCAGGCTTTTATAGGCTTCCTGCGAGAAAATACGGTGATTATGCCACACTTCAAAAACGGCAGTAGGAGATTTGCGCATCATATCATTTATTTAGATTTTTTATTGTTGGCGGGGAATAATTGTGGTAATATACTTCATAAGATTCCAATTCGTAAGCGGCAGTATCGTACTCCATACCTACGACCAAGTGTGCTAAATATTGTGCATCAACTACTTCAAAATCAAGGGAATATGTTTTTTTAATGATTTTTCCCTTGTCGTCTTTTACCGTAGATTTTTTAGGTTTTTGGGCAACGATTTGATACGCTTTATCAAGTAAGGCTTGGGTATTAGGTTGTAGTTGAATGTGCCAATTTTCACTCGCAAACCCATAGGAACTGATGCCAAACCCATATTTTTCTTTCAATTCCTTGTTTTTTGCCTCATAAAATGCCCTATCATTGGCTAATTTTTCATATTCAGCCTCACTGCTTGCGACTCTTTGTCCATAGAGCAATTCTTTTAACTTATCGTATTCACTTTTCATAGGGTGATGGTAGATAGCATTTTTCCAATCTTCTTTGGAGAGAGCGGTATAGATGAGTATTTGCAAGGCAAAATCACGCGATGCAAACTTTGTCCCTGCGTCAGGGTGTACTACTTTTATTTCGGCGCGTACTTTATTCTCTGCTACAGATTTGATTTTGATACGATAGAGTTCTGACATAGTTCCTTAATTATGATAATGAAAAAATTATTCCTCTCCTGCCAAGTGGCTTATGATAGCATCTTTGAGCCATTTATCGTTGCTTTGTATCAAAAATACGACCGCACCATTCAGCCCCCACTGCGTTGTTTCGCTGTTTTTAGGAAAATTGACTTCAGCTATTTTTTGGGCATCGGCTTGGGTTTTGCAAAAAACTAAAGTAAGCGAAGCCTTGCCTGCGTGGGTACTCATATAAAAACGTTTTTGAATTAAATCTTCGTGTTGCCAAGTAACCCAATCGGGTTTGCCCAATAGCCAAACATCTCCATAACTATTGACTAAGGATTGCATTTGTTGAGCATTGGGGTGCGAAAAATCAAACTGAACCACATTATCGGCAGGGATAAAATGCAAAAAATGTTGCTCAATGGCTTTTACATCTTTTTCATCTTTTCCTAAAACATAGAATACAACATTGCTTCTGATTTGGGTTTGGGTACTGTACCCGGGCAATTTAGCTGCATCAAGCGATTTTTGTTGTTTTTTTCGTTCTTTTTCCGCATTTTCGGGGCTATTGCAGTAGGTAAGATGCAAATAACTTTGAGCAGTATGGCTGTGATAAATTTCCTCCGCAAATACGTACAGCCTTGAAGCATCGCCTTCTACACGCTGTAAATCTCCTTTTTGGAAACCTTGTTGGTAGGAGTTAAGTAATTTATGAACCAAAACCCTATCCTTTTTGAAAATATCATCTTCTTTTTCTTGCGCTATGTTATCGTTTTTTTGGCTTTGACTTTGGCAGGCATTGCCCAAAAAACAAAATAGGAGGAGTATTTTTTTTATATTCATCTGAAATGTATTTTTGTTAATTACCAAAATTTACTTTTAAAGGTTGTTGATTTTGCAGCAGAATAAGTCTTAAAAACGCATAGCTCATCAATCGTGTCTTTTGCCTTCAATCACCTCAAAAATATGCAAAACCGCAGGGAAAACAGCTTTGATGGCATCTTCCGCACCTTTTGTAGAGCCGGGCACTGCCATAATTAAGGTCTGCTGAATAAGCCCTACTACACTCCTCGAGAGCATAGCATACGGTGTACGCATTTGCCCATAACTTCTGATGGCTTCTTCTATGCCTGCAACACGTTTTTCTAACAAGGGAATAATGGCTTCGGGGGTTACATCGCGCGGAGCCAAGCCTGTACCCCCTGTAAAGATAACTAAGGCGCGTTTTTGTGCTACCTGATGCTGTACTTGTGCTTGGATAGCAGCTATTTCATCGGCAATGATGACATAATCTTTCACCTTCACCTTCATTTTTTCCAACTGCATTATGAGTTGTTTTCCTGCGCGGTCTTCGTTCATTCCTTTGGCTATAGTATCTGAGCAAACAATTACAGCGGCTTCTATCGTGGATTGTATTGCAGGTATGCGGTCAGATTTGCCCCCTTTTTTCTCTTTGAGGCTTATTTTTTCTATGCTGATGCCCTTGTCTAAGGGTTTTAGCATGTCGTACATCGTTAGGGCAACGACTGAGGCGGCGTGCATGGCTTCTACCTCTACGCCTGTTTTGTAGATGGTGTGTATTTCTACTTCTATATGAATGGTCAGTGTGCTGATTTGGAAGCGAATCTCTGTAAATTCTATGGGCAGGGGGTGGCAATCGGGTATCATATCGGCGGTGCGTTTGGCAGCAAATAAGCCTGCAATGCGGGCAGCCTCTAATACATCGCCTTTGGGTACTTTTCTGTTTTTGATGGCTTCTATGGTTGCCTGTTCGCTCACTTGCAAAGTTGCTTGGGCAATGGCAATGCGTAGGGAGGGGGTTTTGTGTGTAATGTCTACCATACTATTGTGATGATGAAAAATGATTGGTTTTCCAAATGCTTGTACTTTCGTTGATGATTTCTCTGCCCCAGATAGGTACTTCTTTTTTGATGCTTTCTACGATGCTTTGGCAGGCTTCTATGGCTTCTTTGCGGTGTGCAGCACCTACAGCCACACACAAACATATTTCGCCTATGGCTACTGTGCCTATGCTATGGTAAATGAACACACTTTTGAGGGCATATTGGGTGCTGTGCAGGGTTATTATTTTTTGTATTTGTGCAGTTGCCATTTCTGCATAGCAAGTATATTCTATGGCGGTAATGCTGCCATTTTCTTTTTCATCGGCGCGTACCTGTCCCAAAAAAAGACTATGCGCTCCGAGTGTAAGCATAGCGGCGTTTTGTTGCACTATTTCGGCGATGTGTGTTGGTGTGATAGCACCTTGCAAAAAAGCAAAAGAGAACGGCGAATGATTCATAAAAGTATACAGTTTTGAATACCCCCTTGGAGGGTGAATATCTCTTTGTCGGGAAAATGTTGTTGAAGCATACCGAGTGCCTTATTGCTTCGGATACCTGTTTGGCAAAAAAGCAACAAAGTTTCGTAGGGCTGAAGCATATCGAGTTGGCTTTCTATATCGCTGATTGCCATACGCAAGTAGGGCGTTTGTGTCCATTGTGGCATTTCTTGAGCCGCGCGGAGGTCTATCCAAGCTGTGGTTTTGGGGAGTGCGAGGTAGTGTGCAAGGGCTTTCTGCCAAGAAATAATGCGGTTGCTGTTCATTGTGCATAAAAGCGAAGCATAGGGCTGTTGTTTTAGTTCTTCTATGTTTTTAGGCAAATATTGAGAGGCTTTGGGGTGTGCAGATAAACCTACGCTATGCCATCGGTTTTCTAAAAAATGGTAATAATACAATTGATTGCCCTGAGAATTGCCTATTTGCGCTATGTATTTGATGGCTTCGGCGGCTTGCATTGTGCCAATAATGCCTACCAAAGCACCTATTACGCCTGTTTCGTGGCAGTTAGGTACTTCGTGAGGGGCGGGCATTTGAGGGTACACATCGCGATAGTTACAAGTGTAGCTACCTTTTTGTTGAGGGACATTAAAAATGGCATATTGCCCTTCATAACGATAAATAGCACCCAATATCCAAGGTTTTTTCCATAGAAAACAAGCATCGTTGATGAGGTAACGGGTCGCAAAATTATCGGTAGCATCTATCACCAAATCATAGTGAGGGAGTATATCGACTATGTTATCAGGTGTAAGAAAAACAGGATAGGATTGCCAAATGATGTCTGTATATTGTTTTTTTAGCAGTGCAAGAGCAACTTCAGCCTTTTTTTGTCCTATGTGTAGTTCGCTGAATAAAATTTGTCTATTGAGATTGTTGAGCGCGATTGTATCCCCATCTACCAGACCAATCGTACCGACACCTGCGGCGGCTAAATAGGGCAAAACGGCATTACCAAGCCCACCAATGCCGACCACAAGCACCCGCGCGGCTCTTATTTTTGCTTGTCCTGCTACGCCTATATTTTGCAAAGCTATTTGTCTTTCAAAACGATTCATAGATTTGATAGCCTCTCTTTTTTACCCTCCCGAAAAAGGAGGTAACAATGCAATTTCTTGGTTTTCCTCTAAAGTTAATTCTTCTTGCAAAATTTCATGGTCAATAGCTATAGAGAAAGTCAGGGTTTGCAAAAAAGGATATTGGTTGTAGAGTTTTTCTTTGAGTGCTTGGGTTGTAGCGATATTTTCCAAATAAAACTCCGTTTTACCTATTTTTTCGGCAATAATGCCAAATGCGATGATTTTATGACGGTTCATAGGCGGTGCGGTAAAAAGTTTGGCTTGTGAATACAAATGTATAAAATATAAACGGGTTTCAAGGAAAAAAAAGCAATTTTGTGGCAGCTACCAATAGCACAATGCCTAAGGCTACCTTGATGGATTGCATTTTCCAATGAAATGCGCCCAAATAAGCCCCTAACCAACCACCTGCCAAAGTAAGTGGTAAAAAATAATAGAAAGAAGGAGGCAATATTGCTTCCCAACCTTGCATGCCAATAAAGCCCGATAAAGAATTAACAAAAATAAATAAAGCACTCAACGCGGCGGTTTCTTTGGCGTTTGCCCAACCCAACAAGAGTAAAATAGGTGATAAAATAATCCCTCCTCCGATGCCTATTAAACCAGAAACAAAACCTATCATAAGCCCTAATAGGGCTATTACTACTGCGTTCATCTTGATTATCGGTGTTTGAGCTGAAGAGCGTTCTAATCGGAAAAAACGCAAAGCAGGAAACAAAAGCACAAACCCTAAAATTTGTTTATAAAGCGGAGTAGGTATATTGAGCATACCTCCTAAATAAGCAGCAGGGACAGAAAAAATAATCAACCCGATGAATAAGCGCGTGGGAAAAATACAGGCTTTTTGATAAGAAAAAAAAGCAACGCCCGCTACCAACATATTGAGTATGAGCGCGGTAGGGCGTATTTGAGCAGGCAAAAAACCCGCCAATGCAAGGCAGAAAAGATAACTACTTGCGCCGCCATGTCCTACGGAGGCATAAATAAAAGCAATGAGAGGCAGCAGAATATAAAGCAGGGCTTCGTTCATAGGGCGCGAGTTTTACCATTCAAACAAAGGAACAAGCGTGCCTTCTGCAAAATATTCCTTTGCTTCCTCGAGGTAGGCTATGTGTGTAGCTTCGTTGTAAGCCGCCAAATTGAAAGATTCTTGCCCTACTAAGGCAATGACTTCCCCCGCAATGATTTTTACTTTTAATAAATGTGTCAGCCCTGCTTTTTTGCTGAAAGGTGTTTTTAGGGGGAGCGTGAGGTTAGGTTGCCAAACTTGTAGCCCATGTCCCATCATTTGCAGTAGGGCAGGTTTGAGGTATTGATTAAAACAAGTCGCTACTGATGCAGGATTGCCGGGAAGTGCAAATACCCATTTTGTACCTTTTTTACCTACCCAAAGTGGTTTTCCGGGTTTTTGTTTTACTTTGTATAACAAATTTTCCACCTTATTTTGCGCCAAACACTGTGGCACAAAATCATAATCGCCTACGGAAACGCCTCCTGCCAAAATCAGGACATCGTATTTTTCCAAGCTATTTTCTATGGATTTTGTCAAAATTTCGGGTTGGTCTTTTACCAATGCGCTCTCGATGGTTTTGATGCCTATTTTGCGCAAATAAGCCTTTAAAAGTGCGCTATTGGCTTCGTAGATTTGCCCTGTTTGTAAATGACCGCCTAAGGGTACGAGTTCGTCCCCTGTCATGAGCAAAGCCACCGTAGGAGGGGCATAGACGGGTACGCTGGCAATGCCTACAGTAGCAAGCAGTCCGATGCTTCCTACCTCGAGTTGTGTATGGGCGCGTAAGATGCAAGTTCCTGCTTGGCACTGCGCGCCTTTTTGTCTTATGTTGTGCAGAGGTAACATATTTTCTGCTTCTCCCTTGCGTAATACAATGGTATCGCCTTCGCGTTCTATCCATTCTTGTTGCACTACCACATTCGCCCCTTCGGGCAACATAGCCCCCGTAAAAATCCGCATGGCTTCTCCCTTTTGGATAGGAACATTGGCGATTTCCCCAGCTTTGATAGTGCCTATTACTTGCCAATGTTTGCGTTCGGGTTCAAAAAAAAGAGCGTAGCCGTCCATAGAGCTATTCGTAAAAGAAGGGACATCAATAGGCGCGCTGATGTCTTCTGCCAAGATACTGCCTTCTGCTTCGGCTATAGGCAACCAATGTATTTGTTGGAGTGCAATATGGTTTTGTATTCTTTCCTTTGCTTCAGCTACCGAAATCATACTTTTTTTAGAAAAGAGAATTCTTATTTTTAGGAATGATATTGAGGTGCTTGTAGGCTTTTTCGGTGGCTTCGCGTCCGCGTGTGGTTCTTTGTATGAAGCCCTCCATGATGAGAAATGGCTCGTATACTTCTTCTATCGTTTCGGCTTCCTCGCCGCAAGCAGTCGCAATGGTAGAGAGCCCTACGGGTCCTCCTTTGAATTTTTCGATAATGGTCGTGAGGATTCGGTTGTCCATTTCGTCTAACCCATATTGGTCTACTTCCATCGCTTCGAGGGCTATTTTTGCGATGTCTAAATTGATTTTTCCTCCGCCTTTGACTTGTGCAAAATCGCGGGTTCGCCTAAGTAAATTATTGGCAATACGAGGCGTTCCTCTGCTTCGGCGTGCTATTTCGTGGGCAGCATCGTCTTCTATGGGTGTGTTGAGGATATGTGCGGAGCGTTTCACGATTTTACTCAATAGTTGTGCATCGTAGTATTCTAAACGGGCGCGTATGCCAAAACGTGCGCGAAGAGGTGCCGTGAGCAAACCTGCCCGCGTGGTAGCTCCGATGAGTGTAAAGGGATTGAGTGCAATTTGTATGGTGCGTGCATTGGGTCCTGAGTCGAGTACGATGTCTATTTTATAATCTTCCATAGCGGAGTACAAATACTCTTCTACGATGGGGTTGAGGCGATGAATTTCATCTATAAAAAGGACATCTTTTTCATTGAGGTTGGTGAGCAAACCTGCTAAGTCGCTGGGTTTATCGAGCACAGGACCAGAGGTAATTTTAATTTCTGCCTCTAATTCTTGGGCTATGATGTTGGCTAAGGTAGTTTTTCCCAAACCCGGAGGTCCGTGCAGGAGTACGTGGTCAAGGGCTTCTTCTCTTTGTTTGGCAGCTTCTACAAATATTTGTAGGTTTTGCACTATTTTGTTTTGCCCTGTAAAGTCCTCAAAAGAAAGAGGGCGCAAGGCTTTTTCTATGGCTTTATCTTGTTCGGATAGGTGTTCCGTGTCTCCACTCAAATAATCTTTTCGTAGGCTCATAGGGGTTTATTCGTAGTTTTTGGTACGTGTTTTTTTGCTTTTTTTAGGAGCGTCATTCTCCTCTTCGGGGTCGCCGTCTTTGTAGGTTTGTATACTTTTTCTGAAAAGCATAGGGCTTTGTACGTAGTGTATGGGCTTTTTAGTACCTGCCCCTCCTGTAGCGGTGATTTGTATGGAGCCAAAATCTAAGAGCCTGCCCCAAAAACTTTGATCTACTTCTACGGTTTCGACGTGTGCTAAATTAATAGCCATTGATTTGATATTGATAAGCCCTGTGGTAATAAAAACACGTTTGTTGGTTACTGCCAATTCATAACTTTTGTGTTTGATGTATTCTGTAAGGAATTGCGCCCCTCCGAAGGCAAAGAAGGCATAGGCAAGATAGCGCGCGTACAGCCCTGTTTCGCCTGTGAGTTTGCTTACGTACATCAAAAAAACAATACTCAAGGTCATGATAAGGACAGCAGGAACGAACGAAAGCCAATGTAGGCGTGCTTTGTGCGTGATTTCTTCTCCTTCTACTAAATTTTTAGCGGTATAACTCATAAATCAGTATACGGTTTTTGGGTACTTTTTGATTTAATGATTCAAAGGTACATTTTTTTTGTGAAAAAAGATGGATTGTTTTTTTATTGAGCGTTTTTTGTGAGGTGTAAATAAGTTTAAACGATCATTTTGGGTAAAAACCTCGGAAATGGTCGAAGACCTTGCCGATGGTTTTGGGTTTTGGGGCTATGCGCCTTATTTTAGCGAAACGGTCGCTGGCAGGAGCCACTGCCGAGGTGAGGGAAAGTCGGTTTTTTCTTATCCCTTTTCTGCCCTTACATCAAAAAACAAATGAAAAATATGGATTTCGGTATCGTTGTTTCTTAGGTGTTAGGATTGGAAACTAAGTGGTTGGTCTAAGCATTTTTTACTGAGCCATGCCTCAATATCGGGGGCGGGGTGAAAACCACGAACTTTTTTTTTGAGATTTTT
>RDZE01000007.1 GCA_004293905.1 Cytophagales bacterium | reverse complement strand
TTTGAAATATTTTAGCTTTGCTTTTTGCATTTCTACAATGAATCTTTCGCCTGAAAGGGCTACGCAATGAATGTCGAAAATGGCTTTTCTTTCCGCAGGAAGGTCGCCCAAACTTTCAGGATTGCGAAAATTGAGGTCTGCTATTTGGTGACGCGGGGGCAAAAGTTGGTTCAAAAAGTCTATCAAAAGGTCTTTGTTGGCTTCTTCGCCAAAGAGTTTTTTGAAACCAAAATCGGTATAAGGGTTGATGTATTTTGCCATTGTAGTATGGATTTGTTTGGGTAGACAAAGTTACACTTTTTTGGGTGAAAAAGCTACCGACTCAAAGAAATTCCACTTTTCTACAATGCTGAAAAAGAAAAGTGGGATTATTAAGCAACAACTATTTGTTTGCTAATATTTTTGAATTTTGCCAAAAAGTTTTGTAGATTTGCCAAAGTTCTCTAAACCCTTTCCCAAATAGGATAGCCCAAAAAGAAATTTCGAAATCTATAAAAAAAATTCATTCGCATTTTGGGAAAGTTTCGCGCAAAAAGCATAAAAACAAATGGTCAAAAGAGATAATAAGAAAATTTGAATATGATATACATAACTTTAGATACTTGTGTTTGGTTGGGATTAATCAAAATTGACCTCCATAATGACAATAATGTATTCGGGGAGATCTGTTATTGGATAGAAAACAAACATCTAACCCATATTACACCCCAAAATATAATTCGTGAGTGGGACAGAAATAAAGCAAAAAAGTTACTTGAAATAATGAACGACATAAAGAAGTTAAATAACACAATTATTAATTCTTTTCGGGGAACTTCAGACCTTGTTTCAGCATACCAACCAGAAACTATTGAAGAAACAATTTCTAAAAGAATTGATAGAGTTGAAACTATTCTAAAAGTGTATTCCGAAGTTGCAAACGAAACTCAAACAATTTATGATGATGCAATAAAAAGAAATTTTAATTGTTTAGCCCCAAATCACACAGACGACAGTTTTCGTGATACGATAAACATATTTACTATTATTAACCACATAAAAACAAACAACTATATAAATTGCATTTTCTCAACTATTAACTATGCAGATTTTAGCGAAGGAAAAACAAAAAAACACGATTTACATAATCAACTAATTGACGATTTTAAAAATGCAAATTTGGAATATGTGTATTGTGATGAAGAACCTTTCGGGAACAAATTATTAGAAGTCTATCTTAGACCTAACCTCCCAAGTTTTCAAGACTATTTAATGGAAAAGAAAAGACAAGAAGAAGAAGAAAAAATTGAACAAAGGAAATTAAATAACACGTCTAAAATAGATAATATAGATGCTGATTACCTTGAAAACATAAGATACCTTGACTTAGTTCTCACTAAAAAAACGCCTACAACTTTTGAAAAAGAACTCGTTAAAACTCTAATAAATAGACATGATAGTTATAAACAATACTTTTTTAATAATATCGGAAAAAATGGCTTGGTTTAACTTTTTAAAATCAGAAGGGTATTTTGACCCAGACAAAAATCCCGAACCAATTCAGGTTAAAGAAGGATTTCAAATTATTACTTGGGAGGTGTTAGGCTATTTGGAAAAATTGTCCATTCAAATAAGTGAAGGAAAAGAAACGGAACTAATCGACGAGTTATTAGATGTAATCAAAAATGTATCTGAACACCCAAAAGATAATTATCGGACTTGGTATATTTTTATCAAAATTTTGACAAATATCCCAAACGACAGAATCCCGAAAGAAATTTTCCAATTCATTCCTGTTTGGCTTTCGGGTAATTTTGATACAATGTTACAAACTTCTGAATTATGTGATAAACTTCTACCTAAGTTTTTGAATGGTGAGCCTACGCAGTCTGATATAGAAAAAGCTGAAATTATTCTTGATCATATTTTTCAAATCGAGAAAGTTAATACAAAAGGTAGTAATTCGCACAATAAAGGCAACAGTTATCGCTCAAAATTATATTTACACTTCTTAGACGATAAATTTGAAAAAAGAAATTTGATACCCAAAATTGCCAAATATTGTTCTTCAGATTTTATTCTAAACTTAGGCAGAACGATTAAATTTTTATTTCTTGACCATATTGGAGTAATAAATATTTTCTTGGAAAATGGAGAGAATAAATATAAAACGCAGATTCGATTTGAAAACGAAAATCTTTCAATATCATTAAATTTAGAAGATGATGAAATAAAATCACATATATTCTTAGATTGGGAAGATAAAAGCAATGTTGAACTAAAACAAGAACTTACTTCATTTTTCAATCAACAGAACATCCTTTATGAACCAAGTGATGAAAAGAATGATATGGTTACAAAATTAAACTCTGTATTAAATGAAAATTTGAACTTTTATATTGATACGGCAGATTTAGATTATCAACTGTATAAAGGAGAAAAATTATTAAACACTTTCTACTCCATATTTAAGAATTTATTAAACGAAAAAATAAAACAAGATCATGAAGAAGGACTTTCTATTTTAAAAACTATTTGTTTTGAACCAAAATATCGTATTAGCCTTTATAAATTCATCTCAATTGATGTAATCAGTGAAAACTGGGACACAACAAAGTCTTTATTTTTTGAACTAATAAAAGACAATGATTCTTATTGTCTATTTTCATATCAAATTTATTATAGTAAAATTTATAAACTACTAAAGAAAAATGGGAAATCTTTTACAAATGAAGAAATTAAAATTATTGAAAGCATCATTGAACGAGGAGAACAAGTTAAAATTAAAGAACAAAGAAAAAACGAATATTGGAAACTTCGTTGGTATGCTGCTTTAAAAGACATTGAGCCATTTAAGGAGAAGTATTTATCACTCTCAGAGTTATTAGGCATTACCCATGAATATTATGATAATGAAGGTAAAATAAGTTGGCATTCTGGCTCAATTTCGCCTATTACAGTAGATGATTTACTTAAAAAGAGCAATCAAGAAATCGCTGACTATATAAGAACATTCAATCCAAAAGACAGTTTTGATGAACCAAACATTGAAGGATTGTCTAATGTATTTAAAAATGCGGTTTTGAAAGAACCTGAAAAATTTATAAATGAAATAGATTTATACCAAGAAATACCATATACTTATTCTTATTATATAATTGACGCATTTAGTATGGTTTGGAAAGAACAAAAAAAACTTGATTGGGAAAAAGTTCTTCAGTATTGTCTGGTAACACTTAAAAACCCTAAATTTTATACTGGTGAATTAAACATTGAAAACAATTATTTGCATGGTGAACCAAATTGGGTAATAAGTTCTATTGCATGTCTACTTACAGAAGGATTACAAAATGATGAACATGCTTTTGATGTTAAACTACTCCCTGTTGTTAAGGAAATAGTTCAAATAATTGTAGGCAATCTCAAACGAATAGAGGATATAGAGAAAACGAATATGGATTACCCAACCTATACAGTTAATTCAACAGCAGGAAAATCTCTAAGAGCTTTGTTTGATTACTCGCTTCACAGAGCAAGAAATTTCTTTAAGCAAGAAGATAAAGAAAAATGGGAAACAGACATTAAATCGTTATTTGAAGAAACCTTACAAAGAGGAATTATCGATGCTTATATTTTGGAAGGAATGTATTTTGAGCAGTTTTGTTTCTTAGATTATGATTGGATAACCGAACAAGTAAAAAAATATTACACAAGCGAGGATAGGGAGTGGCTTGCTTTTATGCGCGGTTTTGTATTCGGAAATCCACCATATAACAAAGAACTCTATACAATACTTTATCCACACTACGAAAAAGCAATTGATAATAATAGTATATTAAAAACTTTTAATAATGAAGGCTTGGTCAAACATTTAACAGCATTCTATTTTTGGAAATATGAAAGCCTTTCTTCGAAGAAATTACTTTTTAGATTCTTAAGTCAAGCACCACCTGAGGAAGTGGGAGATTTGATACATTTTATTTCACAACAAAAACACTATGCAAAAACACTAAAACAAATAGAAAAACAAGAGTTTCAAGATATCATTATTGAATTATGGGAATTTTTAGTAAATAAATATGAAAGCTCTTCAATAGAGAAAGAACAAAAAAATTTAGTCATTCTTACTAATTGGATTGTATTTGCACCTGAATTGAATGAAACTTATAAAAATCTTATTATCAAGTCTTGTCAATATGTGGGTAAATTTCATTCTCTATTTACATTACTTGATAATCTTGTAATTTTAAAGTCTATAGGAAATCTAAAAATGAATGCAAAATTTATAGGTGAGATACTTCTATTATTGAGTTCTAAAACTAATATGATGTATATTGACGAAGAACTTATCAAAGAATTGGTATCTTTTCTTTTTGCTCACGAACAAAAACAAATTGCAGCAGAACTTTGCAACACAATGGCTGTAGTGCATCAACAATTCTTTTTAAGAGAGATATATGAAGCCAATAGATAAAAGTATTTTACCAAAAGAAGCATATTTTTACCCCAAAATACACTATCTATTACCTTATCGCGGGAATAAATTTTGCAATAAGCCTTTTTTGTGCAATTTTAGCAACTCTATTCTCTCTGTTTGTGCTTTTAGCAAATCATCTATTTGATGGTGTTCTAAAATAGAACACGGATTGAACGGATAAAACGGAAAGGCACGGATTTTTATGGAAACATAAATCATATATGTTATAGAATGAATTGCAATTTTTCTACTCCACAATCTAAGAAACCATTTCAGGCTTTTGGAAAGTTTCATTTACATTTGAGCTTTCTATGAAAAATACTTAAATTTGCCACCATTGAAATACACTCAAAAATATACACTACCCACCCTCCATGAATACGCTTAATATCACTGCATTGCTTTCGCAGCGCGTCAATCAAATGGCAGAAGCCGAAACATTGGCTATGTCTAAAAAAACACGCGAACTCGCCGCACAAGGTTACGACATCATCAATCTTACTTTGGGCGAGCCCGATTTTCAAACCCCTGCCCACATCAAAGATGCCGCCAAGAAAGCCTTAGATGAGGGCTTCACCTACTACCCTCCTGTAGCAGGCTACCCCGAACTACGCAAAGCAATCGCCGAAAAACTTAAGCATGACAATGGTATAGATTGGCAGTCAGAAAACATTGTAGTTTCAACAGGTGCAAAACAATCTATTGCCAATGTTTGTATGGCATTGCTCAATGCAGGCGATGAAGTCATCATTTTTACACCTTATTGGGTAAGCTACCGCGAAATAGTGAAATTGGCAGAAGGCAATCCTATATTTTTGGCAGGCACACCCGAAAATGACTACAAAGTTACGCCCGAACAATTAGCAAAAGCCATCACTCCGCGCACCAAAGCCATTTTATACTCCTCTCCCTCCAACCCCACAGGAGCTACCTATACACAAGCCGAAATAGAAGCCTTAGCCGCCGTATTGATACCACACGAGCAGGTATATGTCATCGCTGATGAAATCTACGAACATATTCTTTTCGAGCCTTCCTACTTTAGCATCGGTAGCATATCTGCCCTCAAAGAGCGTGTCATTACCATCAATGGCTTCTCGAAGGCATACGCCATGACAGGCTGGCGCATGGGCTACTCTGCCTCTAACAAAGAAATAGCCCAAGCATGCGAAAAAATTCAAGGGCAAATCACTTCTGGAGCTTGCACCATCACACAGCGCGCTTCTATTGCCGCAGTAGCAGGCGACCAAGCCCCTACTAAAGAGATGTGTCAGGCTTATTTGCGCCGCCGCGACCTTATGCACAGCCTAATGAGTGAAATTCCGAACCTCAAAATATTCAAACCACAAGGTGCGTTTTACTTATTTCCTGATGTAAGTGCTTATTTTGGCAAATCAGACGGCGAACAGACCATACAAAACGCCAACGATTTATCTATGTATTTGCTCTACAAAGCAAGAGTAGCCTCTGTAGCGGGTTCAGCTTTTGGCGCAGAAAACAACATTCGTTTCTCTTTTGCCACCTCCGACGAGAAAATAGTAGAAGCCGTAAAACGCATAAAAGAAGCCTTAGCAATGCTTAAATAAAACTCCTTTTACCATCAATCACCGCCTGCCTCATCAATCACCGTCTGACCTCAGGGTCTGACGGTGATTGAAAAATTTACTTTCAATAGAAATACCTTTTGCACTTGCGAAGGACGCATTGCGGGGTTCAAAAAAGGAAGCGTAAGCACTGCCACGTGGTATTTGTCAAACTGTTGTAAAACCTCTACCTGAACCGCAGGTAGTTGTTTTATTTCCGTATAACCTACTGCATCAGTATAAACCCAATGTGTTTGTTTTTTATCTTTTTTGAGCAACTCTTCAGCACTTGCCAGTTGTGGATTGATGCGCTGACTGTAAAAATCCAAACTATGTAAAAATATATCCCTATCATCGCCCGTTACACGCACCAAAACATAAAAACGCTCTTTAGCAATTTCTTTGTTTTCATACAATATTTTCCCCAACACACTTCCTATTTGGTATTTGAGCAATGTAGGGTACACGTGGTAATTCAGCGCGAAATTTGCCACCGTAATCATCACCAAAGAACTATAAACCAATTGCATTTGCACATTTCTTTTATTAAAAAACATATATACACAAGCCCCCATACCTATTGTCAGTACTATCCAAAAAAATACATCATAGGCAGGGAAAGCCCAAACCGAAAGAGCCAATATAAGGAACAAAACCACTACAAAAACAAAAATCTGCCCGCCCAAAGCCCAACGCACATAACTACGCGCTGTACTCTCTTTGAGTAAAAAATCGAGCCATTTTGCGGTCAAAATTGCCGCCAACGGAAACACTACAAAGGTATAGTGTGGTAATTGATAGCGCGAGAGCGACAAAGCCAAAAAAGGCAATACAAAACCTGCCCAAACAAAACTTTCTTCCTCTTTTTGTAGCCTAAAAGCCTTACCCAAAACCACCCAAGTTTCACTCACTAAAGCAGGAACGAACAACAACACCCAAGGCAAAAAACTCCATAAAAAATTTTGTGCTTGGAAAAAAACACCCGCATCATTGTCCCATTGACTTTCGCCCGTAATGCGCCCAAAACTTTGTGTCCAATAATAGAAACGCAACCCCGAGACCCCTTGTTTTCCGTCAAATACTTTTTGAGGTTGTAAATCAAATTGTTGGTACAAACCCCAAGACATAGGCAATAAAATAAGCCCCACTATCAACAAACCCGCCAACCACTGCCAACGGAAAAAAGCCCTAAAATCGAGTCTAAGTAAAAAATCTGTTCCAAATGCCAACACAGGCACAATCAAACCAATAGGACCTTTTGCCAACATAGCCAAGCCCACAGCCACTGCTGCCCCTATCCAATACCTATGTTTGCCATATTTTTGAAAAGCCGCAATTTGCCAAACCGCTACAGTTGCCCAAGTTGTAAGCATAGTATCAGTACGCACATCATGATTCATCAAGAAAAAAGCCTGACAAGATGCAATCACCAACGCCGAAAAATAAGCGATTCTTTCACTATAGTACAAACGCGCTATGCGATAGGTAGCATAAATAGTAAGCAAAGAAGATAAAATAGGCGCAAGTCGATAGGTAATACTACCCGCCCCCAAAAGATAAAAGACAAAACTCGAAACCCAAAACAACAAAGGGGGTTTATCTAAATAATCTTGCCCACGATGAAGCACCTGCAAAAACTGCCCATTTTCTACCATCTCGCGCGATATAGACGCATATTGCGCCGCATCTATATCCATCACATCAATAAAAGCCCCAATAATATACACCAACAAAATAATCAGAAAGGGCAATATACGATTTAACATAATATTTTGAAGTTTTTTTGCAATTAAAAGCCCCAAAATTAAACAAATTTCTTACTTTTTTAGTACCTTTAAGTATTCATTTTATATTTTATTTAACTACATTGACTATATGTTCAATCTTAATAATATGATGGGCAAGGTAAAAGAAATGCAAGAACAAATGCGTTTAGCCCAAGAAAATTTGACCAACATCAAAACTACTTCCGAAGCGGGCGCAGGAATGGTAAAAGCGACCGTTAATGGTAAAAAACAAGTAATCAGAGTAGAAATAGACCCCGAAATCATCAAATCTGACGACCGCGAAATGCTCCAAGACCTTATTGTTGCTGCTATTAACAAAGCATTAGACGAAGTTGAAATCTTAGCCCAAGAAGAACTAAGACGCACTACCAAAGAAATTCTCCCCGATATTCCGGGTTTAGACCTCAAAAATATGCTCTAAAAACTCCTAAAAAGCGTGTCATCACTATTGACACGCTACAATAGTATCATTTTTGCTTCTAAATGAATATTACGTTCACTTCAACCTCACATGCGAAAATTCATTTTTACAATTCTTCATATAGGCTTAACCCCTCAGCTCTCTTTCTCTCAAATCCGCAATCTTCGTATCGTTAATGGTATTTCTGTTCTCATTATCCTCATGTCTATCCCCTATGCCATTCCTGCTTTTTTGGCTACTTCTTGGGTAGAGATAAAAAAAGTAATACTCATCAATATCGTTTCTACACTCCCCGCATTCATTGTTATTTATTTCAACTACCGAAAAAAATACTTTCTTGCCATTTTTTTTCTCATCATTTTCTTTACTTTTTTCCTAAGCCTTTTACCCTTCATCACAGGGCGATACGGAGGTTCTCATTTGGCACTCACTTCCGTACTTGTAGGTACGGTCTTACTCCTCGAAAACCGATGGTTGAGCATCTTCTTATTCATACTTACTTATTTTGCTTTTGCGGGAGCAAACATCGCCCAAAGCCCCGATAATTATTTTCAAGTAGAAGTAGATTATCTCACCTTTACTATCGGTGTATTTGTCAATGGTTTTCTGTTGTATTATGCCATCTATGCTTTCAAAACAGAATCACAACAATATCAAAGCCAACTCGAAAATCAAAAAGAAGAAATACAAACCATCAACGATGAGCTAAGCCAAACCAACCAACTCATCAGCGACAGTATTCTATATGCAGAAAGAATACAACAAGCCATTTTACCCGAAAACAGCCAAATAGGGCATTTCTTAGAATCTTTTTTTATATTTTTCAAACCCAAAGACATCGTTTCAGGCGATTTCTATAGCTTTTACCCTCTTACCGAAAAACAAGTCATTGTAATAGTAGGCGATTGCACAGGGCACGGCGTACCGGGTGCCATGATGAGTATGTTGGCAACCAATTTATTAGACCAAATCATCTTAGAAAAAGAAATCTACGAACCCAGCCTCATTCTCGAGGAATTGCACAAAGCAGTCAGAAAAGCACTCCGACAAAATACCAACCAAAACCAAGACGGACTTGACATAGGTATTTGCCAAATAGACCTCCAAAACCAATCCCTTATTTTTGCAGGAGCTACACAAAATCTCATTTATATCCAAAACCAACAAATAGCGGAGCTAAAAGGCAATCGGCGCAATATCGGCGGCGGTAGTGTTTATGCAAGCGAAACTCCTTTTTTGAGCCAAAAACTCACCTGGACAGCCCAAAACCCTATAGCCTTCTACCTCTCTTCAGATGGTTATAAAGACCAATTTGGCGGAAAACAAAAGAAAAAAATTACCACAGAAGGATTCAAAAAATTACTCTACCAAATACACACTCTTTCCCCAGAAGCCCAAAAACAAGCAATGGAGCAATACATAACCCATTGGAAAAACGAAAGCCAAGAGGAACAAACAGATGACCTCACCGTTTGGGGCATTGTATTGGCATAAAAAAAAATCGGTCCCAAAGAAACCGACTTTTCACCATTAAACTATACATTATGAAAAAAACTAAACTATAACTATCTTTAGTTGTATTTGGTTTGAAAAACCTGCACACAACAGTAAATTTCTTTTTTGTTTATCTATTAAATAGAAAAACTTTCTCCGCAACCACAAGTACGCGAAGCATTAGGATTAATGAATTGGAAACCCTTCCCGTTCAAACCGTCAGAAAAATCTAAGGTTGTACCCGCCAAATATAGCAAGCTTTTTTTATCCACCAAAATTTTCACCTCATTATCTTCAAAAATTTCATCGGCAGGAAGCACCTCCGCATCGAAATTCAAGTCGTACATCAACCCCGAACAACCTCCTCCTTTGACAGAAACTCTTATGTTATGGTTATTACTAAAACCTTCTTGTTGTTTTAGCTCTGTGATTTTGTTTTTTGCTTTCTCTGTTACACTAATCATGATAAATATATGTTGAAATATATGCGCAATAGTCGTAATTTAAACTTATTTTAATCCTAAAAAGTTCTCTAAAAAGAAAGATTTTAAGATATTTGCATTTAATTTTACGCTCATCATGAAAAAAATCAGTACTGTACTCATCTCAGTATTCGACAAAGAAGGTTTAGCCCCCCTCGTAGAATACTTCCATCAAAATAATATCACCCTCTACTCCACAGGCGGAACACAACAATACATAGAACAATTGGGCATACCAGTAGTTGCTGTCGAATCGCTTACGAGCTACCCTTCTATCTTAGGAGGACGTGTTAAAACTTTACACCCTAAAATTTTTGGTGGTATTCTTTTCAGAAGAGAAGACGCACAAGACCGCCAAGAAGTGGCACAATACGAAATTCCTGCGATTGACTTGGTCATTGTTGATTTATACCCCTTCGAAAAAACTGTAGCCACAAGCAACGAAGAGCAAACCATCATCGAGAAAATAGACATCGGTGGCGTTTCGCTCATCAGGGCGGCTGCCAAAAATTTTAAAGATGTGGCAATCGTGGCTTCACAAAAACAATATCATTGGCTGCTCAATACGCTTCAACAACAAAATAACGAACTTAGCCTCGAAAACAGAAAGAATTTGGCGACCGAAGCCTTCAGCATCACTGCTCACTACGACACTGCCATTTTCCAATACTTCAACACCCAAACCCATACTTCTGAGGCATTGGCATATCACTTTGACACCCACACCACACTACGCTACGGCGAAAACCCACACCAAAAAGGACTTTTTTATGGCAACCTTTCCGAAATATTCGAACAACTGCACGGCAAAGAACTTTCCTATAACAATTTAGTAGATGTCAATGATGCTGTAGCACTGATTGAAGATTTTGAACAAAAAACAGCATTTGCCATCATCAAACACACCAACGCATGCGGTATAGCCATTGCTCAAACACCCAAAGAAGCCTACCTAAAAGCCCTACAAGCTGACCCCGTTTCTGCTTTCGGAGGGGTGATTGCAACCAATAGCCCCATAGATTTGGAAGTAGCGCAGGAGCTAAACCAACTTTTCTTTGAGGTATTGATAGCCCCCGCCTATAGCCCCGAAGCACTTACTTGTTTGCAAGAAAAGAAAAACAGAATATTATTGGTGCAGAAAAAAGCACTCCCTACTACTTTACAAGTCAAATCTATACTCAATGGTATGCTTGTTCAGGACAAAGACCTCAAAGTAGAAACCGTTGCCGACCTCAAAACCGTAACCGAACGCACTCCTACTGAAGAGGAAATCACAGGATTGCTATTTGCACTCAAAGTAGTAAAACATACCAAATCAAATACGATTGTATTGGCAAAAGGCAATCAGCTTTTAGCCAGTGGTACAGGGCAAACCTCGCGCGTAGATGCACTTAAACAAGCCCTCGAAAAAGCCAAAAATTTTGGTTTCGATGTGCAGGGTGCAGTGATGGCTTCCGATGCTTTTTTTCCTTTCCCCGACTGTGTAGAAATAGCACATCAGGCAGGCATTACTGCCGTAGTACAGCCCGGCGGCTCTATCAAAGACCAAGCCTCTATAGACTATTGCAACCAAGCAAAAATGGCAATGGTATTTACTGGTTTCAGACATTTTAAACACTAAAAACACCCTCCTTATGACGCAACAACTCAAAAAAGTACCCTTAAACCAATTACACGAAGAAGAACTCAAAGCAAAAATGGTAGAGTTTGCAGGCTTTTGGATGCCTGTACGCTATAGCTCCGACAAAGACGAACACATGACCGTAAGGCAGGCTGTTGGCGTTTTTGATGTATCGCACATGGGCGAGTTTTTTATCACAGGCGATAAAGCCCTCGAACTTATTCAATATGTAAGTGCTAACGATGCCTCAACACTCCCTATCGGCAAAGCCCAATATTCTTATTTCCCCAATGGCAAAGGAGGAATTGTAGATGATTTATTGGTCTATCATTTAGGTGAAAAAGAATACATGATGGTGGTCAATGCTGCCAATATAGAAAAAGATTGGCAATGGATTCAGACCCAAAACCAAAATATAGGTGCTACGCTCACCAATCGTTCTGATGAGTTTTGTCTTTTTGCCGTACAAGGTCCTTATGCCGCAAACACCTTGCAAAAACTCACCGAAACCGCATTAGCCGATATGCCTTACTATGCTATCACACGTACTACCTTTGCAGGCATTCCCAATATTATGCTTGCTTCTACGGGTTATACCAAAAAAGGCTCTGGTAGTTTCGAGGTTTTTGTACCCCAAGCAGAGGCGTACCAAGTGTGGAAAAAAATATTTGAAGCAGGCGCAGAGTGGGGCATCAAACCCATTGGCTTGGGCGCACGCGATACATTGCGCTTAGAAATGGGCTATTGTTTATATGGCAACGACATCACCGACCACACCTCGCCCATAGAAGCAGGGTTGGGTTGGGTAACTAAATTTACCAAAAATTTCATAGATGCCGATTTATTCAAAAAACAAAAAGAAGAAGGTATAAGTAAAAAATTAGTCGCTTTTCGAATGGTAGAAAAAGGAATTCCAAGAAGCCACTACCCTATTTGCGATGCCAACGGAAACACAATAGGCGAAGTAACCTCTGGCACTATTTCTCCCGTACTCAATATAGGCATTGGAATGGGTTATGTAAATACTACACACAACGCACTCAACACTGAAGTATTCGTCAAAATACGCGAACAGTTGCACAAAGCCATCATCGTAAAACCTCCTTTTGTAGATTAAAAAAAACTAATTTTATATGTCAATTATGGAAAAGAACATTGCTTTTTTATACCAATACCTCAACAATGCTTCACCTGTAGGGTTCGAGAGCGCGGGTCAGAAAATATGGCTCGATTATATCAAACCATTTATCCACGAACACATCGTTGATACTTACGGTACTGTGGTAGGAGTTGTCAATCCCAAAGCAGATTATAAAGTAGTGATAGAAGCACACGCCGATGAAATTTCTTGGTTTGTGAATTATATTACTGAAGACGGTTATTTATATGTGATTCGCAATGGTGGCTCTGACCATATCATTGCTCCTTCTATGCGTGTCAATATTCATACTGCTAAGGGTATCGTAAAAGGTGTATTTGGGTGGCCTGCCATACATACCCGTGTAGGCGACAAAGACGACCCACGCCCCGAAATCAAAAATCTGACTGTAGATGTAGGTTGTTCGTCTAAACAAGAGGTATTAGACTTAGGCATACACGTAGGGTGTGTAATCACTTATGTAGATGAATTGATGGAACTCAATGGAAAATACTATGTAGGGCGTGCCTTAGACAACCGAATGGGTGGCTATGTTATTTCGCAAGTGCTCAGACGCATACACGAAAACAATGTATCTTTAGATTATGGTTTGTATGTGGTCAATTCTGTGCAAGAAGAAATAGGTCTTAGAGGGGCTGAAATGATAGCCAATCGCCTAAAACCTGATGTAGTGATTGCTACTGACGTGTGCCATGATACGCTTTCGCCCTTGTACGATAAGAAAAAAGAAGGGGAAGTCAAGGCAGGTTCTGGAGCTGTATTGAGCTATGCGCCTGCTGTACATAATCGCCTACGTGATGATTTGATAGCAGTAGCCGAAAGCAAAAAAATTCCTTTTCAGCGTATGGCTTCTTCGCGTAGCACAGGCACTGATACCGATTCGTTTGCTTACTCTAATGGTGGGGTGGCTTCCGCGCTTATTTCTTTGCCTCTTAAATATATGCACACTACAGTAGAAATGGCACATAAAGAGGACATAGAAAGTGTTATTAATTTGATGTATGAGTTTTTAGTACAGTTCAAAGCAGGCACTGATTACCGCTATTTTAGCTAATTGTCTTATTAGAAATTGTTTCTTTACAAAGGCTGTTTGATAAAAATCTGAACAGCCTTTATTGTTTTATAATCACTTCAATTATTTTAAAACAACTTTCAAAAAATCTTCCTTCTCTATTTTTATTCTTCGAGAAGTGAAACTACTACATCGTACTATAATCGTATCACCTATCTTTACATTGAGGTTAAAATAGCCATCTATATTGGCTGTAGTACCTGTTGTAGTATTTTTAATGAGTATCGTTGCACCAGGTATAGGCTCTTCATTTTCATCTACTACTTGTCCTTTGAGTGTGATTGTTTTATCTAATGTTTGTTTTTTGTCCCTTAATTGTGATTGCTTGATCACTTTTAAACTATCATTCTTAGATGTTATTTGGGCTTGTGTAGAGGTAGTAGAGGCATAGAAAAATGTAAAAGAAAGAAGCAACCAAGCCCCTATAGTGGGGTATGCAAAAAAACGGTTAGGTTGAGAAAATTCTGTGGTAAATATGTTCACGTATTTATTTTTTTGTTGTTTTCCATTTTTATCGATGGTTCTATTTTTTATTCCGTTTGAACAAATTACCTATCCAATCGAATGCAGGGGTGATGTCTAAATAGCCTGTTGGTTTGGGGGGCAAGCCCCCTTCTTGGTATACATTTTCTATGCCATCACTCTCGCGAACATGGGTTATTATACAAACATCTCCAGTAAGTGGAGTTTCTTCTAAAACGATATGTAATGAGTCTTTAATGCCCACTCTTATTTCTTGAGTTATATATCCAAAAGCTTCTACCACAATCGTATTTCCTTCTGCTATCTCAAAACTAAAATAACCCTCAATATCTGTAGTAGCACCTACCATAGCACCTTGAAAGAACACTGCCACGCCGGGTATGGGCTCTCCGTATTCATCTACTACTTGTCCTTTGAGTGCTATTTTTTTCCCTGATATTTGTTTTTGTTTCTCCAATTCCGATGTGTTCATCACGTTTAAGGTATCATTTTGGGGTCTGATTTGGGCTTTTGCTGGAGCAATAGAGGCGTACAACAATGAAAAAGAAGAAAATAACCAAGCCCCT
>RDZE01000022.1 GCA_004293905.1 Cytophagales bacterium | reverse complement strand
CCTAAAAAACGATGCATTGCTGAAAAGCAAACAGGATTTAGTTGCTTATGTAGTCGTTTTTGTCAAAGATACTTTGCATTGGGAAAGGGTGAATTAGAACCCATCGTTAGGGCAGAAGTCACTACTGAGTTAAGGTGTAGTTGGTAAAATGAAGTCAATCTACTATCTTTGTGCCCAAAACCCTCTCTTTTCTATGTTTGAGATTATTCCAGCAATAGACCTCATCGATAATCAATGTGTTCGCCTCACACAAGGCGACTATCAGCAAAAAACCATTTACCATAGCTCACCACTAATTGTAGCCCAAAATTTTGAGGCAGTAGGCATACAATCACTGCACATCGTAGATCTTTCAGGAGCAAAAGCAGGCACACCACAACATCTACATTGGGTAGAGCAAATCGCCAAACACACACAACTACGCATAGACTATGGCGGCGGCATACGCGAAGAACAACATATCAAAGACATTCTTTCCGCAGGGGCTTCTATGGTCAGTATCGGAAGCATTGCCGTCAAAAACCAAACATTAGTAGGCACTTGGTTGGCTCAATTTGGCGGAGAAGTGATTTTATTGGCTGCCGATGTAAAAGAGGAATACATTGCATTGCAGGCTTGGCAGGAAACCTCGCACATTACGGTTTTCGATTGGGTTGCCGAATACGAAAAAATGGGACTTACCCAATTTTTTTGCACCGATGTAGCCCGCGATGGCATGCTTACAGGGGCTAATGTAGCTTTGTACCAAAAGCTGAAAGCACATTTCCCAAATCTTCGCATTTTAGCAAGTGGAGGCGTAGGCAGTTGGGCTGATATTGAGGCACTTCAACAGCTCGATATTGCAGGGGTGATAGTAGGCAAAGCCCTTTATGAAGGAAAAATAGACATACAACAAATTCAAAAATACATACAATCATGATGAATTATACACAAGCACAAACAGAAAACCTCAAGGAGCAAACTTTTGCCTATATTCAGGTCAAAGAAGAAGGGCATTTGCTCATCATTCGTTTGAACAGACCGCAAGCCAAAAATGCTATGAGCCCTACCATGATGCGCGAATACGGCTATGCGATGAGTTATGCGCACTATGCCCCTCATATTTGGGCAGTGGTTTTCGAAGCCGAAGGCGATGTATGGTGCGCAGGTGCCGATTTGAAAGCCATGCGCGGACAAGAAGAGGCAAACAACTCTACCATTCCTATGCCCACTACTCCCATCGTGATAGGCAACCTTTTTGAGCACATTCACAAACCCGTGATAGCCAAAGTACATGCCCCAGTATATGCAGGTGGATTTTTGTTAATAGGAGGTTGCACCCATGTCATCGCTTTAGAAAGTACTATTTTTGCCTTACCAGAGGTCAAAAGAGGCATTTATCCTTTTCAGGTAATGGAAAGCCTTTTGAAGATTATGCCACCGCGCCAAGTGATTGATTTGTGCATTCGTGGGGCTTCTCTTACGGCTACTGAAGCACATCGTTTGGGGTTGGTTACACAAATAGCCAAAGACGAAAAAGAACTCTACACCCTTACCGAAAAACTCATACAAGAAATTTTCGCAAATTCTCCCTCAGCCATTCGTTTGGGTTTAAAAGCCTTTGACGAAATGCGCAACATTGCCGATAAAGACCGCCACGCATACTTGGCACAAATGCTCCAACAAACCATTATGACCGCAGACGCACAAGAAGGACTTAAGGCATTTGCTGAAAAAAGACAACCCGTTTGGACAGGTTTATAAACCAGCCTTCGAAAGCAGTGTCTTAACGGTTTCAGGGCTAATAGCATTCATACATGGGCAATCTTGTTGTTTTTTACAATCCTCACAATTGGGTTTTTCATTGACCAAAAAGAATGCTTTTTTGCCTACAGGTTGCCATCGAGCGGGGTGTATAGGGCGCAAAGGCGGATAAATACCAACGGCTACAATGCCCAATGCCGCCGCAATATGCAGAGGACCGGTGCTTGCGGCAATCAATGCATGTGAATGTTTGATTTTATCCATAAGTTGATTGAGCGATAACTGCCCTGTAAGGTCTATCACATGTGGGAGTTCAAAAAGTTGTGGGGTGTTGCTACGCAAAATTTCGCCCTCTTCAGCCACTCCTGTAATATAAATTTCATATTCGGCAGGAGTTAAAAGTTGCGCCAATTGGTAGTAGTGTGTAGCGAGCCATTCCTTACTACTGCCTTTTGATTTGGGGTGGAAAATGATTTGTATTTTTTCCTCTTGTGGTATTGTTGCCTCATTGTGATAGCCATAACACTCTGCTAATTCTTGCAGAGTAGGTATTTTGTCAATACCAAGCGGTTTTAATAACTTACAGTTGAGTTGACTTTCGTGCAAGTCAGATTTTTTACGGCTAAAATTAACACGATGATTGCAATAAAGCCAGTGCCACCATCTATGCCCTGTGCCGATACGGTTTTTGATGCCTATTTTGGCTGCCAAAGCCGCAATACTTCGGTCGGGGAACGCATAAATAATGACATCGGCTTGCCAATTTTGGAGCATTGAGGGGTTTTGTAAAATTTCTTCCTTATCGAAAAAAGTGTCTATATGCGTACTTTCCTCTATGAGTGCGCGGGTATATTTTTTGCCAATAAAGCCAATTTTTGCTGTTGGAAAGTGTTTTTTTAGATAGCCTGCCAAAGGAAGCGTAAGCATTACATCTCCCAAATTGTCAGTGCGACTGATGATAATTTTAGAGTACATCGCAATCAAATTTTTTTGGCAAGATAATGATTTTTATATTTGCATTACTTATTTTATCATACAAAAAAAACTATACAAAATCTTATGAAAAAACGCAGTATTATCTTCTTATTAGTGCTCTTTTTAGGGTTTTCAAGCACGCTATTCGCCCAAAATAAGGCACCCGAAGCAGTAGAAAAAATGAGGGTGTTGGTAGAAAAATACTACAATGAAAACAATCTTGAAGCCTTGTATGCCTTAATGGGGCAGAACTTCAAAAACCAAATCAACTGGGAGAAATTTCAGCAAATTTCCAACAATCTAAAAGGACAATTTGGCAAGTGGAACAAAAGTGAATTTTGGGATTCCAAAGATGGTTTGACACACTACAAAAATACCTATGAAAAAGCCACTATTTCGTTTTTTATCAATTTAGACCAAGAAGGAAAAATACAAACCTATCTTTTTAAACCTTTCAAAGATACCAAAAACCTTAAAACAGAAAAAGTACTGACAAGCAACCCTCTTAGTACCGATTTAGAGAAAGCCATAGACAAAATGGTAATGGAAAATTATATGTTAATGACCAATACCGTAGGTTTAAGTGTAGGCATCATCAAAGAGGGCGAAATGTATTTCTATCACTATGGCGAAACCACCAAAGGCAATCAAACCTTACCCGATGACCTTACCCTGTATGAAATAGGCTCTATCAGTAAAACATTTACAGGGTATTTGCTTACCAAAGCTATTGCCGAAGGAAAAACCGAATGGACAGACAGCCCCAATCTTTTTTTGCCTAAAACAATTGCAGCATTGCATTATCAAGGCAAAAATATAACACTTCGCCATTTGGTCAATCATAGTTCGGGTTTGCCAAGAATGCCTAATAATATTTTCAACAGCCCTAAAACAGACAAAAACAACCCTTATAAGAACTATACAACGGAAGATATGTATACTTTTTTGAGCCAATTCAAGCCTACTCGCGCACCCGAAGCACAATATGAATATTCTAATTTAGGTTTTGGACTTTTGGGCGTAATATTGGAAAAAATCTATCAAAAAAACTATGAAGAACTGATATTGGAGCAAATTTGTATGCCTTTACAAATGAAAAATACAAGAATAACCCTTTCCGAAACAGATAGAAAACGATTGGCACAAGGCTACACCAAAGAAACCCAACCTACTTCCACGTGGGAGTTCCAATCGATGGTAGCAGCAGGAGGAATTCGCTCTTGTTTAGAAGATGTAATGCGCTATGTAGCAGCCCAAATGTACCCCTTACAAACGATGAAAGTTACCATAGAAGAAATGCAACAAAGCACCTATCAATACGGACAAACCGAAGTAGGCATTGCTTGGCATTTGCTTCGCCGAGGCAATTACGAAATTTGGAATCACTCTGGAGGCACAGGAGGGTACAGCACCTTTGTCGCTTTTTGCCCACAAACCCAAAATGGAGTAGTATTGTTGAGCAATGTTCAAGAAGAAGTAGCACCTTTGGGCGTACAAATAATAGATTGGCTCAATCGCTAACTTCTGACCCCAAAAATAGCACTGCCAATGCGCACCATTGTACTACCTTCGGCTATAGCTATGGCATAATCTTGGCTCATACCCATAGAAAGCTCGCTAAAGGTTGCACCAAGGCGGGCTTTTTGTTCAAGAAAAAAATGCCTAAGTGCGGCAAACTCCTGCCTTACTTGGGCGGCATCATTGGTGTTAGTAGCCATACCCATACAACCCACAATTTTGACGGCAGGCAAATCGGTAGGTAGGGTAGGGGAGAGGAGGGCTTCGGCTTCTTCAAAAGAAAAACCAAATTTGGTTTCCTCTTGTGCAATGTGAATTTGCAATAGACAATTTATAACACGCTGATTTTTAAGCCCTTGCTTGTTGATTTCTTGTAATAATTTGAGGCTATCAACCGAATGAATGAGGTGCACAAAAGGAGCAATGTATTTTACCTTATTGGTTTGTAAATGCCCTATCAAATGCCATTGAATATCTTTGGGAAGTGCCTCATATTTTTGCACCATTTCCTGCACTTTATTTTCTCCGAACACTCTGCAACCTGCTTCATAAGCCTCTTCTAAAGTGCTTACGGGGTGTGTTTTGCTCACAGCAATTAATTGCGTTTTGCCTAATTGTTGTTGTATTTTTTGGAGATTGTCAGCGATATTACTCTGCATAGTCATAGAAAAATTTATTTAGCAAACTTCTTTTCAAAATACTGATATGCCTCGTTGATGATTTGGGTAAGTTGTTTGGCTAATGCTTGCTTCTCTTCATCATTATAAAATCGGTCGGGGTGGTATTTTTTCATCACCTGTTTGTAGGCATTTTTGATTTCTTCCCAATTGTTGGTTGGGGCTATTTCTAAGGCATCATAGTATTTTTTTTCATTCACCTCAGCAGGGGGAGATGTGTTGGGTTTGTGCGTTTGTTTTTTTTGTTGATTGCCACTGTACCCTGTTTTCATTTGGTGTTGTGCTTCAAAAAGGCGATAACTTTGCTCTATTTGTCGTCTTCGGGCGGGGTCAAAGAAAATCTGGAACAAAAAAGCGTCAATGTCTTGGGCTGTTTTGCCTATTTCCTCTTTGTGCTCGTCTATGAAAGAGTTAAAATGCGCTTTGAGAAACAAAATAAACGTTTCGCTGACCATATTTTTACTTGTTATCCATCATTCCTCTTGCACTTTTCTTAATTTCTCCTTTTTCGGTGAGTTCTTGCGCCATAGCATCTAATACACCATTGATGAATTTATTGCTTTTGGGGCTGCTGTAACCTTTTGCCAAGTCGAGGTATTCGTTGATAGTTACTTTTACAGGTATACTTGGGAAGTTGGTCATTTCTACTACTGCCATTTTAAGGAGTATATTGTCTAAAAGTGCTATTCTTTCCAATTCCCAATTTTTTGTTTTTTTATCTATCAATTCTTCATAAAGAGCGGCTTTTTGGAGGTAAATTTTGAAAAGGTCGTGGTAAAATTGCTCGTCATCTTCCCAATTTTTAGAGAGACTCATCAGCCCAAAATGATACGATTGCGCATTGGGTATATTTTGTATGGTTTTGCTGACCATATCGAGCACTATTTTGCGGTTTTCGAGCCAATTCATGTCAAAGTTTTCTAAAAAATTGCGGGCTTCATCGTGTTTTAGTAAATATTCTTTGAGCAAATACAAGGCTAATTCTTTGTCATTTTCCCAATCATTTTGCTGGGTTTGTATGTATTGTTGATAAACAGTATCTTGTTTGATTACTTTTTTATAAAAATCGCGTACCCATTCTTGGTTAGTTTCCCAAAGAATATGCCTGCGTGTTGCTTGTTCGTTCAGAAGGTCATGTTTTTGCAAGCACTTTGCCACTTGGTTTTGTTCAAACTTAAACTCACCCTCGTGTATGGGTGTTCTGAGGTGTTTTTGGGCGTACAGTTCGCGTTCCTGTCGTATTGTTTGGGCTAAGGTAGGCAGAAAGAGCAAACAACGGAGGTACATATCGGCTATGTCTTCTGTTTGTTTTTGAAGATATTTTTCAAAACTTCTTTTTTCTTTCTGAATTTGGTTATGATAATCTATAATGACGGCTTGTACTTCCCTTAGCACATTAGTAGGGGTATTGGGTGGTGTTTCTATGTGGTCTTGTAAATAAAATTGCTCAAAGAGTTGATGCCCTATTTCTATCTCTTTCTCTAATGTTTCTGGAGTTTTAGGGTCTTCGTCCCATTCGGGCGTAAGGCGTGCAGTGATTTGGTCTAAGGCTATTTCAAATTGCGCTTTGCAAGTTTGTTCGTAGCCATACAATACCTGCATGGTTTTGATGCGTAAGTACCTTCTATTGAGCATTTTTTTTGATGCAAATTTAGTTATTATAAAAGCAAAAACCTATAAACAGATAGATAAGTTTATAGGTTTTCTATGTTTGGGTAAAATTATTTTAACGATTGCGCTGTAGTTTTTCCATATCAGCAATGCGTTTTAGGGCTATATTCATAGCAGCTTGGTGGGTATTTATTTTTTGCGTTTCGGCTTCTAAAAATAATTGGTAGGCATAATCATAGATTTTTTCGGCGTGTTGTAGTGCGCGTTCGCGGTTATATTGCTCTATGATTTCGTAGTATACATTGATGATTCCGCCAGCGTTGATTAAAAAATCGGGGGCATAGAGTATTCCTTTTTGCTGGCAAGCATCTGCGTGTACTTTTTCGTCTTTGAGTTGGTTGTTGGCTGCACCGGCAATGATACTGCATTTGAGGCGTGCCAAGGTATCATCGTTGATAGTAGCTCCTAAGGCGCAAGGGGCGTAGATATCCATGTCTAAATCATAGATTTTGTCTACAGCTACTATTTCTACTTTGTATTGTTGGGCTATGTTTTTCAGTACGTCTTCATAAATATCAGTGATATAAACTTTTGCGTTTTCTTGTGTAAGTAGTTTTACTAAGTGCTCGCCTACGTGTCCTACACCTTGTACAGCTATTTTTTTACCTGCCAAGCTATCACTTCCATATACTTTTTTAGCGGCGGCTTTCATGCCTACATATACGCCGCGTGCGGTTACGGGCGAAGGGTCGCCGCTGCCGTTCATCGTTTCGGGCTTGCCTGCTACATATTTGGTTTGCATTGCTACATACTCTATGTCTTGCGTGCCGATGCCTACATCTTCGGCAGTGATATATTTTCCGTTAAGGTTGTTGACAAATTTTCCGAAGGTGCGAAACAATAGTTCTGTTTTGTCTTTGCGTGCATCACCAATGATGACCGCCTTGCCACCGCCTATGTTCAACCCTGCTACGGCATTCTTAAAAGTCATACCACGTGAAAGGCGTAGTACATCGTTGAGTGCGTCTGCTTCATTTTGGTATGCCCACATACGCGTTCCGCCTGCGGCAGGTCCTAAGACGGTATTGTGCACTGCGATGATGGCTTTTAAACCGCTGGGCTTGTCGTAGCAAAATACGACTTGTTCGTGTTCGTTGAGCATCATTTGTCCAAGTACGCTTCCTGTTTTGCTATCTTCTGCTAAAATGACTGTTTCCATTTTTTTCTTTTGCTTTTTAGTTTGAATACCAAATAAATATTCTATTATATGAGGATAATTTTGTACTTTTTTTAGAAAAAGCGTTACAAAAGTAATTTTTTTTATTGATTTTAAAAGAATTTTTCAAGATAAAATATCAAAAAGTGCTTCAATTCGGTATTTATTTTGTATTAATGTGATAGGCAGTTTTTTATTCTAAATTAGAGGGTTATGTTAGAATTTTTATACACTTTTTTCTTATTGCGTTTTGGAGTCAATGCGCTCAAATACGCATTGCGCAAACCTACACAGATGGCTACTTTGTTCAAAGTGTGCGCTTATATTTTAATAGGGCTTACTTTGCTCATTGTTTATACTTTTTTTTCGGACAAAGAAAATTTTGAAACTATCCAACTGACCAATACTTTCATTGGTATTGGGGCTATAGTGGTGTTGGTTGTTCCGATGCTTTGGGCGGCTTTTATTTTAGATAAGGCATCGCAAGAGCAATTTGATTTGCCTATATTCAAGGGGCTTCAGGTGATTGCGCGGGGTTATGTGGGGTTGGCGTTGGTGTCTATTATGGTGGCTTCGGTGAATCTTTTTTTTGCTGTAATCCTATTATTGGGGGTATTGCTGTGGTTATTTATGATTTTAGCTACCTTGGGGCTTGTCTTTTTGAAAGACGATTTCAAATTTGAAACTTTTACTTATTTGCCTATGCTTTTTTTCAAGGCAGAGCAACAACTATTCAATTTTTTAGGCATAGAACCCATTGCTTTTATAGTTATCATTGTTTCTTTGGTGGTATTTCTGCCCTTTTTGATGGCGTTGTGGGTGCTTATTTTTCAGCAAAAACTCAAAAAGGTAACCTCATAAAAAAAACCTTGCAATTTCTTGCAAGGTTTTAAGCATATTAAAAATAGCAGTGTTTTGCTATGATTGATTAACTTACTTTTACGCCTTTTGATTTAGCGATTACGTCCTCTGCAATGTTTGTAGGCACAAACTCATAATGAGAGAAAGTTAAAGAAGCAGCAGCACGACCCGAAGTGATAGTACGAAGGTCAGTAACGTAGCCAAATAGCTCAGAAAGAGGCACATCGGCTTTGATTACTTGAGAATTACCTTTAGTATCCATACCTTTCATCACTCCACGGCGGCGGTTCAGGTCGCCTGTTACAGGACCTGTAAACTCGTCAGGAGTTACTACTTCTACGCTCATGATAGGCTCCATCAATTTAGGACCTGCGTTTTTAGCAGCCTCTTTGAAACCTAAGCGTCCTGCTAACTCAAAGGACAATGAATCGGAGTCAACATCGTGGTAAGAACCATGGAAAAGACGCACTTTCATTGATTCTACGGGGTAACCTGCCAAAGGTCCATTTTTCATGGCATCGGCAAATCCTTTTTGCACAGCAGGGATATATTCTCTTGGAATTACACCACCTACGATGTCATTTACAAATTCGAGACCTTCTTTTTGATCACTGCGGGGTCCGATTTCGAAGACAATGTCTGCAAATTTACCACGACCACCCGTTTGTTTTTTGTATACTTCACGGTGTTCAAAGTTTTTAGTCAAGGCTTCTTTGTAAGCTACTTGAGGCGCACCTTGATTGATTTCTACTTTGAATTCGCGTTTCATACGGTCTATGATGATTTCGAGGTGAAGCTCGCCCATACCTTTCAATACAGTTTGTCCTGTTTCTTGGTCAGTTTCTACGCGCAAGGTAGGGTCTTCCTCTACCAATTTAGTGATGGCATTGGAAAGTTTGTCCAAGTCAGCTTGTTTTTTAGGCTCAATAGCGTAGCCAATTACAGGCTCAGGGAAGCTCATACTTTCTAAAATGATAGGGTTGGCTTCGTCTGTGAGTGTATCACCAGTTTTGATGTCTTTAAAGCCTACTGCCGCTGCAATATCACCTGCTTCAACTCTTTCTATAGGGTTTTGCTTATTGGCGTGCATTTGCATAAGGCGCGAAATACGCTCTTTTTTCTCTGTGCGCATGTTCATCACATAAGAACCTCCTTCGAGCGTACCAGAATATACACGAATGAAACAAAGACGACCTACATAAGGGTCAGTAGCGATTTTGAACGCCAATGCTGCAAAAGGACCTTTGGGGTCAGGAACGCGTGTTTCTTCTGCATTATTGTTAGGGTTGATTCCTACGATAGCAGGCATATCTAAGGGAGAAGGCAAATAAGCAGCTACAGCATCTAAAACAGCCTGAACACCTTTGTTGCGAAGCGAAGAGCCACACATTACAGGGGACATAGCCATATCGATTACTGCTTTGCGAATAGCGGCGCGCATTTCTTCTTCAGTGATAGAGTTGGGGTCTTCAAAGAATTTTTCAAGAAGTGCGTCATCATATTCGGCTACACTTTCTACCAATTTTTGTCTCCATTCGGCTACAGTATCTATCAAATCTTCAGGAATGGGAATTTCTTTGTAGGTTTTGCCTTCAGTTTCCTCGTCCCAAACGATTGCTTTGTTAGTGATAAGGTCTACCACACCTTTAAAAGTTTCTTCCGCACCAATGGGTACTTGCAAAGGCACAGGGTTTGCTCCTAAACGCTCTTTGATTTCAGTAACTACATTGAAGAAGTCGGCACCTGCTCTGTCCATTTTATTTACAAAACAAATGCGAGGTACTTTGTATTTATCTGCTTGTCGCCATACTGTTTCAGATTGAGGTTCTACACCAGATACGGCACAGAACAAAGCAACAGCTCCATCTAATACGCGTAATGAACGTTCTACCTCTACGGTAAAATCAACGTGACCGGGAGTGTCAATGATATTTACGATGTAGGATTTGGTTTCAGGTGTTGACTCCCCTTGTACGGTGGGGTAGTTCCAAGTACTGTTAGTGGCGGCAGAGGTGATGGTGATTCCGCGTTCTTTTTCCTGTTCCATCCAGTCCATTGTTGCGGCACCTTCGTGCACCTCACCCATACGATGTACTTTACCTGTATAGTAGAGAACACGCTCGGTGGTTGTTGTTTTGCCAGCATCGATGTGTGCCATGATGCCTATATTACGTAAGAATGATAAGTCTGCCATTTTGAAGCAAGTTTACAAAGTGTAAAAAGGGTATAAAAGTATAAAAATATTGATGTATCGTTTTTCAAAATTTTGCGCAAAGGTACGGTTTTTATTTTATAATTCCTAACGACATGGCTATATTTATTAATTTTTTTTACCTTTGCACCCAATCATTATCAAAAGTAACCCTTAAAGAAACTCTTAATTATGTCTTTATTAACTGTAGGAACTGTAGCTTTCGATAGCATCGAAACGCCTTTTGGCAATGCAGAGCGCATCATTGGAGGCTCATGCACTTATATTGCTAAATCTGCTTCTTATTTTACGCCCGGTGTGAATATTGTGGCGGTAGTGGGGGGCGATTTTCCTCAAACTGAGATTGAAAAATTTCAAAAACAAAATATCAATACTGAAGGCTTGCAAATTCGCCCTAATGAAAAATCTTTTTTCTGGAAAGGACGCTATCATTTGGATATGAACAGCCGCGATACTTTAGTTACCGACCTAAATGTGTTGGCAGATTTTGACCCTATTATTCCTGAAAGCTACCAAGATTGTAAATTTTTGTTGTTGGGCAATCTTACGCCTGACATTCAACGTTTGGTATTGGAGCGTTTGCGCAATCGCCCGCAGTTGATTGTGATGGATACGATGAACTTTTGGATGGAGGTTGCTTTGGAAAGCCTTCTTAAAACCTTAAAAATGGTAGATGTTCTTTCTATCAATGACGAAGAGGCGCGTTTGTTGGCTAAAGAAAATTCATTGGTAAAAGCAGCACGTAAGATATTGACTATGGGACCTCGTTTCCTCATCATTAAAAAAGGGGAGCATGGCGCATTGTTGTTCCACGAAAAAGAAGTATTTTTCGCGCCTGCATTGCCTCTTGAAGAAGTTTTTGACCCTACTGGTGCTGGCGATACTTTTGCTGGCGGTTTTATTGGTTATTTGGCAAAGACCAATGATATTTCTTTTGAAAATATGAAAAGGGCTATTGTGTATGGTTCGGCAATGGCTTCTTTTTGTGTTGAGAAATTTGGTCCTGAGGCATTAGATAGCCTTACTGAAGCACAAATTCAAAACCGTGTGCAGGCTTTCAAAAGTTTGAGCAGTTTTGATATTGTATTGAAATAGTGAATACTTACCAATCATAAAAAAAGCATCGCTTTGTTTTTGAATCAAAGCGATGCTTTTCATTTATACCACAATATCTGACCAAGGATACCATTCAAAAGGAGCAGAAGGGCTAAGGTTTTTATGCACATAAATTTGTTTTACCTCACCCAATAACATAGTATGAGTGCCCAATAGTATTTCTCCTACAACCTCACAATCAAAATGAATAGGGAGGTCGTGTATGATAGGCGCATGTGGGTGAGGGAGCGTTTTTAAGCCACTATTCTGAATTTTTTGAGGGTCTTGAGTGATGGAGAGGCTGCCACTGTATTTGATGGCTTCTGTGAGGGCATCATCAATATAAGCTACACCACAACCGAATTTTTTGGTTTTACGAATGTTTTCGAGACTGCTACGTTTGGCATACCTATCATTGATGCTCGCATAGCATATACATGGGCTTATGATGAGAGGGTGACGGCTTACTAAGGTAGTAGAACCGCAAGGCATTAGATTAGGGGTTTGATTGTCGTCATAAGAGGTAATCATACCTAAGGAGGAAGGAAAAAAACAAGGCCAGCGTGCCGCATCGTTGTCTAATTTAATTTCTTCGTATTTCCATTTTTTTATTATTTGTATTTCCATGTTATTTTCGGAGTGATGACTCTCGAAACTTACAGTATTTTTCGCTGGAAATTTATAATTAGGAGAGTAGCCTTTAGTATATTTGGCTTTGAGTTGGGCTTGTTCTATATCTTGTGCCGTTTTTTGAAAAGTCATTCCCTGCCAAGCGGGTAGGCTTTTCCAATAAATTTGTTCTTTACCTTGTGCAATTTCTGTTTTTAATTGAATAGCCTCTATTTCAAAAAAATAAATGCGATGGCTTCCTACATCTTGATAAGGCTGTTGAAAAATAGCGTTGCCTTCAAAATCTTGAGTAGGGTTTACTAATGTTGCTTCATAAACCATATAAGCCTCTGTAAAAACGGGTGCATTGTTACTATGCGCCTTTCTGATGGGCACGCCTATTTGTTGGAGTCGCTTGGTAGTTTGTTCATCTTTACTTTGAACAATGGTTTGCATTATTTTTTGCAAAGTATCGTTAGGTGGTAAAAACTGAATGGCTACAGATTTGCTTTTTTCTATCAGTTCAGTGAAGTGGCTACGTTGGTGGTGGCGTTGGGAGAGGTCTTCTTTAGCAAAACTAAGTGCGATGATATAAGGAAAACGATTGACAATGGAAGCTCCTACTACTTTTTCAATGGCGGTTTGGTCTTCGTACTGAACAGTAACGAGGCTGATGGCAGAGGGGAAAAAAGCAGGCCAGCGGCTATCTTTGGCTAATTCCTCACGGCTTTCGGGAAGTTTACGTGTGAAATACTCAGGAGATAATTGGCTTGTTTGCCAATGGGGGTTGTTTTCAAGGGTTTCTTGAGGCCATTGGTACAAAAAATCTTTGATAGAGGTCATGAAAAAGAGGGAATAGTTTGAATGATTTCTTTAAGAGTATTGCATACGTATTGTATTTCTGCTTGTGTTAGTCCTACATACATAGGCAAAAGTATACTTTGATTGCTTAGATATTCGGAATGAGGGAGTGCTACCGAAGAAAATTCTTGTTGGTAAGCAATTTGTTGATGAATGAGTACAATGCCTCTGCGTGTGGCGATTCCTCTTTGGTGCAGTGCTCTCATTAGTGCATCGCGCTCTATGGGAAATCCTTTTTTTAGCAATACACTATAACTTTGATAGGTAGTAAAAAAATCTTCATTATGTGAGGGAAGTTGCAAATGAGGTATCTCGTTCAGCTCTTCTTTGTACCATTTTGCAGTTTGGTGTCTTTGCTCTATGAACCAGTCAAGGCGTTCTAATTGTTTGATACCTACGGCGGCTTGTATGTCGGTCATACGATAGTTATAACCTACCTCTTCATAGTCTTCAAAAATGAGGTCTTTGGCTTCGTGTCTTGCGCGGTCATTGACAGACATTCCGTGTTGTCGGAGTATTTTTAGGCGTTTGTCATAGTCAGGGCGGTTGGTTGTAATCATTCCACCATCGCCAGTAGTGATTACTTTTCGGGGGTGAAAAGAAAAGCATACCAAATCGGAATGTTGTCCTATGGGTTTGCCTTTATAACTTGAGCCAATGGCACAGGCAGCATCTTCAATAAGTTGTAGGTGGTGCTGTTCGCAAATGGTTTTGAAAGCGTCTATATCGGCGGGCATACCCATCTGATGTACTATGAGAATGGCTTTGGTTTTAGGGGTGATTTTAGCAATTACATCATTGGGGTCTATGTTATAGTCTTCGTTCACTTCTGCAAATACGGGGGTCGCGCCTACATAGCGTATGCAGTTGGCAGTGGCTATATAAGACATAGAGGGGCATATTACTTCATCGCCTGCTTGTATGCCTGCAACAATCATGGCTAAATGGAGGGCAGTAGTACAATTAGAAACAGCGGTGGCGTATTTTGCGCCTGTGCGCTGTGCAAATTTTTCTTCAAATTCTTGTACTTTAGGTCCTTGAGTTACCCAACTGGTGAGTATGGTATCATAGGCATATTGAGCTTCTTCGTGCCCTAAATAAGGTTTTGCAAATGCTACTTTCATTTGTTGTATGGTGTTTTATTTTTCCCAATTGAATAATTTTACTTCTTGGAGTAAGTTATCGGCATTTTTTACTTTTTCTGTATAGTACTGAATGGTATTTTGCAAGCCTGTCTCGAGGTCGTAATCGGCTTGGAAATGGGATATTTTTTTGAATTTATCAGCATTGACCCATAATCGAGGAACATCGGCGACTCTATCGGTTTGGTATTGTATGCCCAATGCCTCTTTTTGCATGAGTTGCAGTAGTTTTTCTACCATTGTTTTGATGCTGTACTCTATGCCTGTGCCTATATTAAAAGTTTGGTTAAGTATATTTTCAGGGCTTTTTTGACTAATTTCTAACATGTTGTGAAGGGCTTTGGCGGTGTCTTTTACATAGAAAAAATCGCGTGTGATGGAGCCATCGCCAAAAATAACAGGCGTTTCATGGTAGAGTATTTTGATGATGCTACGTGGAATTAATTCCCCTGCATCTCCTTCATAGTGAGCGCGTTCTCCATAATTATTAAAAATACGCAACACAGTAATAGGAAGTTGATAACATTCATAAAATGCGTGCGCATAGTGTTCTCCCGCTAACTTGCTTGCACCATACACTGTAAGGGGTAGGGTAGGGGCGTTTTCTTCTATAGGAAAGGTATGGGTGCGTCCGTACACTTCGGAAGTGGAAATGTAGAAAAAATGCTTGATATTGTGTTGTTTTGAAGCCTCTAATACATTGAGTGTTCCTTCGGCATTGACTCTGTGGTTTTCGAAGGGGCTATGAATAGAATGCCTTACTCCCAAACAAGCCAAATGGAAAACATAATCAACGTCTTTTAAGCTATTTTGACAAGTATCTTTATCCAATATATCCCCTTCTATGCATCTAAAGTTTGGATTTTTTTCGGCATCTAAGAGGTTTTCTTTTTTTCCATTGGCGAAATTATCCAACACGGTTACTTTGTATTGCTTTGCCAAAAGATAATCGGTAAGGTGTGAGCCTATGAACCCTGCCCCGCCTGTGATTAGTATATTGCCTTTTGTACTCATTGTTTTGGGTTTATTTTCCGCAATTAAAATATTTATCGTAGGCTGTGCCGGGTAGTATATTGAGTTTGCTGGCTACCCAAATAGGGAATTTGAGCCAACGCATAATACTATAGTTTGTGTTATAGTTGCGAAATGTTTTGACGGGTTGGTCTATGATGCTTTCGTATTCTTCGCGTGTAAGCCCTAAACGTTTGATACAAAGGTCTATTACTTTAGGGTCTTCTATCACATAAACCTCTTTGGTGCGCTCGAGAGCCTCTTCGCGCGTCATCTGGCCAGAGCGTACTAAAGCAGAATAATTGAACAAACGCCTATCAATGTTAAATTTGGTTCTATGTAGGTTAGTTGCTAAACTTTGCCATAAATCATCAAAATAATGCGCGCCTGTATTGACCCATTCGAGTTCTTTAGAAATGATAGCATCAACATCTTTTCGTACATAATCTACTAAATATAGTATAGGAATTGTTTTAATCCCTCTCATGATGACATAGTAAAAAACTTCGCGGAGGTCTAAGTGAAAACCCGGGTCGTTAGGTGTCCATTTACGCAAAGGCACAGTGCCAAATAGTTTATGAACTGATTTGAGGTACTTTCCGTCCATGTAATTCCAAGAAAGTGGAGAAATGCCCTCTGTACGAAAAGATTGCCCTATGAGTACATATTTGATGTTTTCTTTGGCAGCTACTCCATAAAGTGCTGTGGCAATACCAATATCTGTTGCTACTCCTGATTCGGGCACAGAGGCTTTCAGAAAAGCAATTTTAAGGTCTTTAGATTCGCGCCAATCAGAGGTGATAGTGATGAGGTCTACACCCAAGATTTTAGTTCCTTTTCGCATGTTTTCGCCTGCAATGGGGTTTCCAAATCCATCATTGAAGTGGACTGCTAAGGGACGTAAGCCTAATATTTTTACGGTATAGTAGAGTGTATACATACTGTCGCGTCCTCCACTAATGCCTAC
This sequence comes from Cytophagales bacterium, assembly GCA_004293905.1. GTDB lineage: Bacteria > Bacteroidota > Bacteroidia > Cytophagales > Microscillaceae > RDZE01. The sequence goes on along the minus strand of RDZE01000022.1, from coordinate 57,371 downwards.
AACACAGTCGTATTTTTTATTTTTGCCGCTCTTCTTAATCGTACTAACTAAACGTTGTAGTTTCTTTTGTCCTTTTTCATCTAAAGAAAAGGCTTTGTCCAATTTATCGTGTAATTTACAGAAATTGCACTCGCCTGTATTGTCAAATGTAATACCAGGCATGGTTGTATCGCAGATACAACGGGTACAGCACTGGTAATTAGTGTCTGTATTTGTGTTAATAGTTATATTGCTCATATTTTTACGTCAAAGTTGTAACCTTTTTCTTTCAGTCTTTTGCCTATTTGTGTTCCTTTTTCGGTTCTTTGTGGTACTTGAAGTTCAAGGTAGGTAATTTCGCCTGCAAACTCGTTAAAGTCGCCACGTGCTAAGATGCCTTCCTGCCCTATAGCTAAGGAGCATCCTACCATTTTTTTTCCTTCATAAGGACCTCCTACGATGTAACCTACGCTTGTAGTTCCGATGACAGCAATGCCATAGAGTTTTGCCAAAATGCTGTAAGGTTTTATCCATTTTTCGTGGTAGGGGTCTTGCCCTTCCGTGATGTGGTAGTCTACTGTCCAAGAAGAAGGAGAAAGAATCATTTGCGCCCCCAAATGCGCTAAGGCATGACCAATGTGCAAGCCATCTAAATAATTATCGGCACATACATTAATGCCTATTTTGCCAAATTCGGTGTCTATTACTTGTATTTTTTGCCCTACTTCGTAGTAAGGAAATTCTACTTCAAGGAGATTGATTTTTTGACAGGTGTATTGTATTTCGCCATTTTTGTCTATGAAAATGGCTGTATTGTAGTTTTTCCCTTCTTTTCTTTCGGTCAAACCTGCACAAACATAGATATTGTGCTCTTTTGCGGCTTTGCATAACCAATCGCTGTATTTACCCGGAATGGGTTCGGCTTCTTGTAGTGCGCTCGGGTGCGTCCAAGCAAAGTCTAATGTTTCTGGAAGAAGAATAAGGTCGGCTTGTGCGTTAGCAGCTTCCTTTATCATTTTTTCAGCTCTTTCCAAGTTTCTTTCAGGCTCTCCGCCCTCTACTAATAATTGTCCTAAGGCTATTTTCATAATAGTTAACTTGTACGATAAAACAAATAAAGACTAATGAATATAAGAATACAACCTATTATTTTATAGGTGGTTAGATTTTCTTCTAAAAATAATGCGCTAAACATAAAACCAAAGACAAGGTGAAACCCTACTAAAATGGGATAACCTACGGAAAGTTCTAAGCGGTTGAATGCCAAGAAACTAAGCAATGGCGCAACTATGAAACCTATGACTGCGGTGATGAGGAGTGGGTTTTGGATAAATTTATAAAGGTATATCAGTACAGATTCGAGAGTGGAGTAGTCAATCAATCCTAATTTGTTAAATTGTTTTTTCATTACAAATGCAGCATAGGAGTCTAAAAAAGCTGAGGCAATGATTAAACCATAATTGATAATAAAATTTTTCATGTTTTAAGTTTCTTTTGTAGATTCTTCAATAAAATATAGGGGTCTTTTTCTGCTTTCATCTAATATACGCCAAAGATATTCCCCTAAAATACCTAACATAGTCATTTGTACACCTCCGATGAGTAAGGCTAATGTTACGGGCTCAGCAAATCCTGGGGCTGTTTTGCCCATTAGGGCTAACACAACAATCACTAAGGCATACATAAAACCTAAACTTGCGAAGGAAATACCAATATAGGTAATCAGGCGCAAAGGTAAGGCAGAAAAAGACAAAATCCAATCTTTAGCCAATTTCCAACGGCTGCGAAAGTTCCATTTTGATTTTCCATGCACTCTTTCTTTTCTTTCATACTCTACATAGTCTTGTTTGAAGCCTGACCAAAGTAGTAAGCCTAACAGAGAGGTATTGGTTTCTGTAAAGTGCTTAATTGCTTTGACTACTTTCTTATCGAGCACAAAAAAAGTAACATTGGCATAGTTGATATGACTATTTTTTACTTGTGTGAGCCAAAAAACAATCTTATAGAACAAAATAGCAAATAATTTGACGCTTAGTGGCTCGTTTTTACGGCTTTGGCGCATTCCCCAAACGATGTAATTTTTTTGTTTTAATTTGTGGAGCATTTCTTCCAAAATAGAGCCTGCATTGTCTTGCCCATCAGCAGCGATACAAAGCAAGGCATCGCCTTTAGAAGCCTCAATACCTGCTCTAATGGCAGTATGACTTCCACTTCTTTTACTGAGTCTTAGGCAGTGTATGTTGTCTTGGCGAATGTCCCTAACAGTTTCAAAAGTATTGTCTTCTGAGTGGTCGTCTATTACATAAATTTGATGTGTTTCTATAATTGGAATTTTTGCTATGGCATTTTGTATGTCTTCTATGGTAGTGGCTATATTGTCTTGCTCATTATAGGCGGGTATGACAATGTCTAATTTCATGGTTTTTTAATTGATTATGAATGTTTTAAGTTGAAACCTTCAAATGTATTAATGTTTGATATAGTTTGATTTTTATACAAGATTAAGCTAAACTCATAGGGCATATAATCATAACGAACATTAAATCGTTTACTGATTGTATGGGCTATTTTTATGATTTCTTCTGGGTTACTATGCCAAGCAATTTCTTGCATATAATCTACATAAGTACTTAGAAAATCTACACAAACTGCTTCCTTAGCTATAGAGTACATCGTTCTTAACATCGCCTCTATATATGTATAGTTGTTTTCTTTTTCTAGTTTAGCATTGAATATGCCAGAAGCTATTACATAATCATAAGATTGATTAAGCTCTTCTTGTAAAATATCTTGTTGTTTGACTGAAACTTGAGGGTATTTTTGTAGGGCTATATTCAGTAAATTTTTGTTGATATCAATGCCTAAATACTGTCCTTGCCAATTTTTATTTTTTAGAAATCCATATAAATCTGCAAAGCCGCAACCTACATCTAAGATAGAAGAAAATTTATTTTGGGTTGCTAAATCACTAAGTACTTGAAAACGTAGTTCTTGACGTGCATTTTTGCCCCAACCAAGTGTTTCGGGGGAGTCGCCATACAATTCTAATCTTTCGTTGTATCTTTTCAAATAAATTTCTTTGTCGTGTTGGTTCATGATGAGGAAAGGGATCAAAGATTTAATATTTTTTTTATGTTATTAGCCATAATATTTTGTATTTTTTCTGAAGGTATGGTTGCATCAGTGAGCGATAAAAAATCTTGTTTGGCAGCCTTAGGAAGGTATTCGGGGAAATCTGAGCCCCAAACAAGTCTTTGGTCAAAAGTATTGATAAGGTATTTTAAATCTATACTGAAGCTGCTTTCTTTGTATTTTGATATACTAAAAGAGAGGTCGAGATAGGCATTTGGACAATCTCTTATGGCTTCTACAACTTGTAAGAACCAACTACCGCCAGCATGCATAAATAAGAAGGTGGTTTTAGGGAACTGATTACTTAGAAAATGAATGATTTGAGGAGGTGTTTTGTCAAAGTATAAATCTTTGGAGTAAAACAAGCTACATATAAAAATAACATTAGGATTTTCCAATGAATTGTTTATTTCTAAAAGTGCCAAAAAATCATCATCTAAAGGGTTATGTTGAGAGAGTCTATTATGGAGTTTGATGGCTTTAAAATTTTTCTCTTTTATTTCCAATAATGTACTAGCAAGAGTGGCTCTGTATAGTTTTTTAGGATTTAAAGCAGCGATTGGTATTAGTTTTTTAGGGTATTTCTCACAACATTCTAAGATGAACTCGTTTTCTATTACTTCAGGAAGTGCAACCAAGAGGCTTTTGTTAATATTAGCGTTTTCCATCTCTTTGATGAGTGCATTTAAAGAAGCATCTCGTGTAGTTTCAAACCATTTTCCGCTGCGCGTAATGTGTGTATTGGCATCTATAATCTCAGGTATATTCATTGTTTTAATTTTCTATCTTGATGACCAATGATTGATGTGTTCGTTCTGCATTTTTAATTGCATCTTCTCGATTTGATCCTTTGCTTACAATAAATCCAGGACGTCCCATATCAGTAGCAACTTCTCCCTCGAAAAAAGTACCTGGAATCATATCGAAACCTATATCTAACAAATAGGGGTTTTGTTGAGCTTTTTCTAATCCTTCAATACCTATGAATTTGCCTGATTGGGCAGGAGCAAAGAACTTATAACAGGCACCCTTTTGCTGAGTAGCTTCTATATTGGGGTTCTCATTCAATAATATTTGGGTGAGTACTTGTGGCATACAAATACCACTGACTGCTTCTACAATATAACCGAAAATATGCCCCCCGCCTGGTCTTCCTGCTAACTCTACCATCTGAAATTTTTCACCATCATAAATACACTCTGCATGGATAGCTCCATTTTCAATACCTAACACTTTTGCAGCATCTTTTACTAATTGTTGGAGTGTTTCTAATTTTTCATTGGAAAGTTGCGCAGGATAGTTCAGTTGCATAGCCACACGATAAATAATGTGGTTTTGAGGTACTTTGTCAGAGGTAGTTAAAATACTAATATTACCATTTTTTGCCAATCCTTCTACGGTATACTCTGTACCTTCTATGGCTTTTTCTACAATATAATGTCTTCCTTCGTAGTCGTTTTGGGTTGTAAATTGAATTGCTTTTTGTAGGTGTTGGGGTTCTGAAATAATACTCACTCCACGACTACCCCAACTGTAGCAAGGCTTTATAACACAAGGTATTCCTATTCTGTTAATGGCGTTTTCTAAGGCATTGGCGTTGTCCACTATTTCAAATGGAGGTTGAGAAATATTTTGCTCTTTCCATTTTGTCCTCATGAGTCCTTTATCAGTGCAAGCCAATGAAGTTTCTATGGAGTGATTAATAATATTAAGTTTTTCACTCACATAGGCAGCACTGCGTACACCTGCATCATTGGCTGCAATTACGGCATGGATGGATTCTTTGGACTCGTTTAAATATTGGTAGACTTTTTCGGGGTGAAAAAAGTCTACGATGGCTACTTGGTCTGCGTACTTGAAGGCAAATGCATTTTCATTTTTATCCATTACTACAACACGATGTCCTAATGCTTTTACCATCTTGATGGCATTGCTCATCAGACGATTTGCTCCTAAAAAAAGAACACTTTTTTGCATCTTTATTTAGTTTATTTTGAAGTAATATCTATTAATGTTTTTATGGCTTTTAGACCTTCTTTTATACTTTCTAAACTTTCAGTACCGATAGAAATTCGTACAAATTTATCGCAAGATTTGCCATAACCTATTCCGGGAACGGCGCATACTTTGTATTCATATAATAGTTTATCACAAAATGCTTCCGAATCGAGTAGAGTAGGGGCTATTGATACAAAGAAATAGAAAGTAGAATTACCTTCTAAGGCTTCTAAACCTATTTCTTTCATATAACTACTTACTTTTTCCCTCGTTTCCATTAAAGCATGAATTTGGTCATAAGTGATGTTGATAATATCGTCAAAATAGGCTATTAAGTAATATTGAAGGATAGAAGGGGGGCAGGTAATTACATGTTGATTGATTTTTAGAATCTCTTGTATAATTTGTTCATTAGCAAATACATACCCTATCCGCCAACCTGAAATTCCAAAATTTTTAGAAATAGAATTGCAAACAATTACATTCTGCCATTCCTTTTCAAAAACACCTGCGGATATAAAATCATCTTTTTGTTTTGTAAAATCGCTGTATGCTTCGTCTGAAAGAAGATACAAATTGTGTTTTTTACACAAGTCAACCAAATACTTTAATTCTTCATGTGTATAAGTTTTACCAGAAGGATTATTAGGGTTATTTAGAATGATAACACGCGTGTTAGGGGTGATATATTTTTCATAATCTGTAAATTTTTCTGTGTAAGGAACTAAGACCGAATTACTTCCACAGAGTTTTACCATTTCTGTATAACTAACCCAAGCTGGTTCGTGAATGATGACCTCGCTTTGAGGTTCTACAATAGCTAAAAGGCAGAAATAAATGGCTGCCTTAGAGCCTGCTGTAATTAATACCTCTTTTTCAGCGTTGGCGGTTACCTTAAAATGATGCTGATAGTATTCTGCAATTTTTTTTCTCAGTTCTAAAAGTCCTTTAGAGTGAGTATAATGATATATCTTATCTAAGGGTAATTTATCTAAAGGGAATAATGGAATATCAAAGAAAGCCTCACCTAAAGACAAAGTAATGATTTTTTCTCCTTTTTCTTTGAGTTCATAGACAATATTATTGTATTTGATGGAAATAGCTTGGCTTAAATTTTCCACTTTTTCTGACAAAGGTAAGTGCATAGGTGTTTATCTATTTTAAATATGATTGAATATAAAAATTTTCTTTAATTTTCTTCTTTGATAGCACTAATAATGTGCCTAATAGTACAAATGTAATAAGTTTTGCCCAAAGATAAAAATCGCGTGTCCAGCCCAAAGTGTGTATAAAAATGCCCTCCATGAGTCCAAAAGAAGTATCGTGCCAAGAAGGAGGAATGGGTAAAAAAGAAAGATATACCCTTGAGAGAAAAAAAGAAAGAAGCCCTAAGGTAATTAAAAATCGTTTAGAAATAAAAAAATCTTGCAGAGAATAGCAAACCAAGAATACAATAAAAGGGTGGAAATTGATAGTAGAACGTACTTCGGGCACAAAGCGAAGTATCACAAATACAAAAAAGGTAATGTAAATGCTTGTGCCAAAATGCAGTACACTTCGTTGGAAAAAATGCTTAAAATACAGGATAATAAACAAGAAAATAAGACCCATAGAAGTAGTAGCCTCTACCAAATAGAACAGAGGCGAAAGCACACTATAAAAGGCTATCGTTTTAGGCAATTGGAGCGGGTCTATGTAGTTAGGTTCGGGCAGGCTCAGTTGCGCTACTAAACCATTCACAATTAAATACAACACTATAAAAGCTAATACCCGTAACCATACAATTTTAAGAAAGTGCTCCGCGATTAAAAGCCCCATAAGGCGAAAAGCAGGTACATAAAAACGAAGAAAAGCAAATAAAAGAGCTACATTGATGACCAAAGCCACATAAAAACTATAAAAATTGCCTTCTATCTTGTCTTCATACAAACCCACAGACCAATAAATACCATTGCCTTGTATGTGCGAAGCAACAAAAACAAAATAAACAATAGTAATCACAGCAGCTACTATCCAATTATTGAAAGTAGTTTTGTATTTTTCATAAAAAGTAGATAGTTGATGTGTAGGGTAGGGGAAAAGCATCAGGAAAAAGCTAAAATATAAAAAAGAAGGCCAGCAAAATGCACCTAAAAAGCTCACCACGCTCATACCCCAAAGCCAATTGCGCAAATAAAAGTACAACAACAAAAAACCCAAAAGATAAGTCAAATAATCGGTTGCAATAGGATAGTAAAAAGCATTGTACCCAATCTGAAAATTCAACAAAGCAAGAATAAGCCCAACCCAAAACAATGTATGGTTGAGTGTTTGTAACTTACAAATCTTCCACCAAATTGTTTGAATGCCCAATAGGATCAACAAATTAAAAATCTGAAAACTTTTAATGATATAAAAAGCCTCCAACGGAATTTGTAAAAATTTTAATAGGTAATGTACTATAAAAAGAGGTAGAAGTCGCTGTACATGATAAGCATTGAGCCCTTCAGTAATTACTTTTTGGTAAAAATTTTCAGTAATAGCACCATACAAGCAACCATCTTGCCCATACCCATTACAAAAAGGAATAATATTGCCAATCCATATTTGCAAACAGCCATAAACTAAAAGAATGAGAAAAGAGAGGGTATAATGTTTGGTATGCACGCAGATGGAAACAATAAATAAAATAACAAGGTAAAGTTAGTTCTCGCAAAATTATTTAAAAATAAAATGCTTTGCAATATTTTCGCAAAAATACTTACTTGCATCTTCAAAATTCATACTACCATGAAGTATCAAATCGCTATAGTTGGTTTAGGCTATTGGGGACCCAATATGGTGCGCAATGCCCTAAGCAATGTTTCAGTAGAAGAAGTACACATCTACGATATACAAGAGAAAAATACACAAAAAATACTACAAAATTTTTCAGGTGTAAAGGTAGCTACTTCTTTCGAGAATATATTGCAAAATCCTCAAATTCAAGCCGTTATCATTGCTACACCCGTAGACACACACTATGCATTAGCCAAACAAGCTCTTTTGCACCAAAAACACGTATTAGTGGAGAAACCCTTTACAAGTACCCATCAAGAAGCCGAAGAACTCATAGCAATAGCCCAAAGGGAAAAACTGACCTTAATGGTAGACCATACTTTTATCTATACGCCTGCCATACGAAAAATCAAAGAACTCATCACAACAGGACAATTGGGCGATATTTATTATTATGATTCAGTAAGGGTTAACTTAGGTCTTTTCCAACGCGACGTCAATGTGATATGGGACTTAGCTCCTCACGATTTTTCTATTATGCTTCATGTGCTCGATAAAAAACCCCTTGCCCTCCAAGCAATGGGTGCTGACCACGTGGGCAAAGGGCTTGAAGATGTTGCGTATGTGCACATCACCTTCGAGAACAACCTCATTGCACACTTTCACCTCAATTGGCTCTCTCCACTCAAGATAAGGAAAACACTCATTGCAGGAAGTAAAAAAATGGTAGTGTATGATGATTTAGAACCCAATGAAAAAATCAAAATTTATGACAAAGGCATAGATGTAAAAACCAAAGAGGAAGAGTACCAAACCCTCATTCAATACCGTTCAGGCGATATGTATAGTCCTATGTTACATCAAAAAGAAACGCTTCAAATGGTAATAGAAGAATTTTTGAAAGCCATTACAGAGCAAAGAAAACCACTCACCGATGCCAAAGATGGATTACAAGTAGTAAGATTGTTAGAAGCCACACAAACTTCTATCAAAAATGGAGGGAAAATAGTATATTTAGAATAGTGTTATATATCACTAAAAGGCTTTTTCACAAACCTATCTGTTTTTTTATCATACCCATAAGGACAGTGTCTGCAACCGCTCTTACAACAATAACCTCGTTTGAGATGATATTTTTCTGTGAAAACAATAAAACCTCTGTCATCATAGTAATAATCTTCTTCTTCCAAGTTTTTGTATGGTTTTTTTTCGCTCATGTTTGTCTATTTTTTATACACAAACATAACAACAACTTTATTCCTTATTTGGTTGGCAAGTTCTCAAAAAAAAACTAATTTTGCAAAAAAAGAATCATAATATGACAACAACAACTCTCTCCACCACCGAAGAACTAATCAATCTTGAAGAACATTACAGCGCGCACAACTACCACCCCGTACCCGTAGTGCTCTCACGCGGCGAACGAATCTATCTATGGGACGTAGAAGGTAAAAAATATTTTGACTTTCTCTCCGCTTATAGTGCTGTGAATCAAGGGCATCAGCACCCCAAAATTATCAATGCACTCATAACACAAGCCCAAAAATTGACGCTTACTTCACGTGCTTTTCATAACGATATGCTTGGTAAGTATGCACAATATATATGCAATTATTTTGGCTACGACAAAGTACTCCCTATGAATACAGGCGTAGAAGGAGGCGAAACCGCCGTAAAACTTTGCCGCAAATGGGCATATACCAAAAAAGGCATCCCTCAAAACGAAGCAAAAATCATCTTCATAGAGGGTAATTTTTGGGGACGCACCATCAGTGCCGTTTCTACCTCGACTGATAGCAATGCAAAAGCAGATTTCGGACCCTATGCACCCGGCTACGTGCTCATACCTTTCAACGATTTAGAAGCCCTCGCCAAAGCCCTCGAAGACCCTACCGTAGCAGGATTTCGTTTAGAGCCTATACAAGGCGAAGCAGGAGTAAGAATGCCCGATGAAGGATACCTCAAAAAAGCCAAACAAATGTGCAAAGAGAAAAATGTACTCTTGATAGCCGATGAAGTTCAAACAGGTTTAGCAAGAACAGGCAAAATGCTTGCTTGCGACTACGAAGAAGTAAAACCCGATATTCTTATTTTAGGAAAAGCACTCTCAGGAGGTACTATGCCTGTATCGGCAGTATTGGCAGATGATGAAGTAATGATGTGCATCAAACCCGGACAACACGGCTCTACTTATGGTGGCAATCCGTTGGCTTGTGCGGTTGCTATTGCTGCATTAGAAGTATTGAAAGAAGAAAAATTAGCTGAAAATGCCTATCGTTTGGGTATTGTTTTTAGAGAACGTATGCAAGCATTGATTGAAAAAACAGATAAAGTAACCTTAGTAAGAGGAAAAGGACTTCTCAATGCTATTGTCATCAATGATGCACCCGAAAGTGATACCGCATGGAATATATGCCTCAAAATGAAAGACAATGGATTGCTCGCCAAACCCACACACGGCAATATTATCCGATTTGCGCCTCCTTTAGTTATCACCGAACAAGAATTACATGACTGTTGTGATATTATTGAAAAAAGCATATTGCAATAATATCGATTGATTTTTGAAACTGCTCTAAAAAGGTAATTTAGGGCAGTTTTTTTATACCCACACCGCAAAAATCTCCTTGTCTTGAAATTTGATGTCTTCTATTTTGTATTCTTTCGTTTTTCGGAAATCGTAAATGAGCAAAAAATCTTCTTTGAGTTGGTGCAAATCCAAGTAATCGCTAAGTTGTTGTAAGCCTTTTTCGTGGTATCTCTCGCCCTGCCAACGTTTTAATTCTAAGACATATTTATGTTGTAAGTAAGTTATCACAATGTCCACTCTTCGCTCATCGCCTACCACAGGCTCTTTGAAATCGAAGCCCTTGCCATTCAAAATTGGTTTCAAAAAAGACAAAAACAATAGCCTGCCTTCGCGCTCCAAAAAACTAAGGTCTTTTTGAGAATGATTTTCTCGCATAAAATTTTGAAAAGCTATCAGGGCAGGCTTGAGCAATAATTCGCCATTTTCGCCCTCGTACAAACTACGTTCTAAGACTTGTTTTTTGCTCGTTTCTTCTTTAGAAAGCATCATATCATACACAATTTTCTCAAAAATGCGATTATGCACTTCGCAAAAACCCGATTCATCAACCGATAAAATCCCATAAGTAGCTGCCAATCCTATAGTGGGGTTGTATAAATTGAATTTCTTTTTATCGCCATTAATCACAATATCAAATACTAAATCATACAAATCGCTATTGTTATTCAGATTTTTGGCTAAGTCATCAAAAAGTGTGGTAGTGTGATTGGGGTTTACCAAGTACCTAAAACTTTCCTCCAAGTTTTCTAAAGTCCAATGTTTTTTCTGTGTTTTAGGCAAAATAATTTCATCAATTACCTTACACATCTTGCTCACCAAATAAGGATAGCCTGAAGTATAATAGTAAATTTTTTCCGCAATTTCAGGAATATTCATACTTATATCGGTTTCTTCAGCATATTGCTTGAGCATCGTTTGAATTTCTGTGGCACTGAAACTCATATCTACGGTAAAATCTGCGGCAATATTCCAAGGGCTATTGAGCGAGTGAGCATCTTCGGGGCGAATCTTTCGCTTTAGATTTTTAATATCGTGAACACCCAATAAAATAACAGAATGAAAACTTTTGTCAATACCTCTGTTTTGCAACAAATACTTATCTCTAAACATTCCTAATAAATGCAAAAACAAAATGTTATTACTAGACTTATCTACTTCATCAATTAGAAGTATTATTTTTCTTTGGCTCTTCTGAACAAGGGTTGTAATACTTTCTGAAAGATGTTTAAAACTTTGTATTTGAGGCAAAAGCATTTCGCAAATAGTGTGCAATTCTTCTTCTGTAGCTAGTTCTAAACGTTTGCTTATCATTTGCCAAAAGCCAAAAGTTATATTTTTTTCTTCTTCAAAAATCCGATCTCCAATTCCTTCAAAACTTAAATCTATGATAAGATATTCTTTTTGGATTTGTAAATTTTCGTATAACAAAAAAGCTGTAGTTGTTTTTCCAAACTGACGAGGGCGATTTATAGTGAAATACTCTCCATTTTCAACCAAATCCATGACTTTTTCTATTTTGGCAGAGGTATCCACCATAAAATGTTTGTTAGGAATACAAAGTCCTGTATCATTGAATCTTTTTCGCATCACTTTTTATTTTTATTGACAAAGATAGATAAAATAGGAGGAAAAATTTAAACATAAAAAAAACTGCCTATAATTCATCAGAGAAGTATAGGCAGTTAAAACTTTCGTTTTTGTCAAAAAACTTCGATAATCTTTAAATTAATTCTTATATTTATTAAATTTATTAAAAGACTTCTCATTTCCGTTTCCATTTCCAAAACCTGTCTTTTTAGGGCGTGCTTCATTCACTGTTAGTACTTTTCCTTCCACTTCAGCCCCGTTAAGGTTTTCAATTGCATTTTCAGCGTCTGCTTGAGTATCCATCTCTACAAAGCCAAAACCGCGTGAGCGACCTGTTTGGTGATCAAAAATTACTTTAGCAGATGATACTTCACCATACTCTTCGAAAATGCTTCGCAACTTGTCATTGTCAATCTTATAGTTAAGATTGGCTACATAAATGTTCATTGAATTTGATAATTAAAATTGAATATAAAATAAACTGTATCAAAGATAAACTTTATTTTTTAAAAAAACTAATTTGTTGGTATTTTTTTTTAAAATATTATATTTTTGCCCATCAAAATAAAAATATCCAAACATTTGTTACAACTAAATTTTTTTCGTTTTTTAATTGTTTTTATAAGTGCATTCTTGTTAAATTCTTGTATTTCTACTAAAAACTGGAAGCCCGACCAATATCTTTTAGTAAAGCAAAATTTTACAGGTTACAAGCATGTATCTTATTATGACCTCTATGGAAAACTAAGGCAAAAGCCTAACCGAAACATCTTAATTGCGCTGCCTTATCTTTGGCTTTACAACGTAGGAAGGAAATTTCATAGCCCTGAAAAAGCCAAAGCCAACCTCCAAAAGGCTGAACTACACTATGACTCACTGATTCATAGTTATTCGGCTGATTTGAAGAAAGTAAATCGACTCAAAGATAAAAAAGAAAAAGTAATAGCCCGAAAAACTTCTCGTGTCAAAGAAGGTAATTGGTTGATGCGTGTAGTGGGCGAGCCCCCTGTTTTTTTTGATGCCAATGATGCCGAAAAAGCGCGTCAAAACTTAGAGAAATTTATGCAAACAAAAGGCTATTTTCAGGCTAAAGTGGAGATAGAAAGAATCAACAATGAAAGAAAGAAAAGGACTAAAATCAACTATAAAATCACCGAAAATCTACCTACCGTTTGGGATACTATAGTATATTATAGCAAAGATACCGCACTGCTAAATGTTATTAATCAGTATGAAAGTAAAAAATTACTGAAAGAAAATACCAATTACGACCAGTCTTTAATTCTTAGCGAACAAGCACGCATTGAACGTTTGATGCGCAACAATGGCTATTTTACTTTTTCTCGTCAATATATTGTTTTTGAAGTGGATACTATTTTACCCATGCGCGAAGCAGACAAAAAACCTGCGGAACTGCGTGTAGTCATTAATACGCCCAATAATGCTATTTATCACAAAAAATTTTATGTTGATGATGTTTTTTTCCATACGATGGGCACACACGAAAATAAATTTACAGAACGTGATACTACTCCTTTTGCTTTTCGGGACAATCCCCACACAGTAAAGTATGTTCATCAGGGTAAAAATCTCTATTTTTCTCCAAAAGTACTCAATACGCGTGTAAAAACACAGACTAAAGAGCCCTATAGTTTAGATAAAACATTAGAAACCCAGCGCGCATTGATTAATCTTGATATGTTTAAATTTATCAATCTTAACTTTGATACTACGGGGCGCAAATTCATAATGAATATTTTTACTAACCCTCTCGAAAAAACGCAAATATCGATAGAAAGTGGCATCAATGTAGGGCAAGCTGCTGTGCCCGGTCCTTTTGCTAACTTATCGCTTAAAAATCGGAATGTATTCAGAGGCTGTGAAATCATAGAAAATAATTTCCAATTTTCGATAGATGGGCAAGCGGGTTTTTCACAAAACAATCAGTTTTACAATAGCCAAGAGTTTAGTTTTAATTCTGCCATTATTTTTCCACAACTTATTTTTCCTACTGCGCTCCGCTTCAAATTCAATAATTATAACCCCAAAACAAGGGTTTCATTAGGGGTCAATTTTGTGCAAAGACCTGAGTACAGCCGAACGAGTCTTAGAGGATCGATCGCCTATTCTGGTACTAAAAATTTTAACACCTATAATCTTGTTCTTTCAGAAATAGGTGTGATCAATACTACGCGTATCAGTGCTACTTTCCAACAGCAGTTAGATAGTCTTACAGCCTTAGGAAGCCCCATACAACAAAGTTTTGCAAGAGCATTAGTCAGTTCTTCCTACATTATTTACACCTTTAACAATGCATCTAAGGAGGGCATCAGAAACCCTAAATACTTACGTGTACTTTTAGAATTAGGAGGAAATATGTATAATTTTTTAGGAAAACAATTTCTTGAGAACAATCCTACGATTCTTGACCTTAGGTATTTTCAGTTTTGGCGTATTAACCTAACCTATAACTACCAAAGAAAACTCATAGAAAACCAGAGCCTTGCCTTTAGGGTCAATATAGGTATGGCGAGGTACTACGGCATTTCTTCTACCTTACCCTACGAAAAATTCTTCTTCAGCGGAGGAGGCAATAGTTTACGCGCTTGGCGACCACGCCGCGTAGGACCGGGCTCTTTTTCTAAAGTAAATGCTGATGGAACTTTGAACTACGATTTCGAACAACCCGGCGAAATACTGCTTGAAGCCAACATAGAGTATCGTTTCCCACTTATTAGTTTTATAGCAGGGGCATTGTTTCTCGATGCAGGCAATGTATGGACTGTGCAATCTGAAGCCGAAAGACCTGGAGGCGATTTCCAACCTTCGCGGTTCTACAAAGAAATTGCCATAGGCACAGGGTTTGGGGTGCGTTTTGATTTTAGTTTTTTGGTCTTTCGCCTCGATTTTGGTATCAAACTCTATGACCCTGCAAGACCTGAAGGGGAAAGATTTGTACTCCCAAAATATGACATAACAAGACCTTTTTACCAAGACCAAACACTCATAAACATTGGCATTGGTTATCCGTTCTAAATAAGAAAAAGAGAATATACTATGAATCATCTAACAATAGAAAAAACCAAGAAAACGCCTTCTGTTAGTTTTCACCCCCAAAAAGGCATCATCGAAATATCGGGAAGGTCTATCCCCGAAGATGCATTTAGTTTTTATGAACCCCTACTGAATTGGATAGAATCGTACTCGCAAGATACCAAAAATACAAAAACGGAGATTGTTATCAATTTAGATTATTACAATACCAGCTCAAGTATGTATTTGCTTAATATACTTAAAATTTTAGATGACTTAGCAGGTACTGGACACTCCGTTGTACTTAAATGGTATTTTGATGAGGAAGACAAAGAGGGCTGGGTAGAAGTGTTAGAAGAAAGCCTAAGTCCTTTTCTAAAACACATGAAATATGAAATAGTACATCGTAAAACCCCCTAAAATAATTGTGAAGAAAAAAATTTTATTCATCGACCGCGATGGTACACTTATCATTGAGCCCCCTATTGATTTTCAGGTAGATAGTTTAGAAAAATTATCTTTTTACCCTAAAGTAGTTACAAATTTGAGCAAAATAGCCCAATCAGGGCAATATCTTTTAGTGATGGTAACCAATCAAGATGGCTTAGGGACAACAGCCTTTCCCGAAGAAAATTTTCTGCCACCACACCAAAAAATGATAGAAACATTTGCCAATGAAGGTATTTTATTTGATGCCATACACATAGACAAAACTTTTGAACACGAAAACGCACCTACTCGCAAACCTCGCATAGGCATGCTCACTCAATACCTCAACGAAGCAGAGTACGACTTAGCAAACTCTTTTGTCATCGGCGACCGCCTTACCGATGTAGAATTGGCTAAAAATTTAGGGGCAAAAGCAATCTTAATGCAAACTAAAGTAGAAGAAACAACCGATAATAACATCGTACTACAAACTACCGATTGGGCAGAAATAGCGCATTTTTTACTTCAAAAAACAAATAGAAATAGCACCATCAAAAGAAAAACAAAAGAAACAGACATAGAAATAGCCCTTAATCTTGATGGTGCAGGAAAAGCCAATATCAACACAGGCATAGGCTTCTTTGACCACATGCTCGAGCAAATAGCTTTTCATGCCCAAATAGACCTCACAATCAATGCAAAAGGTGATTTGCACATAGACCAACACCATACCATAGAAGACACTGCCATTGCATTAGGAATGGTGTTCAAAGAAACATTAGGCAATAAAAAAGGAATAGAAAGGTATGGTTTTTTTAATCTTGTGATGGACGATGCCCTCGCTCAAGTTGCCTTAGACCTTTCAGGGCGGGCTTGGCTACAATGGTCTGTGCAATGGCACCGCGAGCAAATAGGAAATTTCCCCACAGAAATGGCAAGCCATTTTTTTAAATCATTTACAGACCATTGTGCTTGCAACATAAGCATTCAATGTACAGGCGAAAATGACCACCACCAAATAGAAGCCATTTTTAAAGCCTTTGCAAAAGCAATGAAACAAGCAATAAAAATAACGCATACGCAAATTCCAAGTACAAAAGGCATAGTTTGATGCTATAGAATCTTTTTTTTATATATTTGTTCCTCTAAATGACAAAAATGACCACACCACTACATGAAAAACTACAAACATGAACACAAAATTATGAACGAGAACACTGCAAAATTGTCATTATTAGCCTACAATCCTGTGTCATTTGTTGAAACTGTTGTACAAGACATCAGAGATTGCACCCAACTGCGCCAAGAGCACGAAGTGATGTGGATCAACTTAGATGGTGTAAAAGATAGCAAACAAGTCAAAAAAGTAGGTATGTACTTCGATTTGCATCCATTACTCATTGAAGATATTTGCAATACCAACATACGCCCCAAAATAGAATTTTACCAAGACCATATTTTTGTATCCCTAAAAATGCTTAGCTACCAAAGAGAAGAAAAAAATTTATTCATAGAGCAAGTAAGCCTTATTTTAGGAAACAATTATATCCTCTCTTTTCAAGAAGACATAGAAGGCGATGTTTTTGAACCCATTCGTGAAAAAATACGAAAACAACACAATGGCAAAGTTAGAAATTCTAATGCTGCCTATTTGTTTTACAGTATGCTCGATGCCATCGTTGATGGTTATACAATTACCTTAGAAGACATCAATGAAGGACTCGAAAAGCTCGAAGAAGAAATCATAGAAAAGGAAGCCGAACGAAATCCCACCAAAGAACTGTACGAATTTCGTAAGAAACTCAAATCTGTTTATAAACATATCAACCCCGTTCGCGAAATTTCAAGTGTGCTACTACGCACCGAAAACGACACTATGAAAAGCGTACAACAACTCCAAAAAGTACACATTTATCTTCAAGACGTAAACGACCACACCCTACAAGTAATAGAAAATGCAGAAGCCTACATAGATGCTACAGCCAATCTACTCGATTTATACCTCAGTATACTAAGCAACAAAACCAATGATGTAATGAAGTTTCTTACTATTTTCTCAAGTATTTTCCTTCCTCTTACTTTCATAGCAGGGGTCTATGGAATGAACTTTGAAAAAATGCCTGAACTCCATTTCGAATATGGTTACTATGCCGTTTGGGGACTTATGCTTGCCATTGCGTTGGGTACTTATTGGTACTTCAAAAACAAAAGATTATTTTAAAACAACATGTTAAAAAAAATAGATAAACTGTTATTAACCAATTTCTTAGGACCTTTTTTTATTACCTTCGGAGTAGTGATTTTTATCCTGCTTACACAACACATGGTCGGTTTTACCAACGACCTCATTGGCAAAGGCTTAGACCTTATCACATTAGGACAACTTATCTACTATTTTAGTCTTACTTTAGTTTCCTTAGCCTTGCCTCTTTCCATACTCATCTCCAGCCTCATCAGTTTTGGCAACTTAGGCGAGCACAACGAACTCACCGCCCTCAAAAGTGGAGGCATCTCACTGCCCAGAGTGATGCTCTCATCTATGTTATTTACTATTATGTTGGTCTTTGTTTCTTTTTGGTTCAACAACACAGTCATTCCCTATGCCAATCTCAAAGCCTACAGCTTACTTTATGACGTAAAACAAAAAAAACCTTCATTAGAAATCAAAGCAGGTACTTTTTATGATGGCATACCCAACTATAGCATCAAAGTCCGATACAAATACCCTGACGGAAAAGCCCTCCGCGATGTAGTCATCTATGACCATAGCAAAGGTTTAGGCAATACAGATGTAACCGTAGCAGATTCTGCCCAAATGTATGCCATCAAAAACAACCGATACCTTGTATTAGAACTCTTCAATGGCAAAAGTTACTCAGATGGCTTCGCTGAAAACGCCGCCGCCGCACAATTCAACAACGGGCAACAATTTGCAAGAGAATACTTCAAACACACCAAATTAGTATTCAGCCTCGAATCTTTCGAACTCAAACGCTTAGATGAGTCCTTATTTGCCAATAATAGAATCATGAGAAACGTAAACCAACTCACCAAAGACATAGACTCACTTGGCAAAACCCGCGAAATGATGAACAAAGACAATGAAAAATACCTATCACCCTACTATCGTTTTCATTTTCAACACACTACAATGATAGATAGCATCAAAAAAATAAACCAATCGCTACTTCGAAAGTGGCAAAAAGACAGCCTCATCATTGCCAAATACCAAAAACTTACCCTTCAAAAAAACACCATAGACAATGCCCTCAACCGCGCCCGCAATGTAAGAACAATGACCCAAACCCGCACACAAATACAAGAAAACCTAAAAAAAGACGTAAACTCCTTCCGAATAGAATTTCACCGCAAATATAGCAATGCAGTCGCCTGCTTTGTTATGTTTCTCATCGGCGCACCCTTAGGAGCCATTATCAAAAAAGGCGGTTTGGGCATACCAATATTAGTATCCATCATTTTCTTCATCATTTTTTATATCCTCACCATGACAGGCGAAAAATGGGCAAAAGAATCTTACGTACCCGTAATCTACGGAATGTGGTCGCCTATCGTCATCATGTTTGCCTTCGGAATCTTCTTCATGCAACAAGCCCGCACCGATTCGCGCATCTTCGAAGCAGATATTTACTATATATGGGTGGCAAAAATCAGAGAAAGAATAAAAAAAATCAGAAAAAAATAAAATAATTACAAAAAAAAGAATACCTTTGCACCGCATAATAAAGTTATAGAAGAATACAAAGAACATATAGAACAGTAACTATGTACCTGAACACACAAAAAAAAGAAGAAATCTTCGAAAAATTTAGCTTATCAAAAAGCAAAGCGGATACAGGCTCACCCGAAAGTCAAATAGCCCTTCTTACCCACAGAATTAATCATCTTACCGACCACCTAAAAGCTCATAAAAAAGACTTCTCCACCAGATTAGGACTCTTGAAAATGGTAGGTAAAAGACGCAGACTGCTTAACTATTTGCAAAAAAACGATATCGAACGATACAGAGCCATCATTGCACTGCTTAATATCCGTAAATAAATTACAATATACCCTCATAAAAGAAGAGCGAATGCAACCTTTTTTTTAAGAAAGGTTGTGTTGGCTCTATAATCTTTTATAACAACACATATTTATATCTCTCAAAAAATTCGAAAACTATGTTACCACAAATATATCAACAAACCATAACATTACCTGATGGTAGAGAAATCATCATAGAAACAGGAAAATTAGCCCGTCAAGCAGATGGCTCTGTTATGGTAAAATGTGGAAATACGATGCTTTTAGCTACCGTAGTTTCCGACCTTAATCATAAAGAAGGCATAGATTTCCTTCCTCTCTCCGTAGATTACCAAGAAAAATTTGCCTCAACAGGACGAATCCCCGGAAGTTTTCAAAAAAGAGAAGGAAAACTCTCTGACTACGAAATACTCATTAGCCGCCTCGTAGACCGTGTCATACGTCCCCTCTTTCCCGAAGATTATCACTCCGAAACACAAATCAACATACATCTTATTTCTGCTGACTATAGCATTAGTCCTGATTCATTAGCCGCATTAGCCGCCTCCGCAGCCCTATCAGTATCCGATATTCCTTTCAACGGACCCATCTCAGAAGTAAGAGTAATCCAAAAAAACAACCAATTTATTGTCAACCCCTCTGTTGCTGACTTAGAAAACGCCACTTTAGACATTGTCGTAGGTGCTTCTTACGACCACATCCTAATGGTCGAAGGAGAAATGAGAGAAGTAAGCGAGGCAACCATGATAGAAGCCATCAAAGTAGCACACGAAGCCATCAAACCTCACTGCATAGCACAAAAAGAACTGACAGAGAAAGTAGGCAAAACCGAAAAAAGGCAATACAGCCACGAAACCCACGATGAGGCTCTCAAAAACAGAATGTATGAAGAACTTTATACGCCACTCTACCAAGCCTGCGCAAGTTATATAGAAAACAAAAAAGAAAGAAGTGCCACCATCAAAGCCATTAAAGAAGCATTCGTAGAAAAACTAAAAGCCGAAGCTACAACCAATGCAACCGAAATGCCCAACGAAGGACTCATCAGCCGCTACTTTGGCGAAATTCATTGGAAAGCCTCACGCGATATGGTAATCAAGGAAAGAAAAAGATTAGACGGCAGACAATTAGAACAAATCCGACAAATCTGGTGCGAAGTCAATTACCTTCCCAATGCACATGGTTCTGCTCTTTTTACAAGAGGTGAAACACAATCCCTCACTACCATTACTTTAGGCACAAAATTAGACGAACAACTCATAGACAGCGCATTGCATCTTTCTTATTCCAAATTCATGCTCCATTACAACTTCCCCTCTTTCTCAACAGGCGAAGTAAAACCCAATAGAGCACCCGGAAGACGTGAAATAGGGCACGGCAATTTAGCCTTCAGAGCACTTAAAAATATGCTCCCTCCCGACGACCAAAATCCATACACCATACGCATTGTTTCCGATATATTAGAATCCAATGGTTCTTCTTCTATGGCAACCGTTTGCGCAGGAACACTCGCCCTCATGGACGCAGGCATACCCATCAAAGCACCCGTAGCAGGAATAGCAATGGGACTTATTTCTGATGAAAAAACACAAGAATATGCAGTTCTTTCCGATATATTAGGAGACGAAGACCATCTTGGCGATATGGACTTCAAAGTAACAGGTACTGCCGAAGGAATCACTGCTTGTCAAATGGATATCAAAACCAGCGGACTCACCTTCCAAGTCTTAGAAGAAGCCCTCGAACAAGCAAGAAGAGGACGTCTTCATATCCTTAGCAAAATGATAGAAACCATTCCTACGCCTAACCCAGACCTAAAACCACACGCACCACGCTCACAAATCATCAAAATAGATACTTCACAAATAGGAGCAGTAATAGGACCTGGCGGAAAAGTAGTACAAGAAATTCAAAAAACTACAGGTGCAACCATAGTAATAGAAGAAAAAGACAATGCAGGTTTTGTAAATATATTTGCAAACAACCAAGAAGTAATGGACGCTGCCGTAGACCGTGTGAAAAAAATAGTAGCAGTGCCCGAACCCGGCGAAATCTACGATGGTATCGTCAAATCCATCATGCCATTTGGTGCATTTATAGAGTTCTTACCCGGAAAAGAAGGACTATTGCACATCTCCGAAATCAAATGGGAACGATTGGAAAATATGGAAGGAGTTTTAGAAATAGGAGAAGAAGTAAAAGTAAAACTCTTAGAAGTAGACAAAAAAACAGGAAAATACAGACTTTCAAGAAAAGTCCTTATTCCTAAGCCCAACAATAATTAATGGGGAAAGAAAGAAAAAATAAAGAACTTTTATAACCATTTAATTGTTTTATTCGTTGTTCAACTAAATGTTACGATAAGAATAGTATATACACATGAGACAACTCAAGATTAGCAAACAAATCACCAACCGTGAAAGTCAATCCTTAGACAAATACCTACAAGAAATAGGTAAGGTAGACCTACTCACACCTGATGAAGAAGTAGAATTAGCCAAAAGAATACGCGAAGGCGACCAAGTTGCCCTCGAAAAACTCACAAAAGCCAACCTACGCTTCGTAGTTTCAGTAGCCAAACAATACCAAAACCAAGGACTTTCATTAGGAGATTTGATTAATGAGGGTAACTTAGGGCTTATCAAGGCTGCACAAAGATTTGACGAAACAAGAGGTTTCAAATTCATCTCTTATGCCGTATGGTGGATACGTCAATCTATCCTACAAGCCTTAGCCGAGCAATCAAGAATTGTAAGACTCCCTCTCAACAGAGTAGGCTCTCTCAATAAAATTTCCAAAACATTCTCCGAACTCGAGCAAAAATACGAAAGAGAACCCTCTGCCGATGAATTAGCAGAAGTCTTAGACGTAACTACCTCAGAAGTAATCGATACACTCAAAATATCAGGAAGACACGTCTCAGTAGACGCGCCCTTCGTACAAGGCGAGGAAAATAGCCTCTTAGATGTACTCGAAAATGACAGCGAAGAAACGCCAGACTCCTCACTCATCGATGAGTCTTTGAGAAAAGAAGTACAAAGGGCTCTTTCCACACTTACCCCACGCGAAGCCGATGTAGTAAGCTACTATTTCGGACTCAATGGGCAAAGCGCACTCACATTAGAAGAAATTGGAGAAAAATTCAATCTAACACGTGAAAGAGTAAGACAAATCAAAGAAAAAGCCATCAGAAGGCTCAGACATACCTCTCGTAGCAAAGCCCTAAAACCTTATTTGGGTTAATCGTCTTTGAGTTCTTATTCAAGCATTAAACTACTTAATGCTTGAATAAGAACTTTTTATTTACTACCTTTGCAAATCAAAAATAGAAAACTATACCATGGAAGCAGAAAAAACACATTGTTTGATTATCGGAGCAGGACCCGCAGGATATACAGCCGCTATCTATGCCTCCCGAGCAGGATTACAACCAATTCTCTACCAAGGACTCGAACCCGGAGGGCAGCTTATGCTCACTGGTGAAGTAGAAAACTTTCCCGGATACCCCAATGGCGTAATGGGGCAACAAATGATGGCAGAACTTCAAGAACAAGCCGCCCGATTTGGTACTGACATTAGGCTGGGAATGGTTACTAAAGTAGATTTTTCTAATCCCAATGATTTAAAAGTATGGGTTGATGATGAAAAAGAAATTCACGCCGACTCTATTATTATCTCAACAGGTGCTTCCGCCAAATGGTTAGGATTACCTTCTGAGAAAAAACTCCAAGCCAAAGGCGTATCTTCTTGTGCCGTTTGCGATGGTTTCTTTTATCGTGGGCAAGATGTAGTAGTAGTAGGAGGGGGAGACTCGGCTGCCGAAGAAGCTTCTTACCTATCTAAAATATGTAACAAAGTATATTTATTGGTGCGTAAAAACGAAATGCGTGCCTCCAAAATCATGCAAGCGCGCGTTAAAAACGCTTCAAACATAGAAATACTTTGGAATACTGTTGTAGAAGAAGTATTAGGAGAAGAAGAAGTAATAGGCGTAAGAATAAAAAATACAGAAACCAATGCTACCCAAGACATCAATGCTAACGGCTTTTTTGTAGCTATAGGACACCAACCTAATACAAATATCTTTACACCCTATATCGCCACAGACGAACAAGGTTATATTATCACCGAAAAAGGTACTACACGCACAAACATTGAAGGTGTTTTTGCCTGTGGAGACGTGCAAGACCATACTTACCGCCAAGCAGTTACTGCAGCCGCCTCAGGGTGTATGGCTGCCTTAGATGCCGAAAGATATTTGGCAGCAAAAGAAGTAATGGAACAAGCATAAATGAGTAGTACTACATGAGGATCATCTAACTAAAATAAGAAAATGTAATGTGGGGAAAAGTAGTTTTTTTGGCTATAGTTTTAATTATCAGTTGTTTGGAATATGCATACGCACAACCACCTTTCAATGTAAATGAAAATAAAATTATCGACCCCAAAGAAAATCTCACATCTGCCGGAACAAAAGATTCTCTACAAAAAGCAGACTCCCTGAAAGCTCAAACCCAAAACAACAACAACGGTAACCTTACTGTCCAAGAAAATGACACTAACAATATTCAGTCAGATAGAAAAGACGTAAGTTTTAACCTTTTCCAAAGCCAAAGATCCATCGTTAGCGAATACGAAGACCTAAGTGTAGAAGTAGGCGAATCACAGATAGTAAGCGTTTCAGAAGAATTAAGAATAGGCGAAGACAGCACTTGGGTAAAAGCTTATGAACACTATGCAATATGGGATATAAATAATATAAACCCATACCGTACCAACGCCGCACAATTCAACGAAGTAGTCAATATAGAATTATATAACCCTAACAAGGGACTACTTTGGGCAGCACCTCTCGAAACTACCCTAATCACTTCTTTATTCGGACCCCGATGGGGAAGATTTCACCCCGGATTAGACCTTAATTTACAAATGGGGCAACCTATCTACGCTACTTTTGATGGTATAGTGCGTATCTCTACTTATGAAAATGGGTATGGAAACTACGTAGTCATCAGACACCCTAACGGATTAGAAACACTTTATGGGCACATGAGCATGCGAAAAGTAGAAGTACAACAACCTGTTAAAGCAGGGCAACTCATTGGATTAGGCGGAAGTACAGGCTGGAGCACCGGTCCTCACTTGCATTTAGAAGTACGCTACGAAGGACACCCTATAGACCCTGCCCTTATTTTTGATTTTTCTAACCCCAAAAGCCCCCAAATAAAATCCCAATATTTCATTTTACTCCCCCAACATTTCAGTCATTTGGGCAATCAAGTCCGTTCTAACATCTATCACCAAGTAATGATGGGAGAAACCTTACAATCTATTAGTCAAAAATATGGTATTCCCATAAATACCTTAGCTGAAATGAACCAAATAGATGTTTATACAAAACTAAAAGTGGGACAAAGACTAAAAATTAGATAATTTTTCCCTCATTTTTTTATTTTTAAAAAGTTTAGCCTTAGATTTGCTGTATAGCCTTTAAATTCACTCTATACCGAATAACTATGAACGAACTGTTAATTGACCCTATTTTTTACTACGAACGTATGCGACAAGACGGCATCATCATGGCATACAATGGCGCAGTTTCACAAGGCATATTAGTTGATTTAGGAGTAACACTACAGAGTAAATCTCAGGACAGTTCGGAAACCATCAGAAGAAGACTTTTTTCTATATTTATAGAGTTAGCACAAAATATCTTATTACACTCACAAGAAAGATACTTCTCATCTGTTGAAAACAAAGACATTGGCATGGGAATCATCTTAGTAAAACGCGATGAAAATTCTTTCACCATTATCTCTGGAAATAGAGCAGAAAGGCAAGCCGCTGATAAAATAAAACAAAAGTGTGAATACCTCAATACTTTGGGCAGAGAAGAACTCAAAGCCTTTTATAAACAAGAACGCCAAAAACCGCACGACCAAGGCAAAAGCGGTGGCAACATAGGCTTGATAGACATGATGCGCAAGTCAGAAAGTCCAATAGTTGTAGAAATCAAAGAAACCAAAGACAAAGAATTGGTATTTATGTGCCTTCATGTAACCGTGCAACTCAATAGTTTTTAGGAAAACAAACAACATGTAAGTTTTTAGCCCAAAAAGATGCAATTCATGTGAATGTTTTTGTGCATTTTTGCACTCCAAACTAAACATTCTGATTCAGATTTTAGTATAAATAGAAAAAAAATTCGACACCCAAAATTTATACAAAAATGACCTTATTCATGAATTTCTTCTTCGTCATGGGGATTATCGTAATACTACTCTTTATGATGCCTCATGTGCCCTCTACGGTTAAAAAAACCTCCTCAGTAGTTAAAAAAACAGGTGAAAAGATAGGGGAAGTGCGCGAAACAATTAGCAATCTGCAAGCAAGCCGCCGCAGACGCTAAACATTTTTTTACTACAATTGCTTTTTTACTTTAATATGAATAGTCAAAAAAGCAATCACTACGACGCCATTGTGATAGGCTCAGGAATGGGAGCACTTTCTACGGCTACGCTGCTCAGTAAAGCAGGTAAAAAAGTAGCCATATTAGAACAAAACTACCTACCCGGAGGCTGTACAAGTGCCTATTGGCGCAAAGGCTTCACCTTCGAAGCAGGTGCTACTACCTTAGTAGGATTTGACAATCCTATGCCTATTTTTCAGCTTTGCGAAAAACTGAACCTCCTCGATCTCCATTTCCCGCTGCGTCCCCTGACATTGCCCATGACAGTAATGCTCAAAGATGGCACAATCATCAAAAAAAAGCAATCATTAGAAGAGTGGATTCAGGAAGCAGAACGCGTTTTTGGAGTCAAAAATCAAAGAGCTTTTTGGAATTATTGTTTTCAAATAAGCAATTTCGTTTGGGAAACCTCTTCTCAACAACTCACTTTCCCACCCAAAAATTGGCCAGACCTTTGGAATTGTATTAAAAATGCCAATATAACCCAAGTAAAGCATGTGCCCTATACTTTCTTCTCGATGAAATGGCTACTCGAAAAGTTTGACTTATTAGAAAATACCCTTTTTGTAGAGTATATCAATGAACAGTTACTCATCACCGCACAAAATACAATAGAGGAGGTAAATGTACTTTTTGGTGCAACAGCTATTTGTTATACTAACTATAATAATTATTATGTTGAGGGAGGGCTTATTAACTTGGTGCAACCACTGTTAGAATATGTAGAAAACCATCAAGGGAAAGTTTTTCTGAGAACAGAAGCACAAAAAATCATTAAAACCGAGCAAGGCTACTTAGTAAATACCAATAAGGGTAATTTTCGTTCGGAGTTTATCATATTTGGAATCCCAATTAACAATGCGCTTCAAATCTATGAAGGTAAATTTACCAAAAAATACAAGAAAAAACTTTATTCCTCTGTTCAACTGAATAGTGCTTTTCAGCTGGGTATAGGTTTTGTCCCTTCCGAAATCAATCAACTCTATCATCATTCCTGCATTCATCATCAAATACACTTACCCGAACCTTTGCCCTATTTGAACTCAAAAAGTATATTTATAAGCCTCAGCCACCCCGAAGACAAAACCCGAAGCGACAATCCCGAAGGTCGTGTTGCTTCTGTGAGTACGCATATAGCAGACCCTGCTAACTGTATCATCGGAGATAAAAAAGAGATAGAAGAAAATATATTGATGCTTTTAGACCAAAAAAACATCATCAAAAGAAAAGACATAGTGTATTATCACTCATCTACGCAACAATCTTGGCAAAAATGGACAGCGCGCGAATATGGTTTTGTAGGAGGATACCCCCAAATGATGCGTATAAAACCTTGGCAAATGATAGAGGCACGGTTAGATAACCACAAAGCCTACTTATGTGGAGATAGTACTTACCCAGGGCAAGGAATACCGGGCGTGGTACTGAGCGGTATGATTGCATTTGAAAAATTAAAGCGAGATTGGCTAAAATAGATAAGGCATTAGCAATTTCACCAATAACATCAATATTATAATTGAAATTATGTTAAGCCAAAAGCCTACTTTTACCATTTGCGAAACTTTGATATAGCCACTCGCAAAAACGATTGCATTGGGAGGGGTGCCCATTGGAAGCATAAAAGCACAACTGGCAGCTATAGTGATTGGTAAGCACAGATAAACGGGTTCAATGCCCATTCCTATAGCTATGCCGCTTACCACAGGCATAAAAACAGTAACCAAAGCCACATTGCTCATTATTTCAGTAAGAAACAAAGCCACAAGACTCAGCACTGCTATTACCAAAGTAGGATTGCCCAAACCCCACTGTGCTGCTTGAATACCAATAATTTGTGTAATACCTGTCTTAGACAAGGCTTCTGCCAACGACATGCCTCCGCCAAATAGCAATAAAATACCCCAAGGGAGTTTCTGTGTATCAGACCAATGCAGAAGGAACTTATTTTTACCCAACCCTGTGGGTGTTAAGAAAAAAGCAATCGTAGCTAACATGGCAATTGTAGCATCGTGCAACTTGATAGAAGAAGGTAAAAATTGTTGTAAATACTCGCGCAAAATCCATAATAATGCGGTAGTTACGAAAATGACGAGGGTTAAAATTTCTGCTTTTTGCATTTTCCCTAATTTTTGTAATTCTCCGTCTATTAACTCGCTTGAGTGGGTAAATTTTCCTAAACCATTGGGATAAAAAACTTTTACCATCAATAGAAAAGAAACTAATAAAAGTACTGTAGCAAAAGGAAATCCTATAGCCATCCAACGCCCAAAGCCGATTTCGAATTGGTAAGTTTTAGATAAAAAACCTGCCATTACTACATTGGGGGGCGTACCTACTAATGTACCTATGCCTCCTATATTAGCGGCATAGGCTACACCCAACATCATACAAAGAGCAAAATTTGCTTCTCCTTTACTAAGAGTTGTTTTATTTTGCAACATCAATTTTACTACTGACTGCGCAATAGGAAGCATCATTACCGTAGTAGCTGTGTTACTAATCCACATGCTCAAAAAGCCCGTAGCAAGCATAAATCCTAAAATGATACCATCGGCATGTGTACCAATCACCCTGACAATATTCAGTGCAATTCGCAGGTGTAAATTCCACTTTTCTAATGCCAAAGCAATCACAAAACCGCCCATGAAAAGATAAATGATGGGGTCGCTATAGGGTTTGGTTACTTCTTCTATTTTACTAACACCAAGCAGCGGAAACAATATAATGGGCAAGAGGGCAGTAATGGGCAATTCTACCGATTCAGATACCCACCAAATAATCATCCAAGCGGCTACTGCCAATACTATTTTTGCTTCGGGGTTGGCAAAAAAGGCATCGGGCAATAACAATATTATGATGAAAAGAGCAGGAGCTAAAAGCGTCAGAATTTGTTTTGAGTTCATACATTAATACGCAAAAATTACATAAATACTTCTCTTATGTTGGTAGAGTGTTTTTTACCCAATTTATCGAAATGCTGCTCAATCCACTCTTCGGCATATTGCCTGCCTAATTGGTGCAAATGGCTTAAAAAGCTCCAAGTAATATTGAGTTTGCTCGATACATTATAATGGTGTATATGCTTTTCAGGGTTAATATTATGCACATAAATCTTTCTGAACTTATCGCCTAAATCTATTCCTTTGTCTAACAATCTATCGATAAAATCAATTTTTCGCATCTCTAACATAAGACTTGAGTTAAAACTTAATTCATTGACACGGTCTCTGATTTCGTTGGCATTTTTAGGCGTTTCAGGAATGTTGATAGGATTGATTTGAACAATGAGTATATCACTACAATCAGTACCATCGATGAGCGGAAAAATAGGAGGGTTACCCATATAGCCCCCGTCCCAATAATCTTCTCCATCTATAGTTACGGCTTTGTAAAGGAAGGGTAGATTAGCTGAAGCCAAAACTGCCTCCACACTAATTTCATGTGTAGGAAATACTTTTGCTTTTCCTTTTCTGACATTGGTAGCGCAAACAAATACTTTTACTATTTTGCATTGTTTTAAGCTGTCAAAATCTACAAATTTCAATAGAATATCTCTTAGCGGGTTGATATCGATAGGAGATTGATAAGGAGAAGTAAACAAAGCCATCATTTCACTCATCAGATAGCCCGGCGAATAATCCATATTGCCATTTCCGAAAAGAATATCGTACAAAGAAGGTTGCAAAGGGGAGGTATGAATATAAGAAGCCACCTCACGCCAAAATTTTTCCAATAATTCTTTGGCACGCATACGACCCCCTGAGTGCATACCATAAGCCAATACAACAGCGTTCATCGCGCCTGCACTTGTACCGCAAAAGCCTTCCAAATGCAATCTTTCATCTTCTAATAAGCGGTCTATCACACCCCAAGTAAATGCGCCGTGCGAGCCGCCGCCTTGTAATGCTACAGCTAATTTTTTCTGTTCTTTCATTGGTTTAAGTTAGTTTATTTAATTTCAAATTCCATCATTTTTTTGTCCTCAATATAAGCAGTGAGTACATCGCCTATTTTTACAGAGCCCACTCCCTGCGGAGTTCCCGTAAAGATAATATCGCCTTGCTTGAGTGTAAAAAAACGTGATAAGTACGCAATCATATAATCAAAATTGAATAACATAAAGGAAGTATTGCCTTTTTGCTTCAGTTCACCATTGATTTCTAAGTGAAAATTAATATTTTTCAAGTCTTTAAATTCTTCTATGGGCAAAAAATGAGAAATAGGAGCTGAACCATTGAAGCCCTTAGCGATTGTCCAAGGGAGGCTTTTGGCTTTGGCGGCATCTTGTAAATCGCGTGCCGTAAAATCTATGCCTATGCCTATGGCATCGTAGTATTTATTCGCAAATTTTTCCTCTATATTTTTTCCCTCCTTGCTAATGCGTAGTATCAATTCTACTTCGTGATGGATATTTTGGCTAAAAGAAGGATAAAAAAAAGGCTCATTGTTGCGTAATAAAGCCGTATCAGGTTTACTAAAAATAACAGGCTCAGAAGGTCTTTCATTGTTTAGCTCGGCAATA
The DNA here is from genome assembly GCA_004293905.1 of Cytophagales bacterium. Classification (GTDB taxonomy): domain Bacteria; phylum Bacteroidota; class Bacteroidia; order Cytophagales; family Microscillaceae; genus RDZE01. The sequence goes on along the minus strand of RDZE01000022.1, from coordinate 26,834 downwards.
TGTTCGGCATAGTTGCGCCCTATTGCAAGTATTTTCATAAGAGATGCTTTAGAATAAAATTAATGAACAATTTAGCCCAAAAATACCAAAAAATATTCAAAACTATTGATGGTATATCTTTTTTTATCTATTTTTGAACAACAATATACTGAAACAACAATTTATGGCAGAATTTATTACAATGCGCAAAATGAGCGACACCATGACAGAGGGTGTTGTGGTTGCTTGGTTAAAAAAAGTAGGTGATTTCGTGAAGGAAAACGAGGTAGTAGCCGAAGTAGAAACTGACAAGGCAACGATGGAATTTGAGTCTTATGAAGAAGGCTATCTGTTACATGTGATCGTATCTGAAGGCACTACTGTTCCTATAGATGCTCCCATAGCCATTGTGGGCAAACAAGGAGAAGACATTAGCGCGTTACTTTCTGGGGGGGCTTCATCTACTGCCACTCAATCTGCTGTAATTGAAACAAATACATCTGCTCAAACACAATCTACCGCTATTACTACTACTGCTATAGCACTCCCTACTAATATGAGAGCTGTTACGATGCGCAAAATGAGCGATACCATGCAAGAGGGCGTAGTCGTGAGTTGGTTGAAAAAAGTAGGTGATTTCGTAAAAGAAAACGAACCAATAGCCGAAGTAGAAACTGATAAGGCAACGATGGAATTTGAGTCTTATGAAGAAGGGTATTTGTTGTATCATATTCAGGCAGGTAGCGCAGTACCTATAGATGCGCTCATTGCAGTAGTGGGCGAACAAAATGCAGACCCTACACTATTTGTAGAACATTTTGGAAAAACAACTTCCTCAGCAGAGCAAACACCTACTCAAATAACTTCCTCACAAGAAAATACTTCACAAAAAACACAAGTAGCACAAGAAAATAGTCACACAAATACCAACGGACGACTAAAAATATCACCTTTGGCACGTGCCTTAGCCAAAGAAAAAGGAATAGACATAGCCTTATTGAAAGGAACAGGAGAAAATGGGCGCATTGTAAAACGAGATATTGATAATTTCAAAGGAGGAGTTGCACCTGCAAAAACAGAAACATTGAACACTTCTTCTGCCTCCACAAATATACAGATAGGACAAGAATCTTTTGAGGAGGTGAACCTATCACAAATGCGTAAAACCATTGCAAGAAGGCTTTCTGAAAGCAAATTCTCTGCCCCTCATTTCTACCTAACAATGGATATAGATATGGACAATGCCATTGCTGCACGCCAACAACTCAATGAGAATGCAGAAGTGAAAATATCTTTCAATGATATGATTGTAAAAGCAGCCGCGCTTGCTCTTCGCAAACACCCTAAAATCAATGCCTCTTGGTTAGGAGAAAAAATAAGGTACAACCACCATATCCATGTGGGCATAGCAGTAGCCGTAGATGAAGGCTTGTTAGTCCCCGTAGTAAGATTTGCCGATTATAAATCGCTCTCGGATATAGCCAAAGAAACCAAAAACTTGGCGGAAAAAGCTAAAAATAAAAAACTTCAGCCTGCTGATTGGGAAGGAAATACTTTCTCTATTTCTAACTTGGGCATGTTTGGTATAGAAGAATTTACCGCCATCATTAATCCGCCCGATGCCTGCATTTTAGCCATTGGAGCTATCAAACAAGTACCCGTAGTGAAAAACAACCAAGTACAAGCAGGCAATATGATGCGTGTAACGCTTTCCTGCGACCACAGAGTAGTAGATGGCGCATTAGGAGCTGCCTTCTTACAAACCCTAAAATCTCTTTTGGAAGCACCTATTAAAATGTTGGCATAAATGCAAATGATAAAAAAAATACTCCTTGTGCTATTCTTTTTACAAAGTATGAGCATAGCAGAAGCCCAATACCTAAAAAGCTATAACACTGCCGAAATACAATTAGCACTCAAAAAAATGAATGTTTTGGGTTCAGCTTTGTACGTAGCGGCGCACCCCGATGACGAGAATACGGCACTCATTGCTTGGCTTGCAAACGATAAACTCGTAAAAACAGGTTATTTGTCCGTTACAAGAGGAGATGGTGGGCAGAATCTTATTGGAGCAGAACAAGGCGAACTATTAGGCATCATCAGAACACAAGAACTATTGCAAGCAAGAAATATAGATGGTGGGCAACAGTTTTTTACGCGTGCCAATGATTTTGGATTTTCAAAAAATACTCAAGAAGCACTCAAAGTATGGGACAAAGACAAAGTACTTGCCGATGTCGTTTGGGCTATTCGAAAATTCAAACCTGATGTTATCATTACACGTTTCCCTACCACTGCCGAAGCAGGGCACGGACATCATTCTGCCTCTGCCGTACTTGCCATAGAAGCATTCAAAGCCGCCGCAGACCCCACAAAATTTCCCGAACAATTGCAGTATGTACAGGTTTGGCAAGCAAAAAGAATTTTATGGAATGCCTTTTTCAGAAGAAATGGGAATTTTACCAACCAACCCCCCGATTCTATTAAAACAATGCCTATTCTAATCAGTACTTACAATACTTTATTAGGGAAAACACATACTGTAATTGCTGCCGAAAGCCGTAGCATGCATAAAAGTCAAGGTTTTGGAAGTGCAAAAAACAGAGCAGAACGTATAGATTATTTAGTACATACAGATGGGGTAGAGGCGCAAAAAGACCTTTGGGAAGGCATAGATATTTCTTGGGGAAGGGTACAAGGGACACAAGAAATAGCCTATTTGCTGAAAGAAGCAGAAACAAAATTTTCACCGCAAGACCCTTCCGCTATTTTACCAATTTTACTAAAAGCCTATCAGTCCATCAATCAATTATTGAGCAAAGGGCAAGACCATTGGCTCTTGACTAAAAAAGAAGAATTACAACGCCTTATTATTGCTTGTGCGGGCGTATGGTATGAGGCAACTGCCAAAGAATATGCTGCCACAGCGGGCGATTCTTTAAAGATAACACTCGATTTTGTGAAGTTTAGCAATGTTGCTATACAACTCAAAGGAATTGTTTTGCACCAAAAAGACAATGAAATCTTTTGGAGAAAAGAAAACCTGACGCAAAATACTGAAAAAGGGAAAATGATAACCTTTAATGAAACATTACTTTTGCCTAAAAACCTACCCATCACACAACCTTATTGGCTCAAACAACCCCCCAACAAAGGCATGTTCCAACTCCTACCCGAAGATTATTGGGCAATAGGCATGCCCGAAAATCAGCCTTTTATTGGAGCTACTTTTACTATTCAAATCGGGGAGGAAACACTTCAACTTTATACGCCTATATTGCATAAATGGGTAAAACCAGACGAAGGCGAACTCTACAGAAGTTTTCAAATTACGCCTACATTGATGGCTAATGCCGAAAATCAAGTGTATATGTTTGCCAATGACCAACCCAAAGAAATCAAAGTACGTCTAAAAGCAGGAAAAGCCGAAACTAAAGCCGATATTCAACTTCAAATGCCCGAAGGCTGGCGTTGTGAGCCCAACACCCAAAGTGTTTATTTGAAGAACAAAAACGAAGAAACAACCCTCATTTTCAAGGTTTTTCCCCCTACTAATGCAAGTGAGGCAACCATCAAAATAGTAGGAAAAACACAAGAACAAACGCAGTTCGAACCGCTCAAAGGCATTATCACAATCCAATACCCACACATACCCATACAAACGATTTATCCTGTAAGTGAGGTGAAAGCAGTTCGGTTAGAAATTAATAAAAACAGCACCCAAATAGGCTACTTAGAAGGGGCAGGCGATGAAATTCCGCAGTGCCTTACCCAAATAGGCTACCAAGTAACGATGCTCAATGAAAGTCATTTGCAAGGCGATTTATCGGCATTTCCTACCATTATTGTAGGCGTAAGGGCATTTAATATGGAAGAAAAAAGATGGCGTTTTTATACAGAAGCCCTTATGAAATATGTAGAAAATGGCGGAAACTTGGTAGTACAATACCAAACAAGTAACGGCTTATTGGTTTCTAAATTAGGACCCTACCCTTTGACACTTGGCAGAGATAGGGTAACAGAAGAAGACGCTCTTATGAAGACATTAGTACCTGACCACGCATTGCTCAATTATCCCAATAAAATTACTGAAAAAGACTTCCTCAATTGGACTCAAGAGCGAGGTTTATATTTCGCAAGCCAATGGGACAAAGCCTATCAGCCTATTTTAGCTTCCAATGATGCAGGCGAAAAATCTTTAGAAGGAGGGTTGCTTTATGCATCGTATGGCAAAGGGCGATATGTGTATACAGGGTTGTCTTTTTTTAGGCAATTGCCCGATGGCATTACAGGAGCTTATCGATTATTTGTAAATATCATCAGTCCTCCCAAACAACCTTAAACAATGACACAACCTTTCCCCGAACAAGGACTTTCAGCAAAAGATATTGTAGAAAGGCTTAATGCGCTTAAAATCAATGATATAGACTGGAAATCGGGGAGGGTATTTGCTTATGTATACGATGCAGGCGAAGAAAGTCAAGACTTGTTAAGACAGGCGCATAACCTATTTCTCTCTGAAAATGCCTTAGACCCTACGGTGTTTCCGAGCCTTTTACATCTGGAGAATGAAGTCATTGCTTGGGCGGCTGATTTGGTAGGAGGAAATGCAGAAACGGTAGGTAATTTCACTACTGGAGGCACAGAGAGTATATTTTTAGCATTGAAAACTGCTCGTGATTTTGCAAAAGCTACCCGCCAAATACAAACGCCTGAAGTCATTTTGCCTCACACTGCCCATGCCGCCTTCCATAAAGCCTGTGCTTTTTTGGGTATCAAACCCATTGTGATTGCAGTAGATAAAACCTCCTTTTGCGCCGTTCCTGCATGGATAGAAGAAGCCATTACACCCAATACAATTCTCTTGGTAGCTTCTGCACCTTCGTATGCGCATGGAGTCATAGACCCTATAGAAGAAATAGCAAAGATAGCACAAAAACACAATTTACTTTTCCATGTAGATGCTTGTGTGGGCGGTATGTATTTGCCTTTTGCCAAAGAAGTTGGTTACCAAATACCTTCTTTCGATTTTTCAGTAGAAGGTGTTACTTCCCTTTCTATGGATTTCCATAAATTCGGCTATGCTGCCAAAGGAGCTTCGGCAGTGTTGTATAAAAATGCCCATTTGCGTCAATACCAATTGTTTGTTTCTTCAAGTTGGGCTGGTTATACAATGATTAACACTACTTTGCTTTCCACAAAGTCTGGAGGGTCATTGGCGGCTTGTTGGGCTATTTTAAATTTTTTAGGCAAAGAGGGCTATCGTCAAAGAGTGCAAATGACAATGGAAGCCACTCAAAGAATGATAGATTATGCAAAGGATAGTGATTATTTCTATCTTTTGGGCAAGCCAGCCATGAATTTGGTTGCTTTTGCTTCTGATAAGGTCAATCTTTTCGAGTTAGCAGACCTTATGAGGCTAAAAGGGTGGTATTTGCAGCCACAACTACAATCAACAACATCGCCCGAAAACCTGCATTTTTCTATTAGTCCTTCTAATGTACCTCAAATCACGTTTTTATTAGAAGACTTAGACACTGCTTGTAGGGAATTACTTGCTCGTCCGTCTGCGCTCAAAGCACAAGTTTCAGCAATTCTTACTTCGTTGCAATCAAGCAAACAACCCTCTATCGCAGATATTACAACATTGCTTGGAATGAAAGAAGGCAACCTTCCTACGGAAATGGCATTGATTAATGCACTGCTCAATGAGTTGCCTGTTCCTATGCGTGAGTATCTTTTGAAAGCCTTTGTAAATGAACTTTTTAAATAGCTTTACTAAATAAAGGAGTTTCTTTCTCTTTGTTTTTTTGCAGAGAAGACCAATAGTAACTATCTAAGCAAAGACATATATTGCGCAAAAAGGTTCTGCCCAAAGTTGTTACTTGAATTTTATAGCCTTCTAAGGTTATTAAATCATCATCTATAAAAGTGCCTAAACGCGGCAAAATATCATTTTTCAGATAGTGAGGTAGTTCGCTTAGGTCTGTGTTCAATTGGCACATCAATTCTAAAATATGTTTTCTCAGTAGTTGGTCTTCTTCGTTCAAAGTATGCCCTTGATGAGTGGCATATCCTTTTTGTTGTATATTTTCAAGGTATGCCTCTATAGTTTTTTCGTTTTGTGCAAACATAGTACCCGTATCGCTGATAGAAGAAGCCCCTAAACCGATGAGTAATTGTGTGTTTTGGGTGGTATAGCCCATAAAATTTCGGTGTAATTGTCCTTTTTCTGCGGCTTTGTACAAGGCATCTTTAGGGAGTGCAAAGTGGTCAAAACCGATTTCTTTGTACCCTGCTTGTCTAAGAATTTCTTTTCCTAACAAGTATAATTCTATTTTCTCTTTACTGTTGGGCAAATCGGCTTCGGTGTAGCGGCGTTGTCCTTTGCTTTTCCAAGGCACATGGGCATAGCTATAAAAAGCAATTCTTTCGGGTTTCAGTGTTTGTATGTGCTTCATAGTGAGGCATATACTTTCAGTAGTTTGAAGTGGCAATCCATACACAATATCGGCATTGATGGCTTCGTAGCCTATATTTCTTGCTTGTTGAAAAATGTATTGTGTTTCTTCAAAAGTTTGATGACGATTAATAATGGCTTGTACTCTTTGGTCAAAATCTTGAATCCCTACACTGAGTCTTCTAAAACCTAATTCGTACAGCGTGGTGAGGTGTTCTGTATTGGTAACAGTAGGGTGTATCTCAACGCTGAAAGCGGGCGTAGGGGCTGGAGTTGCCTCCTTAAAAATGCCTTCTATAAGTTTTCTTAGACTTTCTGCCGAGAAAAAAGTAGGCGTACCACCTCCCAAATGGAGTTCGCTTACGATAGGTTTTTTACCCAAAAGACGCACATAGTATTTCCATTCTTCCAAAACTGCTTCTATATAAGGCATTTCTACGGCATGATTTTTAGTAATTCTTTTGTTGCAGCCACAATAAGTACATAAATTTTCACAATAAGGCAAATGAATATATAAACTGATGGCTTGGTTAGGGGCTTGTTTGAATTGGTTGGATAATTGTTTTTGCCAATCTTGAGGATTCCATTGCGTAGTTTGCCAAAAAGGAACAGTTGGGTAACTTGTGTAGCGAGGTACTGATTTATCGTATTTTTCGATAAGTCGGTAAATGTTTTTAGGAGAAGGGTTCATGGTTAGGTGGCTTTAATTAGTGATAATTGAGTATCAAAATTAGCAACCCTTGACAGAAAAAAAAATGATAAAAATCAGTTTTGCCGATAGAAGTCATAAAAAAACTTCTTAATGTTATATACACTATAAAATTTAGTATACCAAAAACATTAAGAAGTAACCAAAGAAATAAATCGTTTTTAGTCTGTTTTTTGGCTGATGTTAAATCCTAAATTGAAAGTTAAATCAAAACTTTTGCCTTGTGAAAAGCTAATCAAACTCATCAAATTGTTAGTACCAAAACCTACTCGGAAAGGACCTGCTGCGTAGGAAATAAAGGAGCCAAGAGATAGATTGTTGTAGCCGCCCCAAGAAGGAGTAAGTCCCAAATTGAGTTGGTTTCTGATTTGATAAACATAGCCTAAACTGAAAAAAGGACGGCGCGAAGCCAAACCAATATCGGAAAACCCTTGAATGTATGTAAAAAAGAAATGATGTGCATTTTCTGTTCCAGAAGGGAGTGTGTACTCGGCTTGTAGGCTAAGGCGTGTGGGTAATTTTTGTGAAAAGCTACCCCCTTTGATTTCTTTGCCTGTAATAATATTTTGTAGACTATCTATCACATTATTGCTATTGTTAGAGCTAACTCCACTTGTGTTTACTAATATTCCATCGAAGCGGAAGGTTGTATCGCGGCGTTCGTATCCACCTGTATTTTGGTTGAAATTAATACTGCCTATGTCCAATACAGAAAGTGAAACTTTGAGATTTTCTTGGTAAGTAGCCGTGATGCCTAAATCTGTACCAAAACCTCCGCCAGCGCGTTTATAACTAAATTCTTCATTTGCGTTTGCATATTGTGCTTTGTAGCCCACACTAAAATCTATATAACTTCCATCGGGCGCAGTATTGACAATAAAGTTAGAAGATTCGGTGCGTGCTGCGGCAATACCTACTAAATATTTGAGGCGAACTGCCGCTCTAAGTCGCAATGTTCCGTTATTAAGCACATCGCGTGCGCCACCCAAAACAAATTCTCTATAGGCAAGCATATTGGGATAAAAACCACCTAAATTGATATTTTGACCTGCAAAACGTTTATTACCATACCATAAAAATTCGGCAATATTTTTAGAGAAACTCATGCTTGCATCAAATCTTTCATTGATTTCGAAGGAAAAAGTAGCGATTTCTTCGCCAAAGGTATTATCGGCTCTGAATTTGGCACTGAGCCATTGTACTGAAAGTCCTAATCCAATGCGATTATCAGTGCTACGCATATCTCCTAAGGCTTGTTCTACAAGGCTATTGGTGAGATTATTGCTCGCAAATGCGTTGATGGTGCTTACTTTCATAAAATTATTTCCTGCCCAAAGATTGAAGTTAAACATCAAATTGGCTTCGAATTTTTTCCCATTGTTGCCCAAATAAGCAGGTTCAAAACGAGTTCTATACAATTCGTAATGGTCGTTATAGGCATGAAAAGGGGTAATTTGTGCTTGAATATGGTTTGTAATCAGCACAAACAAGAGTACTGATAAAGAATATATAAAAGTTGTTTTTTTCATAATTTTATAAGTCGGCTTTGATGTCGCTAATCATTTTAAAAGAAAGTTTATCAGTAGCAAGTACCCTTACAGCAGTAGCGGAAGGATTGGTATAGGCTATGGTAAAACGTATTTTTTTTGCCTTTTGCAACTGTGTAATCACTGAAGAGGCGTTGATTGTAGTAGTACTACTTTTAGGTGCGCTACTGCTACCTGCCTGAATAGTAATGGGAACACTATTAAGACGAGCTAATACTTGGTCTTTTTCATCTAAAAAATCTATTACAATACTGAAATTGAGGGCTATAGCATTCTGGAATTGAATGACTAAATTACCTGTAGCTTTGCCTTCGTCTTCTAAGCCCATCTCGAAATTAGTCGTTTGGGTAGTCGTAGAGTTGGCATTGCCTCTGAAGTCGGCATAATCGATGGTCGGTAGCCCTAATTTAAGCGAGAATGAAAACTGATTGCTGCTCATGCTCACTGCTTGCCCACTGCTACCGGGTGAGCTTATGTCTTGAAGTAAAAACTCTAATTGGTCTTTTACTTTACTTTTGCTCACTTTAGAGTTGAAAGCATAAGAACCACGTGCAGCAATAGTATTTGCAATAGTATGCGATATTACAATACTACCATCAGCTACGTTGCGAATCACTATTTTTCCCCCTGCATTGATAGGCACTCCTAAAGGGTTTTGCAAGGTGCCTTCTACGGTGAGTTCGCTGAAACCAACTTCTACTACAGGAGCTTGGTTGATTTGGAAAGCAGCAGGGGTTGAGTTTAGATTGTTAAATGCAGGTACTACTACGCTTGCCCCTGTAATAGGCAGACCACCTAAAGGAACTGTAAGCGCGTAAGATAAGCCCGCTAATTCAGGTACGCTTTGAAAACTAATGTCACTTTTGACTAAAGGTGCCAAAATTTCTGGCTGCCATTTGAGGTCATCGTTGGCATCACAAGCTGTCAGATAAAGTAAGCAAGTGAAAATGATAAGATATTTTTTTAAATGCATTGTGTTTGATAATAAAAAATTAATGTTTTATTGTTTCATGACGTAAAATAAGGGCTTTGAGATACTAAGATTTGGAAAAAAGTAATAAAATAACGAACATTGCGGTCATTATCGCTGTCTTTTAAACTTATTATATGTCTGCTGATTTATCTCCTGAACTGATTTTGGGCATTTTGATTGCCTATTTTAGCGTACTAATTCTCATTGCCTATTTTACTTCTAAGGGTTCTACTACGGACGATTTCTTTGTAGCCAATAAACAATCGGCGTGGTATTTAGTAGCATTTGGTATGATTGGCGCGTCTATTTCTGGGGTTACATTCATTTCTATTCCGGGGGCGGTAGGGAAGGCGCAATTTAGCTATTTTCAAGTAGTATTGGGCTATGTAGCGGGTTATGTGGTCATTGGTACCTTGCTAATGCCGTTGTATTACAGGCTCAATTTGGTTTCGATTTACAGTTATTTAGAACAACGTTTTGGTTTTTGGTCTTATAAAACAGGAGCTTTTTTCTTCTTACTTTCCAGAACTATAGGAGCGGCTTTTAGAATATTTTTAGCTGTAGGCGTGTTACAAATTAGTATTTTTGATAATTTCAATATTCCTTTTTGGCTTACGGCTGTTATTAGTATTTTCTTAATTTGGGTATATACTTTTAGGGGAGGAATCAAAACCATTGTTTGGACAGATACTTTACAAACCACCTTTTTGTTGTTGGCGGTAGTATTGAGTATTTTGCTCATACAACAAGAATTAGGGCTTAGCTTGGGAGGTTTGGCGAGTACAATTTGGGAGAGCCCTTACTCCAAAACATTCTTTTGGGAAGATTTTAATAGCCCTCATTTCTTTTTCAAACAATTTTTTGCGGGAATGTTTATTGCCATCGCCATGACAGGGCTTGACCAAGACTTGATGCAAAAAAACCTGACTTGTAAGAATATCAAAGAGGCACAAAAAAACATGTTTTGGTTTACGGTTATTTTGGTAATCGTGAATTTATTGTTTTTGTCTTTGGGTGCGTTGCTTTATCTTTATGCAGGGGCAAAAGGAATTGCTATTCCTCAAAAAACAGATGATTTGTATCCTATTTTGGCATTGAAATATTTTAGTGGCTGGGCAGGCATTGTATTCTTTTTAGGTATTATCGCTTCTACTTATGCAAGTGCTGATTCTGCTTTGGCATCATTGACAACTTCTTTTTGTATAGACTTCGTAGGTGTAAGTAATAAAGAGGAAAAAGAACGCGCTTTTTGGGTGCGTTGGGTGCATGTGGGTTTTTCGGTGCTGTTGGTAGTGGTGATTCTCATTTTTAAGGTAATACAAGAACAAAATCCTGATAGTAATGTGATAACGAGTCTTTTTAATGCAGCAGGTTACACTTATGGACCCTTGCTGGGCTTGTATGCTTTTGGCTTATTTACTAAATATAGGGTAAAAGATAATTGGATACCTTTAGTTTGTGTGGCTTCGCCTATTTTCTGTTATGTGCTTAATTTGAACTCAAAAGAGTGGCTTTGGGGCTATCAATTTGGTTTTGAGATATTAATTTTGAATGGTGCGCTTACTTTTGTGGGCATGTGGTTTTTACGCAAAAAAACAGATGAAACTTTGTTTACCAACTAAGGTAAGGCAGTAGTCTATTGCGTTTATTTACATCGGTAATGATGCGGTCTAAAAAAGTGGTATTTTCTATATTGGGGTGTTGTTTTCGGTAGTTATCAATAATAGAAGCATATTTTTCGCCTATGTAAGGGTGTTTTGCCATCACTTCTTTAGGGGTTTGGTTTAGGTTTATCTTCTTGATTTGTGCTGGATTGAGTATGGCTTTTTCTTCTAACAATAAAATTACTTCAGGGCTCAATCCATAAATTTCTTTGAATTGGCTTTTATCATAAAAACCTCCCAATAAGTCTCTGTATTTGATGATGCGTTCTGCAAGTTTATCACCTATGCCTTTCAATGTTTTGAGTTCTTCAAGGTTGGCAGTGTTGATAAAAATTTCGATTTCTTTTTTGGTTTCCTTTCCTTTTTTCTCTTCTTTTTTAGTCCAAGTGCTGTCTTTCTGATTGTATTTGCCTTGTTTGGTATATTTTTGATTGTATTCTTTTTTCTTAACTTCAATACTAATGTTAATATAGGGTTCAAGCAGTAAATAATGCGATTCTGGGAAACCATAAATATTCATGAGGTCTTCTTTCTGATAAAATTTACCGCCTTTGTTTGTATAGTTTTTGATTCTTTGTGCCATTTTTTCTGAAAGCCCTAAGGCGATCCAATCTTCTAAGCTGGCTGTGTTGGGGTCAAAAGGAAAGAGTTGAAGGTTCGGATTGTTGGTTTTTTCGCTACTTTTCTCTACCGCCAAACTGTCTAATACCAAACTGATGGTTTCGGCATCTTTATCGGTAGCTGTGGCAGTAGGAAATAGGGCGTATAATTGGAGATAAATGAATGGGGTTAGTAGCAGTGCTAAAATAATAATATGGACAATGACAAATCCATTGGCTTCTTTGCTGGAGAAGCCAAAAGCGTTGCGTATGAATAGTAGAATCTTTTTCATAAATTGGCTACTTTTTTCAGAGATACTATGTCGTTGGCAGTGAGGTATTGCACATACTTGGTTATTTTCTCTATTTCCCAATGCCACCATTGTATTGCTAAAAGTTCTTGAATTTCTGTTTCTGAAAATCTCTTGCGAATTATTTTTGCAGGATTTCCTCCTACGATGGCATAAGGGGGCACATCTTGTGTTACTACTGATTTTGTGGCAATGATTGCCCCATCACCAATGTTGATACCAGGCATAATGGTTGCCTCGTGCCCTATCCATACATCATTCCCAACAATAGTATCGCCTTTGTGTGGATACTTTTTTCCGTCCATCGCATCTGCCCAATCTTTCCCGAAAATAGCAAAAGGATATGTACTGATAGCCTCTGTGAGGTGGTTCGCGCCGTTCATTATGAAGGAAACGCCTGAAGCAAGCATACAAAATTTACCAATGATGAGTTTATCACCCTCGAAATCAAAATGATATTTGACTTGTTTTTCAAAATTTTCTACATTCTCGAAGTCGTCATAATAGGTATAGTCGCCTACAATAATGTTGGGGTTTTTGATGATATTTTTAAGAAAGCAGAGATTTTTATAATTTTCTAAGGGGAATACATCATTTTTATCTGGTATATTCATAACAAATTGGGTTTTATTTTTCCATATAATTTTCTAAATATTGCAGGCTTTTTGTATAAGACTTTTGCGCCGAATACAAACAAATGAGTGCGGCAATATTGGCAAAAATCGCCACGATGAGTAGAGAGTAATGCACCATGTTTTCGTTAGCAAACCAATAATCGGTAAGCAATGCCGTAAACATAGGACCTAAGCTAATGGCAATGATATTAAGAATGAAAAAATAAATGGCAGAGGCTAATGCGCGCATTTGGTTGGGCATCATTTCTTGAATAGCGGCAGCGGCAGCCCCTATCGGAAAGCCTGTGAAGAAAGAAGGCAAACCTACAAAAGCAACTGATAATGCTCCTGTTGGCATTAGTAAAAATAGTGGTGCTGAAAGTACTACACCCGTAGCGGCAATCATACAAATACGGATATTGGCATTGGGGTTTCCTTTTTTCTTAAACTTATCAGCCAAACTACCCCCTACACCTGCTCCTGTGGTTGCAAAGACAGCTACCATGAGCCCATAACTAAAACCTGAAGCTACCTCTGACCAGCCAAAAACGCGTTGTAAGACCGTAGGATACCATGCTGAAGTAGCATAGCCAGCCAAAGAGGTGCAAGCCAAACCCAAAGAGATGCCCAAAAAAGATTGTCTGTTGGCATTGATATAAGTCAATACTTCTTTAAGGCTTACTTGTGCGGCAATACTTTCGCCACTTTCGGTTTTTATCATTCGTTTTTGTGTGCGGATAGGCTCACGAATGGTAAATATCAATAAAGAAATCAACAATCCGGGCAAGCCTATAATAAAAAACACCATTTGCCAAGGGTAGATACTACCTACTAAAGGAAGCTCCCAAGTAGTTTGCACGGAGGCTAATTGAAATGCCAACCCCGCCACCATCAAAGCCAACCCTGAACCAATATAAATACCCATAGAATATACGCTGAGCGCGAATGCCAATTTTTCTTTGGGGAAATAATCACTAATCATAGAGTAAGCAGCAGGAGTAAGGGCAGCCTCGCCTACACCTACGCCTACACGCGCCAAAAATAGTTGAAAATAGTTTTTTGTAATGCCGCACAAAGCAGTCATCACGCTCCAAACAGCAATACCAAGCATAATAATTTGTCTACGGTTGCCTCTGTCAGCCCACCGCCCTATGGGAATGCCCAAAAGAGTGTAGAAAATAGCAAAACTCAACCCCATGAGCAGGCTCATTTCCGTATCGCTGAGGTGCATATCTCTTTTGATAGGCTTTACTAAAAGGCTTAGAATTTGTCTATCCACAAAAGAGGATACATACGCCAACATGAGTATAAAAACTACATACCAAGCGTATCGAAGAGAAGGTTTTTGGGTATTTTCCATTATTGAAGTGCTAAAATTTCTTCAAAAAAAACAAATTTCTTGATAATCACAACAAAAAGTTATTTTTTTTATAACAAAAGCCCCAAATTCTTACTATTTGGGGCTTTTATGTTGTGTTTTAGCCTATTATTAAATTATTTGGTTTGGCTTGCGTATTTCTGCTTATAAATCTGATAGAGGCGTTTTTGTTTGTCGTCCAAATCTAATTTTTTACCTCTAATAAAAGCATGTGTGATTTGATTGGTGCGCATATCTAATAAGTCGCCTTCTGAAACGATAAGGGTAGCGTGTTTGCCTTTTTCGAGTGTTCCCACTTTGTCGTCTATGCCCAAAATTTTGGCTGTATTGGCAGTAATCGTCATTAAAGCCTCTTCTTTACTAAGCCCATAAGCGGCGGCAGTACCTGCTAAGAAAGGCAGATTGCGTGAGCCCATAGGTTCGAAATCATCATAAGCCAATGCGACCATTAAGCCCTCTTTTTTGAGCAATGCAGGTAGTTTGTAGGGCAAATAAACGTCTTCATCGTTGCGGATAGGTAGGCGATGTATGCGTTCTAAGATGATAGGTATGTTGTTTTCTTTGAGAAAATCAGCTACGAGTAATGCATCATTGCCACCCACTAATACGATTTTTTGGACACCATATTTTTTAGCCAATTGAATGCTTTCTAAGATTTCTTTGGCAAAATCGGCATAAATATACAGTCGTTTTGTGCCATCAAAAAGACCTTTCATGGCTTCAAATTTCAGGTTCTTTGTGCTGATGTTGGTATTTTTGCTATAGCTAAGTGCTTCCTGAAAAAAGCGTTCGGTTTCTTGAATGCTGATGTCGTGGCTTTCGTTTTTGCTCATTTGCCCTGTAAAGAAATTATAACCATAAAACCTTACGGCGTTCATGTGTATGCCTTCATCGGCTTTGAGTGCGGCATCTTCCCAATTCCAACCGTCAGCTTCCATGATAGAAGATGTACCCGTAATAATACCATTTCTGGGGGTTGTTTGGAGAATGAGGACACCATTGGAACGAAGTGTAGGGATAATCTCCGAATCGGTATTGTAAGCTACTAAACTACGAATATTGGGCTTGAACATGCCTACTTCGCTGAAGTCAGAGGTAGATCTTACGGCTTGAATTTCCGTAAGCCCTGTGATGGTGTGTGGCAGTATCAGACCAGGGTAGATGTGTTTATTAGCGGCATCTACTACTTCGGCATTGCTTTCGTCTATGCCCGCACCAATGGCTACGATGAGTCCATTTTCAAATCTGATGGCTGCATTTTGCAATACTTCCCCATTGCCTATGTGTATAGTTGCATTTTTGATTACTATAGGTTTGGTTTGTGGAGCAGCGGCAGCAGGGTTTTGCGCCCAACTTTTTGTTTGAGATGCGAAAAGGCAAGTGCTTATCAGCATCAAATATATAAGGATAGATTTCATGTCTTTTTTATTCTTTGATATATTCTTCTGAAATTTGTTTTTCTTTGAACCAGTCCACTACATCTTCGCAGTGCCATTCTCTTTGTTTGTTACCTACGGCTTTTTGTGTAGAAGCTCCACCATTTTTGGCATCTATCATTTTTTTGATGATGCGCGCTTTTTCTTGCTCTACGCTTTGTAGTTTTTCGGCTTCTTTTTCAAGGTCGAAAAAGAGGATACCATCAATGATATTTTTTTCTACTACGGCATAAATAGAGAGTGGATTGTCAGACCATACTACTATATCAGCATCTTTGCCTGCTTTGAGGCTACCCATTCGGCTGTCTAAGTGCAATAGTTTGGCAGGGTTCAACGTTACCATTTTCCAAGCATCTTCTTCGCTTACTCCACCATATTTTACGGCTTTGGCAGCTTCTTGATTGAGGCGGCGCGCCATTTCAGTATCATCAGAATTGATAGATACTACTACGCCTTGACTGTGCATCAGTGCGGGATTGTGCGGAATGGCATCTTTTACTTCCATTTTATAAGCCCACCAATCGGCAAAACTTGAACCTCCTGCGCCGTGTTTTGCCATTTTATCGGCTACTTTGTATCCTTCTAAGATGTGGGTAAATGTATTCACTCTGAAATTAAATGATTCGGCAAGTTTCATCAACATGTTGATTTCAGATTGCACATAAGAGTGGCAAGTGATAAATCGCTTTTGGTTCAAAATTTCTAAGGTAGCTTCCATATTGAGGTCGCGGCGGTAGATAGCCCCTTTTGTTTTGCTAAGGGTTTCGTATTCGCGTGCGCGTGTGAATACATCATTGAGGAATTGTTCTACGCCCATACGTGTTTGAGGGAAACGAGTGCGATAACCATCGCCCCAGTTGGCTTGTTTTACGTTTTCGCCTAAGGCAAATTTAATAAAGCCATCTGCATTGGGTATTTTCATACTTTCAGGCGCAAATCCCCATTTTAGTTTGATAAGGGCTGATTGTCCGCCGATAGTATTGGCAGAACCGTGTAAAAGTTGTGCGGCACAAACACCTCCTGCTATTTGGCGGTAAATGCTCATACTTTCGCTGTCTATGACATCGCCCATGCGTACTTCGGCAGTGCTGGAGTGCGAGCCTTCGTTTACATTGGCAAGTGCTATGTGTGAGTGCTCGTCTATGATGCCACAAGTTACGTGTTTGCCTGTTGCGTCTATTACTGTTGCACCATTGGCATTGAGATTTTTGCCTATTTGGGTTATTTTACCATCTTTGATGAGCACATCGGTTTCTTTCAGTATGCCTTCTTTTTCGTTTGTCCAAACGGTGCCATTTTTGATAAGATAAGTACCTGTTTTGGGTATTTCAGCATTTCCGTAAGCCGTGAAAGGGTATACAACTTTGCCTACTTCTATGGGGCTGTTTTCTTTTTTCTCTTCGGCAGTTGGGCTGTAAGCACTTTCAAAAGTAGCATTCCATTTGAGGCTGCTATTGTCTGTTTCGGCGATGCCTTTTAGATTTTTACCCTCTACCCAACCACTTAGGCGGTATTTTTGGTCGTTGAGGCTAAACTGTAAGCTGATGAGTTTTTCTTTGAGCGAAAAATCTGCATTTTGTGTGGTTCCGTTTTTGTCTATTTTTACATCGAGCTTATCGGGTGTGCCTGCAATGATGATTTTTGCACTTTCGCCATTGCTAAGGCTTAGGTTATAGTTGCCTCTGATGTCGTCGTTGATGTCTTTGAGAATATATTGTTTTCCTTGTATCCAATTCTCGAGGATGGTACTGCTTTTATCAAAAACAGGCTGGGAAGTGATGATAAAATTGGCTAATTTTCCTTGAGTCAGAGAGCCTACTTTATCTTGAGCTTTGATAATTTGAGCGGGTGTAAAAGTGATGGCTTTGAGTGCTTCGGTTTCTGAAAGTCCGTATTCTATGGCTTTTCTTATGTTCTTGATGAAATCGTCCATATTTTTCAGTCCATTGCTTGTGAAGGCAAAAGTAATTCCTTCTTTACTTACCATAGCGGCATTGGCGGGTGCCATTTCCCAGTGTTTGAGTTGCTCTAAACTCAGCATTTTGGCATCGAAAGGGTCTTCTACCTCATAAGCATCGGGGAAGTTGAGCGATAAGAGTAGCATTGCCCCTGTAGCTTTTATTTCTTGTAAGCGTTGGTATTCGTCGCCGTTGCCTTTGATGATGTACTGAATGCCAAACTCATCGCCTACTTTATCGGCACGAAGCAAAGAAAGTTTGTCTTCTACGGCAAAAATTGCGGGCAAAGAAAGAGTATTGTTCAATGCTTCTAAAGAAAGATTGTATTCTTTCTTGTCGGTGGCTTTTTTGTACCAATCGGCATCTAAATAGGTTTGTCTGAGCAAGGCTACAGAACCCATGAGCGATGAGGGGTAGTCTTGGGGAGAAGTGCCTTTGTCAAAGTCTAAAAAATGAGCGGCTTTTCCTTGCAATAGTACTTCTTGAGCTTTGCCATCGGCAAGTGTTACGAGTGCGCCTGTGCCACGCATAATACCGTCTTGGTGGTGTGTTACGACTACCCCAAAACCATTTTTGCGCCAGTTTTTAGCATCACCGCCATTGACTGTGAATAAGTCTTGAGCGTTGAGTTGTGGGCGTATGGCATAGTTCCAATGCAGGGCGGTTTTATCGGGGCTTTCCAAAAATTGCCCATCGGTATTGCCTGAGTAGCCTTTCGTAACAACACCGTAGTTACTATACAGGTCTATGAAAGAAGGATAAATATAACGACCATTGAGGTCGATTTCTGTAGCACCTGCGGGTACGGAAAGGTTAGTACCTACGGCTTCTACCTTCCCATTTTTGATGATGAGGGTTGCCTTCTCGAGTTTGGTTTGGTAGTCGGTGTAAATGGTAGCATTTGTAAAGGCATAGTAGCCAGTACGCACATCATTGACACTGTAGTTTTGTGTATGTGTTACTACTTGTGCTTGTAGCGTAGATGAGAACAAGTACAAGCAAAACGACAACAGCGTGTAAAAGTGTTTCATTTTGTGTATTTTTTAGATAAAAATATGGATAATATAATAAAATGTAATTGTAAAGGTGCAATTTTTTCTTCAAATAGGTTTCTTTTTAGAAGAATATTTGGTGAAAATAGACTAAAAGACTTTATTAAACCTTTTAATCCTTCTATACAATTTGTTAATTTTGCTTAACAGCGTTTATCTTTCTTTGTTTAGCGATGATACCATTGTAAGTAGATTTCACTGCATTTTTCATCTTGAAAATCATAACAGATAAAAGTAAGGGAAAAATTACTACTCGAATATTCATAATTACCCGCGTTTACACGACCGGGATTGCCAAAATTGGCTAAGATTTCCTTTTTACTTTGCCCCAAAAATAGGGCTTTAGTGTCTTTTTGGCGTTCACCTACATAGCGGAGCGAAGCTGTAGCATCGGGGTTTAGGTTTGATTTTAGGCGGGTTACTTCTACTTTGCGCGTTACTTTGTCGTAGGTAAAAGTAAGTACGTGTTCCGAATTATAGTGATAGTAAACAGATATAAAAGAGTAGTTATCGTTTTGGTCTATTTCAGTGGGTTCGCCAAATATTTTATATACCTTATCAATGGTATCTCCGTAGGTAATGCCTAAAAAACTGGTGTAACTTTCTGGAGAGTAAAGAAAAACTGAAGAGTAGCGTCAGTAAAGATGTTGAGAAAATAGATTTTTTCATAGGATTCATTTTTTTTGTGTAAAACCAATAATTATTATGAATGAACAAATATAATTAAGTTTGTGCGCTTGTACAAAATGATGCTCAGGATATTTTATGTTTGTTTATCTTTTTTCCTGAAAAATCTACTGTTTTTGTTAAAATAAAATTTATCAATATTCTTGTGTTTTTTCTATTAGACAGTGAAATTAATCTAAATTTTTATTATTTTTAACTTGTGTTTTTATTCTTAACTATAAAAGGTTATTTTATTAGAATGATTGTCGGTGTTGTTTTGTTTAGATGGGAATAAGGTTAGTATACCCAAAATAATTTTATCTAATGAATCTACTTGAAAATAGTATGAAAATGCAAAAAATCCGAGAAGACCTTTTCAATCTGTTGAATAGTACAGATGAAAGCATTGTGGCAGTAGGAGTGAGTATTCTTTGGGATTTGGTTATTCCCGATGATTTGGTTTTCTTTCTTTTTGAGAAATCTTATCGGAGCCCATCTATAGCTTCTTTATTGCTCAAATACTTTCCTGAAGAGGAATTTGAGTCTGCGCATATTTGGTTTAGTTTACACGAAGACTATCAACGAGCCAAAAATTTTTGTCATCTTCCAAAAATCCCCAAACTCCACAAAGAGTTTTCTTGGAAAAGACTCTTGAAATCTTTTATACTTCCTGTCGATTATCCTTATTTCAGAGGTGGTACGGCTGCTCATTTTGAGCAAAAGCTTTTTAACTCACCATATATTCCCAAAGAAGAACTTATCCCTTTTCGTATAGACAAACGTAATATACTGACTATTGATGTTATCAGACTTCCGCCCGAAGTAGGCAATTTTTCAGAAATAAAAGGTATTATTACAGAGGGAGTTATCTATGACTTACCTTATACAATTCTGAAATTAAATAACGTACATTTCTTAGATTTGGGAAGGCACGAAAATGTAGGGAAGAGGGAACTTAATATGCTTAAAATAGGCAATAAATCTTTTGTAGAAGTTGCTAAAAAATTTAACCCGCAAATGTTGGTAAATTTGGAATTAAGTTGTTGGATAGAAAGAAACAAATACAATAAATTTAATAATGAAAAAAAAAAAGAGGATATCAAGCCATTTTTACAAGAAATGCAAGCAGATGCAAAGTTATTCAAACTTGTGCAAGCTATCGAATGTGTGAGAAATGATTTAGAAAATGAAGCATTAAATCTGCTTATAGAACTTTATGAGCAGGATAGTTTATATGAAACGTCTATCGGTTCAAGTTTTGAGTATATGCTTATGCCTTTCAAAGGTAGCCCTATGTGTAGCTATTTTATCATTTCTCAATTTCAAAATCACAACTACGAAAGTAGATTTGTTGACGTGTATATTCAGGATATTTTCACATATTATTTTGAATATTTAAGCAGAAATCACTGTGAATACGCTTGTAAACTTGCTTATAAAACCTCTACACAAACATTCATAAAAGACTATCAAGTGGATATGTTCTTTTTATTGAGTTTACACGCTTATCTAAAAATGAATCATAAAACAGTTTTACAGATGGTTTTTATGGAAGACTTTAAAAGTAATTTTAGTTTTAATGTTTATGAGATTTTTGCAACACATAAGAAAGGTTTAATTACGACCAATGAGCTCTTTAATCAAGTGCAGGATATATTTATAAATCTTCATAGAAAGAATCCACACTCCATAAAAAACTTTATCAACAAATACAAAAACTGCCTCCCACTTTATGAAACGTAATTTTAATGTTTATATATGGTTTTTAAAATAAACTTGTTATTTATTACGTTTTTTTAGCTTAAATAACAAAATAATCGCATTAAATCTCTAATGATTCTAAAATTTCGTGTAATCATGGATATGATGCTCTTCTAAAAATTACAGTTTCTTACTTTTTACCCACATACAAAAATGAAAAATATATACTCAGTTTTATTCTTTTTATACCTTAACTTTAATTGTTATGCTCAAAAAGATGTTTTTTCTCAGTTAAATAATAATTGGATAAAACTTACAACAGTAAATAATGAGGTTGTAATTTATAATCCCTGTGCTGCTGAAAATCAATCATTTACAGTCATTGACCAAGAAGATAAAAATATATTGGCTTACCATTGGGGACAACAATCAAGTTTTCATCAAATTATACTAATTTTAGAATTAACAAATGGAATAAAAGCTAAACTTGATGATGGTTCTGAAATTGAATTGGTTGAATTTGATACACAAAAAAACATCTACAAACTTCATTGGTCAGATAACCAAAATACTGAAATTTTAAGTATTTTATTCACCAATGAAAAAAACAGAGGAAATTTTAAGATTGTCAATCAACCTTGTACAGATTGTTGGCAATTAGAAGACTGCAATTAAGTAGTCTAACTGTGGTATTTTTCATTAACAATCTACTAACTATTATTCCCTGCTTTTTTTGCTAAAAACTCTTTTTTATAGTTTTGCTGCCAAGGGTGGTTTTTCCAGCGTTTGTGTGTCCAATACCAAATTTCGGGGTATTGTACTATTTGTTTTTCAAGGGCTTTGGTATGGGCTTCGGAAATTTCGCCTTCTTCGGTTTTTTGAGGCTCTAAACACAACAATTCCATATAAATATCATAATAGCCCCTCTTTGGTCGTCTGATGTAGCCAAAAACTACGGGATAATTGAATTTTACTGCTGTTTTCTCAACGCCCCAATATACGGCAGTTTCTTGGTTCAGGAAGGTAGTCCAATATACTTTTTCGGGGTGAGGCATTTGGTCGGCAGAGAAGATGATGCCATATTGAAAACTATTTTGTTTGTGTTTTACCATTACTTTCAATACTTCGGCAAGGGGCACCATCGTAGAGCTGAATTTTTCGCGGGCATTTTTGATGAGGTTTTCAAAATAGCGATTTTTGAAAGGGGCATAGGTCAAAAATAGGGGAGGGGCTACCGAAAGGCTCATTGCTGCGCCCGCCCATTCTGTGTTGCCATAATGTCCTGTTACGATGATGACATTCAGCCCTTTTGCGTGTAATGCATTGACTACTTCGGGGGTTTTTACTTGGCATCGGCGCAACATGCTTTCTTTGCTCATACCTATAGCGCGGACGCTTTCCAAGAGCATATCTACAAAATAAGAATAAAAATTTTGGGCTATTTTTTTGATTTCTTTTGGGCTTTTTTCAGGGAAACTCTTTTGCAAATTAGCCATTACTACCTTTTTGCGATAGCCAACAATATGGTACACAAAAATAAATACAGCATCAGAAATGCGATAAAAAAGCCACCAAGGACTGTATATCAGCAAATAAACGAGCGGAAGAAGTGCATAGTAGAGAAGGGCTTGCATAAAAAAACAAATTATAAATGAAAACAAAATTAGAAAAAACTTATAATTTTGCCATTCAATCACTCATAAAGTCTTTATTTTATTCTAAAAAATACCTATGTTCCTACAAATAACCACCCAAGCTCCTCAAGAAGTAATGACCATTTTAGACCTTGCTTTCAAGGGAGGGGTTACGATGATACCGATTGTATTGCTTTCATTGATAGGCTTGTATATATTCATTGAGCGTTTTATCACCATCAAAAGAGCGGGCGGCAATCCCTCTACTTTTATGAAAAAAGTGAAAGAAGCCGTAATGCAGGGGCGTGTAGAGGAAGCCAAACAACTATGCCAAAAGAAAAACTCACCTGTAGCGCGTATGATAGAAAAAGGCATCACACGCTTAGGCAGTCCCCTGAAAAACATAGAAACCTCCATAGAGTATGTAGGTAAAATAGAGGTTTATCGTTTAGAGAGAGGCTTGTCTATGTTGGCTACCGTTGCAGGTGCTGCTCCGATGGTTGGCTTTTTGGGCACAGTGATTGGTATGATAGAGTCTTTTATGGTGATTTCGCAACAAGAGGGAGCCATCAGCCCTCAGTTACTCTCATCGGGTATTTATACGGCAATGGTAACTACGGTAGCGGGTTTGATTGTGGGTATTTTGGCTAATATTGGTTATAACTATCTGATAGCACAAGTGCAGCGTGTGGTGCATACAATGGAGTACTATTCTATGGATTTTATAGATTTGTTGCAAGAGCCGCAAAAATAATTCTTAGAGTACAACAATCGTTCAGGGCTTTTCGTTTGCTATGGTACTATCAAAAAGATATAGAAGCCCATGACACCTTTAGAAATCGAATCTACACGCAATACGCCCCAAGTTTTCTTAGACAAAGAAGCTCCCATTTTCAGTATTTCGGGGGTTTCTATGCCCTCCAATGCCAGCAGTTTTTTTCAGCCCATCATAGATTGGATGAAAGAATATGCCCAAAATCCTTTGGCAGAAACCTTGCTTATTATTCGCTTAGAATACTACAACACAGCATCCACTAAATATTTATTAGCCTTGATGCAACTTTTGGAAAGTGTAAGGGGGGCAAGTGTGGTTTGGTATTATCCTGCTGACCAAACAGAAATAGCCCTTGAAATAGAGGAATTTGAAGAGTTGGTAAAAATTCCAGTAATGAAACAATCTTATTAGAAAAAAGCCCTATAAAGATTGTAGCAAATCGCTTGTCTTATAGGGCTTTTAGAAAAAAATTACGCGCCTAATTTGGCTATCAAATCTGCTACACGATTAGAGTAACCCGCCTCATTGTCGTACCAACCTACTACTTTTGCCAAATTGCCATTGACAGAGGTAAGTTCGGCATCAAAAATACAAGAGTGAGGATTGCCAATGATGTCCACAGAAACTATAGGGTCTTCGGTATATTGCAAAATACCTTTGAGCGATGACTCGGCGGCTTTTTTCATTGCCTCGTTGATTTGTTCTTTGGTAACGTCTTTTTTCAACACTACGGTAAGGTCTGTCAAAGAACCATCAATCACGGGGACGCGCATCGCTACACCATCTAATTTGCCTTTGAGATGAGGCAATACCAACCCTACGGCTTTGGCTGCCCCTGTAGAAGTAGGCACTATGGAAGTAGCCGCCGCACGTGCTCTGCGAAGGTCTTTGTGAGGAGCGTCTTGTAGTTGTTGGTCAGCGGTGTAGGCGTGTACCGTAGAGATATAGCCTTTTTCTATGCCGAAGGCTTCATCGAGTACTTTTGCCATGGGTGCTAAACAGTTTGTAGTACAAGAGGCATTAGAGAGAATTGTTTCGTTGCCTGTGAGTATGTGGTCATTCACACCTAACACTACCGTAGGAATATCGCCTGTGGCTGGTGCAGAAATGACTACTTTTTTAGCACCCGCAGTAAGATGACCGCCTGCGCCTGCTTGGTCAGTAAAACGACCTGTAGATTCTAAAACTACATCTACCTGCAAAGATGCCCAAGGTAAATTTTTGGGGTCTTTTTCAGCAAAAACTCTCAATTTCTTATCCGCTACGATGATATGCTCGCTGTCGTGCGATACCGTAAAAGGAAAACGACCATGCACTGAATCGTATTTGAGGAGATGTGCCAAAGTTTTTGTATCTGTTAAATCATTTAAGGCTACTATCTCTATATTTTCTTTTTGGAGGAGTGCGCGAAAGGCGATTCTGCCGATGCGCCCAAATCCATTGATGGCTACTTTTATTTTTGACATAAGGATGTAAAAAATTAATTTTTTCGCAATATTAAAACTTTATTTCTGAATATACTTACTTTTGCCGTTCTTTATTTACCAAAAACACTATGCCTTTCTTATTCTTTTTTATATTTCTGCAAACACTCCTCCCCGATGGCGCACCTTATTACCAAGAAACGAACCCTAATTTTTGGATTATGGAGCCTTGGAATGCGCTGAGTTCGCTTACTTTTTGGATACCTGTTTTTTATTGGTATGCGCGCGTAAAGCCTCATTTTAAGCATTATTGGATACTTACTTTTTCCCTGCCTTTGCTGTTTTTAGGAGGTTTGGGCAGTGCATTGTTCCACGCATTTAGAGTATCGCGTATTTTTTTGGCTTTAGATGTGCTTCCTATTTTATTGCTTACTTTGTTGGTAAGTATTTATTTTTGGCAAAAATTATTGGGTTCTTGGTTAGGGACAATCGCGCTGATGATTGGATTTATGTTATTGAGTGCCTTGATTATCAATATTCCTGCGCAGTATTTATCTAACAAAATAAATATACTGTATCTATTGCGTGGTATCACTTTGTTTTTGCCAATGGTTATTTTTTTGTTTCGCACCCAATTTTTGGCTGCGCCTGCATTGCTCATTAGTATTGTTTGGTTCATCGCCGCGCTTATGTTCAGGCAGATAGACAAAGACGTACATCTGCATCAGATGGAAATAGGCTCGCATTGGCTATGGCATATTTCTACGGCAGTAGGGGCTTTTTATTTGGGGAAATACTTGTTTGTGATTAATGAAAAAAAAGATGCGTAGTTTTTTATTGGAAGCGAAATGTTTTGTACATTTTCAAAATTAATTTGATTGCATCTCCTTTTACTTTTTCAGAACTAACCAATATAGCAATATGGTTTTCCATGCTGGGATTGAATTTATCTAATCGTGTTATGCGTAAGGATACTATACCCTCTTTGTTATTTTTGGGGTATGATATTTCATAAATTTTATCAGCGGTCGTATCTTTTTCTATTTGATAGTCTTGAATAGAGTCGGGTATGGGAATTTTGTAAAAAAAGGTACTATCACCCAATTTCAGTTCAGCAGTATGGTTAGAGATGTTTATTACCTCTAATTTACCAAATGCATCAAGTTTTTTGTGTACCAGAATCCCTAATTCGGCATCAGGCAACCATTTTTTACCTTCCAAATAGCTTTTTTCTGTTTCAAAAGGTAAAGAATAATAACCGTAGTCGAAATGAAGCCTTATTGTATCGTTTGAGATTATGCCAATAAAAGAATCAATCCCCTTTTCTATTTTGCACCTAAAAGATTTCGGAGCATCAATTGTAAATAAACCCAAATCGATACTATGCCAATCAGAATTGTGGATAGAATGATACCTGATGTTTTTTTGGTCATCTTGCGAACAAGCCATGATGAGGGGTATAATGAATAATGGGAGAGCCCTTAATGTGTGTGGGAATGGAAAAATTATCCTAACCATCGTTCTATAAGCAGATAAATGATGAAAGCTGGGATCAATACTATTACTGTGATGCAGCCAGATTTGAAACTAATATCAAACCAGTCATATACCAATGGTTCGTATTTATTATTTTTAATATCTTCTTCCCATTCTTTTTTTCTTTTTTTTGTTTCAAGATAAAAACTATCATTTGCACAGAGTATATTATTCCTATAAAGTACAAAAATGTAAAAATAAATGATAAAATTGGTTGGTACATGTTTTATTTATGTTTTTATAGTTAAATTTCGCTACCCTTTACAAATATAAACAAAGAATTGGAATAAATAAATTTTTTCAGTGTTTTTTTATTAGTAGGGAAAACAGTAGCTTTTTCACCCAAAAAAGTGTAACTTTGTCTACCCAAACAAATCCATACTACAATGGCAAAATACATCAATCCTTATACCGATTT
>RDZE01000006.1 GCA_004293905.1 Cytophagales bacterium | reverse complement strand
GAAAGTATGCCTTTTTCGGTCATCTTTTTAGCAAAAACGAGGCTTCGAACAAGCCCCGTGCCACAGTTTTAGACTAACTTAATGGGTTTGATGCAATGTAAAATCCCTGACTCTCCTATGTATAATGAATACCTTTCTTTGAAAAAAATGATTCGTACAAATCTAATAGTGTTGTTATTATTCATAGTAGTAACTACAATAAGTTTGATAATCATTCCTTGGAGCAAGTAGGCGTTTTTTATAAACTCTGTTTTTAAAGCACAACCTAAAGAAAAGAAATTTCTAAAACCTGTTCTATTACTTTTTATATGGGATACGGATTTTACAGATTGAACGGGTTTTCAGAACGGGTTTTCAGGGAAAAAACTGTCAACCCAAAAAAAGAAAAGAGGAATTTATAAAATGCTTTTTTTCATCGAGGTAATTCAACTTTATTTTGATAAAGAGTAGCCCAAAATTTTGTAAATTAGTTTAAGAATCAATCCATTACAAAAATAGACTTGGCTTTTATTCTTAAAAATAAACGAGGTTATTCAAGCAAATTTAATCCAATAGATATTCTTTCTTGTATCGTTTATAAACTCAAGTTCAAAAAGTGGAGCAATATTGAGCCTTGTTTGAAGTCGCATGTGCCTCGGCTCAATACCCGATTATTATGCCTTGATGGTACACATAATTTAGTGAAAAAAAATGCAGAGAGTGTTGCTTACTAATCTCGTAAAAAAGGCAGGAATTCTAACTTGTTAATTATGACTGAGGGAGCGGCATAGTTGTATAGTACAAGTTGTTTTAGCACTTTTCACCCTAATAGATAAGTTCAAACTTATAAATTGATTTTCACTTTTGGGGAACACAATATTTGTTTATTATTTGTCAGTATTGCATAAAAAAAATATATTTGCGAATAAATAACAAAGAGATGAAATATCTACTTTCCATATTGCTCATTAGTACAACATACACTCTTGCCGCACAAAATGATAGCAGTTATATCCAAAAATTTGAGGATTATATGCTCATCAAAACAGGTGCGACTTATCGAGGCTTAGACCTCACGCTTAGCCCACGCATCAATGGCATTACTCAATTTTTAGAACCTCTTTGGTATAGACCCAGCGTAAGAAACTCTGTAAGTGTAGGCGTAAACTTCAAGGGTTTGGCTATTAGTTTTGGTTTCAAATTAGCACAACACCCACTCATCAGAGATAGGCAAGGAGAAAGTAAGTATTTTGACTTGCAAGTACATTCTTTCGGCAAAAAATTGGGCTATGATATTTATTACCAAGAGTATCAGGGTTATTTTATAGAAGATATTAGCAATTTAATCAATAATATCATAACAGGTCAGGCACTACAAAGGAGAGATGACATAAGACTACAAAATTTTTCAGTCAATGTTTTTTATACATTCAACGGAGATAAATTTTCTTATCGTGCTGCCTTTGTCCATGATGAAAAACAAAATAAAAATGGTGGTTCTTTTATCATAAACGGCTCATTGGGTTATTTCAATGCCAAAGCAGACTCAAGTTTTACTACTAATAATATCGGCATTAACTTCCGCCCTGAGGCAGCTTTTAACCAAAATACTTTTTATACTTTTGCTATCACGCCGGGTTATGCGCATACATTCATCGTCAAAAAACATTTTTACATCAGCGCAAGTGCCTCTGGGCTGGTAGGTTTGCAATATCATGAAGGTCAAGCCCAAAACAATAATACTCAGGTAGGTCTTAATTATTTTCTGAAAGGGATAGCAAGGGCTTCGGTAGGTTACCATACCCAAAAATGGGTTATTGGCGCATCTGCAATGTTAGACCTTCAGGCAATGAATACCGAGTTTGTACAATACAGAACCAATAATTTAGAAATTTCGGCATTTTTGGCACATCGCTTCAAGGTAAAATGGATGGCAGGCAAAAAATCATTCTTTGGAGGAAAAAAGAAAAATTGATATTTCTATAAAAAAATAATAACTTCGCCTCATGAATTTTTATCTATCTTTACTAAGAGGCATCAACGTATCGGGGCAAAAACTACTAAGTATGGCTTCCCTACAAACCTGTTATGAACAAATAGGCTTGAAAGAAGTAAACACTTATATACAAACAGGCAATGTATACTTTACTGACCCTGCCGCACGCACCCCTGAAGTACTCAATAGTGAAATAGAAGCAGAATTATTCAAAACTTATCATTTCACAGTACAAAGTTTGCTCATCAGTGCCGATATGCTCAAAACCATCGTAGCACAAAATCCATACGCCCCCGAACACGATAAAAAAGAACTCTATTGTACTTTTTTGTGGCGTATGCCCACAGAAGATGCCCTTCACGAGTTGGTCATTCCTGAGGTTACTGATAGTTATGCATTGGGCGAACAGGTACTGTATATACATTGCCCTACTGGATATGG
The DNA here is from genome assembly GCA_004293905.1 of Cytophagales bacterium. GTDB lineage: Bacteria > Bacteroidota > Bacteroidia > Cytophagales > Microscillaceae > RDZE01. Next base: position 55,234 of record RDZE01000006.1, on the reverse strand, counting down.
CAAGACTAAATTTAATAATAATTTTATAGAGAAAAAACTAAAAACCACTGCCACTACACGCAATTGGAACACTGTAGAAACGCTACTAAAACTTATCGAAAACAAAACCAATCATTAATCTATGACCCTTTCCGCACTTGACATCATCATCATTGTTTCTTTTTTATTCATTACGCTTTACATCAGTTTTCTCTATAAAAATGAAGGAAGTAAGGACATTGCAAGTTTCTTTTTGGGCAGTCGCAACCTTTCTTGGTGGGTGGCAGGTACATCTATGGTCGCTACTACTTTTGCTGCCGATACCCCTCTTTTGATTGCCGAAATTGTAGCCAATCATGGCATTAGTGGCAATTGGATTTGGTGGAACGGGCTCATTGGCGGTATGCTTTCAGTGTTCTTTTTTGCTAAATATTGGCGCAGGGCAGGTGTTATTACAGACATAGAAATCATAGAGAAACGCTATTCGGGCAATGCCGCCCGTTGGTTGCGTGGCTTCAAGGCAATTTATTTGGGCATTTTTCTCAATTCTGTAGTCATTGCTTGGGTCAATGTAGCGATGGCATCATTGCTGATTGTTTTTTTCAATCTCTCTTATTGGGAAGCACTTTGGGCAGTGGGCGGGCTCATGCTTTTTGTGGTAATATACTCCAGCCTATCTGGGTTGTTAGGAGTGGCTATTACTGATTTTTTCCAGTTTTGGATTGCAATGTTGGGCTGTGTGATTTTGGCAGTTTTAGTAGTGCAATCAGAGGCGATAGGAGGCATTGCGGGGCTAAAGAGTAAAATTCCTGCGGAAAGTTTTTCGTTTTTGCCTGCCTTTTCTTGGAGCGCAGAAGGATTGGCACAGCAAGGCAAAACCTTCGTATTAGGAGGGGCTACTTTCTTGGCGTATGTAGGTTTCCAATGGTGGGCAAGTTGGTATCCGGGTATGGAGCCGGGCGGAGGTGGCTACGTGGCACAAAGAATGATGAGTGCTAAAAATGAAAAACATGCACTTTGGGCTACCTTATTTTTTCAGATAGCGCATTTCGCCATTCGTCCTTTGCCTTGGATAGTTGTGGGGCTATGTGCCATTTACCTCTACCCCGACCTTTCGGCACAAGATAAAAAGTTAGGCTATGTAATGGCTATGCGCGATTTCCTGCCCGATGGATTGCGAGGTTTGCTGTTGGTAGCTTTTTTAGCCGCCTATATGAGTACCATCTCTACACAAATCAACTGGGGAACGAGCTATTTGGTCAATGATTTTTATGCCCTATTGAACCCTGAAAAAGCCAACAACCCCACGCAGATGGTAATGGCTTCGCGATGGGCTAATTTTATACTCATGGTAGTAGCTTTTGCCGTTACTACACAAATCAGTACCTTAGAAGGGGCATTCCAATTTATGATAGAAGCAGGAGCGGGTTTGGGAGCAGTGCTCATTTTGCGATGGTATTGGTGGCGCATCAATGCTTGGAGCGAAATAACGGCAACGATTGCCCCTTTTATCCCCTATGCTTTTGCTAAATTCTATTGGCAAATGCCTTTCCCTGATAGTTTTTTCTTTACGGTGGCTTTTACTACAGTCGCATGGATTTTGGTAACCCTACTTACCCCCCCTGATGATATGACAAAACTCAAACAGTTTTGTGAAAATATACGCCCTCAAGGGTACTGGCAACCTATCTACAAAGCCCTGCAAATAGACCCTCCCAAAAGTTCCATTCGTTATTTGTTAGTGCTTTGGCTCAGTGGTGTGGTTTATATTTATGCATTGCTTTTTAGCCTTGGCGAATTGCTTTTTATGGAATACCAAAAAGCGGGTATTTGGGCAATCATTGGCATTGTTAGTTTTGTGTTATACAAATATACAGAACAAAATAGCAAAGAAATATAGAAAAATAAAATAATATTTGTATATTGCCATTCAACCTTAAATTTTAATGTTGCGATGACAGAGCAAATACTATACGAAAATCCCAATCTAAGCATAACTTACCATGCCGAAATTCCTTGTTTGGTAATCGTTTGGCGTGGCTTTACCAATAGTCAAGTTTTTAGAGAAGGGTTAGAGAAGATTTTTCAACACATGGTTGAAACCAAAGTCCGCAAAACACTTACTGACATTCGTGAGCACAAAGGCATCGGCATAGACGACCAAAACTTTGCTGCCCAAAAATCTGTAGAGTTTGACCAAACCCATTGGAAAGTAAAACGCGCCCTCATTATGCCAAAAGATGTTTTTGCACGTTTTGCCGTAAAAAATGTCAATGCAGCCGTTAATCAGCAAGACCACCAAGACCGTCAAATGTTTGGCGACTACGACAGCGCGATTGCTTGGCTTAAAGGAGAAGACTAATTAGGATTTAGACTCTAATAAAGACGCTACAAAGGCTTCGCGGTGAAAAATTTGTAAATCCTCAATTTTTTCACCTACGCCGATATATTTTACAGGGATTTTGAACTCATCTGAAATGCCTATTACAACCCCTCCTTTGGCGGTACCATCAAGTTTGGTAACTGCCAAAGCTGTAATTTCGGTTACTTTTGTAAATTCGCGCGCTTGTACTACTGCATTTTGTCCTGTGCTACCATCTAAGACCAATAAAACTTCGTGAGGAGCATCGGGCATTGCTTTCTGAATCACTCTTTTGATTTTACTAAGCTCATTCATTAGGTGCGTTTTTGTTTGCAATCGCCCTGCTGTATCGATAATTACCACATCTGCCTGAGTATCTATTCCTGTTTTAACGGCTTCGAAGGCAACGGCGGCGGGGTCAGTATTCATTCCTTTTTCTATCACAGGGACACCTGCGCGCTCTCCCCAAACCTTAAGTTGTGCTACGGCAGCAGCCCTGAAGGTATCTCCTGCCCCTAAGACTACTTTTTTGCCTATTTGATGAAATTGTGAAGCCAATTTGCCTATAGTAGTTGTTTTGCCTACCCCATTCACTCCCACAACCATAATCACATAGGGTTTTGTATGGGCAGGTAGTTCGAACTGAGTAGGGTCGTTTTGTTGTGTTTCGGTGATTAATGCTACAATTTCTTCTTTGAGAATTTTGTTCAACTCTTGGGCATTGAGGTATTTGTCTTTTTTCACACGTGCTTCTATGCGTTCTATGATTTTGAGCGTAGTTTCTACGCCTACATCAGAGGTAATGAGTATTTCTTCCAATTCGTCTAAAATCTCTTCGTCTACTTTTGATTTGCCCGCAATGGCTTTGCTGATTTTGGAGAAAAAATTTTGATTGGTTTTTTCCAACCCCTTTTCTAATGATTCCTTTTTTTCTTTGTTGAAAAAGCCAAATATGCCCATATTTAGTATTGGTTTTGTGTAAAAGTATCAATAATTGGGGTAAAGTTACAAAAAACTATCGTATTAAAAAATAACCTTATTGTTTTGATTTTTCATTTTTAGTATTTATGTTTGTGCATAGGTAGAATAACATTAAATTTATGAGCAAACAACAAGAATTAAGAGATAAACTCACACAAGAAAGCAAGGTATTATTGATAGAAAAAGGGCAATCTATTAGCACAATTAAAGACTATTGGCGCGAGCAAAAGGCAAACATGTATGATATAATGCACCTAACTAAATCGCTAAAAAGTCTTTTGTTGCCCTACCAAGAAGAAATTACACCTCTTTTGTTTGAGGGTTTAAAAAACGAAGATATCATCGCAAAATTAAAGGAATCGCAACCACATTTTTCTGATGAACTCATCAATGAAATCATTGAAGACTCGCAAAATGTCATCGTAGAAGATGCCCAAAATAGGCTAAAGCAACTTTTAAGCACTAAGATGGAAACCGTTGAGAGTGCGGCTGAAAAAGTAGCTTCTAACTGTTATAGTAAAGAAAGAGCTCTCAAAGATGGGTTGTTTTTTGTGCAAAATGCAGTAAAAGAGGAGGAAGCAAAGGGTAAAGAAATGGGACTTAGTATAATAGCTATAGGCTTTTTGCTCATTATAGTAGGGATTGTATTGACTGTTACCTCTTATGCAACAAGTAAAAACTCTTATATTCTTTTCTACGGAGCTATTGTTTCGGGTATCGTTTTATTATTCAGAGGACTTTCTATGCAAGGTTTCAAATCATAAATTTTTTAAAATTTATGTCTAAATATATAATCTAACCTTATGAGTAAACAGCAAGAATTAAGAGATAGGCTTAGGGCTGAAACCAAAATTTTACTTTTAGAAGAAGGTAAGCCTATAAGTGTTATTAAAGACTATTGGCGCGAGCAAAAGGCAAATATGTATGATATAATGTTTTTAACAAGACTATTAAAAGAGTATTTATTGCCTTATCAAGAAATCATCACACCGCTTTTGTTTGAGGGCGTAACACAAGAAGAAATCGTAGCTAAATTAAAAGAGGCGCAACCTTGTTTTTCTGACCAGCTCATCAAAGAAATCATAGAAGCAGAGCAAAATGCCATTGTAGAAGATGCCCAAATGAGATTGAGAGATTTAATTGTAAAAAGAAAACCACTTAAAACAGCGATGAAAATAGTGGCATCGAAATGTTATAATGAGAAACAAGCTAAAGAAGAGGGTATTGCATTCATTGACTATATTAAAAAACGTAATTATAAGCAGTTACAAAATGATGGTATTTCAATTATGGGGTTTGGAGGGTTATTTATAAGTGTCAGTATAATTGTTCCTACGATTATTCATATTCTTACAAGGGTTAATTATATAGCCATTCATGCATTAATCTTATCTCCTTATTTATTTATGTGGGGAGGTGCTTTTTTCGTTGTAGGTCTTTTTATAAGTGCTACCGCCACTATACGATTGGAAGATTTAAAACAAAATCAACAAAGTTAAAAAGACACTTTACCAAAACATTTCGGCAGTGAACGGGTTTATTAGTTGTATTTTTATCTTCAACTATTCCCTTTTTTTACTGATGAAAAATTTGTATTTTCCTGTCATAGGTTCAACAGTGTATATGTTGATTTATGTATTTTCAGTGCATATATTTTCTTGGGTCAATTTAGCACTGTTGATGTTTAGCCTTTCTCCCATTGTATTGGTATGGTTGGCTGTACGCATTCTCAAAGATGGCGAAGCCTCTACCAAAACTTTTTCCGATGGATTTTGGTACGATGATATGCCCCGACAAACGGAAGCGCAAAAATCCTAATCTTGCTTCTTTTTTTATGAAAACCTTTTTTTTAAATCCCTATAATTACCAACTCAAATCGTCTATTGGCTGCTCTACCCTCTTCTGTAGTATTGGGCATTGTGGGTAAATCTTCTCCATAGCCTTTTATCTCTAACCGTTGCGCATCTATTTGATTTTCAGCCAAATAAAGCCTCACTTTTTCAGCTCTTTGTATGGATAAATTCATATTCTTTTGGCTATCTCCTATGTCATCGGTGTGTCCTTCTATTCGAAGCCGCATGGTAGGATTTTGTTGTAACATTTCTATCACAGGGGCTAATTCTTTTTGGGTATGGGGGTTCAACTCTGTAGAATTAGTGGCAAAGGTGATGTCTTTGAGATAAATTTTATCGTTGATTTCGTAGCGAAAATGCTTTAACTGAAAACTGTTCGTGTTAGATTTAGGCGGAATATTTTTTTTATAGTACACAAGTTGTTTGTTATTTTTAATTTCTACATCATATTCATCTTCCGAACGAATCTTGACGAAATAGTGCCCATCTTTACCGTCTTTGCCTGTAATAATAATTTGCTCTTGTTTATTTTTGTTAATTAATTTTATTTCAACCTCATCTTTGTTTGCGTCAAAATCATTGATTACTATTTCGAAATCTCTTTTCTGAGGTATCAAATAAAATGCTTGTTTTGTGTCAGTATTCGTATCAAGTGTATCCGTCTGACTTACAAATCCTTTTGCTTTGATAGAAAGCACATAGGTTTGTTTTGCAGGTAGCTCTATAGTATTGAAAGCGGGGCTAAGGTCAAACGTGATAGAATCTTTGGGTAAGGCTATGTTCTGAAAACGTGCTTCTGTTGAGATAGGCATTTTTAAATCTGCATCGAAACATTCTATGGATACACTGCTTTTTTCCGACCCTAACACATAAATAGGGCTTTCGTTGCTTACCTCTCCTTTGATGCGTGTAGTGTCTTTTTGTTGTGCAAAAAGCATATTATTAGTCATCAACAAGAAAAAATATAGTATAAGTTGGTGTTGTAATTTCATTTGTCTTACCATTTGGGGATTGCTTTATAAAAATGATTACAATTATACAACCAATTTATCGGTCAAGATTTGATAAGTAAAATCCTTCTCCTCTTTTACAAATTTTCGGCTTAACGCCCCATATAGACCATAAGAATAGAAATATCGGAAGCGGAAACGCCACTAATGCGAGAAGCCTGTCCGATGGTTTCGGGGCGTATTTTCTCCAATTTCTGACGACCTTCTGCCGAGAGTGCTTTCACGTGTTGATAGTTGAATTGCGTAGGAATGATAAAGTCTTCTAATTCGGCGATTTTTTGCGCCATTTTTTCCTCCTTTTCTATGTAGGTTTCGTACTTCACCATGATTTCGGCTTGCTCAAGTACTTCTTCTTCAAAGGGGTTTAAGAGTGTTTGTAGTGCTGGGTGCGTAGCGGCGATGGTTTGCAGGCTCACTTCGGGTCTTTTGAGCAATGTTTCTATGCTTGCTTTTTCGCGAATGGCTGCCGTTTGTAGCTTTTCTAAGGAAGGATTTATTTCTTCGGGAGCATATTTGGTAGTTTTGAGTAGTTGCTGAGCTGTAGCAAGTGCGTCTACTTTTTCTTCAAGTCGTTTCATTCTGTTTTCCGAAGCCAATCCTATTTGGAAACCTTTTTCAGTAAGTCGAAGGTCTGCGTTGTCTTGGCGCAGTAAAATTCTGTATTCAGCCCGCGAAGTGAACATTCTATAGGGTTCTTCTGTGCCTTTGTTTACCAAATCATCAATCAAAACACCTATATAAGCTTCGGAGCGTTTGAGTACAAAAGGCTCTTGTTCTCTTATTTTTAGGTGCGCATTGATGCCCGCAACCAAACCTTGACAAGCAGCCTCTTCGTAGCCTGTAGTCCCATTGATTTGCCCTGCAAAATAAAGATTTTCGATGGGTTTGGTTTCTAAGGTCAGTTTTAGCTGCGTAGGCGGAAAATAGTCGTATTCTATGGCATAGCCCGGTCGGAACATGCGTGCATTTTCAAAGCCTTTTATTTTCTTGAGGGCTTCGTATTGTACGGCTTCGGGCAGAGAAGTGGAAAAACCATTCACATAAACTTCTATAGTATTCCAACCTTCAGGCTCCACAAATATTTGGTGGCGGTCGCGCTCGGCAAAACGGTTGATTTTATCTTCTATGGAGGGGCAATAACGTGGTCCGATGCCTTGTATACGCCCTGCAAACATAGGCGATTGTTCAAAACCTGTCGCCAATATTTCGTGTACTTCTTGATTGGTGTAGGTAATATAGCAACTTCGTTGTTCTTGAAGTGGTTTTGTATCCGAAAAAGAAAATTTATTAGGGTTTTCGTCTCCTTTTTGTTCCTCCATGAGGGCATAGTTGAGTGTGCGCCCATCTATGCGAGGCGGTGTGCCTGTTTTCATTCTTCCCGCCTCGAAGCCCAAGCTCACAAGTTGTTCTGTAATACCTGTAGAGGCTTTTTCGCCTGTTCTTCCTCCTCCGTATTGTTTTTCGCCAATGTGGATAATACCATTCATAAATGTTCCGCTTGTGAGTATGACCGCTTTGGCAGGGATTCGATCATCGAGCATCGTAATCACGCCTTTTACCTGATTTTGCTCTATAATCACGCCTTTTACCATATCTTGCCAAAAGTCTACTAAGGGATTTTGCTCAAGTTGCCAACGCCATTCAGCAGCAAACAAAGCCCTGTCATTTTGGGTTCTTGGACTCCACATTGCCGCGCCTTTGCTTCGGTTGAGCATTCTGAATTGTATCATGGTTTTATCAGATACAATCCCTGAAAGTCCTCCTAAGGCATCTATTTCGCGCACGATTTGCCCTTTGGCTACGCCCCCCATAGCAGGGTTGCAGGACATCTGCCCTATTTTGGTCATATCCATTGTAATAAGCAATACGCGTGAGCCCATTGTTGCGGCAGCGGCGGCGGCTTCGCAGCCAGCGTGTCCAGCACCTATCACTATGACATCATATTCGGGAAAAAGCATTGGTTTTTTTAAGGCTTGAATGTGTAATTATAAAAAAAGCACACTTTGTTTTTAAAAAAGCGTGCTTTCGTTTTATGTTGTCCGACTAGGATTCGAACCTAGATAGACAGAACCAAAATCTGTTGTGTTGCCATTACACCATCGGACAATTCGAGTGCAAATATAGGGGTCTTTATTTTATCTTCCAAATTTTTCAGGAAAAAAAATAAAAAAATCTACTCTTTTAGGTTAAAAAAAAGAGTAGACAATCGTTTTTCACTAAAATTTATCTACTGTAGCGAAGAAAAAGTTACTTTCTAAAAGTGCATTTTCGTCTGAGTCAGAGCCGTGAATGGCATTGGCTTCTATCGAGGTTGCAAATATTTTTCTGATAGTACCTTCTTCGGCTTTGGCAGGGTCAGTAGCACCAATCAATTTGCGGAAACTTTCTACGGCGTTGTCTTTTTCCAATACCATTGCTACTATTGCGCCAGAAGACATATATTGGCATAGGTCGTTGTAGAAGGGACGTTCTTTGTGTACTTCGTAAAATTTACCTGCGGTTTCTCTTGACATTTTGGTCATGCGGAGGGCTACTATTTTGAAGCCTGCTTCTTGTATCATTTTAAGGATAGCCCCTGTGTTGTTTGCTTCTACAGCATCGGGCTTTATCATCGAGTATGTGATTTTTCCACTCATTTTTTTAAAAATTTTGATTTTTTTTATGGCTGCAAAAGTAGTATTATTTTCTAAGTTTTGCAATAGGGCAATTATTTTTAGTGAATGCCTCAAAACTTGACAAATATCATAGTTTGGGAAGTCTTAAGATGGTTACTTTGTAGGGTTATGAAAGCAGAAGTAAGCGAAAAACTACAAATCATTTGCGACCATTGTGGCGATGTTTGCCACGATAAACCCATTATTCATGCTGATAAGCATTTTTGTTGTGAAGGTTGCCAAACGGTCTATGAAATCTTATCGGAAAAAGATTTATGCACCTATTATGATATTTCAGAAAAAGCAGGTATAAGCCTCAAAAACAGAAACTACGGCGAGCGATTTGCTTTTTTAGACAATGCTGAGATTGCGGAACAAGTGTTGTCATTTGTTGATAAAGACATCGCCAAAGTGAGTTTTTTCATTCCTACCATTCATTGTAGTTCTTGTATATGGTTGTTAGAAAATCTGTATAAACTACGGGAAGGTGTGCATTACAGCCGTGTTAATTTTGTAAAAAAAGAGTTAAGTATTACTTTTAATCCTGCTGTTCTTTCTTTGCGAACTTTAGCGGAGCTATTGGCAACTGTAGGCTACGCGCCCGAAATCAACACAGATACGCTGCAACCGAAGGCTGTTCAGGCAGAACAACGTACTTTGTTCTTAAAAATAGGGGTAGCAGGTTTTTGTTTGGGCAATATTATGCTTTTTAGTTTTCCCGATTATTTGGCTATGCAAGGTTGGGCTAACGAAAATTATGGGGTTTTCTTTGCTTTTATGAGTATTTTGATTTCCATTCCTTTAGTTTTTTATAGTGGTTCGGCATATTTTGTTTCTGCTTACCAATCATTAAAAACAGGGATTATCAATTTAGATGTGCCTATTTCATTGGGCATTGCGGTTTTGTGGGGGCGTAGCCTTTATGAGATTCTGACTTTTACGGGGGCAGGGTATTTGGATTCTTTGGCGGGGTTGATTTTTTTCTTGCTTTGTGGGCGTTGGTTTCAGAGCAAAACCTATGAAAGTATGTCATACGAACGCGATTATAAGTCTTATTTGCCCTTAGCAGTAACAGTAGAAGGCGGAATCAGCAAATTGATAGCGCAACTTGTCAAAGGAGAGAAGATATACATTAAGAATCAAGAAATTATTCCTGCCGATAGTCGCTTAGAAAGTGAGGAAGCAATGATAGATTATAGCTTTGTAACAGGAGAATCGCAACTGATTAGAAAACAAAAAGGAGATTATATTTTCGCAGGGGCTAAACACGAAGGGAGTACTATAGTTTTAGAGGTGGACAAACCTACTTCGCAAAGTTATCTTACACAACTTTGGAACAATCAGGAATTTAGAAAGGTAACTACAGATACTACTCTGCAACGCATTTCTTTGTTGTTCAGCCGTTATTTTACACATCTTACTTTGACTATAGCCCTGCTTACTGCCTTGTATTGGGCTTGGGCTGACCCTTCCAAAATTTGGAATGCGGTAACGGCGGTCTTGATTATTGCCTGCCCTTGTGCTTTGTCTTTGGCTACGCCTTTTACTTTTGGCAATGCGATGCGTATTTTAGGAAGAAATCATTTTTATCTTAAAAATGCCGATTTAATTGCTACGTTGGCAGAGGTGAATCATCTTATTTTTGACAAAACAGGTACATTGACAAGCCCTCAAGAGGCTACTTTGGAATTTGTAGGCACTCCACTGCTACCCGAAGAACAAAATGCTTTGCAAAGTTTGGCTTCACACTCTACACACCCCCTAAGCCGCCGCATAGCACGCTACAACCCTGATGCGCTTAGAGAAGAAGTACAGCAATTTCAGGAACAAGTAGGACGAGGCATACAGGGAGTGGTAAAAGGCAAAAGGTATAGCTTAGGCAATGCCATTTGGGTAGGGGCTGCATTGCCGCAAGAAGGGGCGGTTGGGGTGGCTATTGATGGCGTGTTTAGAGGTTATTTTATGCTACAACATCAGTACAGAAAAGGCATAGAAAGTACTATGCACACCCTACGCCAATCTTCTTATACTCTTTCGCTCATTTCGGGCGACCATGCGCAGGAGCATCAAAATTTGAAAACCCTTTTAGGAGAAAATGCTACAATTTTGTTTGAGCAAAGTCCTATAGATAAATTAGAATATGTAAAAACACAGACAGACAAGCCTAAACAAATCACGATGATGGTAGGCGATGGGCTCAATGATGCAGGGGCTTTGCAAAGAAGTCATGTGGGGGTAGCTGTTGCCGAAGATACCAATACTTTTACGCCTGCTTGCGATGCGATATTGGCAGGAAGCGACTTTACCCAACTCCCTACTTTTTTACAATTTGCCAAAAAAAGTATTCAAGCCGTACAATGGGGCTTTTGGCTATCAGTAGTTTATAATGTGATAGGGTTGTCTTTTGCTATTTCGGGTAATTTGAGCCCCTTGTTCGCCGCTATTTTTATGCCGCTAAGTTCTGCTTCAGTGGTAATATTTGCGGTGGTAAGTACTAATTTGATGGCAAAAAAAATGAAACTATTGTAGGCGTTATTGGGTTTTCCTTTGTATGATGTCTACAGTAGAAATTATTTTCAATATCTTCAATACAGCGGTTTTGCCCGTTTGGTTTTTGATGATTTTTTTGCCAAAGCAAAAATTTACGCATTGGCTCACACGCACACAAGTAGTCCCTTTTGCCATAGCAATAGCCTATGCCTGTATCATTTTTTCGGTCATTGGCTCTTTGCAAAATGCCGATTTTAGTTCATTGGCGGGTATCAAAGCCCTTTTTTCGGCAGGCAACGACTGGACAGTAACAGCGGCTTGGTTTCATTATCTGGCTTTCGATTTATTGGTCGGTATTTGGATTTTTCACCACTCACAAGAAGCCAAAATACCACATTTATACATTGTGCCCTGCCTTATTTTTACCTTCTTGTTGGGTCCTGTGGGCTTTTTGATGTATAAATTATTGGGACTATTCACCAGAAAAAAATTGGATTAGGACAATGGAGCGTAAGTTTCTCTGGATAGAAACAGGCTATGCTCTTTTTGCCAATGAGGGTATGCAGGCTCTCAAGGTGGAGCGTTTAGCCAAAAAAGTAGGCATTAGCAAATCTTCTTTTTATCATTATTTTGCTGATAATGAGCTGTTTATAGAAGAATTGCTGGATTATCACTTGCAACAATCGCGTATCATTGCAGAAAAAGAGAAAAAAAGCAACCACATAGACCCCGATTTGATTGCCATACTCATTGAACACAAAACGGACTTGCTTTTTAATAGACAACTTCGCATACAAAGAAACAACCCTCGTTTTGCACATACACTATCTCTATCAGACCAAATAGTGGGCAATTCTTTCATCGCTATTTGGGTAAAAGATTTAGGGCTACAACTGTCGCAAAAGCAATTAGAGGGTATTTTTAGTTTGGCTCTTGAAAATTTTTACTTACAAATTTCTGAGCAAAATCTTAGTACAATTTGGCTAAGCAATTATTTCGAGAATCTAAAAACCATCGTAAAAAGTTTCGAATAAAATGCTGTTTTGTACGGTAGCGTCTACAATCTTAGGCGGCTTTGGTTTAGTTTTGAGGCATCGTTAAAAAAAGCAGAAAAAATATGTCTCAAAAATTTCATAAATTTTGGCTAAAGATTACAGCATTGGTTGTAGGTTCTTTTGGTCCTGTATTTTTCTTGGGTACAATGGCAGCTACTGCCGAACCTGCACGCCTTACACTTGATTTATTAAGTTTTCCGATTGACGGAGCAACTACTTATGCCTCTGCCGATACCAAATTTCTATCTGCTTTGACAGGAGGTTTTTTATTGGGTTGGGGCGTAATGATTTTTTGCCTCCAACAATGGGTATATGATTTAACCCCTGAAGGCGTAAGAAAAAGTGTCTTGGTGGGTGTGTTGTCTTGGTTTTTACTTGATAGTGCAGGCTCTATTGCATCGGGTAATGCCTCTAATGCGGTTTTCAATGTATTGGTATTGCTCATAGCGGTAGGTCCTTTATGGTTGCTTGACAGTTTTTATGCATTTGAAAAATCCTGAAAATCCTGTTAATCTTGTCTAAAATAAAAAACAAGTTGATTGATAGTTTTTTATGGCATTTGAAAATCCTGTTAATCTTGTCTAAAATAAAAAATAAGTTGGTTGATAGTTTTTTATGGCATTTGAAAATTTTGTTAATCTATCTAAAATAATGACAGGATTGCAGGATTAACAGGTTGGTTGACAGTTTTTATGCATTTGAAAAATCCTGAAAATCCTGTTAATCTTGTCTAAAATAAAAAACAAGTTGGTTGATAGTTTTTATAGCATTTGAAAAATAGTATTAATTTTTTTCTAAAACATAAATAAAGCATATACAACAATGGGATTAAAAATTTTATTACTCGCACAAACACTACTTTTGCTTATCTATACAGCTATTGTAGGTATGAACAATGGTTGGGATATTGCAGGTGTTTTTGTCCAAAACCTCGTTTCTATGTCTTGGAATGGGCAATTTTCATTAGATTTCTCTTGTTATCTGCTTTTATCCGCCCTCTGGATAATGTGGCGCAATAGATTCAGCGCGTGGGCTATTGTGTGGGCATGTATAGCCGCCGTTATGGGTATTATCGTGTTTGCTCCTTATTTGCTTTTCTTAACAATTCAAGAAAAAGGCGATATTAACAAAGTATTATTAGGAGATAGGAAACTATAGACAAACTATTTTGTCTTTAAGGCTTCAAGTGCTTGTTCTATAGCTATTCGTTGCGGCAGTTCGGAAGTAAGATAGCTTTTTTTGAGCGTACTACTAAGAATACTTTGTACTACGGTGGCAGTTCCTTTGGTGAGTTGATGGTCTGAGCCTGTAGCAGGGTTGCTTCTTAGTGCTTCTAAAAATAATGTTTCTACATGCTGAAACACTGCCTCCTCGAGTTTTTTCTCGAAAGGTTCTCCCCCACTATAAAAACCAGAAGAACTATTTTCGGGCTTTATGGGAACATACTGCACGCTATCTTTAGTAATTCGCCATAGGTTTCCGTTGCCATCTATGTATTGATAGTGATAACTCGAAGGTAAATTTTGAAAATTAGCTTGTTGTAGCAATGTGCAAAACATAGCATCGTAGTCATCATTAGCAGTTTTTGTATGTGGTATGTAGCCTTTTTTGGGGTCTATGGAAAAGTATTTATAACCTTTTTTAGAAAATACAATGCGTTGGTTGGCATTTTCATCTTCTGTAGCCTCTAACTCAAAACTATCACCAAAAAGCACTTTATGATTTTTACTTAACTTCTTGGCAGTGAGATATTTCCATTGTATGTATCTGTAGGCAATCTCAAAATTAGCCTCACTCAGGCAACTTTCTTTTTTCATCTCTTTGTTTTTGGGCAAAAATGTAAGCATAAATGACAATAGCACAGCAAAAAAGGAAATATAATGTATTATTTTCATAGGAATTGTAAAAGTTAAATACAATTACGGAGTAAAAACTAAAAAATTACATTTTTTCTATCTAATGATATATAAACGAAGTATTTAAGGAGTGATTTTTTACAGTTCCTTTTATTAGTAGATATAAAAAAACAGCATTTTCATTATTCTGGAAGCTACCTAATTAGTATTAACATAATAATTATTAAAGGAATTACGACTGCTATGGTGATGAATCCTGCTTTAAAACTGATGGCAAACCAATCGTAAATTAATGGTTCATATTTGTTATTCTTAAAGTTTTCTTCCCATTCTTTTCTACGTTTTTTCATCTCATAATAATAGACAATGATTTGTGTAATAATTGCTGGCACTATAATTACTATTGGAAAGATAGCTAAAAATGTTTCATTAGTCATATATTTATTTATTTTATCGGTGTTTCTGACTTAGCAAAGATAGGAAATTGTATTGTATGATGGGAATTTTTCACAGCTATTTTATAAATTCCCATTTTCTTTTTTTTGGGTTGACCGTTTTTTCAACCAAACACTCACAAGTTAGTCGTTGTTTTTTTCTAAAGGCGTTATAGGCAAGGTAAAATAAAAACTACTCCCTTTGCCCAATTCACTGCTCACGCCAATCTGCCCGCCATTTTTTTCTACCATTTCCTTGCAGAGTAACAAGCCTAATCCTGTCCCTTTTTCTCCCGCAGTACCATAGGTAGTGAAAATCTGCCCCCTGTCAAACAATTTAGCTGCATTTTCCGCGCTCATGCCTACTCCCGTATCCCTAATGACAATCTCTACCATAGACTCCTTCGTATCTTGCATTTTATCTTGGCAAGTAACCAAGACAGTACCGCCTGTAGGCGTGAATTTGAGTGCGTTTCCAATCAAGTTCCGCAATACGAGGCGAATGTGGTTTTCGTCTGCATAGGGTGGTTGAGTATTGTGCAGTTCGGTAAAAAATTGAATGTTTTTATTTTGAGCTGTTATTTCATACAGTCTAAAATCTTCTTTCACAAGGTCTTCAATGGCAAGCGTTTGAGGGTAGGCTTCTATGCTTTCCATCTGAGATTTAGACCATTGCAATAAATTTTCTAAGGTATTGTGCATATTTTTCACACTACGCTGGAGTTTTGAGGTAAGGGCTTTAAATTCTTCTTCGGTAATATAATCCTCTGCAATCAAATCTAACAAGCTTATTAAGGAAGCAACAGGTCCCCGTAAATCGTGCCCGATAATAGAAAATAATTTGTCTTTAGTGCTGTTCGCAATACTCAACTGTTGGGTTTTTTCTGTTACTTTCTGTTCCAAAATGATATTTTGTTCTTTAACTAATTTTTCATTTTCTTTGGTTTGGGCTAAAAGGGCATTTTGCGAAACTTCTTTTTCGCGGCGCAGGATATTAATTCTATCCCCCAATGCCAAAGAGAACATCAAGACTTCCAAAGAAATGCCTACAATGCTTGCATTGGCAATAAAAATGAAATCTGTCCTATCGATGATTCTTAAATTTTCAGCAATATGAATACCCGCTCCAAGTAAAAAAAAAGAAAAGCCAAAGACTACAAAACGGGCTTGAGTGTTCCCTTTGCGATATTCTGCGAGGCTATAAAAAAATATATAAAAATTAAATACAATTGTTAGCACCTGAAAAGCCTCATTGTATGCCCTATAATGCCCTGTAACAAGATTCACAATAGTAAGAACAGCCACAATGATAGTGTATAGGCTTAGTATTTTAAAAAATAAAGTTTGTCTGCTTTGTTGTAACAATTTTACTAAAAATAGGCAGATAGTACAAGTCATTAAGAATATAAAAACATAGAGGTATTCCGAAAAATAAGACACAATATTGTATTGATACGCATAATTACCTGTAGTAAACATAAACAAACACAAACTTGTCAATAAATAACCGCAATAGTAGAGATAGGCACTATCCCTGACCGAAAAATAAACAAACAAATTATAAAAGAACATAATGAGTACTAAGCCCAAAAAAGCCCCAAAGAAAAGGATATAGGGATAACGGTGTTCAAAGTGCACTTGAGCAGTTGCTAAAGTTAAGGGCAAAGAAATAGGATGGTCGGAGCTTGCTACAAGATAATAGGTTTGCGTTGCTGAGGTATCAGACAATTTGAAAAGAAAAAAATTATTGTCCATTTCCCTATTTTTCATCGGGCGCATAATACCTGTTTGAGTAGTCAAAACAAGTTTTCCGGTGCGGTCGGGTTTATAAAAATCTAAGTACCAGATGACAGCAGTACGCGCTTCTAAAAAAAAATCTTTTTTTGTATGATTACTTACTGTTATTTTTACCCAAACTTTCCCCGAAATCGTTCCAAATTTGAGAATTTCTTTGTCAGATTTTTTGAATTTTCGTTGGTATTCAGGCTTCTGAATGTCCTCAATCGTCAGCTTTCCTTCCTTATCCTCAAAAAAATAGACTTGTTTGCTAATCTTTAAAAGGTCTTTTTCAGACTTGAAAACAATCACTGAATCGTTGTTTTGCCCTATTGAAATAAGGCTTGAAATTAGAAAAACAGGCAATAAAATTAACCTTTTTATCATGTTGACAGCGTTTGAAGAATTATAGATTCAATAATACATTTTTTTTTCCAAAATACAATTCTAATACCCTCAGTCTGTTTATTTTTATCAAAATTTTTTTTCCAAAATTCCCATTTTCTTTTTTTGGGTTTATACTAAAAGTGGGGTCGCTTTGGGAAGAAATCCTTTTTTATTAGCTTTGTTTATATCCGTGTAGACAATGATATTTTTTTTTCAAAAAAAATCAAAATCTTTGTTACAATTCCAAACCTTTGTTTATATTTGCATTATAGTTACTAATTTTTAAACAAAAACCAAAATTATCATGAGAAAAATCAAAATTGCACCAGTGATTTTGTTCTGCTCGTTATTGTGTGTAGCAGCTTGCAAACAAAAAAATGAGGTGATTTGCGATGATACCAACTCAAAAATCATCGACATAGAACATTTCAGCGGACTCCCCCTGTGGGGAAATAGTACTAATTGTGAGGAATACTATGCTACAGCCCCCCCCCCTTACTCTATTTACGAATGTGAATCTACAGAAAAATGGGATAGTGACTCTAAGGGGATACATCACTACAGAGTCATCAACAACCAACAAGACTATGAACAATACTTGCGTTTTAGTAAAAATGGAAAAACAATCCCCAACCCTACCATTGATTTTAGCAATCAGACGATGGTATCTGTACTAATAGTACATGGAATGGTAGTAAAAAGTAAGAAAATGTACCATTGTGAAGGACGCGCAGTATTGGTTTTAGAAATTGTAGTAAACTGTAGGTGTTACCCTTATCAAAGAAAAAGTAAATGAGGTAAGAGTAGAAGTGAGGGATTTATCAAAAAAATAAACCACCTAAAATTATGAAAATGAAATATATAAAAATCAAAATTGCACCAGTGATTTTGTTATGCTCGTTATTGTGCGTAGCAGCTTGCAAACAAAAAAATGAGGTGATTTGCGATGATACCAACTCAAAAATCATCGACATAGAACATTTCAGCGGGCGTCGCCTATCGGGAAATAGTACTACCTGCGAAGAGTACGCAACTGTAACACCACCGCCTTACTCTTTTTACGAATGTGAATCTACAGAAAAATGGGATAGTGACTCTAAGGGGATACATCACTACAGGGTCATCAACAACCAACAAGACTATGAACAATACTTGCGTTTTAGTAAAAATGGAAAAACAATCCCCAACCCTACCATTGATTTTAGCAATCAAACAATGGTATCTGTATTGATATTACGTGGGGGGGTGGTCAAAAGTAAAAAAATGTATTATTGTGAAGGGCGTGCAGTGCTTCTTTTAGAAGTAATACTATATCCTTGTGTTATCACAGCTGACTATAATCTTGAAACCGATGTTACCCTTATCAAAGAAAAAGTGAATGAGGTAAGAGTAGAAGTGAGGGATTTATCAAAAAAATAAACCACCTAAAATTATGAAAATGAAATATATAAAAATCAAAATTGTACCAGTAATTTTGTTGTGCTCGTTGTTGTGTGTAGCAGCTTGCAAACAAAAAAATGAGGTGATTTGCGATGATACCAACTCAAAAATCATCGACATAGAACATTTCAGCGGACGCCCCCTGTGGGGAAATAGTACTACCTGCGAAGAGTACGCAACTGTAACACCACCGCCTTACTCTATTGATGAATGTAAATCTACAGAAAAATGGGACATTGACCCTAAGTGGATACATCACTACAGGGTCATCAACAACCAACAAGACTATGAACAATACTTGAGTTTTAGTAAAAATGGAAAAACAATCCCCAACCCTACCATTGATTTTAGCAATCAAACAATGGTATCTGTGTTGATGTTACGTGGGTTTGTAATTAAAAGCAAAAAAATGTATTATTGTGAAGGGCGTGCAGTGCTTCTTTTAGAAGTAATGTTATATCCTTGTGTTAACCCAGCTATCTATAGACTTGATCCTGATGTTACCCTTATCAAAGAAAAAGTGAATGAGGTAAGAGTAGAAGTGAGGGATTTATCAAAAAAATAAACACCTAAAATTATGAAAATGAAATATATAACAAGTATTATTTTATTGGTATGTTTTAAATAGATGAATAAAAGCACTATTATACTATTATAGTTCAAGCGTCCCCTATTATAGTTCAAGCGTCCACGCTTGAACTTATCAAATCCAAATGTAATTTTCACAAAATATGCGACGAAAAACACATTCCAAACATTATAATTTTATCACAATCACAGTTGTAGAGTGGGTTGATGTGTTTATAAGAGTAGAATATAAGGATTTTATAGTAGAGTCTTTGCAACATTGTCAAAAACACAAAGGTTTAGAGATTTATGCCTATGTGATTATGAGCAATCATTTACATTTGGTAGTTTATGATAGTAAAGACCCTCTTTCTAATATTCTGCGAGATTTTAAAACTTATACTTCTAAAATGCTTTTTAAGATGATAGCAGAAAATCCTAAAGAAAGTAGAAAAGAATGGATGCTGGATATATTCAGAAAAGCAGGACAAAATAATCCTTTGAACTTGCATTATCAATTTTGGCAAAATGAAAACTATCCTGTGGCACTTTTAACGAATGAAATGATTGAGCAGAAAATAAACTATATTCATCAATCCTATAAAAGCAGGTTTTGTCAATGAAGATTATGAATATTTGTATAGTAGTGCCAGTCCTTTAAGTCCTCTTAAAGTGTTAGAATTATAAGTTTTCGGTTCAAGCGTGGACGCTTAAACCAGTTGCGCGAAATAGCCGATAGAATCCATCAAGACAATTGGTGTTTTTGCAATACAAAAGAAAAATAACTAATTAAAATATCCAATAGAATACTCTATTTTCCCTCAAAAGCTAAACCCCAAAAAACTGACACCTATGCAAGAAGTTTTTATACAAGACCAAACCTTTGACAAAAACGATTTATGGACAAAGGGCGAATACGAAAACTGCATTTTCAATCATTGTAACCTAACCGAAACCGACCTTTCCGCATTCAAGTTCATTGATTGTACTTTCAACATGTGCAATTTCAGTTTGGCAAAACTCCATAAAACAACCTTCCAAAATGTAAAATTTGTAGATTGTAAAATGTTAGGAATTCGTTTCGATACTTGCAACGAATTAGGGCTTTCTTTTTCTTTCGAAAATTGTTTGCTCAATCATTCTTCGTTTTACAAAATGAAAATAAAAAAAACGACCTTTAAAAATTCTCAGTTGCAAGAAGTAGACTTTGCAGAAGCCGACCTTACTAACTCATTGTTTGACAATTGCGATTTAATACGAGCCACCTTCGACCATTCAATACTCGAAAAAGTAGACTTTCGAACCTCCTACAATTACTCTATTGACCCAACAACGACCCGAATTAAAAAAGCAAAATTTTCTATAGCAGGTATTTCAGGGCTTTTAGACCAATACGATATTGATATAGAAAAATAACAACTCAATCAAAATCCCATACAAAAGCCTTAGGAATTGCTAACAACACACTTCTAAAAAAAGCGGCTTCGCCTACTTGTCCATATTTGGCAATATCTATCACAAGCAAACCCGATTGATAACTCACCAATTTGATATATTCTGACTCATCATAGGCACTTTTCTCTATGTACCAATACCCATCACTGCCCTTGAATACTTTTACTAATTTAGAAGGTGGCGGATTTGTAAAATTCGTATGGTACAAAGTAGATTGATTGTTACGGTCTTTGACTAACATAAAAGACAATTCTCCTGCCGTACTTTCATGATAACGCGCTATATCGTACTGAGTGTTCTCTACCCCCCAATAAGGCGAAAAAGATTTTTCGTAATAAGAGTAACTGCCCAAATCTACCCAATCATACTTCTTAAGCGTATCTGCAAAAGCAGCAGTAAAATTGGTTTGGGCTTTCATAGCCAAAAGTGCCTCGTTAGTCGGTCTTTGTTTTTTGACAGCATTAGAGATAGAAGCCCAATATTGCGCTGCGGGTTGATTTTTAATGGCTACTTGTGCCAAACTATGCAAACTACAACAACCCAAAAATAAGTAAATAAAAAATAGTTTTTTTTCCATAAAATTTCATAATTTTAAGCATTGCCATAGCAATATACAAATAAGGTATTAATTTTGTATGTTTTCTAAAAGAAAAGAAAAAAAAGAGTAGTAGATATGAAAAAACGCAGAAGTTTTATTCGGTTTAACCTTACCATCAACCAAAAAATTATAGGAGGCTTCTTAGCCATCATATTGGTTTTCAACCTCAATGGGGTATTTAGTTTTATTTCTATTACCGAAAACGCCAACATCATCAGAAAATCATCAGAAATAGACAATCCTACCCTCGAAGAAATACAGCTTTTCCGATTGATGGTTACAGAATCCAAAATGTACATCACCAACTGGGTATATGGGCACGATAACGACATAGACCGCGAATTGCTCAAAAATATTCAAGACAGCCAATACCCCGTACTCAAAGACCGAATCTATAAACTGATGAGCGAGTGGGAAAGTATCGCCCAACAACAAGCAATGGATACTATCTTCCTCGAGTTTGAAAAAGTAGTCAAAAAGCAAAAAAAGATAATGAACGATTTGGTAGAAGAAAGCGACTATAGCAATACTAAACTCACTTTTGCTGCCGATAGAAGCCTTAACAATGAAATACTACCCAGTATCAGAAGCATCACACTCAAATTGGACAAACTTTTTGACCAACGCAAAGTAGTAACCATCGCCGACAATGACGCGCTCCTCGTTTCATTCAATTGGCTCAGAAATATTACCATTGGTTTAGGTGCCATACTCATCGTAGTAGGACTTATCTCCGCTTTTTTCATCAGCCGAAGCATCATTGTACCTATCAAATACATCAATGACGTATTCGAGAAGTTGGGTACAGGCGAGCTCCCCGATGACGAACATCGCAAATTTGACGATGATGAAATCGGACAAATGGCAGACGCCGCCGATAGAATCATCAACTCCCTCCGTGCTACTTCCACTTTTGCCGAAAACATAGGAAAAGGCAATTACCAAGCAGAATATACACCACTCAGCGAAAAAGACGTACTCGGCAATGCACTTTTAGGTATGCGGAACAACTTGGCAAGGGTTGCAGAAGAAGACAGAAGAAGAAACTGGCAAAACGAAGGAGTCGCCAAATTTGGAGATTTATTGCGCAAACATAGTAGCTATGTAGAAGAATTAGCCGATATAGTACTCTCTAACCTCATCAAATACATCAAAGCCAATCAAGGGGGTTTGTTTGTCATAGAAGATGCCAACGGCAATGGCAACCACGAAGCCTACATGCGACTCGCGTCTTGTTATGCATGGGACAAAAAGAAGTATTTAGAGAAAAAAATATACCAAGGCGATGGCTTAGCAGGGCAAGCATGGCAAGAGGCAAGCACCATCTACATCACCGAAATACCCCAAGACTACGTAATGATTACCTCAGGCTTGGGCGAAGCCAACCCTAACAGCATACTCATCGTTCCTCTAAAATCGAACGAAGAAGTTTTTGGTGTATTAGAAATTGCCTCCTTCAACCATTTTGAGCCCTACGAAATAGACTTTATCGAGAAAATAGCCGAAAGTATTGCCTCTTCAGTAGCCGCACTCAAAATTAACCAACGCAATAAGTCATTGTTAGAAGAATCTAACCTGAAAAACAAAGCAATGCAAGAAAATTATGGCGATACTCCTCTCACAAGCATTGCTACCGAAGTTACAAGCAATGTATTTCTTGAAAAACTTTTAGCAGCAACTACTTCTGTCATCGAGACGGATAAAAACATGAACATTCTTTATGCCAACGAATTGGCTTTCCAAAAACTAAAATACAACGAAACCACACTCCTACACCAATCCTTAGATATTTTATTTGATAACTATAGCATTTTTGAAAAAGCACAAGAAGCCATACAACAAGGGCACTCTTGGAGCGATTTTACCTATCTAAAAGACAAAGAAGGTAACCGATTGCGCATGAAAATAAGCGCAATGCCCGAATTAGAAGGAAAATGTATATGGGCTATCAATGACATCAACGATACAGAATTGGGTGCATAAGCACAAAATATGATGCCTAATCAGAAGAAATAGAAAAAATTTAGTTTTTTTGCAGGCATGAATATTTTGAAGAAAATCAGATTAAGACGCACCCCCGTAGCTACTTCTATAGCAGTTATTGGTGGCGGAAGTTGGGCAACTGCCTTAGTAAAGCTATTAAGCGAAAATGCCGTACAAGTGCGTTGGTGGCTTCGCGACCGTGAAAGTATTCAACACATCAAAAGATACCACAAAAACCCACGCTACCTAAGCCAAGTGCGCATTAATCGGCGCAAAGTTCGGTTGTTTTACCAAATAACTAAAGCCATTAGAAAGGCGCAGTTTGTCATTATAGCTGTGCCCGCTGCCTATGCCGAGAGCGTATTAGAAACTATTCCTAAAACAATCTGGCAAGATAAAATCATTATATCGGCAGTCAAAGGAATTATACCTGCTAAAAATCTCCTTATTTCTGATTATTTTATACAACATTTAGGTTTGGCGGCTGAAAACTGTTGTGCCATTGCGGGTCCTTGCCATGCCGAAGAGGTAGCCTTAGAAAAAAAATCATACCTTACCATTGCAGGCGTTTCTGAACAAAACACCGAGAATTTTGCTTCACATCTGCGCAGCCGCTACTTAGCCGCACACACCAACCCCGATTTAGAGGGCATAGAATACTGTGCAGTGATCAAAAACATCATTGCTTTGGCTTGTGGTATTGCGCACGGGTTGGGCTATGGCGATAATTTTCAGGCGGTGTTAGTTGCCAATGCTATGGAAGAAATAGAGCGTTTTCTGACCCAAAAATGCCCTAATAATAGCCCACGACTGCTCATGGGCTCGGCTTATTTAGGCGATTTATTAGTAACGGCTTATTCACAGTTCAGCCGCAATCGTACTTTTGGCAATATGCTCGGCAGAGGTTATACAGTACAATCGGCGCAAATGGAAATGAATATGGTTGCCGAAGGTTATTTTGCCTCCAAATGTATTTATGAGATTGCCGAAGGTTTTGCTTTCGAACAACTGCCTATTATTCATAGTGTCTATCATATATTATATGAGCAAATGCCTCCCTCTGAGGCTTTTAGGCGTTTGGCAGCACAATTAAAGTAATTTTCATTTTGTCTTTTTGGGCTAAAAACCTATTTTTGTTCTTTCTAAAATAATAATGCTTGCTATGCCCAATACACACTATTTTACCCCCGGACCTGCTGCTCTTTACCCTACTTATGCCCAACATTTGCAAGAAGCCTTGCATTTACAAATTGGCTCTATTTCGCACAGAAGCCGTTTTTTTAGTGAAATATACGAACAAACTTATAGAGCCTTACAACAACTATTGGGCTTCGATGATGAGGTAGCTGTGCTTTTTGTAGGTTCTGCTACTGAAGTATGGGAAAGGAGTATTCAAAACGGTGTTGATAGTCGAAGTGCGCACTTGGTCAATGGTGCTTTTTCAGAAAAATTCTACCAATTTGCCAAACTTTTACAAAAAGATGCCATCGCGCATACAGTCGCAGAGGGAAAAGGTTTTGTAGCAGAAGAGGTTTTACAAACTTTTCAAGAAGCCCATAAAATAAAACCCATTGATTTTTTGGCTTTTACACACAACGAAACCGCCACAGGCGTAAGCACACCTTCTGAAACAATAGAACGAATCGCAGATGCCTTTCCCGATGCAATACGTGTGGTCGATATGGTTTCTTCTGCTCCTTACCCACACATTGATTTTCGGAAAGTGGAAAGTGCTTTTTTTTCTGTGCAAAAAGCCTTTGGTATGCCCGCAGGCTTAGGGGTGTGGCTTGTAAATCATAAATTTCTGAAAAAAAGCGAAGCCTTAGCACAAAAAGGTGCTATTACAGGCACTTATCATCGTTTGTCAGAACTTTGGAAGCATTTCGAACAGTTCCAAACCCCTGCTACGCCCCCTGTCCTGCCGATTTATTTGCTGGGCAAAATTGCCGAAGATTTGAACCAAATAGGTATTGAGCAAGTCCGAAAACTCACCGACCAAAAAGCCCAACTGCTATACGAAGCCATAGGGAAAAGTAAATCTTTAGAAATAGCTGTTGCCGAACCTGCACACCGCTCGGCTACGGTCGTTGTTGCGAATACCCAAAAAGAGGCATCTGCACTTATTGAGCAAATAAAAAATGACTTAAATATGGAAATTGGGGCAGGGTATGGAAAAGCTAAAAACACACAAATTCGAATTGCGAATTTTCCTGCGGTAGATTTTTCAGCGACACAACAATTAGCAGATTATTTGGCGCAGTGCTAAACATGCCCTAATGTGATTGATGGCTTGTTGAGTTCTTGAGTGCCAATCATTTCCACTAATCAACACATAATTTACCCCTTTTTCTCTCAAAAAATCCTTATGCGATTGGTCTAAGGCAAGGCGGGCTTCGGCTGCTAAGCGTGTGCCATCTTGCACATAGGGCACTTCGCAAGTAAGATAGAGGTATAGATGCGCTTTTTGCGTATTGACAATGTTTTGGCTCACTTCTAATTCTGTTTGTAGTAAAAAATGTGCATAAGATGCCGTAATATGCCAATCGGTATCTATGCAAGTGAGCATTTGGCAATCAGCTTTTTCTATGTTTTTAGTATGCAAGGCTATCACCTGTAGCAAATCGTGCAGGGAGGTTTGTTCGGAGTGTGCAATGAGGTCGCGCGCTGCTTCTGTGATGATGTGTGCTTTAAAAAAATCGCCTAAAAATTGTGTTAATGTTGTTTTTCCGACAGATTCTGAACCCAAAATAACTACTTTTGTAGCATAGTAACGTTGTACGGCAGCAGGCAGAAAATGCCAGTATTCGGATAGTTGTTGTCGTATTTTGGTAGCACTTATGGATACCTGTTTTCTTGCGGGGTCGTAGGTTATGTGCTTGATTTGCATATACGAAGCCACATATTCGCCGTAAGGCTCGGAAGTAACAAGGCTCTGTACTTTGCCTTGCAAAAGCGTGTTGAAATGGGCTGCCCACAATGCCGATACCTCGCGCGAACTTACAGAGGTATTTGGCAATCGCGATTCATCGTAAGGCACTACCACAATATACATTCGCTCAAGTTCGGAGGCAAAAGTTTCTCTTATCCAAGTTTGGCGCACCTCTCCCGAAAGTTGTTCATTGCTCCCTGCGCACACTAACACATATACATAGGCATGTGTAGAAAGTGCAAAACGAATTAGGGCTTCGTGTCCGCAGTGAAAGGGTAAGAATTTGCCAAAAACGAATGTGTTTTCTTGTGCCATTGCCATAAACCGTATAATGCCAACAACAAAAATATACAATATTCGAATGCAATCAAATAAATGCCTTTAAAACTGTATAGCATAATACTTGTTATATTGACAGTTATCCAAAAATACCACGCTTCTACTTTCTTTTTTACTAATAATATATTGGCTATCATACTCGCTACTAATACGAAAGAATCAGCGACCCAATAAGTAGAAGGTTCAGGAAACCAAGCCGCAAACCAAAGGTGCAATTGACTTACTACATAGCTCATCAATGATACACCCAACAAGAGTAAGCAGAAGATGATGAAACGCCAACGCAATGACAAATAGGCAATTTTTACACTATAGTCTTTTTTCCGCCATTCGGCGATGCCATAGAGGGTAGTGATGAAAAAATAAACTTGCAACATCATATCGGCGTAGAGCCTTACTTGGTAAAAAATGAGGAAAAAAGCAATTTCATTCACAATACCCCAATGCCAAGTATAAAAATTAGCTCTTGAAGCCAAATAAACAGAAAGCAAACCCGCTAAGGTGCCTATCAGTTCTATATAACTTAGCGGGTAGTTGCCTATGTAAAAAGCAATATGATGAATACTAAAAAACGAATGCACGCTATTGTTTCTTTGTTTTTTTAGGGTTTAGAAAAATGAAATAACAGTTGCAAAGAAAAATTAGTAGGCATCTGCACAAAATACTTACGTGTGCCATCGGCTTCTACATATCCATTATTAAAATATTGTGTATCGAGCAGATTATTAGCAAATAGCGTTGCGCTCAAGTTTTTATAATCCCAATTTACGCGCGCATTGAGCAAAAAATAACTTCCTACTTGGGCAGTATTGGCAAAATCGATATAAGAAGCCTCTTGAAAACGCCCTACAAGTACGAATTTCCATTGTTTAAGTCTATATTCTATTTCTTGGTTGATGATGAGCGGCGGCGTAAGAATGGGCGAAAAACTAATGTTATTTTCTACGATTTCGCTGTAGTTCCACGCGCTTTGATGGTTCCATCGCCATTTTTTCATACCATAACTCCAAGAAAGTTCTACCCCTGTGCGTGTACTTTGGGCTACATTGTTGGTAAGTGCCAAACCGTTGGGTCCG
Organism: Cytophagales bacterium; assembly: GCA_004293905.1. Classification (GTDB taxonomy): domain Bacteria; phylum Bacteroidota; class Bacteroidia; order Cytophagales; family Microscillaceae; genus RDZE01. Next base: position 28,010 of record RDZE01000006.1, on the reverse strand, counting down.
AATTTTCCATTGAGCACTATTTCGTTATTGAAACGCATGTGGTAAAAATTGAAATGTAAGAAGCGGTTCTGGCTGGCATTCCATCTCATTCCTAAGGCTTGGTCAAGGACATATTCGGGGTCTTTGATGGCAATAAAAGGATTGTTAGAACCATCAACAATTAAATTATCGTTGCCTCCGAACATATCGTTGCGTGTAGGCTCTCTGCCAACCCTGCCAATGCTGTAATAGAGTTGCCATTTTGAGTTTATTCGGTAGGTAATCCCTGCTTTGGGGTTCAAAAATTGCCAGCTAAACATTTCTAAAGGCACATCGCCTTCGTAGCGAAATTGGGTATATCGATATTGCAAATCGGCAAAGAAAACCCATTTTTCCAATGATTTTTCCCATTTTACAAAAGCACTTGCTTCTTGTTTATAGCCTACATTGCTATAGAGAACGCCTGTTTGCTTTTCAGAACCTAAGTGCCTCCTGCCGTAGGTATTGGCGTGTATACCTACAGTAAATTTATTGCGCCAATGGTTGTAGTTATAGTTGCTAAAAAAACCGAAAAGGTTTGATTCAAAATTGTAGTTATAGAGTTCGTTGGTAAGTGGCAAGCCCAAAAAATTATTCAAATCGAAATCGTAGTTGCCTGTTACATAAATATAGTAAAGACTTGTCGTAATTTGGGATTTTGAGGACAAAGACCACTCATGTTGTAATTGTGCTAAGGTTTGCGAAAAATCATCTTTTTCAGTTATAGCATTGGCATTGGTGCGCCTGTCTTGTTGAATGAGTGAATCGGCAACGCCTAACCAAGCCAATCCATTTCTTTGCCTTCCTGTGAGCAGATTGAGTTTGAAGGCAGATTTTTCAGTAAAGTGTGATGCTTTGAAATAGACCGATTGGCTATTGTTCGCGGCGTTGTACTTGTAGCCATCGCCATAGAGTTGCGAAGCACGCAAATAGAAATTAGTTTTTTTGCGTAGCAAACCACTGTTGTACTCTGCAAAAACGCGATAATTGTTAAAAGAGCCATAATCTGCACCAAAATGCAAAAAACGCGTTGCAGAATTGATGGAAAACATTTCTACACTTCCGCCATAATTTGCCATACCATTTTTGGTTGTGCCCACACCTCTTTGTATTTGTACTTTGCTTACGGAGTTCAGCAAGTCAGGAAAATTAGAAAGGAATGCACCTTGGTCTTCGGGTTCGTTGATAGGTACGCCATCAAAAGTAAAATTGATGCGGGTTTGGTCTATGCCGCGCATACGAATGTAGGCATAGCCTTGATTGCCGCCCCCATCGGAATAGGCAGTAACAGAGGGCGTTTCACTGAATATAAAAGCGGGTTCCTGCCCTGTGCTTCTTTCAGTGAATTGATACCCCTGCATATCGAGGTAAGAAATAGGAGTGTATTGGTTTGCTTGATAGCTAATCAGTACTTCGTCCAATAATTTTGCCCTTATTGCATTGGGGTCGCTGTTGGGTATTTCTACCACTTCTACTATTGTCGTATCTTGGGCTTTTAGAATGGTATCATTTGCCCAAAATAATAAGCCAAAGACGAGTATTTTCGCCTTTCCGAAAATAATTTGTTTTTTTGTTTGCATAATTTTTTAATAGATGTTAATAAAAATAAACACCCACTCCTTTAAGAAATGCTTTGGCTATAACAACCATTATAATAGTGGTTGTGATGCTTTTATTCCCTTCGGCGGCATTACCCGCATCAGGTTCTATGGGTATAATCTCAGCCTGTTATTAAGTAAGGCACCCCTTATAGTGTGGTCAATGAGGCACAAAGATAGCTTTTTTAGAAAAACTTATTCATATTTTCTAAACATTTTATGCTTAAAAATACGCTGAGTAACTACTGAGCCATCAGTTTGTACTTGGTCTATCGATTGTCGTTCTGTAGTAGCATATACAGGAATAACTCCCTTGTTTTTGCATTGGTTTACGAGGTAGTGCGTAGCCCCAAAATCGCCTTGAATGAGTGCGTAGTCGCCTTCTTTGGCTAGGTTTAGTAGCCATTGCTCAATAGGTTGTAAGTATTCGGCAATGGTGATGAGGTCTGGGGGAACGTTGCTAAATTTTTTCTGTAAATCTTCGGGCAGTGCTACTACGCGCGAAGTCCCCAATGATTTTTCTGCGTCTTGGAGTTGGTCTTCGGTGAGGGTGTGCGAGAATAAAAGGAATATTGTTTTCATGCGTTATTGTGTATTTTTCGGTGGCAAAGTTCGGTAGTTGGGTTGGCAATAAAAAGCAATTGTGCAATTGCTACAATTCCCACGCAATTTCAATACATTGCGTTGATTTCGTAGTGGCAAGTCAGTTTGGTGTTTTTTTCTGTAAATACCTCTAAAACAGGATATTGCATTTTTAATTTTGCAAATATAGCACTATCCAAATGGACTAATTCACCTGTTATTTTTTGCTTTTTATCTTCTTCGGAAAAGGGAAAAATCAATCGGATATTTGCCATCGGGAATTGAGTGAGGGAAATAGTGGTAGAAACCGCCCATATATGTTGTAGAGTAGAAATGCCATAGCCTAAATACCCTTTGAAGTTGAAGGTGATTTGGTAAAAGAAAGGTTTATCATTAAGGCGATTTATGTTAATAGCAGCAAGTGTGTTTTCAAAAATATGGATATTACCATAATGTTTTATGTTGTCGTGGGCTTCAATGCTTACCGTTCCATCGGTTTCTATGTTAAGTACATTTTTAATGAGTGCATTGCCCTCTGTATTGAGGTGAAAAATATGGTATTTGCCTACTACCTTGTTGATGATTGTGCCGATGTCTTGTTTTTTTTCTAAGGGTGAAATATCGCCTTCTTGTTCTATCTGTCTTAAAATTTCATTCAGTTGCACATATTTACGGAGCGATATATTTTCGGGTTTTAGCATTCTGCTCAGTACAGAGGTAGAGAGTTTGATATTGCGGTTGTTTTTTTTGGCAAAATCATTTACTTTTTCTACTATTTTTATCTGTGTAAAACCTTTTTCTTGCCACTTCTTTACAGTGTCTTTGAGGCGTTTGTACTGTTCATGCATTTTATTGTCTTCGGCATCGTCCTTGCTGAATTTGCTCATGGTATAATGTTTTTGTTTGTGAAATATAAAACACACAAATATATAAACAAATCGTGTATACTCTAATGATTAGGGGTATAAAAAAACTTGCTTATGATAATACAAGCAAGTTTCTTTCATGGTGGCTGTTAGCGCACAAGCCTTTGGAAATTAATCTTTAGCCAAAAAAGGATACTTATAATCCGTAGGTGGGTTAAAGGTTTCTTTGATAGAGCGTGGCGATACCCAACGAAGTAGGTTTTGGATTCCGCCTGCTTTGTCGTTTGTACCAGAGGCACGCGCACCGCCAAAAGGCTGTTGTCCTACGACTGCCCCTGTAGGTTTGTCATTGATATAAAAATTACCTGCGGCATTTCTTAGCATTTTATAGGCTAATTCTATGGCAAATTTGTCTTGTGCAAATACAGCCCCTGTAAGTGCGTAGGGCGAGGTTTGGTCTACTAACTCGAGGGTTTGTTCAAAATTTTCTTCGTGGTAAACATAGATGGTAAGCACAGGTCCGAAGATTTCTTCGCACATGGTAACATACATAGGGTCTTTTACTTCGAGTACGGTAGGCTCTATGAAGTATCCCTTCGATTTGTCATAATTTCCGCCTGCTATCAGGGTTACGCCTTGTGCTTTTTTGGCATTGTCTATGTATTCGGCTATCTTATCAAAAGATTTTTCATCGATAACGGCATTTACAAAGTTAGAAAAATCTTCTACGCCTCCCATTTTAATTTCTTTGAGGTCGTTTTGCATATAGGTTTTTACCTCTTCCCAAAGATTGGAGGGAATATAGGCACGAGAAGCAGCAGAACATTTTTGCCCTTGGTACTCAAAAGCACCTCTTACTAAGGCAGTTGCTAAGGCTTTGGCATCGGCAGATTTGTGTGCTATTACAAAGTCTTTTCCGCCTGTTTCGCCTACCAAGCGCGGATAAGTACGATAAAGATGAATGTTGTTGCCTACGGTTCGCCATACGTGTTGGAAAACGCCTGTGCTGCCAGTGAAGTGTACGCCTGCTAAATCGGGGTGATTGAATACGACCTCGCCGACTGTGGGTCCGTCTACATAAACCAAGTTAATGACTCCCTCGGGCAAACCTGCTTCTTGGAGTATTTCCATGAATACGCTCGCGGAGTAGATTTGGGTTTCGGCAGCTTTCCAAACCACTGTATTGCCTAATAGGGCGGGGGCAGTAGGCAAGTTCCCGCCAATGGCTGAGAAATTGAAAGGAGTGATGGCAAGGATAAAGCCTTCAAGGGGTCGGTGTTCCATTGTGTTCCAGATACCTGCCGATGATTCGGGCTGTATTTGGTAGATTTGGGTCATAAAATGAACATTGAACCTCAGAAAATCAATCAGTTCGCAAGCGGCATCTATTTCTGCCTGAAAAGCATTTTTAGACTGCCCAAGCATTGTAGCGGCGTTCATTTTGGCTCTGTATTTAGTAGCCAATAGGTCTGCGGCTTTTAAAAAGATAGCGGCTCTTTGTTGCCAAGGGAGTTCTTCCCAATTTTTTTTGGCATTGAGCGCGGCTTGTATCGCTTGTGTTACGTGCGAGGCATCGCCCGCATGGAAGTAGCCTAAGGTATGGGCATGGTCGTGCGGAGGGGCAATGCGCTTTTTTCGGTCTGTAGTTACTTTTTCGCCACCGATATACATGGGTATTTCGCGGGTGGTGCTTCTAAGTTCTTGAATTGCTTTTTGTAGGGCAGCGCGCTCAGGCGATTGAGGTGCATAAGCCAACACTGTTTCATTTTTGGGAGGAGGAACGTTGAAAAATCCGAACATAATTTTCTTGTTGTTTTATTTTTACAATATTCAAAAAAAAATGAGGGATTTCCAAACCCTAAGAAAGGAAAATCATTCTTGCGGTCTTATTTGCTGCATGGCTTCGGCAATGCGCTGGCTATCGGGGTGGGGTTCTTGTTGGAGTTTCTCTATGATTTGGTGGTAGTTTTTGTCATCTCTATTTTGGGAAAGTTTGAAAGAGGCTTCCCAATGCGTGATTTCTATTTCGAAGCCTACTAAGGCGCGTAGTTGGTTTTTGAGGTAGTTGGGGCTCATATTGGCGACCAATCTTGGATTTTCGCGCCCTTGCTCGTAGCGTTCGGTGAGCTGTTCGAGTTTTTTTAGGAGGGCTTCGCCTTCTATGATTTTGAGGCTTCCGTAGAGGTGTGCTGCCATATAGTTCCAAGTAGATACGTTTTCGTGGTCGTACCAAGAGGAGGATATATAGGTGTGTGCTCCTTGTATGATGACTAAAATTTCTTGAGGATTTTCTGCCCAACTACGCCATTGAGGGTTGGCGCGTGCTATATGCCCCGCAAGATAGGCTTTTTCGCCTTTTTCCTCCAATTCTAAGGGGAGGTGTGTGGCTACTAATTTGTGCTCGTGTGTGGAAACAAGCGTGGCAAAAGGGTTTTCGATGATGAGTGTTTTTACCTTTCGCCAATCTTGTGTTTGGAAATATTGAGGGGTGTACATCGGTTAGGTTTTTGAAGAGATTGATGAAGTGCTTACCAACTGACCCTGTAGGTGCAACTTTCTGCCCCATTGAGCCTTGTGGGTTTGTTTTCGTCTAAGACTACCTCTACTACGATGGAATCTTGTGGGCGAAATTTGCGTGCCATTGTCATGATAATGCCTCTGTCAAAATGGCTTGGATAGGGGTTTTTACATTCCATGATGGCAAAACGCAGAGCAGGGTTGAAGTCCGTAACCTTGTAATAGCCTATTTCGCCGTGGCGGTGGTTCATGTGGTAGGCTACATCTATAGAATGTAGGGCTTGTTCTATGGTTTGTATTTCGGGAGGGAAAATGGCATTTTCGGGAATGGCTTTCCCAATGGCAAACAAAGTGTTAGAGCCATATTTTTCCCCTATTTCTTTGAAGGCTTGTAGCCATAAAGTTTGGCTGTACCAATTTTCAGGTTCTATGGTTGGCAAACCGTGTTTTCTTAGTATCTCAATCATTAAAGATTCATACGCGGGAATTGCTTTAAGAAAACTGTTAATGCTAAGTCCGATTACCTCTACTTGGTCATCGAAAGAGATGTATTGTGCCATAATATTATTTGTTTAGTAGTGTGAATTTTAAAACTCTACGCTATTTATGGCATTTAGTTGCAATTTTTCATACAAACTCCTTGTTTGTTAATATAATATTCTTTGCCATTTTTTCGGACTTTGGCGAGGATTTCTGTGGTGTTTTTGTCTTGAATTTTGTCTTTTTCGTCTTTATTTTCTTTTTTGGGGGGCAAAAAATCTTCTACGCGTTCGTACTCAAAAGGAATGACTACTTTGCCTTGTGTATCTACAAAGCCCCATTTGCCTGCCTTCCAAACAGCGGCGAAGCCTTCGCTGAAGTCGCGCGCTCCTTCGTATTGTAGGGCAATGATAGCTTGCCCATTAGTGTTAATAAATCCCCATTTGCCATTTTTGGCTACTTTGGCTCTGCCATTTTTGAAATTGCCCGCCCAATCGTATTGTGGTGCAATGATTGTATTCCCTTGTTTATCGATGTATCCTTTTTGTTTGTTTTTTTCTATCATTGCCAAACCTTCGTAAAAAGAGCCTGCTTGTTCGTATTGAAAAGCGATGATTACTTTGCCTTTTTTGTCTATGTAGCCGTATTTGTCTTTTTGTTTTACTTTGGCAAGTCCTTCGCTGAACCAATCGGCATCGTCATAAGTAGGTGCTATTACTTCTTTGCGTTTTTGGTCTATGTAGCCGTATTTGTCTTTTTGTTTTACTTTGGCAAGTCCTTCGGCATAAGAATCGATGAAATCGTATTTTTTAAACTCATCTTGGTTGTTAATGCTGTTGGTATCTTCTTTGTTATTGATTTTGGAAGTGGTATCTTCTATGAAATTTTTCTCATCAAAATCTTCTTTTTTGGTTTGTTGTACAGTATCCTGACAACTCCAAAATAGGGGCAATGACAAGCAGAGTAAGGTCAGTACAGTTGTTTTTTTTTGAAATAACATATTTATAAGTGGTTTTAGGAAATCATTTGCGCTACCCATGTAACGGCATACATCCAACTATTGTATAAGAAAGTGTAAAAAAGAGCATAGGCAATACTTTTGAATACATTTCCTTTGCAATGGTAGGAATTTTTGAATACCAACCGAAGCGCGCGGAAAAATATCCAGTAGAGCATAGCCACAAATAATACGCCGCCTACCCACAATACAGCTCCCAATGCCCAAAAGAAGAAAACCAAAGCAATACTGACTGCTAACCATACGACAATGCTAATGAGTATGCCGATGATGCCATCAAAATGGAAAAACTCTACCCACATGTGGCTGCTGAGGTCGGGTATTTTAGAAAGTTTGAGTTGTTCGCTGAGGTCGCCGATGTTGTCTTTCATTTTTATGCCCCTATAAAGCCCTACACTGATGAAGGTAAAGAAAAAAACGGATAGAATACTAAGGGAAATGAAAGAGTTTTCGTAAATGCTACGATGTTGCCCTACGCCCCACCACCAAACGCCTATGACGGTGAGCGTGATGACTAAAATTGATACAACAAATACAGTGCGTGAATTAATAAGCCTGTTTTTGATAGTGTTATTTTCTGTTTGCGCCATTGGAGTAAAATATTTTATTTTTGGGCTGCTATTTTATAAAGTTTTTTGTGAAATACCAACCAAACCCTTATTTTTTATATTTTAAAAATGCCACTTTCCCCTTTTTGGCATCACTTTTTTTCAATCTAAGCCGATGATAAAACAAAAAATATTTGGTATTCTATGGTTTTGCTATCGTGTGGATTCCCCTTAAAAGCCTCTACTATATTGATAATCAAGTGTTTTGCACTGATCATCAACCCAATTTTGTTCCCAAATTCATATTCTTTGCCCGCTTTGCCTTTGGCGATGCAGACTGTAGATTTTTTTCACTCTCTTTTTTGTCTTGGTCTTGGGTTAAGATGCTTGCATATATCGCTAACTTTTCTTGGTAGGCTATCTTAAGTCCAATGACATTTATTAGAGCAAAATTTTAGGTACTAACAATCACTTATTTTTAAGGCGTAGCCAACCATTGCATTAGCATACCTGCCAACCAACCGCCATAAGTGCCTAAGGCATAGCCTAATACAGCCAAAAGTACGCCTACAGAAGCTAAAGAAGGATGAAAAGCAGAAGCAACTACGGGCGCGGAAGATGCCCCCCCTATATTGGCTTGGCTTCCCACTGCCACAAAGAAAAAAGGAGCTCTGAGCAAACGCGCTACCCCAAAAATAATCAAGCCATGAATGAGCATCCAAATTACTCCCACTAAAAACAAGCCCATATTTTCAGTAATTGCTAATACGTTCATTTTCATACCTATAGTAGCTATCATGAGGTACAAAAATACACTTCCTATTTTGGAAGCTCCTGCCCCTTCTAAACGCCTAACCGAAGGAAAAAGCGAAGCCAACATACCAAAGGTAGTTGCCAAAACGACCACCCAGAAAAATTTGGAAGTAAGGCTAAACTGCGACAGATAAGGTGCATTAGTTTGTATAAAAGGGACTATTGCATCGGCACATGCATGCGAAAGCCCTGTACCTGCGAAGCCTATAGCCACTATAGTAATAAGGTCAGTAAGGGTAGCAGGGCGCGTAATAGATGCCTGATAAGAAGCCATACGCGTCTGAATTTCCTCTATTAATTGATTGTCTGCTCTTAGCCATCGATTCATTGTTTCAGCTTTTCCCGCACCGTACAGCAGAAAAGCCATCCAAACATTTGCCACCAATACATCTACGGCTATCATCATAGAAAAAACCGCTTCGGGCACAGCAAACACTTCTTTCATTGCTGTTTGATTGGCAGAACCCCCTATCCAACTGCCTGCAATTGTAGCCAAGCCACGCCAAACCTCGCCTTGTACAGTTTCGGGGGCGAAAGAGCCTACAATGAGCATCGCCAAAGGCGCACCTACTATTACACCTACTGTGCCTGCTAAAAACACCAATACGGCTTTAGTACCTAATTGGGCTATAGCTTTCAAATCCATACTGATAGTGAGTAAAATAAGGCTTGAAGGCAATAAATAATTCGCTACAATTCCATACAGTTGCGAGCCTCCTTTTTCATCACCCGAAATAAGTCGGAATGCCCAAGCTGTATCGGCAAACCAAACCATATTGAAAAGTGAAGGGACAAAATAACACAGTAAAATAGGAGGAAAGATTTGATAAAAACGTTTCCAACTTTCTTTCTTTTCTGTCTGAAAAACAATGGCTATCCAAAGCAGTAATATGCCCAATACTACTGCTTCATTACTAAAAATAGGTTTCATCTTCGCAATTAATTAACAAACAAAGAGCTGATAGACTCGTGCTCATTAATGCGCTTGATGGCTGTTGCAAACAATTCTGCAACGCTCAATACTTTCAATTTAGGATTTTCTATGCGCATAGGAATTGTGTTGGTCGTTACTAACTCTTCCAATACAGAATTGGCAATATTTTCGTGTGCCTTGCCCGATAGAACAGGGTGTGTGCAAATGGCTCTCACTGAACGCGCGCCTTTGTCCATAATAATTTCTGCTGCCCTACAGATAGTTCCTCCTGTATCGATAATATCATCTACCAATACTACATTGGCATCTTTTACATCGCCTATTATTTGCATAGAAGCTACTTCATTGGCTCTTTTTCGGTGTTTGTCGCATACAACCATATCGGATTGGAAATAGGTGGCAAAACTTCTTGCTCTGCCTACACCGCCAACATCGGGGGCGGCAAAAACCAAATTTTCTAAGCTATTTTGTTTGATATAAGGAATGAATATCGCCGAGCCGTCCAGATGGTCTACGGGGAAATCGAAAAAGCCTTGAATTTGCCCTGCGTGAAGGTCGCAAGTCATGAGCCTGTCTGCTCCTGCGGCGGAAAGCAAATTTGCCACTAATTTAGCCGCAATCGCTACGCGGGGTTTGTCCTTGCGGTCTTGGCGTGCATAGCCAAAATAGGGAACGACCACCGTAACATATTGAGCAGAAGCGCGGCGAGCGGCATCTATCATCAGAAGCAATTCCATGAGGTTTTCAGAAGGTGGAAAGGTAGATTGAATCAAATAGACCTCACAACCACGAATGGACTCTTCAAAGTGAGGCGACATTTCGCCATCACTGAATCGTTGAATATTGAGTTTTCCTAAGGGTTTTCCATAGGATTGGGCTATCTCTTGTGCAAGATACTGAGATTGGGTGCCAGCAAAGAGTTTCACGTCTGACTGCATAGAAAATAGGGTTTTTATTTTATCTTTGCAAAGATAGTTTTCTTTTTTATATGTATCGATATATTCCTAATTTTCTCACACTTTGTAATGCTGCTTCTGGTTTAGCGGGCATTTTATTTGCCATGCAAAAGCAACCCAAAATGGCAGTCTATTGTATATTGGCGGGTTTTGTGTTCGATGTGGCTGATGGAGCGTTGGCGCGTTGGTTGAAAGCCTACTCTGCGATTGGCAAAGAGCTCGATTCTTTGGCTGATGCCATCACTTTTTGTGCGTTGCCTTCTGTCTTACTTTATCAAATGTTTTGCATGTATTTTTCGGCTGTAGTGGCGTATGGAGTGGCTGTAGTTCCTTTTTTGGCTGGTATTTTTCGGCTGGCAAAATTCAATATCGATACCCGACAGAGCCACTATTTTATAGGAACGCCTACACCTATTTTTGCGTGCCTTGTCATTGGTTTGGAAGATTATCAGCGCAATTATGATTTTGCGTACAATGCTTTATTTTTGATAATAATAAGCCTCATCGCTGCTTGGCTAATGCTATGGGAAAAGCCGTTTTTATCGTTTAAAATGCAATGGAAATATGCTTGGCAAAAACAATTTTCTGCTTTGGTGGCGGTTGCTTTTTTGTTAATTTTTACCTTTAGTCCCCATTTTTATTGGTTTGTGTTGGCGTATGTGGTGTATGTACTGATTTCTTTGTGGCTGGGCAGCGGTGTAAGAAAAGGGTGATGAAGAAGTGCTATTCAAAAAGAGATGCAAAGACGAAAGCCATTGTAATTGTAACGGGTATCGGGTAAACCGACTCCTTGCTCTTCTATTCGGCATCTATGTTCAGCCATAAGCCAAGAACCGCCTTTCAGCACACGATAGTAAGCGGGAGTATTATTGACCGGATTGGTCAGTACCCTAATATTTCCATAGAGATTCGTGCTGTACCAATCTTGACACCACTCCAACACATTACCGGTCATATCGTACAAGCCTAATTCATTTTGGTATTTGGTCTTTACAGGGTGTGTAGTACCTTCGCTTCCGTACTTACTTTGCGAATAGTTTCCCCAATACCAAGCCAATAAGTTGATATTGTTACCACCTGCATACTCATAACCTTTGCTCTTTTGCCCTCCTTTTGCGGCATATTCCCATTCAGCTTCAGTAGGGAGTCGGTATTTTTTGCCTGTACGTTTTTCGAGTTGGGGTAAAAACTCATTCACAATTTCGTTCCAACTCACACGTTCTACGGGGCATTCATTACAACCTTTGTTGTACAATTCGGCGGGGTCGCTACCCATTACTGCACGCCAAAGGGCTTGTGTAACTTCAGTTTCGGCGATGTAGTAGTCGGTGAGTATGATGGTATACTTGGTTGTTTGGCTCGAATAACGATCAACCACCTTCTGAAAACTACCTCCTTGTACTTTTATCATTTTAAAAGTTACGCCATCGATGTTTTCTATAAAAGAAGAATCTGGTTGGCTTTGGGCAGTTTGCCAATAGAATGTGCCTAATAGTAAAAAAAACAAAGTCTTTTTCATATTTTTATAATTGTTGTTGCAAGTTACATCAAATTTTGTTTTTAACAAACGCAAAAAACAAGTATTATTCTTTATTGATGTTTGACTAAACTTGATTAGATACACAAAACTCGAATTTAACACTTCACTGTTTTAGAAGCCATAAAAAATACTTTTGAAAAAAACTTGTTATTTACTGTTTTTTACTTTCCTAATTGCTTATTCATCATCTCAAAAAATTCTGCATCAGTCATTTTCTTTCTGCTGTCGAGTAAGAAATTAGCGTCATCTCCTGCTCGGTATCGCAGTTGATTTGTCCCGTCTGTAACGGCACTAAAAATTACTTCTGCCACTAAACTCGGTGGCGAAATCGTGTTGTTTGGATTTTGCCACTGTTTCATCAAAGCATTGATAATAGGCTTGTACTCTGCTATTTCACCCGCTTGAAAATCAAAAGAACGACCTCCAAAATCTGTGGCTATAAACCCGGGTTCTACAATTTTTACCTTGACACCAATTTCAGCCATTTCGTATTGCAAAGATTCAGAAATGCCTTCAACGGCAAACTTTGTTCCGTGATACAAAGAACCCAAAGCAAAAGTCATTTGCCCGCCTATGGAAGAAATATTGACAATAACACCCTCTTTATTTTGTCTGAAATGGGGAATAATAGCTTTGGTAACATCTATTAAACCTATTACATTGGTGTTAAATTGTCTTACAATATTTTCCCTTGGGAAGGCTTCCAAAGCACCATAAGCACCATAACCTGCGTTATTGACTAAGGCATCTATTTTCCCAAATTTTTGAATTCCATTTTGAATAGCTTGGCTGATGGATTCTACATCAAGAACATCTAATTTCTCCAGATGAATATTCTGTGATGTTCTTAATTCTGTTTCCTTTTCAGGTGAACGCATAGTGGCAATCACATTCCAACCTTGTTGCTGAAAATGAATAGCCGTTGCTTTGCCAATGCCACTGCTTGCGCCTGTTATCAATATGGTTTTACGCATCTTGGTCTTTGTTTAAGGTTAATAAATTGGTGATTCCATTAGTGGTATAAATGGCGTTTGTAACTTCGCTTAACGCTTTATTGTATTTTTCGATAGGCTGTTTCAATCCCGAAAAATCAACTACCGTTCTAAACGGTTTTTCGCCAAAAGGCATATTGACCAAACTCACAATCGCCTCTGCCACCCTTTCAGGTCGTTGTGCAGGGATAGATTCCACATAAGCCACATAGCCATTTAACGAGGTTTCGGGAAGTTTTGCCATTTCACCAAATTGGCTTAGGCGTTCGGTGTCGCTTGGAGTAATCATTCCACCCATAAAAGCCGTTGGAAAACCGCCCGGTTCCACCAAATCCTGAAAGTTCGGCTCGGTAACCTTCTGCCAGCGATTCTAAAGCATACTTTGATGCACTATAAGAAGCCAAAAAAGGTGTGGTAATTCTACCAATACAACTCGAAGTATGAATAATTGTGCCTTTACCTTGCTGTCTTAAATGAGGCAAAACGGCTCTCATTAATCTTTGAACGCCAAAAACATTCACATCAAACATTTTTTGAATGTCATTTGCCGTAAAACATTCTAAAATGCCGTTTGCTCCAATTCCCGCATTATTGAAAACAGTATCTAAACCTCCCATTGTTTCAATGGCTGATTTTACTGCTGAATTTACGCTTTCTTCGTTGGTTACGTCCATTTCAAGCAATTCCACGCCTTTTGATTGTAATTCTTGGGCAATAGATTCATTTTTTCCTTTTAAGGAACGCATTGTTCCCACAACTTGATGCCCGTTTTCAACTAATTGAACACAAGTCAAGCTACCAAAAGCACCACTTGCTCCTGTAACTAAAATTTTATGTTTCATTTTTTTAAAATTTTATATGATTTAATGATGCAAATATCTTCTTTATTATTTTGCTGTTTAAACACAAAAAAAAGAAAATTAAACACAAATCGCAGAAATACAAAAAGAGAAATGTTTGGACTTTGCTCTTTTTTAATTGAGTTGTCTAAACTCTTGTGGCGTTTTGCCTGTTTTTTGTTTGAACAGTCTGCCAAAATAATGGGGATAGTTGAAACCGAGAAAATAGGCAATCTCGCTTATTGATTGTGTAGAGCTTAAAAGTAAATGTTGGGCTTTATCAATGATAAAATCGTTGATGTGGTCTTTGGCAGAACGCCCTGTTTCTTTGGCAAGTAAATCACTCAAATAACTTGCTGATAAGTGGCAATGTTCCGCAAGATATTGAATAGTAGGTTGTCCTTTTTCGATAAGTTGATTTTGTGAATAATAATTTTTAAGAAGCGTTTCGACTTTGGAAACAACATCACTATGGCTCGCCGAACGTGTATTGAATTGTCTTTCGTAAAATCGTTTACTATAATTAAGCAACAATTCAATGTTAGAAACCAATACTTGCTGACTATGATTATCAATGCGTTCTTTAATTTCATCTTGAATGAGTTGCACAATTTGATTCATGGTATTCTGTTCGTTTTCGGAAAGGTGCAAAGCCTCGTGAACTTCATAATTAAAGAAGTGGTAGGTGTCAATTTTTGAACCAAGCGTAGTGTTTCTGATAAGGTCAGGATGAAAATACAACATCCAGCCTTTTACTTGATTCAGTGCTTGTGGCTTCCTTATTGTGATTACTTGTTTGGGTGCAGTAAAAATCAAAACACCATCGTCAAAATCATAAGGATTTCGCCCATAATCTATTCCACAGCCCGAATCTTTTAGTGCTATACAATAAAGGTCAGAAGAAAAACGCTTGCCAATGGTTTCTTCTCCGTAAGCCAATTTTTCGGTGTTGAGAAGCGTGATTAAAGGGTGTGTGGGTTTATCCAAGCGAAAAACGGCTCGAATTTCTGCAATTGAATTAGAATGAATTATCGAATGATTCATTTATTTTTTTTGACAAAGTTATTCAAGGTTTTGAATATATATTAACACAAATAGCTGTTTGATTAACACATTTCGGTTAAAAACACACAAATCATTTTTTACCCCTATCAGTTAAAAAAGCAAAAGTCCCATTTTGGTTAAAAATGGAACTTAAATATATGGAGTGATATACAAAAACAAATATTTTACCCTACACTGCCTTCTAAGCTGATAGCCAAGAGTTTTTGGGCTTCTACAGCAAATTCCATCGGGAGTTGTTTAAGCACTTCTTTGGCATAGCCATTGACGATGAGGGCTACGGCTGTTTCGGGGTCTATACCTCTTTGCATACAATAAAAGAGTTGGTCTTCTCCTATTTTTGAGGTAGTAGCTTCGTGTTCTATGGTGCTGCTTGGGTTGTCTATTTCTATGTAGGGGAAGGTATGCGCTCCGCATTGGTCGCCAAGTAGTAAAGAATCGCATTGGGAGAAATTGCGCGCGTTTTCGGCACGTTTGAATACTTTCACTTGCCCGCGATACGAGTTTTGGCTTTTTCCTGCTGAAATGCCTTTAGATACAATACGGCTTTTGGTGTTTTTGCCAATGTGTATCATTTTAGTACCTGTATCGGCTTGTTGAAAATTGTTGGTTACGGCTACGGAGTAAAATTCGCCAATAGAATGGTCGCCTTTGAGTATGCAACTGGGGTATTTCCAAGTGATGGCAGAGCCTGTTTCTACTTGTGTCCAAGAGATTTTGGAATGATTGCCTGCACAGATGCCACGTTTGGTTACGAAGTTATAAATCCCACCTTTTCCGTTTTTATCACCGGGATACCAATTTTGTACTGTGGAGTATTTGATTTCGGCATTGTCTAAGGCAATAAGTTCTACTACGGCGGCGTGTAGTTGGTTTTCATCGCGCATGGGGGCGGTGCAACCTTCTAAGTAACTCACATAGCTGCTTTTATCGGCAATGAGCAAAGTTCTTTCAAACTGCCCTGTATTGGCGGCATTGATACGGAAATAAGTTGAGAGTTCCATGGGGCATCTTACGCCTTCGGGAATATAACAGAAAGAACCATCGCTAAAAACGGCAGAGTTGAGAGCGGCAAAATAATTGTCATTCACGGGTACTACTGAGCCTATGTATTTGCGTACTAAATCGGGGTGTTCTTGAATGGCTTCGCTCATGGAGCAAAAAATGATGCCTAATTCTGCTAATTTCTCTTTGAATGTAGTTTTGATAGATACACTGTCTATTACAGCATCTACGGCTATGCCTGTAAGTCTTTTTTGTTCGTTGAGGGGTATGCCCAATTTCTCAAAAGTTTTGATGAGTTCAGGGTCTACTTCGTCGAGGCTGTCGTAGCTTACTTTTTGTTTAGGGGCAGCGTAGTAAATAATGTCTTGGTAATTGATTTCGGGGAACTGAAGGTTTTGCCATTGTGGAGTTTTCATGCTGAGCCATTGTTGGTAGGCTTTCAAACGCCATTCGAGCATCCAAGCGGGTTCATTTTTTTTGGCAGAAATGAATCGTACTATATCTTCATTGAGTCCTTTGGGGGCTGTTTCGGTATCTATATGCGTTTCGAAACCATATTTATATTCGTTGTTGATATGTTCTTCTAAGGCAAGGTCTATGTCTTTGCTCATGGTTGTTTTTATTTAGATTCATTTTAAAGTACAAAAGTATAACATTTTTTATAAATAAAGTGTTTTTAAAAGAAAAAAATTTGTTCTTTTCCTTTACGGTACTAACTTTGCATATCGATTGATTAGTATTTTATAGGAAAATTTTTCAGCTTAAATAAACCCTGCTTGTGCTTCTTAAAATAAAAATATTTGTTTTTGTTTTTGGCTTTTTTGGTATTTTTTACCCTATTAATGCCCAAAAAAAAGAAACTGTAGTGCAAATAGAAGCCACTGAAGGGGAAGTTTTGGATTTAGAAAAAAGTACTTACCTACTTGAGCTTGACCCTTCGGAAGATACCTTAAATATAACCTCAATTACTCAATGGGGAAAAAAATTGCCTTTTCGCCCCTATAGCGATTTTAAGGGCAAGTTTTCGCCTGAGAAGGTGTATTGGGTACAACTTTCTATGGTGAGTAAGATAAGTACTATGAGCGATTGGTACTTTTTTGTAGAGGGCAGAGATAGTTATATAGATTTGTATGTGTATGATATATTGCACAAAAAATTTCATCTCCTCAAAGGGGGTATTTTTCGCCCTTTATCTGAAAAACAAATACAAGAAGGGATATACAATATTTTCAAACTGCACATTCCTGTTCAGGAGCCTATCAAACTCTATATGCGCATCAAAAATATGCATAAACGAGCACCTGCTATGCGTTTTCGTTTGGTAGAGCCTACACAACAAATGCACTGGATAGAGCAAAGTCGTTTGATACAAGGCATTTTTCAGGGCTTGGTCTGGATTATGATTATCTATAATTTTTTCATTTACTATACAAGCCGCGACCAAACCTATATCTATTATTCGCTTTACATGTTTTGTATTGCAGTCTATTTTCTTTATTTTGAAGGGCTTATCATTAATTTTCTCATTAGCGAAACACCCGAATGGAATGATGTCTTTTGGCTTATTTCGGTCAATGGGCAAAGTGTTTTTTATATCATATTTGTAATTTATTTTGTTAATCTGAAAAGTCGCTACCCTACTTTTTACCGTATTTTGGTGTATTGGCTTGGGTTGCGAGCAGTCATTTTGGTAGTAGAAATGTATATTCGTTTTTTCAACAACGATTTTCCGCTTACCAATACGCTCACTTTTGCAAGTATAGGTGTGGAGTCTTTGATGGTGATGTTTTTTTCTTTTTATTTTATATTTAAAGGCAATGCCATAGACCGTTTTTGTGCCGCAGGTATTTTGGGTTTGATTGGCTTTATTGTCTTGGGGCTTACTTTTTACAGCGCATCACGCATTATGTTCGCGCTTACCTACCAAAGCGGCTATGTGGTAGAAATCATTATTTTCTCTATGGGCTTGGGTTATCGTATTCAGATGAATGAAAGAGAAAGAGAACGCACACGCGAGGAATTTATACGCCTACAAACCAATCAGAACAAAGAATTAGAGGAAAAAGTAAAAGAACGCACCACTGAAATAGCGGCTATAGCCGAAGACCTCCGTCAAGGGAATAAATTGATGGAAAGGCAAAGAAATGAAATTGCGGTTACACTAAAAGCCGTAGAAAAGCAAAAAAATATCATAGAGAGAAAAAATGAGGACATTATGGAGAGTCTGCTGTATGCACAAAGAATACAATCGGTAATGCTGCCTCCTGCTGAAGATATAGAAAAAATACTTCCTGAATATTTTGTACTTTACAAACCGCGTGATATTGTTTCGGGCGATTTTTATTTTATTCAAGAAATAGAACAGAAAATATTCATTGCCGTAGCCGATTGCACAGGGCACGGCGTACCGGGTGCTTTTATGAGTATGTTGGGCAATGAAATGATGCACGAAATCATTAACTATAGAAAAATTCACTCGCCCGACCTTATACTACAAGCCTTGCACAATGGTATTCGTAAAACATTGCGCCAAAGTGATAAGATACAACACAACCAAGACGGAATGGAAGTTGCTTTTTTGGTGATTGATAAAAAGGACAATACAGTAGAGTTTGCAGGGGCTAAAAAACCTTTGATTTACATTATCAACGATGAGCTTCACTATATCAGAGGAACTAAACAAGCCATAGGAGGCGAGCAATATGAGAAAGAAAGAAGCTACACCAAACACACCATACAACTCAGCGGAAATACACACTTTTATTTATTTTCAGATGGTTATCAAGACCAATTTGGAGGCAAACACAACAAAAAGTTTATGATTACACGCTTCAGAAGTCTACTTCGGGAGATACACCAAGAAACATTGGAAAAACAATACCATATATTACATAAAACTTTAGAAAATTGGATGGAGCAAAACACACAAACTGATGACATTTTGGTGTTGGGTTTCCGCTATACAAATCAAACATTTTTACCCTCATGATTAAATACAGAATAGGCAAAGGTTATGACGTGCACCAACTCGCCGAAGGAGTTGATTTTTGGATAGGTGGCATCAAAATACCACATACGCACGGTGCTTTTGGGCATTCCGATGCCGATGTACTCATTCATGCCGTTTGTGATGCGCTTTTAGGCGCAGCCAATCTGCGCGACATTGGTTTTCACTTTTCAAACAAAGACCCTCAATACAAAGGCATTGATAGTAAAATATTGCTCAAAAGAGTTGCCGAAATGATTCGTGCCAAAGGATATGAAATAGGTAATATAGATACTGTATTGTGCTTAGAAGCTCCTAAAATCAATGCTTTTGTGCCCGAAATGCAAAAATGTATGGCAGAAGTACTGCAAATTTCGGAGGAGGACATCAGCGTAAAAGCCACAACCACCGAAACAATGGGATTTGTAGGCAGAAAAGAAGGCGTAGAGGCGCATGCCGTAGCTCTGATTTATAAAAAAGATGCATAAATAAATAATACACAATAGGTTCTAATGAAAGTATTTGCCAAACCGTTATTCATTCATTGGTTTTATTATATATCGGCTATCATTAGTTATTTGATAGCTTTTCTACTATTGGCAATACATTATTATCAACAAAATTTAACCCCCTCTTTTAGTTGTTATGTCCTGATGATTACATGTTTTGTGTATCCACACATTACTTTTTGGCTTCAATATTGGAAAACAGGCTTCAGCGAAGCACACGAACGATACTGTATGCTTTTTGATGTGAGCCTTTCAGGGATTTTTGCCAATTTTATCGCCATTTATTCTACACCTGCTTTATTATTTTTTACCCTCACACTCACCAATCTCATGCTTTCGCACGGGGTAAAATACTTTTTCTTAGGGTTGTTATTTTCTATAGTCAATTTGTCTGTAATTCTATTGTGGGAAGAGTTCAGATTTTTTGCAGAAATTTCTGTAAGTTTGGCTACAGGAAGCGGGGTATTGATGTTCGTATACCCTGTTTATTTGGCAAGTTTAGTCCATTTTCAGACACAAGACCTGAAAAACTCGCGTGCCACCCTCAAAATGCAAAAAGCCGCCGTACAAGAACTGAACGAAGAACTAAACCAACTCAATGAAGAATTAGCCACAACCGTAGATACCATTTCAGCACAAAAAAACGAAATAGAAAGACAAAATGAAGATGTAAAACAAAGTATCAACTACGCTAAAAGAATACAAGAAGCCGCCATGCACCCACTCTACAAAATAGAGGGCTTACTGAACGATTTTTTTATTTTGCACAAACCCAAAGACATTGTTTCAGGTGATTTTTACTATATGAAGTTGCAACACGGCAAAATTTACATCGCTGCCGTAGATTGTACGGGGCATGGCATTCCGGGTGCTTTTATGAGTTTGTTGGGTAATGATATGCTCACAGAAGTAATCAACAGCATGCCTGAAGCCAATGCAGGCGAAATACTTCAAGCAATGGACAAAGGAATTATAAGGCTACTGAAACAATCTGAAAACCAAAATAAAGATGGCATGGATATGACCTTGCTCATTTTGGAAGAAGCAAGCAAAAAAGTCCATTTTGCAGGGGCTAAAAACCCATTGGTATATGTTCAGCACCACGAATTGAAGACCATAAAAGGTGATAACAGAAATATAGGTGGCTTGCATCAAGAGCCTAAAGATTTTCTAAACCACGTAATCTCTTTCGAAGCCAATGAAGAGGTATTGTTTTATCTTTTTTCTGATGGTTTTCAAGACCAATTCGGCGGTCCTAAAAAGAGAAGATTTTACATCAGCCATTTCAAAACATTGCTTCATACGATTTATCATTTGCCACTTACCGCACAACAACAACAATTAGAGAATACTATAGAAGCGTGGCGCGCCGAAGGCAAAGAATTTCAGACAGATGATATTTTGGTCATCGGTTTGAAAGTTTCTTTTTAAGTTTTTCTAAAAAATTGGAAACATTTACTATCTTGCTGTTCTAAAATACCTTATACCCTCATTTATGGCTCTTTCGGATTCGGAAAAAGAAAAAAAAATGCACCTTTTGAGCGAAAAACTCAACAATCTTTCCATTGTAGTTTCTCGTACTTTGCAGCAAATTGAGGAAATGCGCGCGGAAATCGCATCGCTTCAATCCCAATCTTTTGACCCCTCACAAGAAAAAAGCCCTTTTTCTGCCCCTGTACTAACAACACCCACTACAGAAAATATACAGCAAGAAGAAAAAGAGAAAGAAAAAGAGAAAATAACGCCTGAATTTATTAACAATATTATAACAGAAATAAAGGCAGAAGAAAAAAAGAAAGAAGAGATAAAAGCAGAAGAGATAAAAAATGAAGAACCAAAAACACCTACACCCGAAAGAGATTGGGAAGACTATGTAGGCACGAATTTACTCAGTCGCATAGGGATAGTGATGCTCATTGTTTCGATAGCTATTTTTATTAACTATGCCGTAGAAAACAATTGGATTAGCCCGCTGATGCGTGTTTTATTAGGTTATGTAGCCAGCGGTGTGCTCATTGGTCTTTCTTATTATTTGCGCAAAAAATACGAAACCTATAGCGCGATTCTTTTTGCTGGAGGTGCGGCGGTGATGTATCTGAGCAACTATTTAGGGCACATACTTTATGATATTCCCAATGTAGAATTGGCATTCGCGCTGATGCTTTTGGCTACTGTTTATACCATTTTTGAGGCTACACGCTACAAACAAGAATCTATCGCTATTTTTGGGCTTATTGCAGCCTATGCCGTACCGCCACTGTTAAGCAAAAGTGGCGGAAGTATCGCCATTTTCTGGACATATATAGCACTCATCAATGTGGGGGTTTTGGTGCTCTCAATGCGTATGCAGTGGGCAACGATGCGAAACGCTGCTTTCATCATCACTTGGTTTTTGTTTTTAGCTTGGACAAACGGCTCCGTATTCGATGCCGAAAACCATACCATCATCACCGTTTTTGGATACATTTATGGGTTTACTTTTATGGCTATGTTGGTCTTCCAATATTGGCAAAACCCTCAAAAAATCAACAATATTATCAATTTTTTCAATTGGAACACCTTCTTTATGTTTGCTGTGGGTTTTCTAATGAGCCTCAATGATTATAGCCTTGTAGAAATAGGTGAGCCAAGACCCTCGTTGGCAGTGTTCTTATTGGTGATTTCGCTGGCTTTGGGTGTCGTTACTACTGTTTTGCTTTTCCTCCGAAAACAGTCCGATGCTTTTATCAATACAATATTAGCGCAAGGGTTGGTACTGTTCAATTTATGTTTATTCTTTTTAGATGCAGATATTTACATCAGTAGCATTGCCATCGCGCAAGCCTGTTTGATGGCTTATTTGGGAAAACCTTTGGGCAAATTTTACCTCAAAGCAACCAATGCTTTAGCGGCTTGGGGTGTTTTGAATATGATTTTCAATTGGAAAAACTACCAAAATATAATACTGACCGATTGGCAAATGCCCGTTCTCAATATGAGTGCCTTATTGTCTTTATTGCTTATTGCGGGGCTTTTCTTTATCACTTATCAGTTTTATAAAGCAAAACAACAAGAATATACCAACTTATTTGGTTTTGGTGCATTGGTGTTATTGTTTTTGTTAGGAATACAAGAAATCAACTATCAATTCTTTTATCTTTACCAAAAAACAGCCATTTTAGTAAAATACAAAGACAGCAGTTTTACAAACTACGACTACGATTTGCTCAACAACCGCCTCGATGTCATCATCGGTTATGGGCTTTTGTTGTTAAGTGCAGCGACTTGGGTAGGTATCAAATTATTAAAATCTGACTACCTTTATCGTTTGGCAATACAACTGCACATTATTGCTATATTTGTTTTTGCCTTAGTAGGTACAGCCCACGCGTCCATGCTCTTAGACAACTACATCACACAAAAAGTATACAGTACCGAAATTTATTTTGCAATAGACAATAGTTATTTCAACTATCGCTTCGTTCGCTACATTGCGTTGGCAGTAGCAGTCATCACTATGAGTTTGTTTTTTAGGAACGATGATAAATCTTATATGGCAATTCCTAAAATATACTATGTATTTTTGAATTTATGCATTATTATTGTTTTGAGTTATGAAATTTTGCACTTCAATATCCTGAACTCCTCCGCCGAAAAAGAAGCACTCCTTTCCATTCAGGAGAGTATCAGAAAAATAGGCTATACCATTTTGTGGGGGATTTATTCTATGAGTATGATTATTTGGGGGATTATTTTCAAACGCAAATTGATGCGCTTGGCGGGTTTTGCCATTTTTGGCATTGTCATCTTAAAAATATTTGCCTTCGACCTCAAATACATTTCTACCCTTAGCCGTATTATTGTGTTTTTTAGTATTGCTTGTATTTTTCTTATTACAGCCTATCTTTATAATCGCTACAAACACATCATTTTGGCAGAAGACCAATAAAACCCTTTTGCAGTTATGATAAAAAAAGCTATATTTGCCCTCTATTCCCCCCAAAAAAACAATCTTATTGGAGAGATAGTTTAGTATTGAAATACGAATAATAATTATGAAAAATACAAAAAAAGAAGATTTAGTATCCCTCTTTTTCCAATCACTCATAGATTTTGAGGCACACACTACACGTATGGAGTTTCAAAAAATATTTGGTATGGGCAAAGGTGAAGATTTATGGCTCCGATTTACTAAAAAATGCGACAGCAATACCACCATTTTTTATCGTATTTTAGAAGAAGACGAACAACAAAGCTTCAATGCTTACATAGCCAAATACATAGAAAGATTTGAAAATAAATCATAAACAATAGTATGCAACTTAAAAAACTCATCGGGTTTGTCCTCCTCGGAATTGGGTTTTATGCTTGCCAAGAAAATAACCTACCCAAACCTACCCAACCAACCAGCACCCCTTTCAGCCTTCAATTGCCTGCCCATTTTGGCAAAAAATTTACCATTCCTCCTGATAATGCCCTCACCGAAGAAGGGATTGCATTGGGCAGAATGTTGTTTTATGATGTACGCCTCTCGCGCAATAATTCTACCTCTTGCGCCTCGTGCCACGAACAAAAAAGAGCCTTTAGCGATGGCTTGGCTTTCAGCGTTGGCTTTCGTGGCAAAACAACCTCAAGAAGCGCAATGGCACTCGTCAATCTGCTATGGGTAGATAAATTTTTTTGGGACGGCAGGGCAAACTCTCTTGAAGAACAAGCCCTACACCCGATTGTAGATAGTATAGAAATGGGTATGACGCTCAAAGATTTGGAACAAAAACTACAACAAATACCCGAATATCCTCCGCTTTTTCTCAAAGCCTTTGGCGCGGAAAACATCACTGCCGAAAACATTGCCAAAGCCATTGCACAATTCGAACGCACGCTTATTTCCAGTAATTCAAAATACGATAAAATAGTCAGAAATGAAATACAACCTACCGCACAAGAACTCCGTGCCATACAACTCTTTTTTACGCACCCACTCCCCGAAGCCAACCTCAGAGGGGCGAATTGTGGCGATTGTCATGGCTCGCATCTGATAACGCTGAATACTTTTCACGACAATGGTTTAGACCTTAACCCCACAGATATTGGTTTGGCAAATGTTACAAAACAACCTTTCGATTTGGGAAAAAGGCGTGCCCCTACACTTCGCAATATAGCCCTAACAGCCCCTTACATGCACGATGGGAGATTCAAAACCCTCCGCGAAGTGCTTGACCACTACAACGAACACATTCAACTCTCACCCAACATAGACCCGCTTATCTTGAATGCGTCTAATGAACCCAATGGAAAAACCCTGCAACTCACAGAACAGGAAAAAGAAGACATCTTATTGTTCTTACAAATGCTTACAGACGAAGAATTTATCAATAATCCTGCTTTTGCAAACCCTTTTCAGAAATAAAAATTATATTTGTTATTCTAATTCAGACTCTATGTTAGCTCTATAAGCACCGCCAACGCGATGACAAAGATATAGTTAATGGTTTTCGACTTTGTATTTCAAAATAAATGTTATATTTGTATTCTTATATGCGTATAATGATTAATCAAAAAGACAAAAATAACATACGCTTTTTTCGTATCTTACTTGTTTTTTAATGACTATTTTGTTATATTTGCGATTGAAATTCTAAAAAAACTATGCCCCTAAGTTGGAATGAAATAAAAGACCGCGCCTTGCAATTCTCGAAAGAATGGGCAGGCACTACAAACGAAGAAGCGGACGCAAAACCTTTTTTAGTTGCTTTTTTCAATATCTTTGGTATTAGCAACAAAAGAGTATCAAGTTTTGAACATAGAGTAAAAAAATTGGACAACAAAGATGGATACATAGACCTACTTTGGAAAGGTGCTATACTCATAGAAATGAAAAGCAGAGGAAAAGACCTTCTAAAAGCATACGAACAAGCCAAAGGATATTTACACGGACTCAAAGAACACGAACTGCCTAAATATATTTTAGTGTCCGATTTTGAAATTTTTAGGCTCTACGACCTCGAAGACAATAAAACAACCGAATTCAAACTCAATGAGTTGGTGCAAAACGTGCAGCACTTTGGTTTTCTGATTGGCTACCAAAAAAGAGTTTACAAAGAGCAAGACCCTGCTAACATCAAAGCTGCCGAATTGATGGGCAAACTCCACGACCGACTCGAAGAAATTGGCTACACAGGACACCCCTTAGAATTGTACCTTGTACGTATGTTGTTCTGCCTTTTTGCCGAAGATACCACTATTTTTAATAAACAACAATTCCAAGAATACATAGAACAACGCACCAACATAGACGGAAGCGACCTCGCCCCCAAATTGCAAGAACTTTTTCAGGTATTGAACACTCCCAAAGAAAAAAGATTCAAAAACCTTGATGAGCAACTCGCAGAATTTCCCTATGTGAATGGAAAACTATTCGAGGAAATATTGCCCACTGCCAGCTTTGATACAAAAATGAGGCAATCACTCTTAGAGTGTTGTTATTTGGATTGGAGCAAAATATCGCCTGCCATTTTTGGCTCTATGTTCCAAAGCGTAATGAACCCCAAAGAACGCCGAAATTTAGGGGCGCACTACACCAGCGAAAGTAATATCTTAAAACTCATCAAACCTCTTTTTTTAGATGAACTTTGGGCAGAATTCGAAACCATCAAAGACAATAAGAACAAACTCACCGAGTTCCATAAAAAACTAAGCACACTCCGATTTCTTGACCCCGCTTGTGGTTGTGGCAATTTCTTGGTCATTACTTATCGCGAGTTACGCTTGTTGGAATTTGAAGTGCTCAAAGCACTCAATAAATCAGGAAAGGCTTTTTTAGATGTAAGCCAAATACTTTGGATTAACGTAGACCAATTTAGCGGTATAGAATACGAAGAATTTCCCGCGCGCATAGCCGAAGTTGCTATGTGGCTCATTGACCACCAAATGAATATGTTAGTGAGTAGTGAGTTTGGACAATACTTTATCCGTTTGCCCTTACAAAAAGCGGCGAATATCATTCATGCAGACGCATTAGAAACCGATTGGGAAAAAGTGGTTGCTAAAAATGAACTTTCTTATATTCTTGGAAATCCGCCTTTCATTGGGTCAAGACTTATGAACCAAACTCAAAAATATGGATTGATAAAGGTATTTGAAAATGCAAAAAACATTGGTGAGTTGGACTATGTAACGGGTTGGTATGTTAAAGCTGCGAAGTACATTCAAAAGACTAAAATTAAAGTTGCTTTTGTTTCTACCAATTCCATTGTGCAAGGCGAACAAACCAACATACTTTGGGGACAAATGCTGAACAAATACAAAATCAAAATCCATTTTGCACACCGTACTTTCAAATGGACAAATGAAGCAAAAGGAAAAGCGGCGGTCTACTGTGTAATCATTGGCTTTGCGAATTTTGACACAGACAACAAACGCATTTTTGAGTATGAAAATATCAAAGGAGAAGCACACGAAATAAAAGCCAAAAACATTAATCCCTATTTGATTGATGCCAAAGATATTTTAATAGAGAAAAGAAGAATACCAATTTCTGATGTTCCTAAAATTGTTTTTGGTAATATGCCTAATGATGGAGGCAATTTATTGTTATCAGAAGAAGAAAAACATGAATTATTGAAAAAAGAACCTCATGCTGAAAAATACATAAAACCAATGGTTTCAGCACATGAGTTTTTGAATGGCAAAAAACGTTGGTGTTTATGGCTTATTGATATAGAACCTAATGAATTAAGAAAAATGCCTGAAGTTTTTGCAAAAGTAAAAGCAGTAGAAAAATATCGTTTGGCAAGTAGTCGGGAGGCTACTCGAAAACTATCCAAAACATCTACTCTTTTTGGTGAAATTAGACAACCTTCTGGAAAATATATTTTGATTCCTAGAGTAAGTTCAGAAAATAGAAGATATATTCCGATGGGTTTTTTTGATGATACCATTATTGTAAGTGATACTTGTCTTTCAGTGAATACTACAGCCAATTTGTACCATTTTGGTATTCTACAATCAGAAATGCACATGGCTTGGGTAAAAACCGTTTGTGGTCGTTTAAAAAGTGATTTTCGTTATTCAAATGAAATAGTATATAACAATTTTCCTTGGGCAGAAAACCCTACAGACAAACAAATCAAAGTCATAGAAACAGCAGCCCAAAAAGTGTTAGATGTGCGTGAGCAATTTCCCAATAGTTCTCTTGCAGACCTATACGACCCTCTGACGATGCCTCCTGCTTTGGTAAAAGCGCATAATGAACTTGACAAAGCTGTAGACTTGGCATATCGTCCTCAACCTTTCACAAGCGAGGCAAACCGCATGGAGTTTTTGTTTGGGCTTTATGAAAAATATACCGCCGATTTGTTCACTAAAGAAAAAATAAAGAAAGGAAGGAAAAAATAATTCAGTACATATAAAAAACCACATTGACAAAATTTTCACAAAAAATAACACTGAAGAAAATAGAAGTAAAAGAAAATAAAACAAACCACCACATTTTTAAATAAAACATAGAAACCACAATAAATCATGAACCCACGAAAACTAATTCTTTATATTTCTTGCTCCTTAGATGGTTACATAGCACAGCCCAATGATGACCTCAGTTTTTTGAGCATTGTGCAAAAAGAAGGCGAGGACTATGGCTACAACGATTTCGTAGCAAGCATAGACATAGTGATTGTAGGCAGAAAAACCTATGATTGGGTGATAGGGCAAGGCTACGAATTTCCCCACGCCGACAAAACATCTTATATCATCACGAGGCAGTCAAA
>RDZE01000005.1 GCA_004293905.1 Cytophagales bacterium | reverse complement strand
TGTTTTATTTGGAATGGCTAATAGGTAAGGACAGTAAAAAGGCTACTAAACGAAAATAATAGTTTATTTATGTTACTTATTTTCAACGTTATTTTAAAAAGAGGACAGTGAAGTATCGAGAAAGATTTGTTGTTAAAATATATCTGTTATTTAATATATATCCTTATTTTTGAATTTTTAGCTTTGAATTTAATTTTTTTTTATCAAAAAAAATACCTACTTTTGAGAAAAAACTATTTCATAGCCAAAATTATGATTGTATCCATGACTGGTTTCGGACGTAGCCTTTACGACGACGAGCAAATTTCTATCATTGCAGAGGTAAAAACCCTCAACTCAAAATATTTCGATGCTATGCTCAAAACTTCGCGCTACCTCACCCCCGAACACGAGCTCGAAATACGCAACCTGATACAAGAAACCTTAGAAAGAGGCAAAATAAACTTTCATATAGAATACCACCTCAAGAAAGTAAACCCTACACTACAACTCAATACGGAATTAATTACTAATTATTATCAACAATTAAAAACATTGGCAGAGCAATTAGAAGCCTCCACACAAGATTTATTCCGATGGGTGTTGCAATTGCCAGATGTGAATAACCAAGCCGCCGCGCAAGGCGATGGCTTATCTGAGGAAGATTGGGCAAAAGTAATCAGCCTAAGCAAAGAGGCACTGCAAAAATGCACCACATTCAGAAAAGAAGAAGGCAAAAAATTAGAAAAAGTATTTGAGCAAGCCATACAAAAAATAAAAACACTGTTGCAAGAAGTAGAAAAGCAAGAACCTAATCGCCAGCAACATATAAGACAAAGACTGCTCAACCGCCTACAAGAAATCAACAATGACGAAAACTATGACAAAAATCGTTTCGAGCAGGAGATGATTTATTATATAGAAAAGCTCGACATAGCCGAAGAAAAACAACGCCTTGCTTCACATCTTAATTATTTCCTCAATACACTTTCACTCCCCGAAAACAGTGGCAAAAAGCTGCATTTTGTAGCCCAAGAGATAGGGCGCGAAATTAATACTTTGGGTGCGAAAGCCAATGATGCACTCATTCAACAATTTGTAGTACAAATGAAAGAAGAATTGGAAAAGATAAAAGAACAGTTAGCCAATATCATCTAAAACACAGTAACGCTCGTTTTTAGAAAGATGAAAATCATCTATCTGCACCAATATTTCAGAACCCCCGAAGAAATAGGTGCTTCACGCTCCTACTATATCGCAAAAGCCTTTTGTGATGCGGGCTACAAGGTAATAATGATTACAACACACAACGAAAAAAACTATGCTAAAAAACAATACGAAGGCATAGAAATCCATTATTTACCCATTTATTATAGCAATCATTTGGGTTTTTGGGCAAGAATATACGCCTTCTTAAAATATTGTTGGCAAAGCATCAGTATTCTCAAAAAAGTAGGCAGCGATGCCAAATTTTGCTACGCAACAAGCACTCCACTCACAGTAGGTTGGGTTGCACTATACGCATGGTATCGTTTCAGAGTGCCTTATTACTTCGAAGTCAGAGATGCTTGGCCTGAAATACCCATAGCCCTAAAACAACTAAAATCTATATTCTTACAAAAAATAGCCCAATACAGTGCTGCTCAAATCTATAAAAATGCCCAAAAAATCATTACTCTTTCCCCACCAACACAAACTTATTTAGAAAAAAAATACCCTCAGAAAAAAATATTGATGATTCCTAATATGGCAGATACACAGTATTTTCAGCCCAATTTTTCTTTTTCGACCAACGAACCTTTTATTGTTCTTTATGCGGGCACCATAGGCTATGCCAATCATTTAGAAAGCCTTTTAACAATCGCAAAAGAAGCAATCGAACAAGGCAAACATAACCTTCAGTTTTGGCTCATAGGCGAAGGAAAAGAAAAAGAACGATTACAAAAAAACACTATCCAACAAAACCTACAAACCGTAGTAAAATGGCTCGACCCATTGCCCAAAAAACAACTCCCCGAACTTTATGCAAAAGTACAAGCCATTTATATTTCTTTTCTCCCTCACCCAATACTCGAATGGAACAGCCCCAATAAGTTTTTTGAAGGCTTGGCGGCAGGCAAAATATGCTTTACCAATACGAAAGGTTGGCTTAAAAATACCATCGAACAGCACAACATAGGTGCTTATCTACCCCCCGAAAATCCTAAACAAAGTCTATTAACTCTTTGTACATTTGCAGAAGACTATTCAAAAGTAAAAAAAGGGCAACAAAATGCGAGGCTATTGGCAGAAAAGGAATTTAGCACAACGCTTTTGTGCCAAAAAATTATAGCAGAATTGTAATAGAAAAGTCATTTCATACGTATACCCCCAAAAATTACCCATCAGAACCATGAAAAAACTCATACTTTCCTTTTGTTTTTCAACAATTTTTATGCAAATAACTTATGCACAATTTGCAATGCGTATCGGTTACAACTACGCCAACCCTATGGGAATGATGGCTGTAAATATACAACAAGGACACGGCATAGGCTTTGACCTTAGCTACCGACTGCCCAAAATGCCGCTAAGAATAGGTTTTGAAATGGCACTCAATGTATATGGCTCACAAAGACAAGACCTCAATTATGTATTTCAAGACGGCTCGCAAGTAGAAACACACGTAGAAATTACAAATAATTTTGCCAATTTCAACCTTTTGGTAGAGTATGATTTACTCCCCAATAGTCCTATTTCTCCTTATATTTCTCTAAAAGCGGGTTATAGCCCCTATTGGACAAAACTCTTCATCGCTGACCCTAACGATACTGATGCCTGCCGCCCTATCGAAAATACCAACTTAGCCCGTGATGGTGCTTTCACAAGAAGCATAGGCGTAGGTTTACGTACCGATTTAGCCATTTTCAGCAAAAAAATGCCCAAAGAATTTCTCTATTTAGACATCAATTGCCACTATACCGTAGGAGGAAATGTATCGTACATGAGCATAGATGCGCCCACCTCGCGCAATATCCAATATGCAGACGAAGTAGTTGCCAATTTCCAAAATCCTAATAATTTAGTGGTGCATCAACACCATGTAGGGTATCTTTATAATAGCCCCATCGAAATGCTCAATGTCAATGCTACTTTAGGAGTCATGTTTGGTTGGTAGTTGGTATTTATGTTTGTATTGCCCAAATCACATCAGCCAACAAAATCTCTTTTTGCCCATTTGCAAAAGTAGGTATATAGAGTTTTTCTTTACTAAAGCTCCCCAAATAACTTTCTATCAATTGCCCAAGCCATTGCAACTCTGCCTTCAAACGCCAATGTTCGCCCTTGGTTTGATGAAGCACAACAAACAACCTGTTTTTATGATGTTTTCTTTGTTGTTGACTTTGATTTTCATAGAGCCAATCGATTAGTAGCAAAGGATTCTCTTGCGCTTGTGCCAAAGTACAAGGAAAACCCTTTGGGAAAACAGTCGTCTTGTGGTCAAATGGAATACCCTGCAACCAAAAATCTATGTATTTGTCTTTTGTGCTTGTATGGCTTTTTACTAAGATATTTTCCTTAAAAACACTCTCTATTGCCTTTGCCGAATGAAAATTGTACCAACGATTCAGCGCGTAATTAAATAAATCTTCAAAATCTTCTCTATTGCCAAATCGTTGCTCGGTTTCAGCCAATAAGTCTTCAAAATTTTCAATGGAATACACATACCTTGTGAGTCCATCATCGGCATCATTCTGCATACGCCCCCAATGATAGGGAAACCTTAGCCGCTTTTTTAGTTCTCTCTCTACTAATTGCAAACTCATATAACAGATATTATAGACCAAAAAAATGGAAAAAAAATTGTAAAAGAGAAATAAAAATAGTAAATTTGCACTCTAAATCAAATACATAACTCTAAAAAATTTAAGAATATGGCAAAGAAAGTAGTTGCAACCTTAAAAGACCCTTCATCACAAAAAAATTACGCAAAAATCATTCGCACCATCAAATCAGAAAAAACAGGTGCTTATGTATTCAAAGAAGAAATCGTATTGTTAGATGAGGTAAAAGACGTTTTGGCTAAGACCAAATAAACACCCATTTTTTTCCTTCTTTAATCCACTTTAATAATCCACTATGTCACGTGAAACCACCAGCCCAAAACTTGTTGACAAAAATGGAATACCAAAGAGAACAAGCATAGTACGTATTCCAGGTAGTAAAGATTACAGCATGATTATGACTAAGCTCATGAGTTGGCGTAATGCCTTGCAAAGAGCCGAAGATAATCAAGAAATATGCGAAGCAATTATCAAAATAGCGCAAAAACTGCGTCAGTTAGGTTTTGAAAAAGCTTCACAACAAGTAAGACCCAAAGTAGGCAGACGAAAAAAAGGCTTGTTCCCCGCGCCAGCCGCCAAAGCTAAAACTACTGTTATAAAAATAGTAGATGAAACATGGGAAATTGCGAAACAAATAAATGACTTAGCAAAAGAGAAAATCCTTAAAAAGAAAATCAAACAAAAGCAAAGAAAACGGATTGCAATGCTAAAAGCCAAACGTTTAAAGCGCGAAAAGAAAAAAATGAAATAAAGTATGCCCATTATACTTTATCTCCAATTATATCCCTATCATGCACAGTCCAACCTCTTTCCCAACTGGAAAATACTACAAAGTATAGCCACACAACATAGGGGTTGGCATGTGTATGAAATAGACAATCTAAGCGAAAAAATAACCCTGCAATACTACGCACAACTAATACGGCAGGAATCTTCACGCCTTATCATTCTTATCGAAAACCAAGAACCTACCCATTCTTATTGGCAAGTTTTTAGTCCTCTATTAGAGGCTTTTTATGATAAAAGCGAAATGATAGAAGCTATTTTTTGGAAAGGATACCCCGAAGAAAAATTGGAGCAAAAACTCACCCTTTGGAAAGAAAAAAAAATATATACTGAAGATTTCGAGGAAATTTTGAAAAATTTGCACAATATTTGAAATCTACCTAACCATATCAACTCAATACAAAATAACACCATGAAAAAAATCATTTTTCTTACCATTACCTACTGCTGTTTGGTCAGTTTTTCTTATCTAAAAGCCCAAACACAAGAAGAAAAACAGTATATGCACGATTTTGGCTTTGTAGAAACAGGCGCAACCGTAGGATATACTTTCAATATGACTGAAATTTTTGGGAAAGAGATAAAAATCGCTAAAGTAGAAACACGTTGCGATTGCCTCACTACGGAATGGAAAAAAGACGAAATTCATTTATCTTTTTATACGGGTGATAAACAAGGCGTTTTTATCAAATCGCTCACTGTTTATTTACAAGATTCAGAGAAAATGCTCACACTTTATATCAAAGGTATCATCAAACCTACACAAAAAGAACAAGCCCTTACCGTACAGCGCAGAGAATTGAGTAAAGATAATTCTTTTGCCCAAAAAATGTTCCAACAACAAGCACATCAAAATTTATTGATGGAAAGATAATTTTGCAGCCAATAGGGTATTATAAAGTAATGCGGCGCGTGTCATCAAGCCTACTCCTCCGGGAACGGGCGTAATATGACTACTAATAGGAGCTACTGTTTCGAAATCAACATCACCTACCAAACGAAATCCACTTGTTTTGCTTTTATCCTCTATGCGATTGATGCCTACATCTATCACTACTGCCTGAGGTTTTACCATATCGGCTTTTACAAAGTGTGGAATCCCTATGGCAGCAATCAATATGTCGGCTTGGCGCGTAAAATATGCCAAATCGGGCGTTCGGCTATGACAAGTCGTAACCGTACAATTTCCTTGTGGGGCGTTGCGTAGCATCAAAATACTCATAGGCATACCTACAATCTGACTTCTACCTATTACCACACAATGTTTTCCTGCGGTTTCTATTTCATAATATTCCAACATTTTTAGTACACCTAAAGGAGTGGCAGAGATATAAGCAGGTAAATTTTTAGTCATTCGCCCTACTTGTACAGGGTGAAAACCATCTACATCTTTTTCAGGGGCAATGGTTTCGGTTACCAAATTAGCATCTATATGTTTGGGTAAAGGAAGTTGCACAATTAGCCCATGAATGGAAGGGTTCTGGTTGATTTCTTCTATTTTTTGCAATAGAACGGTTTGGCTTACAGTTGCCTCAAAACGAATCAATGTAGAGTGAAACCCTACTTCTTCGCAGTCTTTTACTTTGCCTGCTACGTATGCCTCGCTTGCAGGGTCGTTGCCTACCAATATAGCCGCCAAATGTGGGGTAATTTTGCTTTCTGATTGTAACAAGGAAACAGCTTGCGAAATTTCGCTTTTCCAACGAGTAGCGCAAATTTTACCATCTATGAGTACCATATTTTTAACTTTTTTTGTATCTATTTGGATTTTTTTTATTGATTATTCCTTCACCTAAACTTCACACAAAGATAATATAATTATGTGATTACAACACTGATAAGGGCTTTATTTTTGTGCTTAAAATAGCCTCAACCCTATACTCATGAGCTTGTATACTAAATTTATATTATTGTGTATTTTTGTAGTTCTTTTTACGAGTCTTACACTTTTTTACTTTGCCAATCAAGAAGCCCAAAACACACTCAAAGCCCAAATTATAACCGATTTGACACAACGCGCTACCACAAAAATGGACAATATAGAGCGTTTTATGTATCAGCGTTTGAGTGATATAAAAACAGCCTCCCTCAACCCTATTTTACGCTCAATAGAGTTATATAACACTAAGCAGCTAAATGAACTACTGCTTGAAATTCAGAAAACGAACCCATTGTACTATTCCATTTCTTATTTTACGATTGATAGGGTAAGAATTGCTGATAGTAAAGGACTGTCAGTAGGTGAGAAACATAGTAATTCAAGATACTGGCAAAAAATTAACCAAGCCCCTAATTACGAACAAACTGTGATGGATATTTCACTTTCCGAATCGGTAGGGCAAATCGTAATGCACTTTGCCTCAACTGTCAAGGATTACAATGGAAAAGTGATAGGCGTATTGGTAACACGTGTACTCATTCAGCATCTGTACGAGGTTTTTGTGAATGAAGAAGAAAGAAAAATATTGGGTAAGGAAAAATTACATTTAGACCTTATCGCTTCCGATAACACAATTTTGTACTCCAGTTATAACGAAAAAGCTGCCCTAAAACAACACTATGCAGAAACTCCAGTATGGGAACTTCTGAAAGAAAGAGATGTAAATAACTATGAAACGAACAACACGCTTTATTTTTATGTAAAAGACAAAGGCTATTTAGATTTCAAAGGCAATCATTGGGCATTGGTACTCAATATGCCTACAAAATCGGTTTATTTGCCTTTACAAGAAATTCGCAATAAAATGTTTTATGTGTTGGCTTTTATACTTTCCATCTCTATTGTCATTACGCTTGTTGTAGCTCGCCGTATTACTCAGCCCATACTGCTATTGGCAAAAGCCGCAGAAAGAATAGCCAACGGACATTTAGATACCGAATTTAGGGTGAAAACCCACGATGAAATCAAAAAATTGAGCGTACAGCTTCATAAGATGGCAAAAAACCTTAAAAGGAAAATCAAAGAGCAAAGCGAAATGAATGAAGAATTGGAACTCAAATTCCTAAAAATCAATGAGCAAAAAGAAGAAATTTCAGCCCAAAAAGACAAAATAGAAGAGCAAAATTTAAAAATAAAGTTAGCCTATTCGGAAATAGAAAGTAAAAACAAAGACATTACCGCAAGCATCAACTATGCAAGTCGCATACAACAATCTATGCTCCCTGAAGAGCACCTTCTACAATCCTATTTTCCTGAATCCTTTATACTATTTGAGCCTAAAGACATCGTTTCGGGCGATTTTTACTGGTACGACCAAATTCAAAGAAACGGGAAAAAGTATTTTGTCATAGCCTCTGCTGATTGTACAGGGCACGGCGTACCGGGTGCTATTATGGCGATGCTTGGTAGTAATTTACTTTCCCAAATTATTTACTATGGCGATAGTTTAGATACCTCTGAAATACTATTTAAACTTAACCGAGAAATACAAAAAGAGCTCAATCAAGAGCTTAATGAGCAAAATAGCCAAGATGGTATGGAAATTTCGCTCTGTGTCATAGACCTCGAGAACTACAAAATGCAGTGCTCTTCGGCGGGGCGTCCTATTTATATTGTGCGCCAAGAAGAACTGATAGAATTTCAGGGCGATAAAATCACAATAGGAGGCGTAGATTTTAACAGATTGAAGCAAAAACTGCCCGTTGTTATTAGTAATGCGACCTTAGAACTTTTCCCTGATGATGTCATTTACCTTTCAAGCGATGGCTACAAAGACCAATTCGGAGAGCAAACAGGCAGAAAAATGGGAAGCAAAAAATTCAAAGAGCTACTTCGACAGTTATCTAATAATGAAAGCACTCAACAGAAACAATTATTAGAACAACACCTCAAACAATGGAAAGGAAAAGAAGACCAAGTTGATGATATATTATTGATAAGTATCAGAATTCAGTAACCAAACAAAGTAAGTATACGTATATGCTTTATACATTTAAAAACAAAAATGCAATATGAAACAATT
The DNA here is from genome assembly GCA_004293905.1 of Cytophagales bacterium. Taxonomy (GTDB): domain Bacteria; phylum Bacteroidota; class Bacteroidia; order Cytophagales; family Microscillaceae; genus RDZE01. Next base: position 7,622 of record RDZE01000005.1, on the reverse strand, counting down.
TACCCATTTTTTCTTTTCACTTATCACCCTTACATTATTTGCAGGCGTTCTGACGAGTTGCTCCAAAGGAGTAAAACCCATCGCTACTGTAAATATTGAAAACCTAACAACTGGCAAAACAACTTATCAAAAAGGAGAAGCTCTCAGTTTTAAAGTTACCGCTACAGCTTCTGGCGGTTTTGAGCAGTTCGAAATAGCCAAGATAGACAAAGCTACTGGTGTAAAAACAGTACTCAAATTTGACGAAGCACCCCAACTAAGCAAAAAGAGAGATTCTACTTTCAGCGCGAGCTACACTTACATTGTCAATGAAACACCCGGTAGCTATGCTATTCGTGTAACTGTACAAAACCCTGACAACCCTGCCGTAGAAACTGAATTGGCTTATACAGTCATAGACGGTCCGGGTATTACGGGCTTTGCGCCAAATACAGGCGTAGTTGGTACTACTGTCATCATTACAGGCGAAGGATTTAGTGCGACACCCGCTAACAATACAGTTAGATTCAATAATACGAATGCTACTGTTACTGCCGCTACCGCCAACTCACTGACCGTAACAGTACCTACGGGGGCTACTACGGGCAAAATCAGTGTAACAGTAAATAGCAAAACAGGGACTTCTTCGGGCGACTTCACAGTGGCAGCCGCTACTGGTGGTGGTGGAACCGTTTTCGGTACTAAAACCGTGAATTTAGGCTCTGAAGGCAATTTTGCTGTGGGTAGCTACTTAGCAACTTCTACAGGTATTGTTTATTTCTCTTCGCAAGCATTTGCTAATATTAGTACCATAGATGTTACCTTCGGATTAGGAACTTCTGGAACGGCTTCACTTATTTCTCCTGATGCTCGTTCATCGGTAGGTTTAACACAATATGCAGGCTCACGTACTACACTCTTCAAATTAGAAACACCTCCTGCCGCACTCAATACTGTTACTTTTGCACAATTAGATGCCATCACTGTTGCTAATACTAGTACAAGAGTAGCGATTACAGTAGGCAATACTTATGCTTTTGTGAATACTTCTGGTAAAAAAGGTTATATGAGAATTAAAACCATTACAGGCACAGGCAATAACTTAACTGCTGAAATAGAATACATCGTACAGCAATAAAACTTAAATATTTTCCTGATAATCAAACCCTTGTGAATAAAAATCATCACAAGGGTTTTTTATTTTCCTTTTTTTGAAGCCTTAGTCTTTTGATAATCGAAAACATTATTACCTTTGCAAAAATCAATTATTTTACACATGGATTTGGCAAGAGGTGTATTCGGAGTAGCTGTCTTTATATTGATAGGCTATTTACTTTCTAACAACAGAAAAGCTATTAATTGGCAATTGGTCATTGTAGGGGTGCTCTTACAATTTATTTTTGGCTGGTTGGTCATTAGAGTAGAGTGGGTCAATTTTCTTTTTAGGGAAGTGAGCGCGGCTTTTGTCAAATTTTTAGATTTTTCTTTGGCAGGTTCTGAATTCCTTTTTGGCGATTTAGCCAAAAACAGCAACAATGCTCCTAATGTAAAACATTCTTTGGGTTTTATTGTGGCTTTTCAGGTATTGCCTACGGTCATTTTTTTCTCCACAGTTACTGCTGCTTTGTACTATTTAGGCATTCTACAAAGAATTGTCTATGGCATTGCTTGGATAATGACCAAAACCATGAAACTCTCAGGTCCGGAAAGTCTTTCGGCAGCAGGTAATATTTTTGTAGGGCAAACCGAAGCTCCTTTATTGATTAAACCCTTCATCAATAAAATGACTACTTCTGAACTGATGTGTGTGATGACAGGCGGAATGGCTACTATTGCGGGGGGAGTGATGGCGGCGTATGTTACTTTTTTGGGGGGCAACAGTACAGCAGAGCGTGAGCTATTTGCGGCGCATCTATTAAGTGCCTCTATTATGAGTGCGCCTGCGGCAGTAGTGATGGCAAAATTACTTTTTCCAGAAAGTGAACCCGATAAAATCAATACACAGCTTACGATTAGCAAAGAAAAATTAGGCGTAAATCTCTTAGATGCCATGTCAACGGGGGCAGCAGACGGTTTGAAACTCGCGCTCAATGTCGGAGGAATGCTCTTGGCGTTTATTGCCGTAATAGCAATGGTCAATCATCTTTTGGGCGAATTGGGCAACCTCATACAAGTCAATGCATTGATAGAGGAACAAACAGGTGGAGTGTTTAAAAAAATGTCTTTAGAGTATTTTTTTGGACAAATAGGCAGACCTTTAGCTTTTTTGATGGGGGTAGACTGGAACGAAACTTTGCTGGTGGGTAGTCTTATTGGTCAGAAAACGGCTATTAATGAGTTTGTCGCCTATTTAGATTTGGCACGTATGAAACAAGAAGGATTATTGAGCGAAAAATCAGTATTGATAGCTACTTATGCTTTGTGTGGTTTTTCTAACTTTTCTTCCATAGCCATTCAGTTAGGAGGCATTAGTGCGATGGCTCCCGAACGTGCCAGCCTACAATCAGAACTTTCGCGTTTGGGTATTAGGGCTTTGATAGCGGCAAGTTTGGCATGTTTTATGACTGCGGCTATCGCTGCGGCTTTGGGGTAGAAAAATAGCAAGAATTGATTTAGTAAAATAACAAATCTAAATCAAGAAAATATAATAATCTTACTGATTGTTTGTCAAGATCATTGCCATATAAATTTAATATCTTTAGATTTTTTAATTGAGTAATGGTTTCAGGGAGGTTAGTGAGAAAATTATTTTCTAGATCAAGGAAATATAGATTTTTTAGTAATCCTATTTCGGTGGGTAGGTTTTTCAGTAAGTTAGTTTCTAAATCCAAATATTCTAAATTTAATAACTTACCTATATCAGAAGGAATTTCTGTAATACTATTTTTTTGCAAAATAAGTACTCTTAATTGTTCGTTTTCAAATACCTCATCAGGAATTTTTTCCAATTTTTTTGCCTTCAAATTAATCGCTGTAATGTGTGGTTTTAGGTCTTTCACATTGTAAACAGCAGGATAACTATTGCCTGATTTATCAAGATAAATTTCTTGTCCATCTTTCCAAACCGCTGCAAAATCGCTTAGGAAATAACCTGCTGTGTCCCATTGTCCTAATTTATCGATGATTTTATTTTGTGAGTCTACATAGTAGTACCAATCTCCAATTTTTTTTGGCATAGGTCGCTGTGCGAAACTACTTTGCGCTACTAATACGAAAAGGAATAAAAAAAAAGCTACTCTCATAATAAGTACAAATATAGAAGAAAAACATTAATTTTTTCTTATCTTTTGGGGAATTTTTTCCAAGTCGAAAAGTTCATTGAGTACATCTATCAATGAGTCGGCTTCTCCTCTTTTGCAAGCGGCTTTGAGTTGTAAAACGGGTAATTTGAGTATTTTTTGGACTATATTTTTGGTAATGCGCTCTACTTTTTCGCTCTCATCTGAGGAAAGTTCTTTCATACAACGGTCTAATTCTTCCAAGCGAATTTGCTCTAAGGCTTGTTTCATTTTTTGAATCACGGGCGAAACTTCCATTTCTTTGCTCCAATCTAAAAAATCGTAAATGGCTTCGCCGATGATGGCTCTTACATCGGGGATAGCAGCCAAGCGGCGCGATAGTGCTTCATTGACTTTGGCAGTAATCATATCTATGTTATAAACAACCGCACCTGCGATTTGCTCTACATCGGTGGCTACACTGCGTGGTACGGAGAGGTCAATGAAGTATTTGAAAGCGTCTATATTTGTATTTTTAAGTGTTCGGTAGGTAATAAGGGGTGTAGGAGTGCTCAGTGTAGAAATGATAATATCGGCTTCGGCTATGTGTGCATGAATATCATCATAATCTAAAACGATGGCACGTGTATTTTTGGTTAGTTCTTCGGCTTTTTGGCGGGTACGGTTGCTCACAGAGATATATTCTAAATTGCTTTCCAAGAGATTTAGGAATACATCGCGTCCGATTTCGCCTGTGCCAATAAGCAATATTTTGGGCTGAAGAAAAAGGTCGGAAAACTCCTCAGCAAGTTCTACAGCGGCATAAGAAGTAGAGGCAATACCCGAACGGAAATTAGTTTCTTGCACTACTCTTTTATTCGTGAAAAAAATCGTGTGCATCAGTCGGTGTAGGAATGTACCTGCTGTGCCCATATCGGCAGCCCATTGGTAGGCATGTTTTACCTGATTGGCTATCTGTAGGTCGCCAACTACTTGCGAATCGAGCCCGATGGCTACTTCAAAAAGATGCCTGATGGCTTCATCGGCAATGAAAATATGTTCAAAATATTGGCTATAAGTATCTAATGAGATGCCTTTAAGTTGGCAGAGAATAGGCAAAATAATAGCGTCTTGGTTTTGTGTTGCATTGTAATATATTTCGGTACGGTTGCAAGTAGATACTACTAAAATATCTTGCAATGCCTCTATAGTGCGTAGTTGTTGTAATAAGGCTTTACACTCATTTTCATTGAGTGATACGCGCTCTCTTACCTCTATGGGGGCAGTGCGATAACTGAGTATAAGTGCTTTGAACTGAAAACTATTCATCATTTGCTATTTGGCTTTCGCGCTCTTCTGTTGATTATTAATTTATTACGACAAATTTAATAGCTATTCTGTTTTTGAAAACTGATTTTAGTCATAGAGTGTATAATTTAGAAAAAGTCTAAATAAAAAATACTTGCTTTTTATAGTATTCTTTTTCAAATTGGCGTTAGTGTATAGCAACCTTTTCCTCAATTTATTTTATTTATTAAAGAATGATTATGCATAAAAAGTTTCTTTTTTTTCTTTTTTTAGGTTTTTTTTCGCCTTTGTATGTTGCTTTTGCACAAAATGAAATAGCAAAATGGCGCAAAGAAAAAATAGCCAACCAGTTTACAATCAGTGTGCCTGATAGTTTTATGCCAATGACCGATGATGAGTATGCAAAAAAATATGGGGCGTATAAATCAGCCGTTTTAATGTTAAGCTCTCAGGATAAAAGTGCCGATTTTGGTATCAATCGTGTAGAAACTACGCCTCCGAAGAATTTTACTAAATTTGATGAAAAAGCTACTTGGAGCAGGAATGACTTGGAGATGATGCGCAATCTTTATAAAAGTAGTATTTTGAAAATGCACCAAAAAGTAACCTTCATACAAGATGAGATACAAACCATCAATGGGCGCGATTTTGTAGTTTTTGAGTTTGTGGCAGAGGTAACCGAAACCGAAACTAACTATGCTACAGGCTCGGCGGGTGTGCTGAAACAATATTCTTATTTGCAGTATTGTGTAAGCGAAAGCAGTATTTGGGTTTTTAACTTTACTACACAAGCCAAATACAGGGCACTATGGGAAAAAGCCGCTCGTGAAATAATGGTTTCGGTGGCGTTTAAGTAGGGGGGGCTAAAAAACATTTGAAAACTTAGGTTTCATCATTCAAAAAATTGATAGCATTAACTACAAATTGTTTGATTTCGTCATCATCTAATTCTTCAAAATGCCTTAAGCTGATAGAAGGCTCTACTGCAATACCCTGCTTTACTATAGTATTAAAATTTTGAGGAATTTAGCACAATAACAAGATTTCATCATCTTTGCTTATAAAATAAGCCTCCAGTCTTACTACCTTCAATACAAGAAGCTATCAAACAAGCAAATATTTATTTTTTTATCATAAATTTGTAAAACATTACAATAGGTTTTCAATTCATCACTTTATCTTCTACTAAAACAATGTATACCAAATTTTTTCTTTCATTTTTTCTCTTTTTAACTTCCTTTTTTATGATTCAGGCACAAAATACTGCTACTACTACTTTTTGGGTAGGGCATTTGGCTTTGCAAAATGGTGTTCAGTTGCCTTTTGTAATAGAAGTAGAAAACGGCGCAGAGGGCAAGTCTTTTATTAGGAATGGAGCCGAAAAATTGCCTTTTGACGAAACAGTAATGCAAGGCGACAGTATTTATTGGCACATGGATTTATTTGATGCAGTGCTTCAAGGCAAAAAAGAGGCTGAGGGAAAAAAAATCGTAGGGAAATGGGTGCGTTATGGTTTAGCCAATGCCTACGAAGTAGATTTTGTATTGGAAAAACAGAGTGCTATGCCTACTTATGCTGTAAGTAGTGAAAAAAAAATTTCGGGTACTTGGGAGGTAACTTTCAATCCTGATAGCAAAAACGCCTATCCTGCCATTGGTATTTTTAGGGCAGATGCCAACCAAAAAGGCATAGAAGGTACTTTTTTGACTACTACGGGCGATTACCGTTATTTATATGGCAAAGCTGAAAATGATGTGATGTCGTTGTATACTTTTGATATGAGCCATGCATTTGTTTTTGAAGCAAAACTACAACCCGATGGCACAATGAAGGGTAGTTTTTGGTCAGGGAAAGCAGGTTTCGAGACTTGGGTAGCGCGTCCTAATCCGCAAGCGACTTTGCCCGCTCCCGACCAACTCACTTTCTTAAAACAAGGCTATGACAAAATAACGTTTTCTTTTCCTAATTTAGAAGGGCAAAAAATTAGTTTAGAAGATGAAAAATATAAAAACAAAGTAGTTATCATACAAATTTTAGGTTCTTGGTGTCCTAATTGTATGGACGAAACGGCTTTTTTAGCCCCTTGGTACGAACAAAATAAACAACGTGGCGTAGAGATAATCGGTTTGGCGTATGAGCGTAGCCCTGTTTTTGAAGTAGCTAAAGAGCGTGTAAAAGCGATGAAAGAACGTTTTAAGATACAATACGAAGTATTGATTGCGGGCACAAACAATAAGGAAGAAGCCGCTAAAACACTTCCTATGCTCAATGCACTTTTGGCTTTTCCTACTACCATTATCATAGATAAAACGGGCAAAGTACAACGTATTCATACGGGGTTTAGCGGTCCGGGTACGGGTGAGCATTATCAACGCTTTCAGACAGAGTTCAATGCACTCATTGATAGGCTTTTAAAGTAAGATTATACTTTTGCAATAATTATGGAATTAGAAGAAGAACCCAAAGAAGAAAACAAGGCAAATGAAGAAAAACCAATGCCTATCAATACAACAGTAGCTACTCCGAAAAGCCCTATTCGAGTGGAGATGATTGTAGCAAGTCTTTCTTTGTTAATAAGTTTATCTACTTTTGTCATTACTGCCATTCAAACCCAAATTATGCAAAATCAGCAAAAAGCAGCAGTTTGGGCATATTTAGAAGCCGAAATCAGCATATCGGCAGAAGGTTTTTATTGCCAAGTACAAAACAAGGGCGTAGGGGCAGCCATTGTAAAAGAGGCATATTATTATGTAGATGGTAAGCAGTATAAAGATTTTGCACAACTTGCCAAAGATTGCATCAAAGACCCTCAATTCTCTTACGATTTTTATACGACCAATCCTATTGAGAAAAAAGTTTTTGCAGCCAATGAAAAAATAAAAGTTTTTGGAGTAAAAGAAATGAAATTTGCTTCTCAACTCATTAAACGGAATATAGTGGTGCACATCAAATATGAAAATATTTATGGAGAACTATCTGTTTACAAAAGTGATGATTGAAAAATAACTATCTTTGCACTATGCAAAAATATCCACTTGGCATACAAGATTTTGCCCGTTTGCGCACTGAAGGCTGTGTATATGTGGACAAAACCGCCCAAATTTACGAACTCTCCCA
>RDZE01000021.1 GCA_004293905.1 Cytophagales bacterium | reverse complement strand
CATAAAGCTCTTTGTATTGTGCCAAAGAAAGAGTAGGCAGGCTAAGAACAAAAGTGATTAACAAAAACAGTTTTAAGCAGTAATGTATCATGGGTTTTAAATTTTGATAATAGATTTGATAAATTTCGATGCAAATTTATGCCAAAGTTTATAAAAATAAAAGTTGCTTGATAAAGTAGGCTAATTTTCTGTGTAATAGGCTGTTACAGCCGCTTGCCCCGTAAAGTTTGCACCTGCCCTATCATCAGCCCCTTGATAAATCCAAGGATAAGTAAGTTCCTTTTTCCCTACACAATGCAACAATTTTTTGGTAACCTGATAGGATATTCCTTGATTTTTGAGCCATTTTCTAAATTTCGTTGGGGAGTTTTCTAAAATAATATTCTTCAAATCCAAATGTGCAAACCATACTCCATCTTTCTTTAATGCACCAATTGATTTTTGGATTAATTTCAATTTATCACCGATATAATGCAACCCATGTACACAAGTGATAAGGTCATACTCTTCTGTAGGTGTCCATTCGCTCAAGTTCATTGTTTGGAATTTCAGAAAAGAAATACTATTCGGAATCTCATCAAAAAAATCTACCAAATCTATCCCTTCTAAAATAATATTTTCGCTCAACCCCATTTTTTCAAGATGCAAAGCACTTTGAATCAGTGCCTTACCACTCCCACAGCATAAGTCCAACCATCTTACAGTGGCTTGGTGAGCAATGTTATTTGATAAAAAAGTGATAGGATTCAATCGCAGTGCTTGTTGATAACTATTTATACCAATTGCTTGCCTTTCTCTATTCATAAGATTATTGGCAACTATCGGTGAATTTTCTAGTGTTTTGTCATTCAATAAATTCATTGAGGTAATGTATTTTAATTGGGTCAATCGCATCTAAAAACGCAGGCTTTGCAAAATGCTAAGAAAAAAATGGATGCTTTTCATACTTTTCTACCCTCTCAAAGATAAAAAAAGGGGGAAGAGTAACATAAGGTTTGAAGAAGAATATCAAACTATTGGTGGCAAAAAATTCGCAAGTTTCTCCCTTTGTATTTCGTTTAAAGGTTTAGTTTCTAACCAATTTGATAATTTATTGTAGTATAAGGGTTTAGTAAAAAAGAAATCAACTGCATCAACATACTCATCGAAAAATACATCTTTTGAGAATGTTTCTATCATTTGTATCAAAAAATCAGGATTATAACATTCAAAAGGTATTAAAAGGTATTTTAGAAAGGCGATTGTTGTATTATTTTCATTCGTGGGGGGAAACCAAAACATCAGTTTCTTAAATTGTTTCAGTTCGAACCGATAATTTACATAAAAAACCCTTGAAAAATCTAAACAAAAATTTTTAACGACTGCGTTCAAAGGTATATCAAAATGACTAACTACCTCAAAGATTGCTATGCAAACATCGCAAAGGGTAGCATTAGGTATCAACATTGTTGATTTTATCGCATTTTCCATCATCCGACTTGACCATACGGGGTTTTGAGTGTTCAGTTGAAATGCAAAAGGGATAAGTCTACAGACTAAAACACGTTTTTTCTGAGTTACTTTTCTGAGTTGCTCTTCGATTTGCAAAGTTTTACAATCATTATTCGTAAGAAATGCTACTACTTTAGAGCATATTATTTTATCTTGTTTTGATAGATTTTCATAGTAAGTATTTAAAGTATTTTGTGTTATTTTTTTTAAATCTATTAAATCTTGCTCGCATTTTTCAATGAAAAAATCGAGTGTAGCAAATTTAGATTTCCTTAAGTTTGATTTAGTCATGAAGAAGTATTTGTATTTCAGTGTTAGTATTAATTAGTCCTTTTTTTACTCTTGTTATAATTTCATGAGTTCGATGATGACCACCTATCAGGTTGATAACCAATTCTGTTCCGTTACCACTAATGGGTCATCAATGCGAAAAGTGATGAGTTCCTCATTACTCATGTTTTTTATTGATTCTGTCTGATTAGGATGAAGATCATGCATCCTGCTTATAATTATATTTTCCAAGTTGCCTGCTTTGACTTCAATAATTCTTGGATTGAATTCGTCTATACTTGGCGTTTCTGGATTGTTTGGGGTTCCATATCGTTTTCCTTTTTTATCGGTTTTAACAATCCTATAGAGAACATTGTCATTCAAATTTTGTTTCAATAGCTCTCTTAACAAATTTTGTTCCTGTGGGGTCAAATTTTGCAATCCTGAGTATTCCATTTTACTCAGCAGCCATTGAAGTGCGCCTTCAGAATCGGTAGTGTGGTTAGGCATGTTTGGGTCATAGGCATTAGTTATCACCCTTAATTCTTCTACAAGTCTTTTCTCGAGGTCATTGAGTTGATCTTTTTGCAATAAAAATTGGAGTGCTCCCTTTGGGTCTGTGTTAGGGTTAGGGCATTGGTTTCCATAAAGAGTTCAAAAAAATCTATCTTCAAATGCTTCTAATGTAGGAATTGGTCCTGTGCCTCTTGTAGGAGGGTCGGGTTTTCGGGTATCGCCTCGTAAAAAAATAAGAAAAATATAGGCGCTTTACTGAAAAGGTGCAGGACTCTCGCAGATAGAGAAGCAGGAAAAGGCAGAAGTAAGCGGGTATTTTATCAGCCAAGATAGAAGGTAAAAAGGCATAAAAACTCCTGTAATTTTTGACTTAACAATAACTTTATATTACTACCATCAAAAAATGGGGGAAATGGAAAGGAGGAATAAAAATTAACAAGAAGAAGAAAATTACCAAAATATAGGCTTAAATCCTTCTTTTCCTTCTCCCAAATGGGGAAGATGCGCTTTTAATACGTCAAGCGTTTCGAGGTATTTTGCATTGTCCCAGTTGTATTTTTTATTGATAATGAGGCTCTGCTCTCTTGTACTTGATGCAAATTTTCCTTTGCTTGTATGAAATGGTTGCACTATAAAATGATTTACCCCTGTTGCAACCAAACTTTTTGCAAATGCTTCGGCATCTGCTATGGGTAACAAGGGGGTCATAGTAATGCAAGTATTTAAACCTGCTTCATTTATCTTGGTAGCTGCTTTTAACCGTACTTTATTTGAGGGGCAGAGTGGTTCGTAGACTTTTCGTACCTCTTCACTATCTGTAGTAATAGTCACATTAATTTGAACATGATCGAATTGTTTCAGTATATCTATGTCATTTGCTACCAATGGACTTCGGGTTTGAATTACTAATTTTATTTGGTGGTAGTCTAATAATTCTTGCAAAATACTGCGTGTTAATTGAATAGTCTTCTCAATGGGTTGGTAGGGGTCTGTTACGCTGCTGAGATAAATTGTTTTGTCAGATAGTTTTTTTTTGCGAAATTTTTTCAACAATTGTAATGCATTTTCTTTCACTTTGACCCAATAACCCCAATTTTCTTTTTGGTCTTGTGTGGTAGCAAAAAAAGCTGCATAACAATAATTACAACCAAATGAACAGCCCGAATAAGGATTCAAACTATAGTCATATCCATCTAAAAAGCCTTTGCTCTCCGTCAGGATAGAAGATGCTTGGATATAAGTTATATCGGTTTTTCCTATTGTCTGTTTTTGAGAGGCAGTCTTTTCTTCTTCTGGAAATAAGCTGTTATTCATTATCATGTATGTTTTTAGGGATAAATCTTTTACTTGCTTCTTCAACGATGTTTAGCCATCTTGTAGCTAATTTTTGGTTCAATTGAAGCATTTTTTGATTCAAAATATCTATTTTATTTTGTGGGAGGTATTTTTGAGATACTTCTGTTAATTCATTATCAAGATGTATTTTAGCCTTCTCAAAATAAGGTTCAGCATCTAAATATTTTTGAAACAATTCGGACACGTTTAGATCCTTAATAAATTATTCTAAGTAGTAAAGATAGAAAGAAGATATTTTTTCATCAAAATCTTCCATCTGTTTCAATTCGTTAATTGAATGATAAAAAGTATGAACTTTTGTTGCAAAATTTATAACACAATCATAAATTAATACTTTTTCATCATCAATCACAAAAATATACCCTAGACGTTCAGTTTGATGTACGAACCACCAACCCATATTACTTAATCTTGTTTCTGTTTGCTCTAAACGGGTTTGCATATCTTCTATTTCAATATCTTCTATGTAATCGTAAAAATGATAATATGTTTTATGAAAAATACCGCACCCCAAATAATATTTTAATTCTTTTTTCTCCATTGTTAAGAAAAATTTAATCTAACAATCTAAAAATATAATAAAAAGTAGGTCCTTGAGAACCTCTCAAACCTCCTCCTGTGGTTCTTCTTGCAGAATAACCGACTGAAAAACCCCACTGTTTTAAGGTACTTGCAACAGTAGTTCAGCTATTTAACTAAAACAAACTTGGAACAGTGGTGGGGGGTGATATTCTTGCAATCTAAGGCATCAATCTCCTACCATCAAAAAATGATGAAAATGGAAAGGAGGAAAGGGTGGAAGAGTGGTATATCACACAATTCTAATATTTTTGCAACAAACGCTTAGTATTAATTAGTCCTTTTTTTATTATATTCTACCCTCTTTATAGCTAAACAAAGAAATAAAAACCGTCACAAAGTGTTTTTTTTCAACATCTTCCTCCCTTTTTTGGGTGATAATAAAAAAAATGTGAAACAAGTTCTGTTTAAAAACTAATTTTTCCTATTTTTATCAAAAATAAATATTCAATAAACCCCCTACCTCATTTATGTCATCTTATATCATTGCGCTCGACCAAGGGACTACCAGCTCAAGGGCTGTGTTGATAGATGAAAAAGCACAAATTGTAGGCATAGAACAACTTGCCTTCACCCAATACTTTCCAGAAGCAGGCTGGGTAGAGCATGATGCTCAAGAAATTTGGGAAAGCCAACAAAAAGTACTGCTCCGACTGATAGAAAAACACAAAATAGCCCCCACAGCAATAAAAGCCATAGGCATCACCAACCAAAGAGAAACCACAATACTATGGGACAAAAAAACAAGCCAACCCATCGCAAAAGCCATCGTGTGGCAAGATAGGCGAACGGCTGATTTTTGCACCCAACTCAAAGAAGAAGGCTGGGAATCTTACATACAGCAAAGTACAGGCTTAATAGTAGATGCTTACTTTTCGGCGACCAAAGTTCATTGGCTATTAGAAAACATACCCAATGCCAAAGAAAAAGCACAAAAAGGAGAGCTTTGTTTTGGAACAGTAGATACTTGGCTACTTTGGAAGCTAACCGAAGGCAGAAGCCACTATACAGACCACACCAACGCCTCGCGTACAATGCTCTACGACATCAGAAAGTTGCAATGGGACACCAAACTATTAGAAAAATTTGACATACCCACCTCGCTACTGCCTGAAGTGAAGCCCTCACGCGCCGATTTTGGCTATTGGCAATACGAAGGGCACGCTATCCCTATATTAGCACTCGCTGGCGACCAACAAGCCGCCTTGTTTGGGCAATTCTGCTGGGAGAAAGGTACTGCCAAAAATACCTACGGAACAGGCTGTTTTATATTGATGAATGTAGGCGAAACTGCCCCTTTCTCTTACGAAGGGCTGGTTACTACCTTAGCCTGCGGACTCAATGAAACACCCCTATATGCCTTAGAAGGCAGCATTTTTATTGCAGGGGCTGCCATTCAATGGCTGCGCGATTCCTTACACCTCATAGACAACGCCGAAGATGCTGATTATTTTGCACAAAAAGCCCCCGAAGACCATCAAGTCTATTTTGTCCCTGCTTTTGTAGGGTTGGGCGCACCCCACTGGGATATGTACGCACGAGGCGCACTCTATGGACTCACACGCGATAGCGACAAAAACACCATCATAAGAGCCGCCTTAGAATCCATCGCCTACCAAACACGCGATGTACTTGAGGCAATGCGCCGCGACACACAAATTCTTCTTTCGCACCTCAAAGTAGACGGAGGAGCCTCGAAAAGCAATTTTCTGATGCAATTCCAAGCCGATATTCTCAACAAAGAAGTCATCAGAACACAAACCCCCGAATCAACCGCACTTGGCGTGGCTTATCTGGCAGGACTACAAGCCCAACTATGGACACCCAATGAACTGATAAAGAATTATAATAACACTAACAAAGTTTTCAGCCCCACCCAACGAAGCGATTGGCGAAGTCTGAAATACAGAGGTTGGAAAAAAGCCATAAAAAAAACTAAAACAAAGTAATAATAATCAAAAAAATCATTACCTTTGCACTCCATTTTCAATATATTACACGATAATTATCATTAACATAGCAATACTATGGCAGTTACAAGATTCCAACGTAAGGTACGCAAGAATTATCAAAGAGCTGAGAACCGCAAAACAGTTATGAAACAACTTATGCGCAAGCCCATCATCCCTAATGTAGATGTAGAGGCTATCAGAAAAGAATTCGAAGCTAAAAAAGCCGCTAAAAACGCTTAATAATTTTTTATCTTACTTCAAAAATGCAAGGAGGTGTTTAATTAACGCCTCCTTGTTTTGTTAATTCTATTTTTTTTTGAAATAAGCATAAATTAAAATACAAATTTACGCCTCTGCTCTTCAAAATCAATAAAGCCCTCTTTTGCCCGTCAGCCTATATTTCAATACATACAACATAAATATAAAAAAGGGAATAAAAGGTATTTTGTAGCGCACCAACGTCCCAAAATTACTACTCGCCACCGCTACCGCAAAAGCAAAAAGGACGGAAAAACCAAGTGCGAACACCAAAAAAGGTTCTTTCAAAAATACATCTCCAATAGTATAAATACGCCTACGCGTAATGATATAAAAGAACAAGTAAAGAAAAAACGTAGTTTCCAATGCCGATAAAAGCATCAAAGGATTGCGCGCCTCAAACAAATAAGGACGGAACAAACCCAACCAAGTTGCCTGCGGAAATTTGGAAAGCGTATTTTGTACCGTACCATCGAACTCACCCAAGTCATACGCCGAACCACCCTGCGATTGTGCCACATAGCGAAGCCATTCGGCAGTCGTTTTGGTAGTTTGCGAAAGTTCTTGCAAGTTATACAGTTTATTCTCTGCACTGATGCGCTGAATAGCCCAAAAACCCAAAGGCAATGCACCCAAAAGCAATATAGGCAAAAGTATCCAACGAAGTGCGCGCGAGCGTATTTGATTCCGAAAAGAAAGAAATATCCACAACAAAACCGTAGGAATAAACACCTGTAGTATATAAATTTTAATGGCTTGAATTATTAACACACATATTATAATAATCAAACTGTTCAACAATATAGATTTACGCTCAAATACCGCAAAATACACCCCATACAATAGCCAACCCAAAGCCCCCAAAGTGAGGCTATCTTTCATCAGCCCCGAACCCCAAAAAAAGACCGAAGGCACAAAAAAAACCGATATAGCCGCCTGCCGATGCAAACGCGGATATAGATGATAAAAAACTTTATACAATGCCCACATACCCGAAAAAGAAATCATTGCAAAACCAACAGCAATCAGACTATAGGTATGAAAAGTAAAAAACCCCAAAAAGCCCGAAACACGAATCACATTGTAGGTTTGTGGGTCTTGAAAATAGTAAATATAGCGCGTATAAGCGTATAAATCGCCCTCGTATACTGCCGCAGGCGCGAAAACAATTCGCACGGCTGTCCAAGGATTTTCTAAAAAAGTATTCCAAATGATTTGACTATCTCTAAAAAAATTATAAGTATCGCCCCCTCCATAGTAAAATTGGTACACCAACCCCAATCCCAAAGCTCCTAACACTTTGAAATAAACAGCAGGCAAAAAATACCTTTTAAGACGACTGTCTTCTATCTTATTTTTATAATTATTCAGAAAAAAAAACAACACCAATAAATAGATAGGCGTAAGAATCAAATCTTTGATATCCATTTACAAACTTACATTATCAATGCCTAATATTTGTTTTTGCCCTAAGCTATTGATGCTCATTCGCGCCACTACTAACCAATCGGTACTAGGAATACCTATCACGAACTGAAAAGTAGCCTCTTGTTTTTGCGCGTCATAGTGTACCAAATCGGGGTGTTTGAGTACAGATTTTTCGACAAATGATTTTTCTAATTTATCATAAAACAAATCTTTATAAATTTGCGCCTTGGCAATCACCTTTCCCCCTCTACGAAACTCTATGAGCGTGCTATAGTTATGCGTAAGCAAGGTAGATTTATGCGCGATATTGTTTTCATAAAAAAATACATCTTGCTCTATACCCTTGTCATTGAGGCAGATAGTAGAAAAACTAATTTCTAAATCGTTAAAAATAGTATCGTTATGCACAACCACATAGTCAAGCGGAGCCACCTCCATTCTTACACTTCGTGTCTGTTGTGGTAGTTTTTTATCGTCTTGAGGGTTCTTAATCTGGTTTTTAAAACTATCCAAAGCAACTTCTTCTTTTTCCTTTACTTGTATTATTTTTTGTTGTTCTGGCGAGGTATTCTCCAACAATACATTGGAGGAAGATGCCACTTGTGCTATCCGATTTTTTACACCCACTCCCGACTGGCAGGCTGTCATCAAAACAGTAGCCATTGTATATGTGAAAGAAGTGAGGAAAATATTTTTCATTTTTTTATTTTTTTACCTACAATATATATTTACTTCTACGCAAATTCAGGGCTATAGTTGGGGCTTTATTTTAGAAATTTATCTTTGAAATGCTAACTTTTTTTGCCATATTTGCTCATCATATCAAATTTTATAAAAACCACCGACATGACAGATTTATTTCTCACACCACGCCTGAAGGAAATACTACCCAAAGTAAAAGCCTTCCTTATGGAGGAAATTATGCCCTACGAAGCTGATTTTCTCAATGGTAACCTCAAAGAAGTTTATGCCGAATTAGATAAAAAACGCGAAAAAATACGACAGTTGGGGCTATGGGGCTTACATCTTCCCGAAGAAATGGGAGGTTTGGGGCTTAGTCTTTGCGAATTTGGGCAAGTGAGCGAAGTATTGGCTTATACTCCCTTAGGGCACTACACATTCAACTGCCAAGCGCCTGACATTGGCAACTTTGAACTACTGCACATGTTTGGCACACCCGAACAGAAAAAGAACTATATGCAACCCTTAGCCGATGGCAAAATCAGAAGTTGCTTTTCTATGACCGAACCCGAATTTGCAGGCTCTAATCCTATTTGGTTGGGTACTACAGCCGTGCGCGAAAATGGGCACTATGTCATCAATGGGCACAAATGGTTCACCAGCTCGGCTGATGGGGCTTCTTTTGCTATAGTAATGGCAGTAACCAACCCCGATGCAGCCCCGCACAAAAGAGCCAGCATGATTATTGTTCCCTTAGACAATCCGGGTTTTAAATTTATCCGCAATATCAAGATTATGGGTGAAGCAGGCGAATTGCACGCAAGCCATGCCGAAGTACGCTACGAAAACTGTACAGTTCCTGCCTCGAATCTTATTGGGCACGAAGGACAAGGATTTGAATTAGCACAACACCGCCTCGGACCAGGACGCATTCACCATTGTATGCGTTGGATTGGTATTGCTGAACGCTCTTTAGAACTTATGTGCCAACGTGCAGTAGCGCGTGAACTTAACCCCAACGAGCCACTTGCAACCAAACAAGTTGTGATGCATTGGATTGCTGAATCGCGCGCTGAAATCAATGCCGCCAGATTGATGGTATTGGATACGGCACGCCAAATAGATGAAAAAGGGGCAGCCGCTGTGCGCAATGAAATCTCTACTATTAAGTTTTTTGTAGCCAATATTATGCTCAAGGTCGTAGACCGTGCCATACAAACACACGGCGCATTGGGCATCACCGAAGATACCGTTCTTTCTTTCTTCTACAGACACGAAAGAGGCGCGCGTATCTATGATGGCGCAGACGAAGTGCACAAAGATTCTTTAGCCAAACGCATCTTGAAGGCTTATATGCCTGCTAAGGTAGGGGTAGAATAATTTTTTTACTCATAAAAAAGGGCTGTCTATAGATTTTTTCTTGGGCAGCCTCTTTTATTATTATATATTTGTGTGTTTTTAAATCGTTTTATTATTTCCTTCTCATGCTGAAAGATTCATCAACAACTCAGCCTTTTTGGGCAAAACCTTATTTCATTGCGATTATATATATTGTTTTGGCTTTAGTAATTAGTATTCGCGAATTGATTAGTTTTCCACATATCGATAATTTTATTGCCTTCCGAAATGGTTTTGCGCATCTGATTGAGGGGAAAAATTTATATGGGCACTATTACCAAGAGTACAACACTCTTTTCAACTACGGACCCACTTTTGCCGCTCTAATGAGTATTTTTTGGGTGCTTCCTTTTGGACTTTCGGCTGTAGTTTGGAATGTAATAATGGTGTTAGTTATGTTTTATAGTATTCGGCAAATGCCCATCGGCGAGAAAGCCAAAACATTTATCCTTTTGTTCAGCCTTCACGAGTTATTTACGGCAGTACTCAATTTTCAAACCAACCCCGCCATTGCAGGCATCATCATTCTTACTTTTGTTTTTTTAGAAAAAGAAATGCCTTTTTGGGCAGCCGCAGTACTTACTTTGGGCATTCTCACAAAATTGTACCCTGCCATTGCAGGCGCATTTTTTCTATTGTATCGAAAACAATTTTGGCGTTTTACGGGTAGTTTTGCCTTTTGGACTATCGTTTGGGTAGCATTGCCGTTGTTTTTTGTAAGTCCTTCGCATTTGGTATGGCTCTATCAGGAGTGGTACAGCAATCTTTTGGGGCATTCGCAAAGGGTTTCAATGACAGTAATGGGCGTTCTTACCATGCTTTCGGGTTATCCTGTGAGCAATGGTGTAGTCATCTTGCCTGCCATTCTGCTTTTTCTTTCTATGTATCTAAAATATCGCTATTTTGATGAAATACGCTTCAAACTTCTTTTTTTAGCCTCTATGCTCTTGTTTGTAGTCATCTTCAATCCCGGTTCCGAATCACCTACCTACATCATTGCCTTTGTAGGGGTAGCCATTTGGTTGGCACAAATACCTACATGGGGGCGCATTCATTGGGTATGGGCGATATTGGTACTCATATTAGGAAGTTTGAGCACAACTGACATCGTACCGACCTACTATAGGCGTTTGTATGTGTATGATTATCAACTCAAAGCCCTGCCCTATATCCTTACTTGGTGTTGGGTTATGTACGATGTTTGGACTTATCGAGGCGATTTAGTCGCAGAGAAAGTTGGCTAAGTTTTGCGCACTGATGTTTCCAAAATACTCACTAAGGTCAAGGCTTTCCAAGGCTTCGGCAATAGCTTTGTTTTCGTATTTTTCACCTTGCAATAAGTTTTCCACCTCGCTCAAATCGCCATGCGCTAAGAAATCGCCATAGAATTTGATTTGTATGATACTGCCTTCTTTGACCTGCATACGCGCGTCTATTTGTCCAAAATCGAATCGGTTTACACGCTGAATATCAAATTCGGGCGAGCGACCATAGTTCCATTCCCAAGTTTGGTATTTTTGTTTAGAAAGTTCTTCTATGGCTTTCCAATCTTGTTCGGTCAATAAGGCTTTAGGTATTTTATCGAGGGTGGTTTGGAAGATTTGCTCCAAGAGATAAGCCTTGAACTGCTCCATTGTGAGGGGTTCTTTTAGAAATTCGCTAATGTTTGCCACTCTACTCCTTACCGATTTGATGCCTTTTGATTCTATTTTATCAGCTTTTACTTGCAAAGCCGAAACGATGCTGTCTATTTCAGAATTAAAAAGCAGTGTGCCATGACTGAACATTTTTTTGGTAGTAGAGAATTGTGCATTGCCCGATATTTTTCTGCCTTCGGCTACTATGTCATTCCTGCCTGTCATTTCAGCAGGTACGCCGAGTTTTTGCAAGGCATTCACGATGGGGCGTGTAAATTGTTCAAAGTTATTTACTTTTGAGGTATCGTAGCGTGTGAGGAAACTGAAATTAAGGTTGCCTAAATCGTGGTAAACGGTACCTCCGCCCGAAATACGCCTTACTACGTTGATGTTGTTTTCTTTGACATAGTCAGGGTTGATTTCTTCTATGGTATTTTGGTGTTTGCCGATGATGAGCGATGGGCTGTTGATATAGAAGAGTAAATAATCTTCTTCAGCATCAAAATTGCGGACGATGTATTCTTCTAAGGCTAAATTGATTTGTGGGTTCGTAATATTTTGATTATCAACAAAGAGCATACTTATTATTATTTAGAGAAGTGATACCATAAATGAAAACCTACAAAAGCAAATCAGAGGCTCTTATAGGTTTTTCTTAAAGAACAATATGTTCTATGGCTTTGTTTAGTTAGCAGGAACTACTGTGAAAGGCACTTTTTGTTTTACCTCTCTGTGTAGGTCTATTTCTACGTGGTAGTTACCCAAAGTTTTGATTTCGTTTTCTACAAAAGACATTTTTCTTCTGTCTATGTTAAATCCTTTTTCTTTGAGCGCGTCAGCTACTTGAATAGTGGTTACGGAGCCAAATATTTTGCCTGTTTCACTTACCTTTGCTTTGATTTCGAAGGTGATGTTGGCTAATTGCTCTGCCAATTGTTCTGCATCTTGTTTGATGCGTGCAGCTTTATGGGCGGCTTGTTTGAGGTTTTCGGCAACTTGTTTTTTAGCAGAAGAAGTAGCTTCAATGGCTACGCCTTGTGGAATGAGATAGTTTCTGCCATATCCATCGCGTACTTTCACTACATCGTTTTTGTAGCCTACCCCTTTTACGTCTACTTTAAGAATAATTTCCATGGGAGATATGTATTTTCGGAATGAGAATGATATTTCGTTTAAAAAGGTTGCAAAGCTATTATATATTTATGAGAATTGCAATTTTTAGTCTATCTATTTTGAAACTCCTTGATAAAGCCAACTTTCTGTACCTTCATAAGCCCATCTATTCATCAGAATAGGTTTGAAAGGGATAGGAAATTCTTTGGGTTCTTTGAAAGGGGTAAGTTCTTTCATCATTTTGATAGGCTCTGCAAAAGAAGGAATAAAATTGAGGCGAAGGTTGTTGGCTTCGGCAGTGTAGCCAATGATGTTGCCTTCATTGTCCCAAAGTATATTTTCCTCGAACCAGCCCAAATGTTTGCCATTGAAGCCAAATATATGGGTTTGGTTGCCTTCTGTTTCTAAATAGGCAGCGGGCAAACCACTAAAAAAATAGATAATCCATTCTCCCCCACGCCATTCGGTAGCGAGGTAAGCAATAGCATCTCCGTTTTGGTTGTAGATGCTTCTTTCTGTTTGCGCATTTGCATTTTTTATGAGCCCCATGCTTATCATCAAAGCACTGACTATAAATAGGAATGAGCTAAGCGTTTTTTTGTTGATGTATATCTTCATACCATCTATCTACCAATAAATCTGTAATTTTGTTACTTGGGGGTGTATCAATAATGGGTAAATTTTGGTGTGGTGGAATTCCTCCTCCATCGTCATCGTTGTGTGGTGGAAACCGAAATTGTTGTATCGCTCTGAAAAAGAGCCAAGTAATGAGCGTAAAACCCGAAAAAGATAAAGTAATGTAGAGTAGAAACATAGTAAAATAGATAATAATTATGTGAGCACTTTCTTAAGGCATTACGAAAAAAATATACCAAAAGTCATTTTTTGGAGAAAAAATTTAGTTTTATATTCTAAAAAAATAATCCTTGTATCATGCTTAACACCAGTGTATTTCTTACTTATTCTTTAACGGCAGCATATACAAAAATTTGGTTGCCGTTTTTGTCTTCTAACTCTAAGGCTAATTCTTTTGCGGTGAGTTTCAGAATGAGATAGGCTTGTGATTCGCCATCTTCCGAAGATTGTATGATAAGCCTTGAGCCATCTTCGCTGAAAGCCCAAGCATTTTCTTGTAATTTTTTGCCTTTACTATCTCTCACATAACACTTCCCCGAAGCAGCAAATTCTAAGATATTTTTCACTCCTGCACGCGACTGCACTACTTCCGAGTCGTAAAGTGTTTTCTCGAGTTTTATCTTATTTAACACCCATTTGCGAGAGATATTCTCCTTCAATTTATTAATGTTATTTTGTGAGAAAGCAACACCTACCAATAGGAAATATGAAAATGTTATGAGTAATATATTTTTCATCAGAAAATATTTGTTTGTATCAAAAACGAAAAAAAGTTTTTTTTTTGTATCTTTTCAATCAATTTAGGTAAGAATTTTGATAATTTTACTTTCACGATTTTGCGCTTTTAAAAATGAAATATTATTGCACTTTTATTATTCTTCTTACCTTTATTAGTCTTCAGAAAACTTTTGCTCAAGACACTTGGGAGAGTACCCTTAAAAATAAAAAAGGGCAGGTGGTAGTGTTTTATAACGAAGATTTGCCCTTTGTATATGGTAGTGCAGAAAAAAAATTACAAGGCATAGAATATGATATTTTCTATGACTTTATCAAATTTACAGAAAAAAATTACCAAATAACTATAGAAGTAGATTGGCAACCAGAGCCCGATTTTGAAGATTTTTATGCGCGCATTAGGGCTTCTTCTCCAGGTAGTTTTGGCATTGGCTCCGTAACTATCACAAAAGCCAGAAGTACAGAAGTACAATTTGCCCCACCCTATATGCCCGATATAGAGGTAGTAGTGAGTAGTGCCAATACACAAGTGTTTGAGAGTGAGGCATCTTTCAAGACCAATCTCAAAAAATTGAGAGCCGTTACCATTGCTAACTCTACTTTTGAGCGGAATATACAAAACATCAAACAACTCTTTTGGAAAGACCTTCAATACCAAGCTGTCAATAGCACAGACCAAATGGTAGATATTTTGCTCAAAGAAGATAACCGATGGGGTTATTTGCATTTGGTACGCTACTTTTTACTTTTCAATGAAAATAAAAAACTACAACGTCAAAAGTTTTTTGTAGTAAAAAATGAAGGTTTGGCTTTCATTATGCCCTTAGAAAGTGATTGGAATGAACCATTGAAGGCTTATTTTACGAGCAAACAATACAAAGATAAAATAAAACCTACCATACAAAAATACATCGGTGCAGCCGCCAATGACCTAATATGGCAAATTGCCTCAGATACAGCCAAAGCAAGTGGAGACGAAATGAGAATGCTTGCCTTAGAAAAAGACCTCAATGAACTCGAACTACGCGAACAACAATTAGAGTTGCAAAAAAAACAATTAGAACTCAATAACCAAAGCCTTATCATTCAACTTGGTATTGCGGGGCTTCTCATTATCGGAGCAGTTACTTTTGTACTCTATTATCGAAACAGGATAAGTAAAAACATAAATAAGGCACTTTCCTCTCAAAATAAAGAAATTGCCGAACAATCTGAACTTTTACAACAATCTTATCAGAGTGTAGAACTACTCAGCGAAATAGGGCGCACCATTACTTCGCATTTGTCTTTCAAAAATATAGCTCTTACCGTCTATGAAAGCATTAATGACCTCTTAGATGCCAGCGAGTTAGCCATTGCTTTTTATGTGCCCGAAGAAGATATGCTCATTTCCGAACTGTACTTTTATGAGGGGACGCAAATACCCGGTATCAAAATAGACCCACACCGTAGCGATAGGCTTTCGAGTTTGTGTTTTTCGCAAAAAAAGGAAATCATTATGGGCAATATCCAACAAGAATACAGCCAATACATTGATGACCTCAGTGGCTATAAACAAGGTGATTTACTTACCTCCATCATCTGTTTGCCGCTGATGCAAGGCGAAGAAGCCATCGGTTTTATCAGCGTACAAAGCAGACGTAAAAATGCCTACAACGATTACCAAATCAATATTTTGCGAAATGTTGCCATTTATACCGCAATAGCCCTTAATAATGCCAATGCATACAAAAAAATAGGCACACAAAACGAAGAAATACGCAAGCAAAAAGACCTCATAGAGCGCAAAAACACCCATATCATGTCGAGCATACGCTCTGCCCTAACGATTCAGGAGGCGATACTGCCCTTCGAAAATAGGCTTCGACATACCTTAGGTGCTAACAATTATTTTGTGGTATACATTCCTAAAGATATTGTATCGGGTGATTTTTATTGGCTCAGTAAAATCAATGATACTATAGTAATGGCAGTATTAGACTGCACAGGGCACGGCGTGCCGGGGGCTTTTATGAGCATGATAGGCTATACACTCATGAACGAAACTGTGAATGAGAAAAAAATTCTCGACCCCGCCGAAATTCTCATTCGCATGCATGAACAAGTACGTTTTGCACTACGCCAATCTGAAACGGGCAACAAAGAAAGTATAGATGCTTGTGTATGTGTGTGGGAAGAACCCAAAGACGACAATCAAAAAATTAATTTGCGCTTTGCAGGTGCTAAAAGACCTTTGTACTACTATCATAACCAAGAAATACAAGAGTGTAAGGGAGACAGAAGTTCCTTAGGAGGTTTTATCAAAAATCGTTTTGCTGATGAAACTACTTTTCAAACCCACCATATAGAACTCAAAAAGGGAGATATTATCTACCTTACAACCGATGGCTATGTAGATGTACCTAACGAAAAACGCAAAAGTTTTGGCAAAACCCTATTTTTAGAAATGCTCAAAAAAAATGCCCATAAAAATCTTTATGAGCAAAAAGAAGTGTATATACAAAACCTAAGAGCTTACCAAAACGATTCGCCTCAACGCGACGACATCACGCTGATAGGCATTAGTTTATAGTAGGCAAAAACACCTCTGCCATCATACAACGCGCACTCCCACCGCCATTGTCCTCTATCACAGTAAGCACAGGGTGCACCAAAGTAGCATATTTTTCTAACCTTTGTATTTGCGAAGCTGTCAAAGAACGGTATGCTCTATCAGACATCACAAGAAGTGTATCGCCTTTGTCATTGTATACTTGGAGCATATTGCCTGCAAATTGGTTCATTTGGTCAAAAGAAATATCTATGACCTCCTTGCTTGTGCTTCGTAGTTGATTTAGCATCATTTCCTGCTCGGCTTTGTCTTGCAAACTTTCCAAACAAATTACAGCAAATTTATCTCCTACACACATCATCACATTGGTATGGTAAATAAGCATTCCGCTGGCATCACGAGCAGTAAAACCAACTACTTTGTAACCCGTTTTTTGAGCAAATACTTCCAATACACTTTCGTGCGTTCTTGGAGAGTAGCAAGCATAGGCTATCATATTGGGTCGGTCTAAAATTAAGCTACCTGTTCCTTCTAAGAAAATATTTTCTTGTTCGAAGTAAGACAAATCGGTAACAGCACTGACAGTAAAATTTTTCTTCAGCCCCTCTAAAATATCGGTGCGTCTTTCTAAACGCCTGTTTTCGGCACACATAGGGTATAAAATGACCTGCCCATCTTGATGAAATGAAATCCAATTGTTAGGAAAAATAGAGTCAGGCGTATGAGGAGTAGGTGTATCATCAACAACCCAAACATTGACCCCGTTTTGTTTCAAAAGTGTTACCATTGATTCAAATTCAGCCAAGGCTTTTTGCTGTGTTTCCTCTGAGTTGCCCATTGCGTCTACGTTCTGAAAAGCATTTGTAATGGCGGTTTGCTCATTGAAATCGAAGCGCACTGGGCGCACCATCATAATCGTATTGGTAGATTGTTTGTGCATATTTTCAGTTGTTTTAGGTTTTTAAAAAGGCAAATCATCGCTTGTGTCGCCAGCACCATCAGTAGGGAATGCACTGTCTAAATCGCCATCAGTAGGCGGAGGATTGACAGTATCGCCCTCTAATATGTCTAAACGCCATATTTTCAAATCAGTGTACCATTTGCCGTTATACTCGCGCGATTCTACATTGAAATATACTTTTACTTCTTCGCCTATTGAGATGTCTTGTAATGTTTTTACTTTATCGCCCCAAGCCGAAAAACATACTTTTTTAGGGTATTGCTCTTGGGTTTCGATTACAAAATCTTGTTTGCGCCAAGTACCATTTTTGCCTTCACCGCTTTGCTCTGCTAATTTTAGGAGCAGCTTCCCTGAGATTTCTAAATTTGCCATAATAATACAATATATCGTTTGATAATTTTTTTTTCATGGCAATATAAATCAAAAAATACGATTTTGCATAGAGAATAAAGCAATTTTTTGAGAAAGAAAGTTATCTTTGTTCTGCGCAATAGACACAAAAGAATTATGAAAGCATTATTAGAAAATGGCAATCAAATTACCCTCTTAGACAAAAACGAAATCAAAAGAGGCGGAGAAGGCAAAATACTCACTATTCCCGAACTGCCACAACAAGTAGCCAAAATATACCTTAACACACAACTTAAGCACATGAGTAAGGCGCAAATCAAGGCACTTGCCATCTTAGATAGTCAATATTTTGTAAAGCCCCTTACAATGATTTATGATGCAAAAAAAAATGACATCATCGGCTTTACGATGGAGTATATTCCGCAAAATTATATGCCTCTTGCGGCGTTTTTCAACCGAAACACCTGCCTACAATACCAAATAGACGATAAGCTAAAGACAGAAATTGCGCAGCAAATGATTCAAGCTATAGCGCAAGCCCACCAAAACGATATTATTATTGGCGATTTAAGCGGGCTCAATATTTTGGTGAACCTGCAAGGAAATATCAAATTTATAGATGTAGATGCTTACGAAACCCCTATCCATACCCATTCGGGTATTCTGCTCGATGAAATCAGGGACTATCTCTATCAAGGAAAAGTATCTTGCGAAAGTGATTTTTTTGCCTTAGCCGTAGTATTATTCAATTTATTTACACACTTACACCCTTTCAAAGGCATACACGCACAGTATAAATCTTTGGCAGAAAGAATGGTACATAAAATATCGGTGTTGAGCGGTGATAATCAACTGATTATACCCAAGTGTTATACGCCTATGCAACAACCCTATTTATTAGACCAATTTGAGCAGATTTTTCAACAAGGCAAGCGTTTTTTACTTAGCCTGCAACAACCTATTGTTACGGCTACCAAAACAAGCGCAGCCCTTACTACCATTACAACTGCCCAACTGACCATCAAAATAATATTACAATCCCAAAAACAAGAAATAATACAGCAAGTTTCTGCCACACAAAAACGCGTACTCATCACCACCAACCAAAATTACTATGTATATGACAGTTCTAACAAAGGTTACCTACAAGCCATACAAACTTTTGCAAAAACTGAATACCAAAAAGTATGGGTAGGAGAAAAAAATATAATAGGTTTGAAAAAACAAAAACTTTACCAACTACACCCCGATAAAACCGAAACCCCTATCAATAACCTACAAGGTACTTTTGAGGAGCAAAACTACAAACAAATCAACCAAACACTTGTACTCATAGAAGAAGACTACATGAAATGGGTATTCATAGATGATATCATCAAAGACCAAATCAGAATAGAACAAACAATGGTTTTCGGCAAAGGCTTTGATGTTTTTGGCGGACTTATCCAAAACGCAGGAGGTATGCAATATGTGTTTTATCATTCGGGCAAAAATATTTCTACTGTCAAAAGTACACAAATGCTTCACCAAGTATTCATTGCAGGGCAAGTAGGCATAGGCACTTACAGCGAAACCAAACAAGGCGAAACTTCTCTAAAAAATGCCTATTTCGATATCCAAAACCTACAAACACAATGGAGTGCCATAGAACTCACCCGACCCAAACACATTGCTTACAGAGCTACAAATGCACAAGAAGGCATTGTTTTTGAACCAGCCGATGACGCACTACTCATCAGAAAAAGTAAAGATTTTCAACTCATTCAAAAAAGCGACTGCCCTGTTTTAAGCGATGAAAGTGTATTGTTTAGCACTCTTTCAGGAATTGTTGCCTTAGAAAAAGGAAATTGCTATCTTATTAATAGTCAATAAAAGAAAAAATACTTTATTTTGCTATTCGAAAGATTTACAAAACATTATTTTGTACCCCATCATGGAAACAAACTTACTCAATGAAATCCCTTCTCTTGATTTAGCCAACTTCACCGAAGGGAATGACACCGAAAGGAAACAATTTATACAAGATTTGGGCAATGCCTTCCAAGAAATTGGCTTCGTGGCAATCAAAAATCATGGCTTAGATGACCAATTGCGCCATCAATTGTATGCTACCATTCAGGCTTTTTTTGCCCTCCCCGATGAAGTAAAGCAAAAATATGAGCTTGCCAATCTTGCGGGGCAACGCGGCTACACAGGCAAGGGGAAAGAACACGCTAAAGACAGCAATGTAGGCGATTTGAAAGAGTTTTATCACATAGGGCAAGAAATTACTGACCCCAAAGAGGCAGATTTTGGCAAATACCCTGATAATATCTTCCCTGACGAAATTCCTACCATGCGACAGCATACCTTAGAAGCCTTCAGAATATTGGAGAATACAGGCAAAAACATACTTCGTGCCATTGCACTTTTTTTAGGTTTAGAAGAAAACTACTTTGAGAGCAAAGTACATCATGGCAATAGTATTTTGCGTCCCATTCACTATTTTCCCATCACAAACCCCGATGCCGTACCCGAAGGAGCAGTAAGAGCGGCTGCACACGGCGACATCAACCTCATCACACTGCTCATGGGCGCAAGTGCCGAAGGGTTAGAGGTATTGCGCAGAGATGGCAAATGGATTGCAATTACGGCACTCCCCGAACAGATTATTGTCAATGTAGGTGATATGCTCGACCGCCTCACCAATCACTACCTCAAATCTACCATTCATAGAGTAGTAAATCCTGCTAAAGAAAAAATGAATACTTCTCGCTATTCCATTCCTTTTTTTATGCATCCGCGCGCCGAAATGGATTTGAGCTGTTTAGAAAATTGTGTAGATAGCCAAAACCCAAAACGTTATGAAGACATCACGGCGGGTGATTTCTTAGAACAACGCTTGGCAGAAATAGGCTTGAAAAAATAACCTTCGCATGCTACCCCATTCCAATATCTCTTATTTTCTGTTCCTGCGCGATGTCCTTTGGCTTGCTTGCTCTGCCTTTGGAGGTCCGCAGGTGCATATTTCCTTATTTTTAGATTTATTAGTCGCAAAACGGAAATACTTAAACGAAGATGAGTTTTTGGAATTGAATGCACTTTGTAATATACTCCCTGGTCCGAGTTCCTCACAAACAATAGTTGCCATTGGCTTTCAGAAAGGGGGCATTCGCTTGGCATACCTTACTCTCATTGTTTGGTGTTTGCCTTCAGTTGTTTTGATGATTTTGATGGCTATTTTTATCCATTTTATCCAAACACAGGCTATTTCTATGCATTTTTTGGTATATGTGCAACCTGTGGCAGTGGGTTTTGTATGTTTTTCCGCGTTGCGTATTACACAATTGGTATGGGGTACTAAAACTACTTTTGTGCTCATTTTCATCACTTCTATAGTAGGTTATTATATCCGTAGCCCTTGGGTTTTTCCTTTGGCAGTAATCATTGGGGGGCTCATTACTTCTTTTTTACGCTTTCGCAACCTACCCAAAGAGGAGCAACCTCCTATCATCAAAATCAATTGGACAGGGTTCAATCTGTATTGGGGTATGATGGTCTTAAGTTGGCTATTGGCTGAAATTACGGGAGATGATTTTTTGCGTTTGTTTGTCAATTTTTACCGCAATGGTAGTTTTGTATTCGGAGGTGGGCAGGTGCTGATGCCTGTTCTTTTTACGGAGTTTGTCGATTTCAAAGAATTTCTCACAAAAGAAGAATTTTTGTCGGGTTATGGTATGGCGCAGTTAGTTCCTGGTCCTGTTTTTTCATTTACAGCCTATATTGGAGCACTTTCTATCCATGAGCAACAAGGTACTTTAGGGCAAATAATCGCAGGGGTGGCTTCGGCAGCAGGTATTTTTTTACCTGGTACATTCCTTATATTTTTTGTGATTCGTATGTGGGGCGAATTGAAAAAATATCGCTTTATCAAGGCATCTTTGGAGGGTATTCAGGCGGCAAACGCGGGTTTAGTGATTGCGGCGGCTGTCATTTTTTTAGAGCCTCAAGGTATGTCTTGGGTAAATGTAAGTTTGGTAATAGGCTCTGCCTTAGCACTTACTTTTACTAAAATTTCACAACCTTTTCTGATTGTATTGGCACTTTTGGCAGGCATCATCGAGACCATTATTATGTATTATCTTTAATTCTTCCTTCCTCACTCAATGTCAGCCGCAGATTTGCCCGCTACGTACCCCGTAGACCAAGCCGCCTGAAAATTAAAGCCCCCCGTAACCCCATCAATATCCAATATTTCACCTGCAAAATATAAATTACGAATCCTTTTTGCTTGCATATCTTTGGCTTGTACTTCGCCTACATCTACGCCTCCTGCCGTTACAAATTCTTCCTTAAAGGTAGTTTTGCCCTCTACCAGATACGCATCGTAGCACAAAGCCTCTACGCATTGGTGCATCTCTTTTTTAGAAATATCTGCCCATTTTTTAGCCTCATTGAGTTGGTATTTTTGAAGCAAAAAAAGCCATAATCTCTCAGGCAATAAGAAAGGATTTTTCCCTCCTAATGTTCTTTGGGCAATTTGCTGTTTATAATTTTGGAGTTGCTCACGCAAATTTTCTTCGGAAAGTGCCAACCAATTGACACGGATTTTGGCTTGGTAAGAAAGTGCTGCCAATTCGCGCGCCGCCCAAGCCGAAAGTTTTAAGACAGCAGGACCACTCATACCCCAATGCGTAACCAACAATGCCCCTTCAGTCTGTTGTTTTGTGTCCCAAAGCACCACCTTAGCCTTCGGAACTGCACAACCTTGCAATGATAAAATTGGGTTTTTGGGCATATTAAAACTGAACAAAGACGGTACAGGTGCTATTACCCCAATTCCTAAAGAGCGAAGCCAATCGAGCCCACCTGTTTTAGGACTACCTCCAGTAGCAATAATGAGTTTTTGGCACTGCCATTTCCTTTGTTGATTGTCTAACAATATAAAATTTCCCGCTTCTGTAGGTAAAATTTGCTCTATGCTTACTTGTGTATGGATAAGAATATTCAGTTTCCGAGCTTCTTTCATTAGGCAGTCTATAATGGTTTGTGATTGGTCAGTAGTAGGAAACATTCGCCCATCTTTTTCAGCTTTTAGTACAACGCCTCGCTGCTCAAACCAAGCAATCGTTTCAGCAACGCCAAATTGCTGAAATACTTTTTTTAGAAAATGAGCCCCTCTCGGATAGTGCGACAGCAAATATTTGATATCGAAAGTATGATGCGTAACATTGCAACGCCCACCTCCTGAGATTTTTACTTTTGAAAGCAATTTAGTGCTTTTTTCCAATAAAACGACCTCATAGGCTTGGTTTTCGGCAGCCGCAATCGCCGCAAAAAAGCCCGCAGCCCCTCCTCCTACAACAATAATAGAGGGTTTCTTATTTATACTCATTCTAAAATATAAGATTTTTATGATGACAAAGTTACTATTTATTAACTTTTTTATTATGTTTGAACAATAAATCATCATTAATTAAGCAGATATATGAGCTTTTATCTTCTTCAACAAATAGCTTTCATACTTATATTGGGTGTTGCTACTTTTTTCATACGCAAAAGAGTACTCTTCATTATCAATAACATCAAAATAGGAAAAGCGCACGCACAACCTTTTGACAATGCAGGCAAAAGATGGAATAAAATGTTTTTGATTGCATTTGGGCAGAAAAAAATGTTCGAGAAACCCTTAGTAGGCATTATGCACTTTGTCATTTACGCTGGGTTCTTGTTAGTCAATATAGAGGTGTTAGAAATCGTTTTAGATGGTTTGACAGGAAGCCATCGCCTCTTTGCTCCTTTTTTAGGAGGATTTTATAACGTACTCATTAGCTTTTTCGAATTTTTAGCCGTTGGCGTTATAACAGTCTGTGTTATATTTCTTATTCGTAGAAATGTGCTCAAAATAGACCGTTTCTGGAAAGCCGAAATGACTGCTTGGCCTCGTTTAGATGCAAACCTCATTCTTACGATTGAGATTTTACTCATGATTGCGATTCTAACGATGAACGCTGCCGATGCAATTTTGCAAACTAAAGGCGCGGAACACTACCCTATCACAGGTGCATTTGCTTTTAGTCAGTTCCTTATTCCTCTTTTATCTTCGTTGAGCGAAACCAGCCTCATAGTAGTTGAGCGCGTAGGTTGGTGGTTTCATATCATTGGCATATTCTGTTTTGCCGCTTATGTTACTTATTCCAAACACTTGCATATTTTCATGGCTTTCCCCAATACTTATTTCTCTAACTTAGACGATTTAGGTAAATTTAATAATATGGAATCCATCACTAAAGAGGTAAAAATAGCAATGGGGCTCATGAATGATGATGGCGTAGAAGCAGGTGAGGTAAAATTTGGGGCAAAAGACATCAATGATTTATCTTGGAAGAGCCTCCTTGATGCCTATTCTTGTACGGAGTGCGGAAGATGCACCGCACAATGTCCTGCTAACCAAACAGGTAAAAAACTTTCGCCTCGCAAAGTAATGATGGACACCCGCGACCGTATGGAAGAAGTAGGCACTTTGGTAGCAAAAGGAAAAACACAAGAAGAAGCCTTAGCCGAAGGAGAAAGCCTCTATAGCGATAAATACATTTCCAAAGAAGAACTAATGGCTTGTAACACTTGCAACGCTTGTGTTGAGGCTTGCCCTGTAAATATAGACCCTTTGTCTATCATTATGGAATTACGCCGCCACATAGCTATGGAAGAAACAGCCGCCCCCGCTTCTTGGAACTCTATGTTTGCAAACATAGAAAATAATATGGCTCCTTGGAAATTCTCTCCCTCTGATAGATTCAATTGGGCAGATGACTTAGAATAAACAATAGTAACAATATAACATAACAATAAAGCAGGTTGATTCATAAGAAGCCTGCTTTATTGTTTTTATTCCTCCTTGCTTAATTGCCAAAATAATACCGTACAACCCATCTCAACAACCAAGATTTATTCCTAAAACGGTCATTTTCAAAGTTAGCCACTACTTTTTGGTCTAAGGTATACTCTGTATATAAATGACTATAACTCAAACCTACTCCCCAATGTTGATTGACTCGGTAAACTATGTAACTATTCGCATTCAAACTCCCTACATCGGCATTGCCAATCAATAAAATATTGTAGGCAGTAGGAGTGCCTCTATGCAACTGTTGAGTGCCATTGTTCAAATTCAAAATACCTTCTTTGGGTGCTCCCCAACTCAGTCCCAAAGCATCTATATTAAACCCTAACTCTATTCTTGGCAAAAGTTGATAGTGCAAATGTATTTCAAGATTAAGAAAATTGACTTGTGCATCATTCAAATACCATTGAGCTTGTTTACTTTGGTCAGCCGCCAATAAAGGAGGGGCAGAAATATAATTGAGTGCTCTGCCTTCAAAAAACGAAAAACGTAGTCCGTAGCCTATACTGAACTTCTGCTTCAAGGCAATCGAATGAATACGATGCAACGAGGCTGAAATTTGGAACTTTTCGGAAGCATGCGCCCACGAGCCTTCTGCTCGCCATTTTGAATTGCTTGGTAGCTGCGCAAAAAGAGAGTTAAAATTCAAAAACAAATATACGCAAAGTAAAAAATAGCATTTAATCGTCATAAAGAGATGGAGGGATTTTGGTAATTATTGAGCATTTTTTTTACAGCCTCAGCATTGACAGTGCTGTCAAAGGCTATTTCTAAAATTTTGGCATTGGTATGAGGTTCAAAAAAATGAGTAAGCGCGTTTTTTAAATCCTGTTCATTATCCACTTTTGTATAGTCCATCATAAAATCTTGACTGGTAAGGGAAGCATTTAGCATTTGTTTTGTTTCAAAAAACTCGTCTAATTCAGGTTGCTCTCTCGGACCTTTGATAATACGAAAAATTCCCCCTCCTTGGTCATTGAGCACAATGATACGCAAGTTAGGCAATGGGTAATTGTGCCAAAAAGCATTTCTATCGTAGAAAAAAGCCAAATCGCCCGTAATAAGGAGTGTAAGTGTATCCCTATCAGCCAATGCACAACCTACCGCAGTACTACTGCTCCCTTCTATGCCACTCGTACCCCTATTGGCAAATACAGTCAGTTCTGTTTGAGTTCGTTCTATACCCCAATAATTAAGGTATCTGACCGCCATACTATTGGCTACATGTAAGTGCAAAGGAACATTAGGCAAAGTATCTAAAATTATTTTAGTTGCCGCCAAAGCCGAAAAATCCCCCTTAAAGTTAAATTCCTGCCACAAATAACGCATTGCTCGCTGATTAGCCGTTTGCCAACGCTGAAAAAAGGCTTCATTTTCCTCATTCTCATCTTCCAATTTGTACTGATATTCTAAGGCTTCGTACCATTGCTCGAAAAAAGACGCAGGACACATTGCCACTTGGTGCGTAAGCGTTTGAAAAGTATCAGCCGCCCAGCCACCCTCCTGAATATGAATATGCCATTTGGGTTGGTATTGACGCAAAAACATCTTTAAAGGCTTGGCAATCAATGATTTACCAAATGTAATCAACAAATCGGGACGAAAAGTTGCATCAGGTTTAAAAAGAATCAATTCGTGCGCTTGTATAGTGCCCTCTATAGTGTGTAAATTAGCCACTGTATCAGCAATAAGAGGAATTTTATACTCCTGCACTATTCTCTGTAAGCTATTTTTAAGCCTTTCCGAAGGAAACATTTGAGCTGCCACTATCATTTTTCGTTCGGCTTGTTCCCAAAGAGAAAACAACGTTTCCCAAACTGTGGTAGAGAGTGTAGAAGGAGGTATGATTTTCTGAATAGTTCGAATCTGAGAAGAAGAAGGAAACGTAAAAATTTCGTCAATATCAGGGTAAAAAGGCTCACGGAAAGGCAAATTAAAATGCACAGCAGCACGTGGCGATTCTATAGCACACTGTATAGACTCATTGCACAGCCGCTCCATGTACCAAATAGCTTCTGCTCGCATATAGGTATCAGCCGCAATATCAACACTTTTCTTCACGTGTGCTCCATACACATGCATCTGCCTAATTGCCTGCCCATCTTGTTGGTCTATCCACTCAGGCGGTCGGTCAGCAGTAAGCACTATCAAAGGTATTTCTTGGTAAAAAGCCTCTGCTACAGCAGGTGCGTAATTCAGCACAGCCGTACCCGAAGTACAAGCTAAAGCCACCAAGCAGAGGGCATTGTCTTTTTCAGTTTCAAAATCTTTTAACTTTTTTTGCGCCAAACCTAACGCCATAAATGCCGCCGAACGCTCATCACTCATTGTGTAGACCTCAAAGCCTCCATGCCGAACAAATGCCAATGTAAGCGGTGCTACGCGCGAACCCGGAGAAAGTACCACTTGACGTACATTTTTTTGGTACAGTAGGGCTACCAAATGAGCCACATGCGAAGGAAACATGGCTTAATCTATGGGTTCATATTTTTTGGGCGCATACAAAAAACCAAAAGCCTCTGCACCCTCCTTATCTCGGCACTGATGATGCACCTTGTGCGCACGAATCATACGTCTTAGATAACGACTTTTTGCTACAAACCTAATTCTTACACGTCTATGCACAATAATATCATGAAAAACAACATAAAAAATACCATACGCCAATATCCCAATGCCTATCGGAAACAAAAACCATAAAAAAGGAACTTCTGCCCCAACTACCATCGTAAGCACAGAAGGAACACTGAAAACGACCGCGAAATAGTCATTTTTTTCAAAAAAACCTTCATGAGGCTGATGATGAGATGCATGCCAACGCCATAAAAAACCATGCATTATATATTTGTGAGTAGCCCAAGCTACCCCTTCCATTAGAAAAAAAGTGCCAACGATTAGGGAAAAACGAATCATCAAATCTATATAAGTCATTATTTTTAAAAGTTTGTTCTCAATATAAGAAACAAAGTTAGAAAAAGGAATGTTTTAGAAATAGCAAATTGCATTTTTTTTAGTAATATTGCAACCGCATTGCACACTTTTTTTAAACAAAATATGAAAAAAATCACTTCCCTATTTTTCTTATTGTTATTATTATTATTACAAGCCTGTGGAGGCGCAAACGATGACCTTGCTAGTAAGAAAAAAATGCTCAAAGAAAAGCAAAGCCAATTGGAAATAATAAAAGCAGAAATTGCAACCCTTGAAAAAGAAATCGCTGCCTTAGACCCCAATTTCAAAAAAAATAATGAGCAAAATGTTTTAGTTACACTTTCTACCATCAACCAAAGTACATTTACGCACTTCATAGAGGTAAAAGGAAAAGTAGAAACTGACAACAACGTAATATTAAGCAGTGAAACACCCGGTTTAGTAAAAGCCCTCTATGTAAAAGAAGGGCAAAATGTAGGCGCAGGACAAGTACTCATGAACCAAGACAATTCCGTAGTACAACGCTCCATAGAAGAAGTAAAAACAGCTATAGACTTAGCCAACATAGTTTATGAGAAACAAAAAAGCCTCTGGGAACAAAAAATAGGAACGGAAATACAATATTTACAAGCGAAAAACAACAAAGAACGCCTCGAAAAACAACTCCAAACCCTATATGCCCAATTAGAACTCTCCAATGTAAGAGCCCCTTTTAGTGGCGTTATAGATGAAGTGTTCATCAAAGTAGGGCAAAATGCCATGCCCGGTATGCAATTGATGCGCTTAGTAAGCAATAACCAAATGCAAGTAGTTGCTGATGTATCTGAAAAATACCTCGGAAAAATAAAACGAGGCGATGCAGTAACTGTAGAATTTCCCTCATTAGGTATCGAGAAACAAGCCACCGTTTCCACCATTGGGCAGGTAATCAATCCCGACAACCGTACTTTCAGAATAGAAGTAGCCATCAGCAACGATAACGACCTACTCAAACCCGACCTCCTTGCTACTATAAGACTTAAAAACTACGAAAAAGAAAATGCCATCACCGTGCCCACACGCCTACTCCAAAATGACAAAAGCGGATACTTTGTGTACATTGCAGTCAAAGAAAATAACGTTCTCAAAGCCAAACGAATAGAAGTGGAAAAAGGTGAAAGCTACAAAGAAAAAACACTCATCAACAAGGGACTCAAAGGAAATGAGCAACTTATAGACGAAGGGTTCAGAGAAGTAGCAGAAGGTACTATCCTAAAAACACAAAAATAAACCTTCAGTGAAAGACAACATCATTCACTATCTCGAAAAAAATATCTTCCAAATCAAACCACAAGAGTTTGAAACAATCACACTTGAGCTTTTCAGATACCAAGCCCAAAAAAACCCTATTTACGCTCAATTCATAAAACACCTCAACATAAATATAACAAAAATTAATCGGATTACAGACATCCCTTTTTTGCCCATAGAATTATTTAAAAACCACACAATACTCTGCGAAAACCAAACACCAAAAATATGCTTTGAAAGTAGCCGAACCACCAGCGACCTCAGCAGCAAACACTACGTTAGCAACCCCGATTTTTATTTGCAAAACGCCCAAAATATCTTCGAAAAGTACTATGGAGCACTATCACAATACCATATTTTAGCACTATTACCCTCCTATTTAGAGCGCGAAAACTCATCGCTTATCTATATGGTGCAAGATTTTATAAAAAAAACAAACTCCCCACATTCAGACTTTTACCTCTACAACCTATCCGAACTGAACCAAAAGCTAAAACAAATAGCAGAAGAAAAAAACACAAAAAAAACACTTGTCATAGGTGTCAGTTTCGCGCTCTTAGAATGGATAGAAAAAGACCCACCCCAAAAACTACCCCTACAAACAATCGTAATGGAAACAGGAGGCATGAAAGGACGCCGAAAAGAACTACTCCGCGAAGAATTACACCAACAACTACTAAAACAACTACCCCTCCAACGCATTCACTCCGAATACGGAATGACCGAACTCCTATCACAAGCCTATCTGCAACCCAACCAATATTTCGAAGCCCCACAATGGCTCAAAATACTACTCCGCGAAACAGACGACCCACTACAAACCAATCCCAAACTCAAAAGAGGAGTTATCAACATTATTGACTTAGCCAATTTTCACAGTTGCGCATTCATCGCAACACAAGATATAGGCGAAAAAAATGACCACCCACAACAATTTAAAGTATTAGGCAGAACCGACCACAGCGAAATAAGAGGCTGTAATTTATTAGTGCAAGATATTTGACAAAATAATAAAAATATACTACCTTTATACCCAAAATCAAATAAACGATAATAAAACTATGAGCAATAACAGTGAAAATCTCATTTGGGGCTTCGTAGCAGGCTTCTTTGCAGGCATAACAGTAGGTATCATCATCACCAACGATGAAAGAAAACAA
Organism: Cytophagales bacterium; assembly: GCA_004293905.1. Lineage (GTDB taxonomy): Bacteria > Bacteroidota > Bacteroidia > Cytophagales > Microscillaceae > RDZE01. The sequence goes on along the minus strand of RDZE01000021.1, from coordinate 81,609 downwards.
AATGCACGTCAAAAAATAGATGACATCAGCAAAAAATTAGATGAAACCACAAGAAACCTAAAGCACGAACTAAACAAAAACGTGGAGAAAATCAGCGAACAAGCAAAATCAACGATTGATAACATAAATCAATACGTAAAAAAAATTAAAAAAGACGAAAACGACAGCGAAAGCGAAAAAGCATAAACTATCTACCACCTAAAAAACAACACAGTATCTATCATGAACTACGACATCGTCATCATCGGTTCAGGTCCCGGAGGGTACGTAGCAGCCATCAGAGCCGCACAATTAGGACTCAAAACCGCCATCATAGAAAAATACCCTACCTTAGGAGGTACCTGCCTCAATGTAGGTTGTATACCCTCAAAAGCCCTTTTAGACTCCTCCGAACACTACCACAACGCCGCCCATAACTTCAAAACACACGGTGTAGACCTCGAGAACCTTACCGTAAACCTATCTCAAATGATGAAAAGAAAAACAGAGGTAGTGAAGCAAAATTGCGATGGAATTGTCTATCTGATGAAGAAAAATAAAATAGACACCTACTACGGCATAGGTTCATTCAAAGATAAAAACACCATCAATGTAACCGCCTCCGATGGAACAGTTACCACCCTCACCACCAAAAATGCAATCATCGCAACAGGCTCTAAGCCAACACCATTTCCCAATATACCCTTAGACAAAAAAAGAATCATTAGCTCTACCGAAGCACTCGCCTTCGAAACACTTCCCAAAAGCCTCATCATCATCGGTGCAGGGGTCATCGGCGCAGAATTAGGCTCCGTGTACGCACGTCTTGGCACACAAGTAACCATGATAGAATACTTAGGAAGTATGATACCTACAATGGACGCTACTATGGGGAAAGAACTTCAAAAATCTCTCTCAAAATTAGGAATGAAATTCTTTTTCAATCATAAAGTAACCAATATTAACAATAAAGGTGAGAGCGTAGACGTAACCGCAGAAGACAAACAAGGCAAAACTATCCAATTCGAAGCTGAGTACTGCTTAGTATGCATCGGAAGAAAACCCTATACCGAAGCATTAGGCTTAGAAAATGCTGGTGTAGAAGTAGATGAAAAAGGACGAATCAAAGTAAATGAACACTTAGAAACAAACGTCAAAGGCATCTATGCCATAGGCGATGTTGTACGTGGTGCCATGCTCGCACACAAAGCCGAAGAAGAGGGCGTATTTGTAGCTGAATGGATTGTAGGGCAAAAACCACACATCAACTATCTACTCATACCCAATGTAGTATATACTTGGCCCGAAGTAGCCAGCGTAGGATACACCGAAGAAGAACTCAAAGCTGAAAAAATAGAATACAAAGTCGGTACATTCCCTTTTAAAGCCTTAGGACGCTCAAGAGCAAGTATGGATATGGACGGCGTAGTGAAAATATTAGCCGATAAAAACACAGACGAAATCTTAGGCGCACACATCATCGGACCACGTGCCGCTGACATGATAGCCGAAGCCGTTGTCGCTATGGAATACCGTGCCTCTGCCGAAGACATTGCACGTATGTCGCATTCGCACCCCACATACACCGAAGCATTCAAAGAAGCATGTTTAGCTGCTACTGCCAACAGAGCACTGCACATGTAAAAACCTTTCCACTTCTTTTGAAATAAGAAAAAAAGAAGTGGAAAATCTTTAAAATCATTCAAAAACAAAAAACGTTAATTCGTACCATGGAAGCAACTTCCAAAAAAATCATCATTCTCAAAGGAAATAAAATCTATGACCTACTCATACACTTAGGCATTGTTGTAAGTTTAGGCATCACCCTCCTATTTGGTTTCTTTACCAATTTTTTACCCTACTTCACCGACCATGGCGAAACCGTAACTGTGCCCAACTTAGTAGGCATGAGTGTACAAGAAATAGACGAATTCATGCGCTCCAAAGGTCTTACCTACATCATCAAAGACTCTACCTACTCGCGCAAATACAAGCCCTTTACTGTCTTATCACAGTCCCCCGAACCCGGAGCAAAAGTAAAGCAAAGCCGAAAAATCACCATCGTCATCAGCCCTAAAAATCCGCCCATGCGCAAAATGCCCGAACTCACAAACTTAGTTTTCGAGAGCGCGGAAAGAATTATCAAAAATATGGATTTAGAAATAGGGCGCATCAAATACGTACCCGATGTTTCTGACCAAGTGCTCATGATTACCTACAATGGCAAAAAAATAAAAGCAGGAGACCCCATCTTAGCAGGCTCCAAAGTAGACCTCGTAGTAGGAGATGGCTTAGGCGAAAAAGAATTTCCCGTACCCAATTTAGTAGGGCTACCCCTGCACGAAGCCGAACTCATACTCAAAGGAATGGACTTAGTAGTGAATATAGTAGCTTACGACAACAATAGCAACCAAGAAATTGGAACTGTCATCAAACAAAAACCCGATGTAAGAGCAGGAAAAGTAAGAAAAGGAACAATTGCCTTCTCTGATGGCGATGACCGACCACGCAACATGGTAAGAGCAGGACAAACCATCGACATTTGGGTTTCGGGCAACGCCGCACCCGACCCCGAAAGCAAAGAAGACGAAAACCAAGACGATAGCGAGGATTATGACGATTATAGCATCAGAAACGCAAAAGACATAGAAGCCATAGAGAAAAAAAGAAAGAAAGAAAAAGAAATCAAAGAAGGTAAGAAAACAACCGAAGAAGAGGAAGAAGAATAAGCAAATAAACATTCAAAACCAAATCACGTTTAAGAAAAAACAATTATTAATAATCAAGACATGAAAAAACAATCATTACTATTCCTATTTGCACTCCTTTTTTTCACAGTAGCCAAAGCACAAACCTACTACTTCGTACAAGTACAAGGCACTATCACAGACCTCACCACTGGTAAAGCCATCATCAAAGGCTCACAAGTAAGTGCCACCTCCAAACTTAAACTAAGCCCAGGTGCCAAAGCCATCGTCATGAGCTCTACACAAGGACGATTCAACATGCCCGACCCCGTAAAACCCGTACAAACCGAAATAGTAACCTTTGTCAAAGATGTACTTTCCCCCATCAAAACCAATGCACAAGCCAGCACACGCGGAGACGAAGAGAAAAATGGAATCATTGACTTCAAAAACTACCTCGCCTCAGGCGCACTATTCGTACTCGGAAATACATATACTCTGCGCGTAGATGCCAATTTATTCCCTATGAACGATGATAAAAGATTTGTTATTAGTTACAAATACAATGGCGCAAACGTAGGAAAAAAAGTACCTTACCAAACAGATGTTATCACTTTAGACAAAAAAACAATGTTCGAAAAAGATGGCAATGCAATCAACCCTGAAGAAGTAGCCCCTATAACCCTGCTATACTATTCCAGCTTACAAAACAAAGCAAGTACTGAAATAGGAAAATTTAAAATCGCTTACTTCGACGACCAACGCCTACTCGACCTCAAAGAAGAACTAAGCGCAATAGCCGATTTCATACCTGATAATGATAAACAAAGCGATGCAGGCAAATACTACCACCTCTTCAGATACGTTCGCGATGTGTACGGAAAAATCACTGATGAAACAAAATTCAAAGAGTGGCTAAAAAATAATAACTTTTTAACCAATACCAACGTATCCTTTGACAACACAAGAGAAGCCAACGAGTTGCAAAGTGAAAAATAATATAGTGAACAAAGACATCAATTATATACTTATCATCTTAGAACCCTCCGAAACCAAACGCGTTTTTGAGGCTCATATCGAAGAATTCCCAGAAATAACCACAGAAGGTACCAAAATCAGAGAAATTCAAGAAACATTACTTGACAAACTCTATAAAAAACACAAAATCAAATTAGAACCCCTCCAAGTAGGGCTCTCCGTAAGGGTAAAAATCAATTTCTAATATTTTTACCCTTTTTTCAAAACCCAACATACAAAATATTTTTTCCAAAATTTGAATAAAATCCACAAAATTATATTAATTTTGCAGACTATTTTTGAAATTTTGTTAAACAATAAATTCAGCTTTGGTAACCCGACAAAGTTGATGTAATCAAGGGTATTCATTCATCTCATTATGGCATACAACACAAAAGAAGATTTTGATTGGAACAAAATACAATCCAAAAAATTTGGCTCTGATTATACACAAGCCGAAAAAGAAGAATTAGTACGTAAATACGAAGAAACATTTAGTACCGTAAACGAAAAAGAAGTAGCACTCGGTATTGTAGTCGGAATCGCTGAAAGAGACGTAATCGTCAATGTAGGCTTCAAATCCGATGGACTCATCCCCCGCTCCGAATTCAAAGACCTGCCCGAACTCAAAGTAGGCGACCAAGTAGAAGTTTATGTAGAAAACAGAGAATCTACCAACGGGCAAGTAATCCTATCACGTAAAAAAGCCAAAATCCTTACCGCTTGGACAAAAATTCAAGATGCCTTAGATGCTGACTCCATCATTGAAGGTATCGTAAAAAGAAGAACCAAAGGTGGCTTGATTGTAGACATCTTCGGTATAGAATCTTTCTTACCCGGCTCACAAATAGATGTGAAACCCATCCGCGATTTTGATGTTTTTGTAGGCAAAAAAATGGAAGTAAAAGTAGTCAAAATCAACTATGCCAATGACAACGTAGTAGTTTCTCACAAAGTACTCATTGAAAAAGATTTAGAAGACCAACGCGTAGAAATTCTTAATAACCTCGAAAGAGGACAAGTACTCGAAGGTATCATCAAAAATATGACAAACTTCGGTGTATTCATAGATTTAGGAGGTGTAGATGGATTATTACACATTACTGATATATCTTGGGGACGTATCAACCACCCTGAAGAAGTACTACAACTCGACCAACGCGTAAATATAGTAGTACTCGATTTTGATGAAGATAAAAAACGTATCTCATTGGGTATGAAGCAACTCACAGCCCACCCTTGGGAATCATTAGACGCTGACATACAAGTAAACTCTAAAGTAAAAGGAAAAATTGTAAACGTAGCAGATTACGGCGCATTCCTTGAAGTAATACCCGGCGTAGAAGGACTCATTCACGTATCCGAAATGTCTTGGTCGCAACACTTACGCAACCCACAAGACTTCCTCAAAGTAGGAGACGAAATAGAAGCAGTAGTATTGACCATAGACCGTGCCGAGAGAAAAATGTCCTTAGGCATCAAACAACTTACTGAAGACCCTTGGACAAAAACCAACCTCCTCTCTAAATACGCCGTAAATACCAAACACAAAGGTATCGTAAGAAATCTTACAAGTTTTGGCTTATTCATAGAATTAGAAGAAGGCATAGATGGCTTAGTACACGTTTCTGACCTCTCTTGGACTAAGAAAATAAAACACCCTTCTGAGTTTGTAAAAGTAGGAGAAGAATTAGATGTAGTTGTATTAGAGTTAGACGTAGAAAACAAAAGACTTTCATTGGGTCATAAACAACTCGAAGATAACCCTTGGGATACTTTCGAAACAGTTTTCCTCCCCAACTCAGTACACAAATGTACCATCATCTCCAAAGTAGAAAAAGGTGCTATGCTTGAGCTACCCTACGGCGTAGAAGGATTTGTGCCCTCAAAAGGTTTAGTAAAAGCCAATGGCGCAAATGCTGAAGTAGGCGAAACCTTAGATTTCATGGTGGTTGAGTTCTCTAAAGAAGAGAAGAAAATAGTTCTTTCTCATACAAGAACGCACGAAAAACCTGAAGAAAAAGCAGAAAAAACTACAGAAGAAGAAACAAGCACTGAAACTGAAGCCAAAAAGAAAAGTACTCGTAAGAAGAAAACTACCGAAAGTAGTGATGAAAACAAAAGTACATTAGGCGACATAGAAGCACTTTCTTCTTTGAAAGAACAAATGGACAAACAATAAAGTCCTATAATTTAATCGGTTAAAAATTTGCATTTTTGGTATTCATTCATCACCTTTGCACTCCTTTTTAACCGATTATACAAAGGTCGGATGGCCGAGTGGCTAGGCAGGGCTCTGCAAAAGCCCGTACAGCGGTTCGAATCCGCTTCCGACCTCCTCTACAAAAAATCCAAAGAAGGTTTTACTTAATCATAAAGTAAAGTCTTCTTTTTTTATTGGCATAGAATTGAAAAAATGCATAAAAAAAATTAACTTTGAAAAAATAAACTTATTTAGGAAAATGAAAAAAGGAAATAATACTTACGGAAACAGTCTTGCTACCAATGTAGCTATCTACCTTGAAAAGGGAGGAGTGATTGCCTATGCACACCGTGATTATTGTGGTATGGGGCTTATTTATGATGCAGAAAAGCAAAAATTTGCCTACTGTAGCGTACAAGATGGTCAGGGCTTTTACCCTGAAAAAGTATTTGACAACCGAAAAGATTTTATCAAATGGCTCTCCGAGCAATCAGACGAATCGCTTTCAGGTAAAGAATTGAGCGAATTCCTCCGCAACAATCAACGCATTACCAAAGAAAGACTAATGCACCTCGAACCCATAGACCTTGAAACACGCAAACAAATAGGAGTTGCTTGGGAGCAATAAACCCTACAATTCTGAACTGTTTATTGCTTTTTGGCGTTTCTATTTTATATTTTCTACCCCCTTACTTGCATGTCCGATTTAGAGAAACCCTCCGAAAAAATCTTAGACGGAAAGACCCTCCGCCGCCTCCTAAGTTTTGCAAAACCCTATAGTATTTGGTTCGTATGGCTAACATTTCTCACCATTTCAATAGCACTATTAGGTCCTACACGACCTTTTATCACACAATATACCATAGACCACCATGTAGCAGTAGGCAACTATCAAGGTTTACTCAATATGACACTTCTCATGCTTGGCTTACTTCTCCTACAATCATACCTACAATACCTACATACCTACCTCTCAGGCTGGCTAGGGCAGTCAATCGTCAAAGACATTCGAACGATGCTCTACCGTCATATACTTAGCTTACGCCTGAAATTTTATGACAAAACCCCCGTAGGACGCTTAGTAACCCGCGTAGTTTCTGATATAGAAACCCTCTCCAATGTATTCACAGAAGGCATAGCCGCCATGATTGCTGATATTTTACAAATCATTTTCATCTTAGCACTTATGTTTTACATAGATTGGAAACTTACCTTAGTCAGTTTGTCTATGTTACCCCTTTTATTGTTGAGTACTTATGTTTTTAAAGAAAAAGTAAAAAAATCATTTGACCGAGTACGTGCTGCGGTTTCTAATCTGAACTCTTTTGTGCAAGAACATATCACAGGAATGAATATTGTCCAAATATTCGGAAGTGAACCCATAGAATATGAAAAATTTAAAGAAATCAACCGCGAACACAGACGCGCCAATATACGCTCTGTACTGTACTACTCTGTATATTTTCCTGTAGCCGAAGTAATTAGTGCCATAGGAACGGGTTTAGTTGTTTGGTATGGCGCACGTGCCGTACTCAATGAAGAAGTAACCTTAGGGGTATTGATAGCCTTCATTATGTATATTGCACTCTTTTTCCGACCGATTCGTATGATTGCTGACCGATTTAACACCCTGCAATTAGGCGTAGTAAGCACCGACCGAATCATCAAACTCTTAGACAATCACGAACACGTAGCCCAAAGCGGTCATTTTCACCCCGAAAAAATAGAGGGAAGCATTCAATTCAAAAATGTATGGTTTGCTTATAATGATGACAACTATGTACTCAAAGATATTTCTTTTGAAGTAAAAGCAGGAGAAACCGTTGCTTTTGTAGGTGCTACAGGCTCAGGCAAAAGCACCATCATCAACCTACTAAGCCGATTTTATGAAATAGAAAAAGGGCAAATTCTCATTGATAATATTCCCTTAGAAGAGTACGACCTCGAAACCCTCCGAACCCAAATAGGCGTAGTACTTCAAGATGTATTTCTCTTTTCAGGAAGTATTGCTGACAATATACATTTAGGAAATAACCAAATAACACAAGCTCATATAACCCACGCTTCCGAATTAGTAGGAGCAAGTAAATTCATTGAAAAACTACCACAAGGCTATCAATATGATGTTATGGAACGAGGTGCTACCCTTTCAGTAGGTCAAAGACAGCTCATCTCTTTTGTGAGGGCTATGGTATACAACCCCTCTATCATCGTTTTAGACGAAGCTACCTCCTCTGTAGATACCGAAACCGAAGAAATGATACAAGAAGCCATAGAAAAACTCATGAAAGGACGTACTGCCATAGTCATTGCGCACCGCCTTTCTACAATCCAAAAGGCAGATAAAATCATAGTGATGGATAAAGGTGAAATAAAAGAACAAGGCACTCATGAAGAATTGTTAGCATTAGAAGGTTTCTACGCCAAACTTCATCAATTACAATACAAAGAAATAATTTAAAAAAAAAGTAATGAAAAAAAATCAAATTCGTATAATTACATAATAAAACAATATAAAAAAATGCTTACTCGTTTTTGGTTTATTTATTTTTGCTTACTCGTAGGAATCAACCTTGGAGCAAAAGCCCAATTCACCCCCCCACGAATCCTACAACATCCCACACAAATTCAACAACAATATCTTAATACTCTCAACTCCCGTTACCGCGAAACCAACCTTTGTATTTCGCCCGATGGCAAATACCTGTTTTTTATGTCAGGGCGCGGAGGAATGAGTTGGTCTACCCCCTTTTATACTAACTACAAAGGACACCCCGAATTTGACGGCGACATTTGGTATTCAGTCAATATGGGTGCAAATGGTTGGCAATACCCGCGTTGTTTAGATGCAAGCATCAATACCGAAATGGGTGAAGACGAACCCAATATTTCCCCCGATGGACAAACAGTTGTGTTCCAAAGTTGGCGCAACCAATGGCAATACACAGGAGGTCCTTATTATATTTCCCAACTCAATGGTGCCTATTGGAATCAGCCCAAAGGATTGGGCGGTGGCATCACTGCATTTTTCTTAGATAGAGAAGCCAGTGGATTAGATTTAGCCACAGATGGAGCAACACTCTCTGCCGATGGCAACATATTCATTGTAGCAGTAGGACCCTATGATGGCAACATGGATTTATACATCAGCCGTAAAAATATAAATGGTATTTGGTCTTACCCCACAAGACTAACAGCAAGTTCAATTTATAATGAACGTTCTCCCTTCTTAGCCTCTGACGGAAAAACGCTCTACTTTGCCTCCGATGGCTATGCAGGTTGGGGAGGTTTGGATATTTTAAAGACAACGCTCCTAGAAAACAATGTTACAAGCGAAATACTAAACATAGGAGCACCCTTCAATACCACGCAAGACGACTATGGATTCATTCTTACAGCCGCAGGTTCGCAAGCCTACTTTGTTCGCGATGGCGATATTTACTTTGCCGATGTGAGCCAAGCCAATGAGGAACTCAAACCTTCTTACTCTACACTCATGATCAGTGGCATTATCACGAATTCTACTAATAAAAAAGGCACCAATGCACTTGTCAAAATCATTGATAGTAATACAAAAAAAGTAATTGCACAAACCAATAGCAACTCTATTACGGGAGAATTTGCCTTAGTACTGCCTACCAATGCCACTTCTATTATCAAAGAAGTAACTAAAACAGGCTTCGAAAAAGACGAGCAAAAACACGAAACCACCATACAAATAGGGCTAAACCAAATCATTGCCAATGTAGAACTCATACCTGTAGGGCAAAAAATAGTGAAGAAAGAAGACCAAGACGCCGCCGCTGATGTAGGCACAAAATAATTTTTGTACAGTTCATAGTTCTATATTCAGCTTTTTTATGTTTATTTGAAACCATATCACATCAATTCAATGGTATCATAAATATACAATTTACTGAATATGAAACTTTTAGAAGGCAAGAAAACACTCATTACTGGCGCATCAAAAGGAATAGGGCGCGCAATCGCATTGCGTTTTGCTGCACAAGGCGCGGAAGTAGCCTTTACTTACCTATCAAGTGTAGAAAAAGGGCAAGTCTTAGAACAAGAGCTACAGGCTTTGGGCGTAAAAGCAAAAGGCTACCGTTCAGATGCTTCTGATTTTAAAGAAGCCGAAAACCTCATCACACAAGTAATAGCAGACTTTGGCGGTTTAGATATACTTATCAACAATGCAGGCATTACTAAAGATAACCTCCTGATGCGTATGAGTGAAGAACAATGGGATAGCATCATGACTACTAACTTAAAGTCAGTCTTTAACCTCACAAAAGCCGCTATACGTCAAATGATGAAGCAAAAAAATGGCTCCATCATCAATCTCACTTCTGTAGTAGGTATCAGAGGAAATGCAGGGCAAGCCAATTATGCTGCCTCCAAAGCTGGTATCATAGGTTTTACAAAGTCAGTAGCCTTAGAGTTAGGCTCACGCAACATACGTTCCAACGCCATAGCTCCTGGGTTCATAGAAACTGAAATGACTTCTGAACTAAGCAATAAAGAAGAATGGTTGAAAAATATACCCCTACAAAGAGGTGGCACCGCCGACGAAGTAGCGGACTGCGCTGTATTTTTAGGCTCTGACATGGCAAAATACATCACAGGGCAAGTCATTCAAGTAGACGGAGGAATGCTTACCTAAAAAAACAAAACCATACAGTAGAGCGCAACCCTCTTAACTTTATAGAGATGTTGCGCCTCCTATGTAATATTTTTCCCTATATTACGCTAAGTTTTAGCCATAAATTCATAATTTAGGCATTGAATTTGAAACTTCTCTTTTGAGAAAAGAAAAAAAACTTTTTCATCTATGCTGAAAAATTATACTCGGGTAGTGTTGTTTTGTATATATTTCCTTGCTTGGAACAATGTTTATGCACAAGAGGGAGATATATTTTTGCAAAACTATAAAATACCACTCTCTAACATCGACAACCAAAATTTAGCCATTGTACAAGGAAACAATGGTATTATGTATTTTGCTAATACTAAAGGGATACTTACTTATGATGGTGTTGCTTGGGGCGTAATTGCCACACGTACTACTCCTTATAGCTTTGCCAAAGACAGTCAAAACGGAAGAATTTATGTAGGATGCCGCGATAACTTCGGTTATATCCGTTACAATCGATTTGGACAAGAAGAGTATGTGTCCATTACTGAGCCCAGCAAAGCATTTGGGCAAATCAAGCAAATTGTCATAGCCCAAAATCATGTTTACTTCTATAGTGAAAGAGCCTTAATAAAAGTAAATAGAACCACCCTGAAGACAGAAGAAGTTTGGTATCCGCCCGTAGCAGGAACCAAATTCACAGGTTTTTTACTCCATAAAGATACCCCATACCTCAACCTTCCCGACCAAGGGCTGCATAGAATGCAAGGCAAACAATTCGTATTAGTAGAAGAGGGGGACTATTTTAAATATTTAGAACTTAAACCCTTTTGCAATTATGACAAAGACAACATAATGTTTGGGGCTAATAACGATTGGCACTACCTCTTTGATGGAAAAGAGTTTTCTTTATTTTTTTTAGTAGCCGAAGAATACCTAAAAGGTAATATTCTTAACTTTAGTATGGATGTCAATGAAAATAGTTTCATTACTGCCTTAGTTACTGGAGGGGCTATTATGGTAGAAAAGAAAACAGGTAAAACACAAAAGATAATCAATTATCAAACAGGACTTCCTGATGATGAAGTATTTGCCATGTGCATCGATCGTGAAGGGGGACTTTGGCTTACACATGACAAAGGCATCACACGTGCTGACCTAAAACTGCCTGTACGCACTTTCTCTTCTTATGCAGGTATTGATGGCAACGTAACCTCCGTAGCACATTTAGGAGATACCACTTTTGTAAGTACAAGTCAAGGTGTTTTCTATCTCGTAAAGGTTAACCGATTTGAGGAAGTAGAGGGTTATATCAAAAAAGAAGCAAAATTTCTGAAAACTGTAGAAACCGTAACAAGAATAGTGCAGATTACAGAACCCAAAGAAAAAAACAACATACGAACTTATACACACTCCGTAGAAGGGCATAAAGACCTCAAAAGAAAAATAAAAACCAAAGAAAGTTCTCTCTTAGAAGAAGTTCCTACTCGTGTTATCAGTACTACTGAAAAAGCCATACAACACCGAAGCACTGCCGAAGGCAGGAAAGCCTATGCCTTAGAATCTATTCCATTTATTTACAAACAAGTAGATAACATAAATGGAAAATGCAAACAAATGGTAACTTTCCGCGATCGTGTATTAGTAGCCGCCAATACAGGACTCTATGAAGTAGTAGCAGGAAAAGGCGGATTTGTAGGCAATACCCTCATTCAAGATACTTATATTCACTACATCATCGTTTCTCGCATACAATCTAACCGAATATATGTAGGCACTAACAAAGGTATTTATTTTTTAGAATTTGTCAATGGCGCTTGGAAACAAACAGACCAACTTAAAAACTTAGACGAAAACGTATATTCCATTTTAGAATACCAAGGTGGTTTATGGTTAGGGGCTGAGAACAAAGCCGTGGCTATAAAATTAAAACCTGATGGAAAATTTGCCGAATACCAAATGTATGATTTTCCTGAAAGCTACTCTGAAAACATAGCTGTAAGACTTATTAACAATAAAATAACTTTTTTTCTCTCTAATGGTGTGTTCATTTTTGATTTTCAAAATAAAAAATTAGTCAAAGACCCTGAATTTCAAAAATACTACCACAGCAAAGCAAGGCTTATTTTCTCGCAAGATGCTTTCACTTGGAGCAATGCCACAGGAAACTGGCAAAACATAAGCCAAACTACCAATAACTACGCCTCAAAAATGGCTTTCTTTTCCCTTTTTGATGAGGTACAAGAAATTCATATCGATAAAAAAGGATATATATGGGTAGTAAACAATGGTCATTTACATCGTATAGATGCCAACGCACAAATAGACCTTAGAGAAAAATTCAATATCTTCATCAGAACAGTCAAGAATAAACAAGGAATTCTTCTTCCATTACAAGATTTAGTATTGGACTATGGCGACAATGCCCTCAGTTTTACCTTCCAAATAGCTGCCCCCTTCTTCCGAAACGAATTTGCAACGGAATACCAATATTGGCTTGAAGGACTCAACGACAAGAAAAAATATGAATGGTCAAGTTGGGAAAGACAAGCCATTATCTCTTTTCCATTTTTGCCAAGTGGCGAATACAAATTCCACGTAAGAGCCAAAAACATCTTCGGACAGCCCAGTCAAGAACAAGTCTTTACTTTCAAAATAAACCCTCCTTTTTGGGAAACCACTTGGTTTTATGCCCTACAAAGCGCATTTTTTGCCTTACTGATGGCACTCTCTATAGCCCTCTCACGTATTGCCAAAACCAAACTTACCTCAAGAATCGCCTATGTGATATCAATGGTTACCATTATCACCATGTTTGAGTTTCTCTTCCTCGTTTTTGAGCCTTATGTAGAAGCCTTTACAGGTGGTATTTCTTTTTTCAAATTAGGAATGAACATCATTTTAGCCATTTCATTAGCACCACTTGAGTTGCTCTTCCGCCGTATCATTATGCGCCGAGAACCTATAAAAGGCGAAATATTAGTAAAAGCAAAAGATGCACAAGGACCTCCTCAACAAAAAGAAGGAGCAGGTTAGTATATCCAAATTTCACCATAAACCCAGTATTTTATGCAACAGGAAATTGAATTAGCGCAACTAAAAAAAATTACTGACATCATTCAAAAACGATTTGATTTTGATTTCGGCAATTATGCCATGTCTTCTTTTAAAAGACGTATCCAAAGAGTTATCGAGATATACAAATATGCCTCTATCGATGCACTCATAGACCGCCTAAATGACGCAGACCACAAATTTTTTCAAGAATTTCTTTCTGAAATCACCGTCAATGTTACTGAAATGTTCAGAGACCCCACTTTTTGGCGCGAACTCAAAGAAAGCATTATTCCCAATTTACTCCTAAACGACCGCGAAATCAATATTTGGCATGCGGGCTGTTCCTCCGGAGAAGAAGTTTTCTCTATGGCTATTCTTCTTACAGAAATGAACCTACTCGGTAAAGCCAAAATAGTTGCCTCAGATGTTGACAATGCCATCTTAGCCAAAGCACGCGAAGGAAAATACCCCATTAAGAATATGGAAGTAAACCAAAAAAACTATGAAAGATATGAAGGTAGTTTTTTACTGCAAAAATATTATAAAGAAGAGGCAGGAAAAGCAATTATGGACAAAGAATTGGTCAAAAATGTAGAATGGCGCGAGCATAATTTGGTCAGTGGAGGAAGTTTTGCTAAATTTGACCTCATATTATGCCGAAATGTAATGATTTATTTCAATCAACAATTACAGAATACTGTCTTAAAAACTTTCCATGAGAGCCTTCATAAATATTGTTATTTAGCAGTAGGTTCAAAAGAATCACTTATTTGGTGCGAAATAGCCAATAAATTTGTAGTAGTAAACAATGAAGAGAAAATTTATAAAAAGGTCAAAGACTAAGCTATGAGCGCATCACAAAAATACGAAATAGACGAATCACTCCCTTATAAAGCCATTGCTATAGGCGGCTCGGCTGGTAGTTTCCAAGTAGTTACGAAAATACTTAGTAGCTTACCTACCGATTTTGAGCTCCCTATCATGATGTGCCTACACAGATTAAGACATGTACGCAATGGGTTCACTGAAGCACTCAACATAAAAAGTACTATCAATATAGAAGAACCCACAGACAAAGAACCCATCAAAAAAGGAAAAATCTACTTAGCACCAGCCAATTATCATCTATGCGTAGAACTTGGCAATACTTTTGCCCTCTCTACAGAAGAACTTTTCAATAATTCAAGACCCGCTATAGATTATATGATTCAAACAGCCGCCCATAATTACCGCCATAAACTCATTGCTATACTTCTTTCAGGAGCTAACAAAGATGGCGCATTGGGCATGAAAGCTGCCAGCGAAAAAGGAGCTCTTACCGTAGTGCAAGACCCCGCCGAATGTTTAATAGATACAATGCCTACTTCTGCATTGAAAATCACCAAAATCAACCACACACTCAGCGTAGATAAAATCATTGATTTATTGTTGTACATCGACCAAAAAATCAAAAAAAAGAAATGAAAAGGATTAGTTTCATCAGTACCTTAGCAGTACTATTATTTATATTAGGTACTTTTTTTAGCATCTACCAACTCTACCAATGGCATAGCCAATTGGCAGAACAACTCAATTTGAGAAAAAATGCTGAAAATATAGCCTATTTCAACGAAGTAACCTTCAATCTCTTCCTCATCTCAGGAGTACAAGCTGCCTTAGCACTGTTGGCTATACTATTATTATTAGTAAGCAGAAGAGGACGCATCAAATTGGTGTATGTAGATAGATATATTTCCTCGAATAATGCACAAAGCAATAACCAAAATGAAAACCAAAACAATGGAAGTCATCAAAATACAAACCTATTAGAACCACTTATCAAAGACATTCAACTTACAAACGAAAACGAACAAACAAAATTAGAAAAAATACTTTGGAAAGTTTGTAACCATACTGAAGCTGTACAAGGAGCTATCTACCTCCGAAATGAATCACAAGACACTTTCTCAATGGTAGCCAACTATGCCTATTTTACCAATGATAGTCAAAAAACAAGCTTTCAAGCAGGTGAAGGGCTATTAGGACAAGTAGTCAAAACAGGCAATGCCATAGAAATCAATAATTTACCCGAAGGGTATATCGATATTGTATCAGGCTTAGGGAAATCACAGCCCAAAACACTACAAATCATACCTATACAAACTATGGAAAAACAAATTGTAGGAGTAGTGGAATTAGCTTATTTTAAACAAATAAATGAAACTCAAAAACAAATATTAGAAGAATTAGCCAGCCTCATTGCAGAAGAATTTTTAAAAAACGAACATAAATTATTATCTTAGTGTAAATTTTTGCACGAAGTTTGGAATATAAAATAAAAAGACACCCATCATAAAATCAAAAAAGGAACAGAATACCATGCTCCAAAAAATAAAAATAAGCACAAAAATTACCTTACTGGTTATATTCATAGTACTCATATCAACAGTATCTGTGAGTTTTATTGCTTATCAACTCAGCGAAAGCTCCATAGAAGAGCGTTATCTTGAGTCAGTCAATGTGATTGCCAAATTAAAATCACAGAAAATAGACATCTTCCTTGATAAACTCAAAGAAAACCTACGATTCTCTTCCAATCTAAAAGCCGTTCGTGAAAAACTACAAAAAGAATTACTCATTAACAATGATAATAATAATATAACACTCAAAAAAGATTCCTTACAAAAACAAAACGACACTACACAAAACAACATAGAAACCAACAACATCATCTACAAAAACGATAACGAAGTATACGACCTACTCAAAGCATTACAAAGCAACTTCTACCAAATCAAGAATATATACCTCACCGATAAAGAAGGAAAAATAATATTCAAAACAGATAAAAATACAGACCTTAGTGCCCGTAAAATCAAAGATTACTACCTCAATGAAGAAGGCGACCCCATTACTTCAGCAGGCGATTCTATTATTTTTACAGGGGTATACAACTCTCAAAATAAAAAAGAAAAATATTTTTCCATTTATGCACCCGTCATTGACAAAACCAGACAAATATTAGGGCTCATTGTCTATGAAGTAACGATGGATTATATCTACGAAATAGCCAGTGATACGCTCGGATTAGGAAAAACAGGCGAAATATTGCTCATCAAAAGATACGGAAATAAAATCACCTACCTCAACCCACTCAAGGAAGATAAAGACGCTGCTCTCAAAAAATATGCAGTTGTAGGCGAAAGTGAGTTTTTAGACAAAGCCGTAAGAGGATATGGATACGAAACCTACACCACAGGCACTGACTACAGAGGCGAGCAAGTATTGGCTACTTGGCGTTTTATACCCGAAGTAAATTGGGGGGTCATTGTAAAAGTAGATAACAACGAAATATACGCACCTTCCTATCGCCTCCGCAATGTGTTCTTCATCGCAGGAGCAGTAGTAATCATTATCTCTGTCATCATAGGCGTTATTTTCTCCAGAATACTCATCGAACCCCTACAATCACTCAAAGATACCATCGAACTACTCTCACAAGGAGTACTGCCCAAAGAACTTGAACAAAGTACAGCAGACGAATTTGGAGAAATGAGCCAACTACTTAACGAATTAGTAACAAATCTAAAAAACACAGCCGAATTTGCACACAAAATAGGAGAAGGTGATTTCAATGCACAATTCCACCCCTCCAGCGAAAACGATGCACTTGCTATAGCCTTACTTACTATGCGCAATAGCATTCAACAAGCCGCAAAGAAAGACGAAGAACGAAACTGGATAGTAGTAGGACGTGCAGAAATAGGTGATATCTTGCGCGAACGAAACAACATAGAAAGCCTCGGGGAAGCTGTAGTAGAGTACATTTGCCGAAAAATCAATGCCGTACAAGGTGCTTTTTACACGCTTAACTCTATAGAGCAAGACGCACAAGACGTACTCATAGAAATGAACGCAAGCTATGCCTATAATAAAAGAAAATACATAAAAGCACAATTCCGATTTGCAGAAGGACTAATAGGACAAGCCGTAGCAGAGCAAGACACAATCCTAAGAACCGAAATACCAGACGAATACATAACCATCACCTCTGGTTTATTAGGCGACCGAAAACCCACAGCCCTACTCATCACACCACTCATCACACTGGTAGATAGAGAAGAAAAAGTATTAGGAGTATTAGAATTTGCAGGATTCGAAAAATTCTCTTCTCGCGATGTACGATTCGTAGAAGAAGTAAGCGAAATCATTGCACGCACAGTATTCAACATAAAAGTACAAGAACGTACCCAAAAACTGCTTGACGAATCCCAAGAAATGAGCCGAAGCCTACAATACCAACAACAAATATTGACGCAGAACGCCGAAGAAATGGAATCAACGCAAGAAACACTCAAACTCACTAACATACGACTAGAAGCAGAAGTAGAAAAAGTGCAAATTGCGAACGCTAAAACAGCCATCTTACTTGAAAACTCTTCTGAAATCATCACCATATACAAAGAAACAGGAGAAATCAGAGAAATAAGCCCCTCCGTAGAAAAAATATTGGGTTATACCGTAGAAGACATGATAGGCATACAAGACCTCAAGTATATGAATGCTGAAGGTCAGCAAGCCTTCAAAACCATGTTCGCAACACTGATAGCCGAACCATACAAGAAAGTAACCATACAAATCAACTATAAATCCAAAATCGCAGGTCGCGTATGGCTCGAAGCCACAGGTACTAACCTACTCAATGACCCCGCCATACAAGGTATAGTTGTGAACTCGCGCGATATCACCGAAAGAAGACTCGCCGAAAAAGAAGCCCGAATGAGAGGACAAATGCAAGCTCTCTCTGAAAATTCACCTGACCTCATCACCCGACTCAGTACAGATGGTACAATTTTCTACATCAACCCTACTATAGAAAGACTGACCAACATCAGAAAAGAAGAATACATCAGAAAACGCATTGATGATATTATTTTAGATGGGCGAATTATCAAACGATGGAAAGAAATCATTGACGATATCGTGGAGAAAAAAGAAAAAGTAAGTCTTGAGATGGATTTTCCCATCACTGACAAAGAAAAACACATCATGCAAGTCAATGCCATACCCGAATACAGCGAAACTCAAGCCATAGAATCTATACTCTTAGTATCACACGACATCACCGAGCGCAAACTCATAGAACTCGCAGTACAACAAACCAACCGTAGAATTACAGAAAGTATCAACTACGCCAAAAGAATACAAGAAGCCATACTCCCTAGTGCAAGTTTTCTGAAAAACTACCTCCCTGATTCATTCATCTTATACAAACCCCGCGATGTGGTTTCAGGAGACTTCCCATGGTTCTTCAAAAAAGACGATGATATTTACTTAGCCGCCGTTGACTGTACAGGACACGGTGTACCAGGTGCCCTTATCTCAATCATTGGATTCTTTACCATCAACAACGTACTCAACTCTGGTAAAGCAATACACCCCAGCGATGTGCTCAATCTTCTTGACGTAGAGATGGCAAAAACCCTAAAACAAGACTCTCCAGAGGCAGTTACAAAAGATGGAATGGATATTGCACTTTGTAAAATAAACCTACAAGAAAATACACTTGAATATGCAGGCGCGCACCGCCCCATGTTCTTCTTCAAAAATAATGGCACAGAAATAGAGGAAGTAAAAGGAGATAAAATGCCTGTTGGTGGAGGTGGAGAACACTATAAGAAAAAAGATGGGTTTACAAACCACATCATACAAATAGAAAAAGGAGACTCTTTTTATATTTCTTCTGACGGATACGGAGACCAATTCGGAGGCGCAGATAATAAAAAATTCTCCCCAAGAAAAATGAGAGAAGTAATTTTAGATGGCATCAAAAAAGGTAAATTTGACCAAATGCACAACATCTTAGATGACGCATTTGAAAGTTGGAAAGGAGAAACAAAACAAACGGACGATATATTAGTGATTGGTGCAAAATTTTAAATAAAATTGTATGATTTTAAAAAAAAAATATAGTAATTAGCAACAATTTCAGCAAAGTAAAGAAAATTACCCAAAGCCCTTGCTAAAAGGTAGTTAGTTAGTTAAATAAATTTTATTCAATAATTAAGTATAAAAGTTCAACTTATTTTACACCTAAAAGTTCAACAAGTATGAAGTACATCTATGAGTTGCACAAAACCATGCTAGACCGCTCTCTCATATTAGTATATGAGGGCGAATTTACGCAGGAAATTACCAAATCCGTATTAGCAATGGCTGAAAGAAACATGGATGCTATAGGTGAAGATGCAAGCATCAAACGTAAAGTTTTCAATGTAATGGTAGAGTGCTTACAAAACATCGTCAAACACTCCGATGAAGTCGATGACGACCTCTACAGAGGGAAAAACAGCGCTATTTTTATGGTCGGAAAACAAGAAGATATGTATGTCATCTCCTCAGGCAATCCCGTCTCAAACGACAAAGTCGCCATATTGCACGAAAAAATAGAGCGCATCAATAACCTTGATAAAGACGGACTAAAAGCCCTTTATAAAGATATTATCAAAACAGGCGATATCTCCCCGAAAGGCGGAGCAGGCTTAGGCTTCATCGATATGGCACGAAAATCAGGACAAAAACTGCAGTTCGATTTCGAACCTATCAATAACAGAATTTCATTTTTTTCACTAAAAACTATAGTACCTCGTACCAAAGAATCTGGAAAAGATGACTAATTCCCAAAAAAATACTATATTTGCAACTGAATTAAATCTTTACAACTTAAATCTTGTATAGCAATGTCGTTAGATGTAATTAACTTAGAAGGCACCGAAGATACGCCCAAAATAATATTAGACAAAAACAACGGTATATTTGAAATCTCAGGTCGCTCCCTACCCGAAGATGCCGCCGATTTCTACAAACCCGTTCTTGAATGGTTGGAAGAATATTCCAAACAAGCCAACGAAGAAACCAACTTTATCTTCAAATTGGAATACTTCAACACAGCTTCCTCTAAACTTATCTTAGATATCCTCTCCAAATTAGAAAAAATCAATGGTACTACTATCACTTGGTACTACCACGAAGACGATGAAGATATGGAAGAAGCAGGAACTGAATTCTCTGAATTGGTAGAAGTACCCTTCGAATTCAAGTCATACTAATTTTTTACCA
The DNA here is from genome assembly GCA_004293905.1 of Cytophagales bacterium. GTDB lineage: Bacteria > Bacteroidota > Bacteroidia > Cytophagales > Microscillaceae > RDZE01. Next base: position 60,935 of record RDZE01000021.1, on the reverse strand, counting down.
ACCGAAATAGCTTTCGCTATAACCCAAAAACTTCTTGCTAAGATAACTCAACATCTTAGCTTTTTTTTCATTATCTAATCTCTCAAAAGCTCTGAATAAAAATGAGTGAAAATATATTAAAAGCATTAACAAATCTCTTTGGAATTATCACCAAACAAGCAGGCGGTGCTACTGCCCGCGAAAGAGACTTTGTAGTGAATTATTTCAGAGAACAATTAGACGAAGATTCCATTAACACTTATAGCCAACTCTATGACCAAGTAGCTGAATATGGAAAACCCGGACCCGATAAAATCACAATGAAAGAATCGGTGAAGATACTAAACTATTGCAAACAAATCAATAGCGAACTCGAGCAAGGGCAAAAAGTACTTATCGTAGTAAAACTATTAGAACTTGTAGCCTCAGACGGAAATTTCAGCAAACAAAGACGTGAAATCATAGATACCGTATCAAGCGCATTTAACTTCGACAAAGAAGAGTACAAAGCCATAGAAGGATTCGTACTTTCCACACAAATATACGACTTTAACCATAGTACCATATTAGTTGCCTCCAAAGAAAAACCTTTTGAAGTAACTGCCTTCAAACATCTCATTGTACCAGAACTTGAAGGAAATATCGTTTTTCTACACGTAAAATCTGCCGATATTTATTTCGTTAAATACCTTGGCGAAGAATTGCCAATGCTCAATGGCTTCCCTCTCAAAAACCAAATTACATACTTATACCCTAGCGGAAGTTCCATAAAAACACAACAAGCAAGGGCTGTATACTATAGCGATGTAACAAGTATTTTCTTAGAAAGCCACTTAGATACCAGAGTTTCTTTTACAGCCAACGACATAGAATTCAAATTTCCCAATGGCGCATTAGGGCTAAGAGGCGTATTCATCTCCGAGCCACAAGGCAGATTAGTAGGCATCATGGGAGGTAGTGGCGCAGGTAAAACAACCCTACTCAATGTACTTTCAGGCATAGAGAAGCCCTCCAAAGGAGAAGTACTCATTAATGGCATCAATATCCACGAAAACCGCAAAAAAGTAGAAGGCGTTATCGGATATGTAGCCCAAGACGACTTACTCATAGAAGAATTAACCGTATACCAAAACCTCTACTACAATGCCAAATTATGCTTTGGCGATATGAGCGAAAAAGACATAGACGAACGCGTCATAGATGTATTAGGAGATTTAGGCTTAGACCACATCAAAGACCTAAAAGTAGGGAATGTACTCAATAAAAAAATAAGCGGAGGGCAAAGAAAACGCCTTAATATAGCCCTTGAACTCATCAGACAACCCGCTGTGCTTTTTGTAGATGAGCCCACCTCTGGACTCTCCTCACGCGATTCTGAAAATGTAATGGACTTACTCAAAGAGCTTTCACTCAAAGGAAAACTCATTTTCGTAGTAATACACCAACCCTCTGTTGAGATATACCGCATGTTCGATAAAATGGTAATCCTCGACAAAGGCGGATACCCTGTATACTATGGCAACCCACTCGAAGCCATCACTTATTTCAAAAAAGAAACCAACCAAGTAGAAGGCGACAAGAGCAACCTTAACCCTGAACAAGTATTCAACCTCTTAGAAAGACAAGTAGTAAATGAATACGGGCAATACACTAACAAAAGAAAAATATCGCCCGAAGGTTGGAATGAAAAATACAAACAAAATATAGAACCATCGCTCGAAGCCGTAGAAACCATCAACGAAAAACCCCCAACCTCTATCAAACTACCCTCGTTGATAATACAAACATTCATCTTTACCATTCGCGATTTTCTTTCTAAGATAAGTAACCAACAATACATGCTTATCAATTTATTAGAAGCACCTGTGTTGGCATTTTTACTTTCCTATGTCATTCGTTTTCAGAACGACCCCGAGGAAGAAGGAAAATACAATTTTATGTACAACGACAATATCCCCGCTTATGTGCTCATTTGTATCATCATTTCACTATTTATGGGGCTTACAGTCAGCGCGGAAGAAATCATCAGAGATAGAAAAATACAAAAAAGAGAACGTTTCCTTAATTTAAGCCGTGCCGCCTACCTCGTTTCAAAAGTTTTTATTTTATTTTCACTTTCAGCCATCCAAACTTTTACTTTTGTGCTCATAGGCAATAGCGTACTAAGTATAGATGGTGAATTGATGAACTATTGGATAGTACTCTTCTCAGTATCGTGTTTTGCTAATATGTTAGGACTGAATATCTCCTCTACCTTCAATTCCGTAGTAACTATTTACATCACGATTCCTTTGTTGCTTATACCTCAAATGATTATGAGTGGTATCATCTTCAAATATGATAAAATGAACCAAGTAATTGCTGATAAAGACAAAGTACCCCTTTTGGCTGACATTATGGTATCGCGATGGGCTTACGAAGCTATAGCCGTCAATAATTTCAGACACAACTACTACGAAATAGACTACTACGACCTTGAGAAAGAAGAAAGCATCAATCGTGTACTTACCAAATATTGGGTGCCTAACCTAAAAAACAAGGTAGATGATTTAGTCAAAAATCAACAAATGAAAAAAAGGGAAGATTCGGTACAGAAAAAATACGAAAAAGACCTTAGAATACTCCGAAACGAACTCAATCGTAAAGAAGATTACAAAAAATACCTCACAGGCATCAACCCTGAAGAAGATATTACAGAAGAAAAATTCAACGAAAAAATTGCGGAGCGTATCAGAACCTACTTAGATAAAGTAGACAAAGACGCTACCAAAAAAATGAACAATGCCGCCAAAGAACGCGATAAAATCTACGATGAATTCAAAGAAGCAGACTCTACCTATGACGACCTCAAAGCGCAATACTTTAACTTAGAACTTGCGAGGCTTGTAAAAAAAGAAGAATCTTTACTCAATGGTCTTATAGAAGGCAATGATAAATTAGTACAAATGATAGACCCTATCTACCACGAACCCTCCGATGCGGAAGGTTGGTATGATTATCGCACTCATTTTCTTGCGCCCAAAAAGCATTTTGCAGGGTTTTTGTTTGATACTTATTACTACAACCTAACCGTAATATGGCTTTTTACTATACTATTATATATTACACTGTACTATGATGCGGTAAAAAATTTATCTAACATTACAAGTAAAATTTCTTTCAATAAAATTAAATCTAAAAAAATAAACAAATAAAAACAATTTGTATATATGAAAAAGTTAGCATTTTTATTCATCGTTGCCCTTTTAGTAGGAGCTTGCGGAGGCGACTCTAAAAAAAATTCTAAAAAAAGCGGAACTGACAACAAAGAAAATACAGAAAACAAATCTGATAACCCTCCCATTTCAAAAGACGTGCTCGCTGATATAGTACGCTCTATTCCTTCTCCCCTTGAAATTTCTTTCCTTATCAAAGATTTAGGAATTCAATATAATAAAGGCTTGTTGAACTCAACAGATAAAACCGCAAGCTATACTACTGACTTCAAAAAGGCTCTTAACTTGGGCGTATACAGTGCTGATTTGGGCTACTCCAATATCTACTCCCAAACTCAAGATGCGCTTTACTTCTTGAACTCTATCAAAAAAATGGCAGATGGCTTACAAATCGGTGAATTTTTTGACTTCAACACCATCAAAGAATTAGCCACTAATAGCAATAATTTAGACTCTTTACTCATCGTTACGAACCTTAACCTTGAAAGAATCAACGAAAATTTACAAAAAAGAGAACGTGCCGATTTAACAGTCCTCATCGTAACAGGAGGATGGCTCGAAATGCTCTATATCACTTGCGAAGTAGCTAAAAAAACACCTAATGAATTGCTTAACAATAGAATAGGAGAGCAAAAAATTATCTTAGACCAATTAATGCTATTACTTTCATTTTATGAAGAAGAAAATGCTAAAATCAAAGAGCTAAGAAATGAACTTGGAGAGTTACAAAAAATATATAACAATGTAAAAATAGAATTTAGCCAATCTGAAGAGCCTACTGTAACAAAAGAAGAAAATGGTATACTAATCGTAGAAGACAACACTTCTAGCAAAATCAATCTTACAGATAAAGATTTAGATAATATCCTAAAAACCTCTATCAAAATAAGAGATAAAATCATCAACTAATTTACTCTTATCACTCATTCAAAAAATATGCATTGCGAAGCAGTCTAATCAGACTGCTTTTTGTATTTTTGCACCTACAAAAATATTATGAAATATCTATCCAAACTTTTTGCCTACGGCAAACCACTATGGGTGGTTTTTGTCCCTTTTATTCTCTGCTCTATCCTATATACCCTCTTTGGGTTGTTCAATTTTACCCTTTTAGTGCCACTCTTCGATGTGCTTTTCAGCAAAGAAATGCCACAAGCCCCCCAAATACCCACTTTTTCATTCACAATTGGTTATCTGAATGATATTTTCTATTACTATTTCCTAAGCATAGCACAACAACACGGAAAAACTCACGCCCTATTATTTGTCTGCTCCATTATCATTGTTTCAGTATTGCTTACCAATGTTTTTTTATTTCTCTCAATAAGAATTATAGAGTATTTACGTGCCACCATCATAGAAAACCTACGCCAAGACCTATTCCAAAAAATTATCAATTTACATCTTGGTTATTTTTCCGAACAAAGAAAGGGAGACCTTATCGCACGCATCAGTGCTGACTCTTTGGAATTAGAAGCGGTTGTAACCAACACTATGCGCATCATCAAAGAACCCTTCAAGTTGGTTGGCTTTTTCTTAGCACTCTTCCTCATTTCGGCAGAACTCACCCTATTCAGCATCTTTTTTATTCCCTTAGCTGGTGGCATTGTTGCATGGCTTGTAAGTAAATTAAGACACCAAACCGACTTAGGGCAAAAAACCTTCGGCAATATGATCACTATAGTAGAAGAGGCTATAGGCGCGCTTCGCATCATCAAAGCCTTTCAGGGACAACAATACATTGCCTCTAAATTTTATACCGAAAATCACAACTACGGAAACGTCATCAGAAAAACTGCCAACACCCGCGAAATGGCTTCCCCCGTTTCTGAATTTTTAGGCGTATTGGTCGTTTCGGGTATTCTTTTGTATGGAGGTAGTTTAGTACTTTCAGGAGAAACGAACCTGACTGCAAGCCAATTTGTAACCTACATCATCTTATTTTCACAAGTAATGCAACCTGCCAAAACCATCGCAGGTGCATACAGTACTTTGCAACGTGGTTTTTCAGCCGCCGAAAGAGTTTTTAGTATTTTAGATACACCCGAAGAAGTTACTAACCAATTAAATGCAAAAGAAATAAAAGGATTTGAAAAAAGTATAGAATTCAGAAATGTATCTTTTAAATACAATACACAATGGGTGCTCAAAAATATTTCCTTTACTATACAAAAAGGTGAAACCTTAGCACTTGTAGGCGAAACAGGGAGCGGAAAATCTACCATTGCTGACCTCATACCTCGCTTTTATGATGTTCAGGAAGGCGAAATACTCATAGACGGTATCAACATCAAAGACATCAACAAAGAAAGCCTTTTAGAACTCATAGGTATTGTGAGCCAAGAACCTATTTTATTCAATGATACTATTTATAACAACATAGCATTTGCCAACCCTAAAGCCACACCAAGCACCGTAGAAGAAGCTGCAAAAATAGCCTTTGCACACGACTTTATTATGCAAAGCGAACAAGGATATCAAACCTCCATTGGCGACAGAGGAATGAAATTGGCAGGCGGGCAACGACAACGACTCACCATTGCAAGAGCCGTACTGAAAAATCCAGCACTCCTAATATTAGACGAAGCCACCTCAGCCTTAGACAATGAATCGGAGAAAATAGTGCAGGTAGCCTTAGAATCACTAATGCAAAACCGCACCTCTTTGGTCATTGCGCACCGCCTCAGTACCGTACAAAAAGCAGATAGAATCATCGTATTAAAACAAGGTGAAATTGTAGAAATAGGTTCTCATCAAGAATTGATAGCAAAAGAAAATGGCTACTATAAAAAACTACATACCATACAACAATCCTAAGCTAAAATATACCTCAGTGGTATATTTATTAGTGTTATGTACTTCAATGCTCTTTCTAAGCGCGTGTTCCAAAACGCTATACCCCAAAGCACCCATTGAATCTTATCAAAACTATAGCCCTAAATCAGTGTTGTCGACTATTGCACTTCCCCTCCAAATTCCCCTACTACAAATTGAAAAACAACTCAATAGCCAAGTAAAAGGAGTGCTCTATGAGTTAAAAAATCAATCAAGTAGCGACTACGATAGGTTCAATCTGAAAGTAAGTAAACAAGAAGATATTAAACTCTCAGGCAATGCCTCCAGTCTAAAAATTGCTGTCCCTTTACGTGTCCGCTTAGATGGTACTTTTGAAGCCGAAGCCTTAGGATTTAGCATCAGCGAAACTGCCACTTCAGATTTTGCCATCAAAATCAATTTTGCTACCAAAATAGGCATCAGCCCACAATGGCAATTACAATCACAAACTACTATTGAGAACTACCAATGGCTCGTAAAACCCACCATTGATATACGCGGTTTTAGCCTCCCTATTGATTTTATTGCCGATTTATTACTCAAAAACCAAAAGGAATACATTGCCAAAAAAATAGATGAAGCCCTCAGCAGCCAAGCCAACCTAAAAGGAGAAGTAAGTCAGGTATGGACAATGCTTCAAAAACCCATCTTACTCTCCGAAGAATACAATACTTGGCTCACACTCAAGCCCGAAGAAATACAGATGAAACCCATTGGCTTCGAAAACAATACCCTACAAACAACTGTCGCAATGCGTATGTATGCTAATAGCTATATAGGAGCTAACCCACCCAATAATACCTCCAATTTACCACTTAAAAACCTACAACTAACCAACCAAATCAGCCCACAGTTTCAAATCACATTGCAAAACCATATAGACAGGCAATTTGCCATAGAAGAGGTAAAAAAACAATTTGTAGGGCAAACCTACACACAAGGCAAAAAGAAAATAACCATCACCAATATCAACCTCTATGGAAGCGAAGGCAATATGGTTTTAGCCGTGAGCATGATGGGCAGCCTCAACGGAACAGCCTATTTTGAAGGGTTGCCTACCTATGATGAAGCCTCTCAGAGCATCATGATTAAAAATTTAGACTTCAGCCTCGATACCAAAAACCTCCTTGCCAAATCTGCCGCTTGGCTTTTTGATAAAAAAATCAATAAATTGATTGCCGAATCATTAAAAATGCCACTTAAAACCTCTTTGGAAGACCTCAAAAAAGAAATACAAAAGAACCTCACCAACTACCCCCTCGGCGAAGTAGCATTGCTCAATGGAAAACTCGACCAACTCAAAATGGGCGAAGTAGCCATCACGCCCGATAAAATCATTCTTAACGTATTGGCAACAGGAAATCTACAAATCAAAATGAAATAAAAAATGATGAAACAATGGATTTTTGAAAACCTATGGCAAGGACATCAATGGCAAAAAAATGTAGCCATCAACACCGACCAAGAAGGCACTATCTTAACGATTAACAACTCCATAGATACCCAATATAATAACACCGAAATAGTAAAAGGATATACCTTAGCGGGCTTTCCCAATGCACACTCTCACGCCTTTCAATATGCAATGGCAGGAAGAGCCGAAACAGCTTTATGGGCACAAAAAGATACTTTTTGGACATGGCGCGAACTGATGTACAAAACAGCACTATCGCTCAACCCTACACAAATGCAGCACGTAGCCGAAATGCTCTATGCCGAAATGTTGCGTTTAGGCTATACCCATGTAGTCGAATTTCATTACCTACACCACCAACCCAACGGAAAACCCTACGAAAACCTCGCCGAAATGGGCGAAAGACTCATAGAAGCCGCACAAAACACAGGCATAGGTATCACACTCATACCTGTTCTGTATCAAAAAGGAGGTTTTCAGAAAGATGCACTCCCCGAACAAAGGCGTTTTATCTCATCAAACCTCGAACAATACTACCAACTACTTGAAAAAACACAAAATATAGCAAAACAATACAAAAATGTACAAACAGCCGCTTCTTTTCACTCCCTACGCGCTGTAGATACTACAGTCATTCAACAAATATTCAAAGACCTCCCCGAAAGTATCATTCATACTCACGCAGCCGAACAATTACAAGAAGTAGAAGACTGCCTACAAACCACCCAACAACGACCCGTTGAATGGCTACTAAACAATACACCCTTAGGGGAAAAACATTTTTTAGTTCATTGCACACATCTTACAAAAACAGAAGTAGAACAGTTAGCAAAATCTAAAGCCACTGCCATACTTTGCACTGGTACAGAAGGAAATTTAGGCGATGGCGTATTCAAACTTACAGATTATCAAAATCAACAAGGCAAATGGGCAATAGGCTCTGATAGCCAAATCTGCCTCTCTCCCTTCGAAGAAATCAGATGGACAGACTATCACCAACGCACACAAACCCACCGAAGAAATACCTTTGACTTCGAAAGCCAAAAACAACACCCCTACCACCAAACCATTTTTCAGGGAAGAGCCGCCGCCAATCTCCCTTTCCTCGAAGATTATTTTCAGGTAGGAATGCCCTTAGATGCCATCATCATTGATGATGAAATGCCACTACTTGCCGCCGCCGAAACTCAAAACATACTCCCTATCATACTATACAATGCAGATAGTCAATGGATAAAAGGCACTATTACTCAAGCAAAATGGCGCGTAAAAAACCAAAAACACGAAAAATATGAGATTTTCAAATACAATTACCAACAAACACTGCTATCTATTGGTAAAAAATGAAAAATATTAAACCCAAAAATTTGTTTTTATATTATTACTTCCTTACCTTTGCACCTCAAATTCTACAATGCTCACATGGTGGAATTGGTAGACACGCCATCTTGAGGGGGTGGTGCCGCAAGGTGTGGGAGTTCGACTCTCCCTGTGAGCACTTCATTTTTTTACCTACCCTTTTTCTACCCTCATTTTTACCCCAAAAAACTCTAAGCACGTTTTTTTTGTTCTCTCTATACATCTTCTTATTTTATTTATCCATTAAACCCTCTTTATTATGTGTGGTATTGCTTTTATTCGCCTAAAAAAAGACCTCAACTACTATGTAGAAAAATACGGAAGCTATAAATATGGGCTGAAAAAACTCTATTTATTGATGCAAAAACAACACAATAGAGGGCAAAATGGCGCAGGCGTAGCAACCATCAAAATCAATGTACCCGTAGGTAAAAAATACATGAACCGCGAACGCTCCATTGAAAATCAATTCATAGAAGATACCTTCAAAAAAATACAACAAAAAATAGATAGCACCCTCAAAGAAATACCCCGAAATTTATCTAACCCCATTGATTGGATTAGTGAAAATGTAGATTTCATAGGCGATTGCTACATAGGACATCTCCGCTATGGTACTTATGGAGCTAATAAAATAGAAAACTGCCACCCATTTTTAAGGCAAAGCAATTGGCGTACTCGCAATTTAGTAGTAGCAGGCAATTTTAACCTCACTAACGTAGAAGAGCTATTCAATATGCTTGTTGGATTAGGACAACACCCCCGCGATAAAGTAGATACAGTATTAATTTTGGAAAAAATAGGGCACTTCTTAGATGAAGAAAACCAACGCATCATAGACCGATACAAAGACCAATACACCAAAAAAGATGTCATGCCTTTCTTACAAAAAGAAATCGACCTCATTAGGGTTCTCAAAAGAGCCTGCCGAGATTTCGATGGAGGGTACAGCATCGTAGGTGCAACAGGCAATGGTGATGCCTTCATAGCACGCGACCCTAACGGAATACGCCCCGCCTATTTTTATGAAGATGAAGAAGTAATCGTGGCAGCCTCCGAAAAAACTGCCATCAAAACCGCTTTTGGTGTTTCGTACCAAGACATTCAAGAAATAAAACCTGCCCATGCACTCATCATCAAACAAGATGGGAAAAGTTACCAAGAAGCATTCATAGAAGAAAAAACAAGAACTTCGTGTAGTTTCGAACGCATCTACTTCTCAAGAGGCACTGACCCCGAAATTTATCAAGAAAGAAAAATGCTGGGCAAATTACTTACCCCACAAGTGCTCCAAGCCGTAGACTATGACATAGAAAATACGGTATTTTCCTACATACCTAACACTGCTGAAACTGCTTTCTTAGGTTTGATGAAAGGCATAGAAGAATACTTAAGCCAACATCGACAAGATTTACTGTCCGATTTTGCCCAAAACCCTCAGAAAGATACCCAAGAAATCTTAAAAAAATTAGCTTTCAGACCACGCGTTGAAAAATTAGTCATCAAAGATGCTAAATTGCGCACCTTCATCACCGATGATTCGCACCGAGACGAACTCGTAGCGCACGTTTATGACACTACTTACGAAGTAATCAAAAAAGGTATAGACAATATAGTACTTATAGATGACTCCATCGTGAGGGGCACTACCTTAGAGAAAAGTATCCTCAAGATGGTCAATAAATTAGAACCTAAGAAAATAGTCATTGTTTCCTCCGCCCCTCAAATACGATACCCTGATTGTTATGGTATAGACATGTCGCGCATCAGAGATTTTGTTGCTTTCAGAGCCGCTAAAGAATTGATAGAAGAACGCGGAATGGAACACCTACTCGAAAATACGTTTGAAGAGTGCAAACAAGCCATCAGAAATGGCACTGACCAACAAAAAAACTATGTACAAGCCATTTATGCACCTTTTTCAGAAGAGGAAATCTCGCAAAAAATAGCTCAAATTGTACGTAGCAACGATATTTCAGCCGAAGTATCTGTAGTTTTCCAAACCGTAAAAAACCTACACCAAGCCTGCCCCAATCACATCGGCGATTGGTACTTCACAGGCAATTACCCTACCGAAGGTGGCAACCGAGTAGTCAATATGGCATTTGTCAACTTTATGCAAGGAAGTTTTGAAAGAGCTTACTGATTTTTTTAAAAAAAGTTAAAAAAAAGACTTCTTATATACTTTTGCGTTCTATTTTTTGTTACTTATTTCAGAAAAATAAAACTTTTATAGAACGCATTATGAAACTACTCGCATTAATCAAACAAAATACCACACTCGCTATGTTCATGGTAGCCTTTGTTACCAACATCAGCACGCTCGGCATTTATCATTGGTGGATGAGCCAAGATAAAAAACAAGTTGTATTCCAAGAAGTCAATCCAACAAAAAAAGGCTTTTCACTTACCAAAGACCTAAAAAATGCCCAATTCAACCTCCCCGAAGACTTTGTAGAATCTGCCGCCCAAACCACCCCTACAGTTGTCCATATTGTGGCTTCGCGTGGGCAAAATAGTGGCGCAGGTTATCGAAACCAAAACGACCTTTTTGAGGAGTTTTTCAGGCGTGGAGGGCAAAACCCTGCACAATCTGCTGGCTCAGGGGTGATTGTAAGTACAGATGGCTATATTGTTACCAATTACCACGTAGTAGCCGAAGCCACTACATTAGAGGTCATTTTATCGGACAAACGCACCTACCAAGCCTCCGTAGTAGGCACTGCCCCTCATACAGACTTGGCAGTCATCAAAATAGAGGCTGACAACCTACCAGCAGTTATTTTAGGCAATTCCGATGAGGTACAAGTAGGCGAATGGGTATTGGCTGTAGGCAACCCCTTCAATTTAGAATCAACTGTAACGGCAGGTATTGTAAGTGCAAAAGGGCGAAATATCAATATTCTAAAAGACAAAGCCCCCATAGAGTCGTTCATACAAACCGATGCAGCAGTGAATCCCGGTAATTCAGGCGGTGCATTGGTCAATCTGAAAGGGGAATTAATAGGCATTAACACAGCTATTGCCACACAAACAGGTACTTTTGCGGGCTATTCTTTTGCCGTACCTGTCAATATTGTAAAAAAAATAATGAAAGACCTCATAGAGTTTGGCGCGGTGCAACGTGCTTATTTAGGGGTTTTCATTCGCGACTTGAATGGGAAAATTGCCCAAGAGCGTAAAATCAGCCTTACGGAGGGAGTTTTGGTAGATAGCCTTGTAGCCAATGGCTCAGCAATGACAGGCGGTATCAAAAAAGGCGACATTATCATTGCAGTAGAAGGCAAAAAAGTAAGAAGCGTAGCTGAGTTACAAGAAGCAATTGCCCTCAGAAGTCCCGGAGATGAAGTAAAATTAGAGGTATGGCGCAACAATAGCCCAACTACTTTAAACATAGCCCTCAAAAGTCAGAATGGATATGCTGCCAATACTGATATACAAATTGAAGGAAACATGTCATTCAATGATTTGGGCATAGAAGTAGAAGATGCCAATACAACCGACCAACAACGCCTTAGAATAGAAGGAGGAGCTAAAATTACAAATATAGGTACAGGTAAAATAGCCCAAAATACGAATATAGAGCAAGGTTTCATTATTACAGAATGCAACGGACAACCTGTGAGAAGTGCCAAAGAGTTGAAAAATATTTTAATAAATAACACTAAAAAAACTATTACCTTAGGAGGTATGTACCCCAATACCGCAGGAAAATTTTATTATACTTTTTCTAACAACTAAATCCGAGTCAGTAATAACCCAACCTAAAAGGAGGCAATCTCATTGATGCCTCTTTTTTTTGCACTATATTTGTACTATGGTTTTACGACAGTAGCCTCATGAAGCTGATACATCAAATAGTCTTGTGTTTGGGCATAAGTTCTAAAAATTCCTTTCAGCACAATAGGCTCAGTATCAAAAGGAATAGCCTCCTGACTACGTACTTCTATGAGCGTTTCAGGACCTGCTCCACCACAAAAATAACACAAGTTAAAAGGTAACGCAGAAAGAACAAAATAATTAGCACGCCCACTTTCTTCCATGGGTATCAAATAGCCTTTGATGGTTACGTATTTTCCCTCAAAAGCCAAAATTTCGGCACTGAATTTAGGGCTTTGTATGGGCTGAAAACCAGCAGTAGTGCTATCGTATTGGGTTTCATAGGTTACTTGTGCCAATACTTGCCAATCTAATACATCTGTAGTAGTGGCAGTTTGACAGGCAAAAAAACTACTAAATAATAAAATGATGAACAAAAATGATAATGCTTTCATAGACAAATTTTGCAAAATAATGGTGCTTACTTTGTCATTGTTGGCAAATAGTTATATAGTTCTTTATGCACAACAGGACAAAGTGCGATACATCAGTGATTTGTATGACTACGTCAAATATAAAATAGAAGACAATGCTTACCAAACTTTAGTGATGGAAAATACAGAAAGTACCAATGGAGGTAGAGAGGTTTTCTATTATAGTTTTGCAGGCGATGATACCCCTATACTGCGCCTCATCATCACGAAAAGTACTGATGGAAAACTTTATAAAGAGTACCTCTATGACAATGATGGCAATATGATATTTTATATTGAAAAAGGAGGTAGTACTGCCTATCAACAGCTAAAAGTCTATTTTGAAAAAGGCAATAAACTCATTGAAATTTGGCAGGATAACAAGTCTTTTCATAGTATCATTATTGAAGAAAGTAAACATATCAAGGCAGTGCTTTCAGAAGCAGAGAGCTATGCTGTTATTTTTGCAGAGAAAATGAAAAAATAAGGGGCTACTAAAAAGCAGCCCCTTTTGTTAGAGAATGTATTACTCTGTTTATTGTTTCACTTCTTCGAAATCTACATCGGTAACATCGTCTTTACCACTTTGGGCATTTCCATTTTCGGCAGTAGTACCAGTGCCTTCAGTGCCACCTTGTGCATAAATTTCTTGCGAGGCTTGTTGCCAAGCGGCGTTGAGTGCTTCAGTTGCCGCATCTATCTGATTGGCATCTTTGGCGGCATGTGCAGTTCTGAGTTTGCCTAAGGCAGCTTCTATGGCATCACGACTATTTTGGGACATTTTGTCGCCATATTCTTTCACTTGTTTTTCGGTTTGGAAAATCAAGGAATCTGCCGCATTGATTTTTTCTATTTTCTCTTTTTCAGCAGCATCAGTAGCGGCGTTGGCTTCTGCTTCACGTTTCATACGCTCTATTTCGTCTTTGCTAAGCCCAGAAGAAGCCTCTATTTTGATTTTTTGCTCTTTACCTGTTCCTTTGTCGCGGGCAGAAACTTGTAGTATACCGTTGGCATCGATGTCAAAAGTTACTTCTATTTGAGGCACGCCGCGTGGTGCAGGGGGCAAATCTGCCAAGCTAAAACGCCCGATAGTACGATTGTCTTTTGCCAAAGGTCGCTCACCTTGCAATACGTGAATATCAACAGAGGGTTGATTGTCGCTTGCTGTAGAGAAAGTTTCAGATTTTTTAGTAGGAATGGTTGTATTGGCTTCTATCAATTTAGTAAATACACCTCCCATCGTTTCAATACCTAATGAAAGTGGTGTAACATCTAAAAGCAATACATCGGTAACATCACCTGTCAATACACCTCCTTGAATAGCCGCACCTACTGCTACTACTTCATCAGGGTTTACACCTTTTGAAGGTTTTTTGCCAAAGAACTGTTCTACTACCTCCTGAATTTTGGGGATACGTGTAGAACCACCTACTAAGATTACCTCATCGATATCGGCAGGTTTTAGGCTTGCATCGCCCATTGCTTTGCGGCAAGGTTCGAGGGTGCGTTGTACCAAATCATCTACTAATTGTTCGAATTTAGCACGTGTGAGTTGTTTTACTAAGTGTTTAGGAACACCATCTACGGAGGTTACGTAGGGCAAGTTAATATCTGTTACAGAAGAGCTTGAAAGTTCTATTTTAGCTTTTTCAGCGGCTTCTTTGAGGCGTTGCAAAGCCATAGGGTCTTTGCGAAGGTCTACATTTTCATCTTTTTTAAATTCATCAGCCAACCAGTCAATGATTCTCTCATCAAAGTTATCGCCCCCTAAATGCACATCGCCATTGGTAGATTTTACTTCAAAAACACCATCGCCTAATTCGAGAATAGAGATATCGAAAGTACCACCTCCTAAGTCGAATACAGCTATTTTCATATCTCTGCTACGTTTGTCTAAGCCATAGGCTAAGGCAGCGGCGGTGGGTTCATTGATGATGCGTTTTACATCTAAGCCTGCAATTTGTCCTGCTTCTTTAGTTGCTTGGCGTTCTGCATCGTTGAAGTAAGCAGGCACAGTAACTACGGCTTCGGTAACGGTAGTGCCTAAATAATCTTCTGCTGTTTGTTTCATTTTTTGCAGAATCATTGCCGAAATTTCTTGCGGAGTATAGAGTCTATCACCGATACGCACTCTTGCTGTGTTATTTGTTCCTGATTCTACGGTGTAGGGCATGCGAGTAATTTCTTCGCCTACTTCGGTCATTTTTTTACCCATAAAACGCTTGATGGAGTATACCGTATTTCTGGGGTTGGTGATGGCTTGCCTTTTGGCAGGGTCGCCTACTTTGCGCTCGCCGTTGCCATTGTCTAAAAATGCTACTATGGAGGGAGTAGTACGTTTGCCTTCGCTATTGGCAATTACTACGGGTTCGTTGCCTTCCATAACAGCAACGCAACTGTTGGTAGTTCCTAAATCTATTCCGATGATTTTACCCATTGTGTTGTATTGTTTGATGTATGATGTTAATAATTGTGTTCCAAAAAAATATCGATAAAAAGCGATAAGATATACTCATTCAGAAACAACCCTTGTGCCAAGAATATTTTTATGACAAAATGTCATATTTATATCATTTTTAGGATTATAAAAGACTTCCTATGCCAAAAAGTAAGACAAAAAGTAAGGTACTTAGTGCCATTTGCTTAAGATAAGGGTCTATTTGGCGGGGTTCTTGCGCAAAACGGCTTACTTGTCTGCCATTATGAATAAAAAGAGGTATTGCCAACAAAAATAACCATTGTACAGGGGAAGTAAACTGCTGCGAAGCATATACTACTGTGGAAGATATTCCTGCTAATAATAAAAACCAATGATAATAAATGGCATTTTTTCTACCAATACGCACAGGAATAGACTTTTTCCCTGCTTGTTGGTCGGAGTCTATGTCTCTGATATTGTTAATATTGAGCACGCCTACGGCAAAAGCACCCGCGCTGAGGGCAGGTAATAGAAACAGCCATTTAAGGGTATGCGCATGTAAATAGACACTTCCTAACACTGCAACACCTCCAAAAAAAATCAGCACTGACAAATCGCCCAAACCTGCATACCCATAGGGTCGTTTGCCTGCGGTGTAGGTGATGGCAGCAATGATAGCTAATACGCCCAAACCTAAAAATATCAAAATATCAGTCAGGTTTTGTAAGGCAACCAATAAAAGAGTGAGCCCTGTAATAAAAGCAAAAGCACTACAAATATAAATAGCTTTTAGCATTTGCGAAGCAGTGATAGTCCCTTTTTGTACGGCACGTTGCGGTCCTTTGCGAGTTTCACTATCTGCCCCGTGTACGCTATCGCCATAATCATTGGCTAAATTGGACAACACTTGTAAAAATAAGGTAGTGAGCAGAGAAAGTAGGCAAATCCAAAGATTGAAACGCTGAAGACTTGCGGCTAAAAAAGCACCTAAGCCTATACCACTGAAGGCTAAGGGCAAGGTGCGAAGGCGAAAGGCAGAGAGCCAATCTTGCAAAGTAGGGGAAGTATTTGGCATAAAAAAAATTCTATTTTTTTGCAAAACTAATCAAAAGTAGCTTTTGTTTTTAGGTTTTTATGCCCTAAATACAGAGGCGGGTTCTGTTTGGGTGATGCGGCGAATGGCAAAATAAGCCCCAAAAGTAGCAATACTAAGCGTTAGTACTAAAAAAACAACCCTGAGCGTAGGAGTAATAAAAAATATTGCCCCACCTTGTGCCACACCATTTCTGAATCCTTCTACTAAAAAAGAACCTACAATATAACCTATTAGAGCAATAATGATTGCTTGTGTATAAATCAGTCGGCTGATATACCCATTGGTAGCTCCGATGGCTTTGAGTGTCGCATAATCTTTTAGGCGGTCAACGGCTGCGGAATAAAGTGTAAGCCCAATAATGACCGTACCTGAAATGACAGCAAAAACAATGAGTGTCCCCGTAGAGATGGCTATACCACTCGAAGTAAGAATATTGATGACTGTTGCCCGCGCAAAATCTTTAGGAAGCCACGCTTTTACCCCTACTAAATGTTGATTGATGGCATCGCGAACGGCTTCGGGGTTGGCATTGGGTTCAAGTTCTATTAAAAACGCGCTCACTTTATTTGGGTTTACGCGTCCTAAAGCCCGCGCCCGTTCTATGGTGGTGAAGAGGTAGACCGCTCCAAAGCCTCTTGCCCCGCGTGTTTGTGCGGCAATGAATACTTTTTTGCCATTGATTTCGAAATACTCTCCATATTGTGCATCGCCTAAGTTTTTTCGGTCGAAATAGTCTGCCGAAACTGCCCCTTCGTTGAGTAAATTTTCGTAACTCCCTTGTATCATATTCCAAGGTCCTCCTACAAAATAGGGAGCTTGTGAGCCTACTAATTGCACGCCGTATGTTTTTCCGTTGGCAAATTTGGCAGAGCCACCCGCTACCAAAAAGGGATACACTTTTTTGACCCCTGCAAAAGAAGCCAACTCGTTGCCGAAGCGAGTATCAAGCAAACCTAAAGCATTGACATTGGTCGTTCGCTCATCTACTATCCATAGGTCAGTACGTGTGTTATCGGCAAGTGCAGACATTGCCCCTGTGAGAAACAAAAAGATGCCTGTTTGTTGCCCAATGAGAAAAATGGCAATTACTACTCCAAATAAAGCCCCGATGGTTTTGGGCTTGTCGTACAACATGAAACGAATGGCTGTTTTGAACATGGTATTTTTAGATGTAAATGTTTTTTTTAAAGTTATTTTGTACTAATGACTGCTTCCACGCGCATACCTAAAATGAGTTTGGGGCTGCTATTGAGTCTTATTTTAACTTCTCTCACGCGGCGGTCTTCTAAATCACCGCCTGCATCTGAAAACAAAGATTTTTTTCTCAAATAAGGTGCTACGGCTACTACCTCCCCTGTAGCAAGGGTTTCGGTTTTGCCTACGAGCCTCACAAAGGCTTTTTGCCCTATTTTTACCTCAGTAGCAAAGAGTTCGTCTACTTCGCAAATGGCTACAATAGCACCATCGGGGGCAAATTCAGCTAAGGGATTGAGGGCGACAATGGCACTGCCCGGTTGAATGTCTATGGAGAGTATAGTGCCATTGGAAGGGGCTTTGATGATTTTTTTGTCTACTTGTACACTCGCCAATGATACGCGTTCTATGCCTTCCTGCACTTGGTTACCATTGTTGGTAATTTGGGCTTGTATTTTGTCTATGTCTTTGAGGGCAGTGCGGTATTCGGTTTCGGCATTGTCCACATTTTGCTGTGTTTCAGCGTTTTGCTCGAAGGCATTTTTCAGCCTTTGGTATTTTTTGAGGGCGTTTTCGGCTTTTATTTTCGCATTTTGCAATGAAGCCTCCAAATCGGCGCGGCTTCCTCTGATGACTTGTACATTGGCTTGGTTTTGATTTACTTGTGCTTGTTCCAAATCATTGTTAAGAATTAGCAAAATATCTCCCTTTTTTACCTTATCGCCCGATTTTACGCGTACTTCTTTCACTACGCCACTGACCTCACTGCTTAGGTTTACTATTTTGGTTTCAGGCTCTATGCGTGCGGTAGCCACTATTTTATCTATGTTCAATTTTTGATTGGCTTGCGTGGAATCGTTCTTTTGTGTTTCGTTTTTAGTGCCTGAGCATTGTGTAAAAAAAACAACACTGCTATACAAAAATAAAACGAACAAGGAAGAAATACGATGAGTGTTCTGTTTCATGGTTCTTTAATTATTTTCAGAATGAATAAGGGTTTCTATTGATTGAATTTTTCCATTTTCTACCATCACCAACCTATCGGCATAGGGCTTTAGGCGTGGGTCGTGTGTAACTACTGCAACAGCTTTGCCCTCATTGGCTAATTTCCGCAACTCTTCCATCACTACTACTAAAGATTTGGCATCTAAAGCAGCCGTAGGTTCATCACAAAGAATGAGTGGGGCTTCTGTAACTAAAGCCCGCGCTATGGCTACGCGTTGCTGTTGTCCTCCTGACATTTGTTTGGGCTTGAATTTTTGCCTATCGAGCATTCCTACTTTTTCTAAGGCTTGCAAAGCCCGCTTTTTTGCTTCTTTTTCGCTCATTCCCAAGAGTTGTAGGGGAATCATCACATTTTGGCAGGCGGTGAGTGGTGCCAAAAGGTTCATACTTTGGAATACAAAGCCTATGTTTTGGAGGCGTAACTTTGCTAATTGTTTTTGATTCAGTGTGGAAACGGCAATGTTATTCACTTTTACCTCGCCCGATGAAGGGTAAATCACACAACCTAATAGGGAGAGTAATGTTGTTTTGCCCGAACCCGAAGGACCTACAATGAGCATGAGTTCCCTTTCATTAATCTCTACGGAGGTGGGATAGAGGGCTATTACTTCATTATCAGCAGAAAGGTAGGTTTTGCCCGCTTCTTGTAATGCTGCAACTACTTTGGGAGTGGTATTCATGGAGTTGTACTTTTATGGAGTTGGAATAATAACTATTTTGTAGTATTTTTTGTTCCAAAATTGTAGTATTTTTTTATCAAAAATATGCCCTCTTGTTTTTCATTGTCTTTTTATTTTTATAATTTCACCCTTTGATACTTTGTATTTTTATTTTATCTATTTATCTCATTTATGCTTATGGCAAATCAAAAAAATGCTTTACTTATTATAGATGCGCAATACGATTTTTGCAACCCTAATGGCGCGCTCTATGTCAATGGCGCAGAGAAAGACATGGAAAGACTCAAAAATTTTATCATTCAAAATGTTGATAAAATAGACAGTATCTGTGTTACTTTAGATTCGCACCCTGTTAATGATATATCGCACCCTTCATTTTGGCAAGACAAAGATGGTAAATTTGCAGCACCTTTCACACAAATTACACACGCCGATGTATTAGGGGGGAAATGGACACCCCGTTTTTTTCCTCAAAAAGCCATCAAATATTTAGAAGATTTAGAAAAACAAGGTCAGTTTCCACACTTGATATGGCCTGAGCATTGCTTGATGGGTTCTAAGGGCTCTGCCTTAGACGACCAAATTATGGACGCGCTCAAGGTATGGACACGCAAGGGCAAATATTACCAAGCCGTAACTAAAGGCACTTACCCCCTTACAGAGCATTTTGGCATATTCTGCGCCCAAATTCCCGTACCTGACCACCCCGAAACGCAACTCAACCAAAGTCTTATTAAAACTTTGGAGAGCTATCAGAATGTATATGTGGCAGGCGAAGCCAAATCGCATTGCGTAGCAACAAGTATTAAACAAGCCTTAGATTATGCGCCAAACTTAGCCAATAAAATGGTTATCATAGAAGATTGTATGTCTGATGTGCCTAATTTGGGACACTTAGGCGAGCCTATTTACCAAGAAGCCCAAAAACGGGGGCTTCGCTTCGTAAAATCGAGCCAAGCAACCCTATAAACTTACTAACACAAATCCATAAAAAACTACACTTTTATGGATTTGTTTTTCTGAAAAATAATCTCTTATTTTGTGCGCTATTTGGTAAAAACCTCACAAATTAAAACTATGACAAAAAATTTCGCCCTCATCGGCGCGGCAGGCTACATTGCTACAAGGCACATGAAAGCCATCAAAGACACCAAAAACCATTTGGTAGCCGCTATGGACAAAAGCGATAGTGTAGGTATTATAGACAGTTATTTTCCCGAAGCTGATTTTTTTACAGAATTCGAACGATTTGACAGACACCTATACAAACTCCGAAAAACCCCACAAAAAATAGACTACGTAAGCATCTGCTCTCCCAATTATCTGCACGATTCGCATATCCGTTTTGCCCTCCGCAACGATGCAGATGCTATTTGTGAAAAACCTCTCGTGCTAAACCCTTGGAACATAGAAGCATTGGCAGAAGCAGAAAAAGATACTGGCAAAAAAATATTCAACATATTACAACTACGACTACACCCTGCAATTATAGCACTTAAAAAAGAGGTAGAAGCGCAAGGCAAAGACAAAATCTATGATATAGATTTAGCCTACATCACCTCAAGAGGAAATTGGTATTTTACGAGTTGGAAAGCACAAACCGAAAAATCAGGAGGAATCGCTACCAACATAGGTGTTCACTTCTTCGATATGCTCACTTGGATTTTTGGCAACGTAAAAACCAATGTCGTGCATATATCAGAGCCCAAACGTGCGGCAGGTTACTTAGAATTAGAACAAGCGCGTGTAAGGTGGTTTTTGAGCATAGATGTGGAAGCAGTGCCCGATGCCATCAGAGCCAAAGGACAAAGGACTTATCGCTCTATCACGATTGCAGGCAAAGAAATAGAATTTAGTGAAGGTTTTACAGATTTACACACCCTAAGCTATGAAGAAATATTAGCAGGCAGAGGATTTGGTAGTATTTCTACTGTACACGACATACGCAACGCCCAACCCGTCGGATTGCAAGGGGATTATCACCCTTTAGCCAATAAAAAAATTAGTTATCACCCTTTTATGAAAGAATAAAAAAATCTTATTTGATATATAACAAAGAATGAGTTAAGCATAGTTTTGACTATTCTCTAATCAAAATATGGTTAAAATATAATTCAAAATATGGCTAAAATCTGTACAATATTAGGTGCTCGCCCTCAATTCATTAAAGCAAGCCCTTTGAGCATTGAATTAAGAAAAGAGTTCCAAGAATTAATAATTCATACAGGGCAACACTATGATTATGGTATGTCTGATATTTTTTTCAAAGAGTTGGGTATTCCAATTCCTGATTATCACCTTGGTATAGGAAGTGCTACACAAGGGAAACAAACAGGTGAAATGCTTACTAAAATTGAAGAAATCTTAATAAAAGAAAAACCAAATATAGTATTGGTGTATGGTGATACAAACTCTACCTTAGCAGGGGCATTGGCTGCGGCAAAGATACATATTCCTATTGCCCATGTAGAAGCAGGATTAAGAAGCTTTAATAAAAAAATGCCAGAAGAAGTCAATCGCATCATGACCGACCATGTTTCAGAGTGGCTTTTTGCCACTTCAGATGTTGCGGTAAATAATCTCCAAAAAGAGAATTTGACAGATGGCGTATTTAACGTAGGTGATATTATGTTAGATGCTATATTACTTCATAGTAAGAAATCAGAGGAAATGCAACATGTTTTACAAAAACTAAATATCACTAAAAAGCAATATTCTCTTGCAACAATACACAGAGCAGAGAATACTGATGATAAACAAAATCTTATCAATATTTTCGAAGCATTTGGTACTATCAATCAACAAATTATATTACCTTTACACCCAAGAACTAAACAAAAAATCGAGGATTATGGCTTATCTATTGCACCAAATATAATATTTTCAGAGCCGATTGGATATTTGGATATGATAGTGTTAATGAAAAATGCAAAAATGATTTTAACTGATTCAGGAGGAATTCAAAAGGAGGCTTATTATTTGAAAACACCTTGTATAACCTTGCGAGAAGAAACGGAGTGGGTAGAAACTGTAAATGCAGGGTGGAATATAATTGTAGGCACTAATCCTGAAAAGATTGTAAGTGCATCATCATCTATAAATAATTCAAGTGAGCTATCACCTCACCCTAACCTATATGGAGATGGTAACACATCTAAAAAAATAGTGAAAATTCTTCTTGAAAAAGGATTATGAGTTTTAAATGATGATACAATTTTTCTTGCAAAAATACAAAGGTTCAAAAAAAAACATTAGATTTGCACAAAATTTAAAGAATACTTCATTATATGAGTACAAATATTAAAGTAAATATTACAGATGTAAAAAAATATTGGAATGAAAACCCAGTTGCTGCTGCAGCTGTTCCCTACGAGCCGGGAACTAAGGAGTTTTTTGATTATTATGATAAATTAAGAGAGGCGAATGAATCGCTCAACTTTTCTTACAATTTGCATGAGTTTAAAAATTTCAAAGGTAAAAAAGTATTAGATGTAGGTTGTGGTAATGGCTATGTTTTAAGTAAATTTGCAAAAGAAGGAGCTGAGGTATATGGTGTAGATATTACTGACAAAGCCATAGAGCTTACAACAAAAAGATTTGATTTACTTGATTTAAAAGGTAATTTTCAAGTTGCTAATGCAGAACAATTACCTTTTGAAGATGAAACTTTTGATTGTGTTACCTCAATGGGTGTATTGCACCACGTACCAGATACCATTAAAGCAGTGTCAGAAGTACATAGGGTTTTGAAAAAAGATGGCAGACTGATTGTTATGTTTTACCATAAAAATTCTATAAAATATTTATTCAGATTCCAACTCCTTAAATTGTTAGGTAAGAAAAACATTCAAACATCAGTCAATGAAGTAGATGGGGTAGGCAATCCTAAAGGAGACGTATATACTAAAAAAGAACTAAAATTACTGTTGAAAGATTTTAAGAATATTGAAATGTTTGCGGGACTTGTAGAACCATATCATTTTCTTCCTGGTAAACTTACTAAAATTTTTCCACGTGCACTATTAAAACCATTTGAGAGAAGCTTAGGTTGGTTTCTTTATGCAAAAGCCTACAAAAAATAAAGACTGATAAAGAATGGTATAATATCCATAAACATTATGGTAATTTTCAATATAATTTTTTAAAATAAAATAAATATAGTAGGGCATTATTAAGTTAATTATGTGTGGCATTGCAGGTATATTTCAAATAAATCATAATGAATACTCAAATTTAGGACATCATCTGGAGGTGATGAACCAATTACAAGCACATAGAGGTCCTGATGGAGAAGGTTTCTGGCAACATTCCAACCAATTCGTAGGTTTTGCTCACCGCCGTCTAAGTATTATTGATTTAGAAACAGGAAAACAACCTATCACAGATGATGCAAAAAATACCATCTGTTATAATGGTGAGATATATAACTATATAGAATTACGCGAAGAGTTAAAGTCTAGTTATAATTTCAAAACAACTTCTGATACTGAAGTTATTCTTGCTGCATATCTTAAATGGGGTGCTGATTGTGTATTGCATTTGAGAGGGATGTTTGCTTTTGTAATATGGGATGAAAGACAACAACGCCTGTTTTGTGCAAGAGATCGTTTTGGAATAAAACCTTTTTATTATGCCATAGTCAATGATACTTTCTATTTTGCTTCTGAGGCGAAATCTTTAGTACCTTTTCTACCTGAAATTGAAGTAGACACTGATGCTTTAAAAGATTATCTTGTTTTTCAACTTTACCTATATGGTAAAACCTTATTCAAAGGTATCAATGAACTATTGAGAAGCCACCGTATCGTAATAGAAAATGGAAATATAACTAAAGAATGTTACTGGGAAGTATATTATGACTTGGATTGGGAACACACACCTAAATATTTTAGTGATCAACTTCAGGAATTAATAGAGGAATCGATTAAATACCATTTACGAAGTGATGTTCCAGTAGGTGCTTATGTGAGTGGAGGAATAGACTCTGGCATTATCGCTTCCGTTGCCGCAAGAATGCAACAAGGAACAATCTTTAAAGCATTTACTGGAAAATTTGAACTAGGAGAACTTTACGATGAAAGCCATTATGCTCGCTCATTGGCAAATATGCGACAAATGGACTTACATGAGGTGAGCATTACTCATACAGATTTTATTGATAGTATTGAAAAAGTAATTTATCACTTAGATTATCCTGTTGCAGGACCAGGCTCTTTTCCTCAATACCATGTTTCGAAACTTGCTGCTAACCATTGTAAAGTGGTATTGGGAGGGCAAGGTGGTGATGAAATATTTGGAGGTTATACTCGCTATTTGGTTGCTTATTTTGAGCAATGTATCAAAGGAGCAATTGATGGAACTTTAAATAATGGTAACTTTGTGGTTACTTATGAATCCATTATCCCAAACCTAATTTCTTTGCAAAATTACAAACCATTATTAAAAGATTTTTGGAGAGAAGGTTTGTTTGAGAGTATAGACAAGAGATATTATCAACTAATCAATCGTGCCCCTTCTTTAAAGAATGAAATTAAATGGGAAGCATTAGGAAATTATCAACCTTTTGAGAAATTCAGTAAAATTTTTAATGGTGATAATGTTGGTAAAGAATCTTATTTTGATAAAATGACTCATTTCGATTTCAAAACCTTATTGCCTGGACTTTTACAAGTAGAAGATAGAATGAGTATGGCACATAGTCTTGAATCAAGAGTTCCTTTTTTAGACCATAAAATTGTAGAATTTGCAGCTAAAATGCCCTCAAATGTCAAATTTAAAGATGGCACTTTAAAAATGATTCTTTTAAACACTATGAAGCATGAACTCCCAAAGGATATCGTAGACAGAAAAAGTAAAATGGGCTTTCCTGTGCCACTAAATGAGTGGTTAAAAAAAGAAATTAAAGATTTTGTTTATGATGTATTCAATACTGCAAAAAACAAAAATAGACACTATTTTAATCATGAAGCCATTCTGAACGGATTAGATGGTGAGTCTCAATTTGGAAGAAAAATATGGGGTTTATTGTCATTAGAAATTTGGTATCAACAATATTATGACAAAGCAACATATTTTAAATCTTTATTAAATCAAAAAAGTAAAACTAATATAGAACCCTTAAATAAATAATTATATCATGAAAATTTTAATCACAGGTGGTGCAGGCTTTGTAGGTTCTCACCTAACAGATAGACTATTGGCAGAAGGACATCAAATATTGGTAATTGACAATTACCAAACAGGGCGAAGAGATAACCTAAAACCGCATCAAAACCTTCAAATTGTAGAAGGAACTATTGCTGATAAAGAACTTGTAAATCAACTTTTCAATGATTTTTTACCAGAACAAGTTGTACATGCTGCCGCATCCTATAAAGATCCGAATGCTTTCGAGGAAGATGTTCTTACAAATGTATTAGGAACTGTATATTTAGTAGAAGCAGCTAAAAAAGTAAATGTAAAAAGATTTATCTATTTCCAAACAGCATTATGTTATGGATTAAAACCTGTTGAACAACCTATTACTTTTAATCACCCTCTATTCTCAGGCGGTTATCCTGGTGGTAGCAGTTATGCCATCAGTAAGACCTCAGGAGAGCAATATATAGAACTAAGTGGTCTAGATTTTATTTCTTTCCGATTAGCCAATGCCTACGGTCCAAGAAATATCAGCGGTCCTTTACCTACATTCTATCAACGATTAACTACCAACAAAGCTTGTTTTGTAATGGATACAAGGAGAGATTTTATCTATGTGCACGATCTAGTAGATGTTGTGATGAAAGCATTAAAAGGAGTAGGCACAAGAGGCTATTATCATATTTCAACAGGTAGCGATTATTCTATTAAAGAATTATTTGACGCAACTATCTCAGCACTAAATATTAAATTAGAAAAAGAAGTAGAGGTAAGACCAAGAGGAGAAGATGATGTTTTTACTATTCTGATTGATCCTTCTAAAACAAATAAAGACTTTGACTGGAAAGCGAGTACCCCCCTTAATGTAGGCGTTAAGAATGCTATTGATTACTATAAAGAATTTGGAATCGAACAGACCTTTACCCATCTAAAGCATATAGACGAAAAACATTAATTTTTTGAAAAAATATAAATAACTTAAAGAAAAATCACAATCAATGATGTCTTTTGAAAATCAAAATATACTCATAATAGGCGGAGCAGGTTTTGTAGGTAGTAACCTCTGCAAACTGATACTAAACGAAACCAAAAATGTTCAGGTCAGTGTAGTAGACAATCTCATATCCTCAGAAAAAGAAAACATACCCTTGAATGATGCCAGACTTACCTTCTGGCATTATTCTATTACAAATGATGAAGTATTAAATAAAATTGAGGATAAATTCGACTATATTTTCCACCTTGCTACTTACCATGGAAATCAGAGCTCTATCCATGACCCTTTAGCCGACCACGAAAATAATACACTTACAACACTGAAATTGATGAACCACACTAAAAACTTTAAACGGTTGAAAAAATTAGTGTACTCTTCAGCAGGTTGCTCAGTAGCCGCAAAAACATTTGACGAAGCACATGCTACTGACGAAAATGCACCTATTACACTTACACAAGATAGTCCCTATTCTATCTCCAAAGTAATTGGGGAGTTTTATGCAGTTTACTTTTTCAAACAACATGGATTACCTACCGTTAGAGCGAGATTCCAAAATGTATATGGACCTGGTGAAGTGCTTGGCGCAGGACAATGGAGAGGAACACCCGCTACTGTTTGGAGAAATGTAACGCCAACATTCATTTATAAAGCAATCAATGGTATTGCATTGCCTTTAGAAAATGATGGCATTGCAACAAGAGATTTTATTTATGTGGAAGATATTTGTAGAGGTCTGATTGCTTGTGCATTGAAAGGTACAGTGGGAGATGTTTATAATATTGCAAGTGGGGTAGAAACTACAATCAAAGAATTGGCAACACATATCAATGAAATAACACAGAACAAAAGCGGATTCGAACATTTACCCAAACGACCTTGGGATAATTCTGGTAAACGTTTTGGAAGTACAGAAAAAGCAAAGAAAGAATTGGGTTTTGAAGCAATTACAACGCTTAAAGAGGGATTGCAAACAACAATTCAGTGGACTAAAGAAAATGCTTCTTGGATACAAAAGAATATCGATAAACACAAAGATAGATTAGTATGACAGATGGTGGAATTAGGTTGTTACTAATTTACTCTTCTGGTGTAGCGCATAAATATAGTTGGTTAGATACTTTACGTATCGCATTTAAAACCAATACATTATCAAAACTATTTCCAGAAAAAATACGAGAGTACAAACTCATCAAATTATTATTAGGAAACAGTTATGAAGCTCTTTCTTATGTAATTGATTGGCTTGAGGCTTTTCAATCACTAAAAGGTGTAAAAAAAATCAATCTATGCAACATCAATAATCTTATTGAATATAAATACTTTGCTAAAAAAATGGCTGAGTACGATTGGGTGGTGATACTGCACTCTGCCACAGGAGATAATATACATTTATTGAACCAAACAGCACATTATTACCATTCAGCTAAAAAGCTGACAATGTTTATTGGCAATGAGTATGACCTGATGGAAGAAAAAATTGATTTTATCTCCCAAGCAGGGGTAAAATATATATGTTCTCAACTTACAGAAGAAACAGCCAAGTGGCTTTATGAAGACATACACCAAAAAGTAAAGTTAGTAATGATGCCTCACGCCTTAAATCCAAACATTTATTTCCCATCAAAAGAAACAACACACAGAGAAATTGACATTGGATTCAAAGGTGATTTGTACCCCCTTTGGGTTGGTGATACAGTCAGAAATGATTTTTTATTGAAAATTTCAGAAAACGAGTTCAATCTCAACATCGATATCACACTCAATCAAAGAGTAGGAAGAGTAAAATGGGCTGAATTTCTGAATAAGACTAATGCAATTGTAGGTGCGGAGTCAGGTAGCCTATACTTAGACAAAAAAGGAATTATGCTCAAAGAGGCAAAAAAGTTTTTGGCTGAAAATCCTATGACTTCAATTAAAGATTTAAAAGCAACAATCTTTGACCAATTAAACGTTGAATTCAAATCAGGAAGAGCTATCTCCTCTAGACACTTCGAACCAATTGGAACTAAAACTTGTCAAATTCTATTAGAAGGTCATTATAATGGTATCCTTCAAGCAGGGCAGCACTATATTGCTGTACATCCTGATTTATCAAATCTTAAAGAAGCAATAGCACTTTATAAAGATGTAACTTATCGTGATCAGATTGTAGAGCAAGCATACGAGTATGTTTTAGAGAGCCATACATACCATAAAAGAATTGAATATTTAAAAGAAATAGTGGAAAGGGATAAATAAACAACCTTAATTTTAGCAGATGTCTGAAAATATCAACAAATTATTTAAAGGAACTATCATATATGGGTTAGGCGCAGCACTAAACAAAGGCTTATCTGTACTTCTTACACCACTTTTCACAGCTTATCTCAACCCAGAAGACTATGCGATATTTGCCGTATTGAATTTTTTTTCAGTCATCCTTTCAACAATTTTCTTATTTGGATTTGGGTCATCTATTGGATTATGTTATTATGAAAATGAACTCATTGAATCAAAAAAAAGAGTGATATGGACATCTTTTACAATCTTATTCATAACATCGATCTTAATGTTTTGTGTTTTTTATTTGACAATTCCTCTCTATAATGACCTACTTTTTAAAAATTCATCACAATATGATTTTATTTTTATAACTATTGTTTCCACTGTATTTATTAATATTACAACACCACTGACTTTATATCTTCAATTTGAACAAAAGCAATACCAATATGTGATGATTACCCTAGTAACTACGATTTCATCTATATTATTAAGATTGATACTAATAGTGTATTTGGATTATGGAATAAGTGGTCTGATAATCGGAAATTTATTTGCTTGTGTTGTTCAATTTTTAATCACTTTCATGTGGATTGTTAAAGATGTGAAGTTTGTATTCAGTAAAAGCATTTCCAAAAAATTATTTGCTTATGGACTTCCTCTCATACCTTCTTTTTTTATTCTACTAATCTTACAACAAGGAAACATTTACCTATTAGAGCATTTTACTAATAATAGAGCACTTGGGCTTTACTCAGTAGGTTTTGCCTTTGGGAGTTTTATTACATTAGTTACCAACGCAATTGCTACAGCATGGTTTCCCTATGCAATGTCTTTTACCCAGAATAAAGAGGAAGCCAGAATTACTTTTGGCAGAATTATTTCTTATTATACTATCAGTGTCGGAACACTTAGCCTCCTTTTTTATGTTTTTGATTTTCCATTGGTGTATTTGCTTACCAATGAAAAGTTTTGGGACGCAAGATATTTTATAGGAGGAACAGCCACCGTTTCATTCATCAGCCTTTATTTTAATTTCTTATTGGCTCCAATGTATTTTGAAAAAGAAACCCGGTATGTATCTTTGATTCAACTTATTGCTACTATTATATATTTCTTGTTAGCCATATTATTAATCCCATCGATAGGTTCTATTGGGACTATGATAAGCCTAGTATTTGGGTATTTGGCAATGATATTTATATTACACTTATGGAATCTAATGAAAAAAACGCAATACTTGCAGATAAAGTACGAAGGAAAAAGATTATTTATTTTCACTATTTTATACCTAATATTTGTGATAATTCATTATATATTCAATAACTTTGCAGTTTCTTGTTTCTCATTTCTTTTATTTTCAATAGGTATATTTCAACTTATTAATAAAGACGAGAAAAATTATATTAAACTTTATTTTGTTGGTTTTAAAAATAAATTCTAATGCAAGATATATATATAAGACAAGCTATAAGGATAGAAGAAAATATACCATTATTTTCAGAATCCAATACCTATATTGAGAATTACGATATTATAGGCAAAGATGTATTAGAAGCAATTAGTAAAACGGGGCAAAACCCTTTTATGGAAGATGCTTATTGGACAGAACTGGAATCCTCAACCATTTCACTGATCAACAAATATTCAAAAGAAAAAGATAAAATATTAGATGTAGGGGTTGGTATGGGAAGATTGATTTCTGGACTCACCAAATTAGAAAAATATGGTATGGATATTAGTTTGGAACAACTTAAGGTTTCTAGTAAGAAGGGAATAAATACTTGTCTTGCAATGGTGGAAGAAATGCCTTACAATGATAGTTATTTTGATATTATTGTATGTACAGATGTATTGGAACATGTATTAGATTTGAATCTAGCAATAAAAAACATACTAAGGGTTCTTAAACCTGAAGGCTATTTAATAATCAGAGTGCCCCATGCAGAGAATCTTTCCCCCTATTTAGATAAAAACTATCCCTATAGGTTTGCACATTTAAGGAATTTTGATGAGTTTTCATTAGAATTGTTGTTAAATAGAGTATTTGATTGCAAACCAATTGAATTTAATACAGTAGGTTATCATCCCATTTATTATAAGTTTAAATACTTCAAGTATTTCAAATTATTTCAAAAAATAGCAATTCGGACGATTAATTTTTCAAAAAAAATCAGTAGGCTGCTTCATAAACGACTAGTAAAATTATGTTATGAACCTATTGAAATTAATTATGTTTTTCAGAAAGTTGGGGGAGGAGAAGAAAATAATGCAAAAATATAATAAAGGGATTCTTCTATTATATGACTATCAAATTCTATTTTCAAATGCAGCTACTATTTTAGAGAATATTGAAGCATTTGAAAAACACTCTGAATTCCCTGTTTGGAAATATAACACGCAATTAGGATTCCCAAAAGGATTGGAAAAGTTAGAGTTTGATGTAATCGTATTACACTATTCTTTATTTGGATTAGGTTATGAATACGCTTTGCAAAAAGAGTTTTTGGAATATATTCAAAGAAGTAGTGCTCTTAAAATTGCATTTTTTCAAGATGATTACAGATACTGCCAAAAAAGGTTTCAATTCATCAACCAATACAAAATACATACAGTATATACCCCACTACAATCTGAAAATATACCAAAAGTCTATGGAACTTATACCAATGCACCTTATATATTCAACTACCTCTGTGGTTATGTAAGCGAGGACATTATTGATAAAACTAAAAACCATGTCAAAGATTACGATATGAGAACAATCGATGTTAGCTATAGAGCAAGAGAATTACCTTACTATTTAGGAACAGGAGGACAAGAAAAACACTTGATAGGGTTTAAGTTTATAAATGACGTTTTCCAAAACAATATCAAACTAAATTTAGACATTAAAGTAAATTTTGATGATAGAATCTATGGCGAAGATTGGTATCGTTTCTTGGGCAATAGTAAAGCCATACTAGGAGTAGAATCAGGAGGTAGTATTGTTGATTTGCATGATGAAGCAGTCAATAAATGCGAACAATACCTTAAAGAAAATCCAAATGCTTCTTTTGAAGAGGTCTTCAAGTCTGTGCTTTATAAATATGACAATAACATACAATACAGAGTAAGCTCCCCTAGAATTTTCGAGGGGGCAGCTCTGAAATGTCTTATGATTTTATACAAAGGTAACTACTCGGGTTTAGTTAAACCAGATATACACTACATTCCTCTTGAAAAAGATCATTCTAATTTCAATGAAGTAATAAGTAAACTCAAGGATGTAACATTTTGTAAAAAATTAATTGATAATGCTTATAATGATCTCATTCTGTCTGGAAACTATCATTATAAAAAATTTATTCAAGATTTTGATAGCCATCTCAAAACCAATGGTATTCAGATTAGCCCTACCTATAATAGAAAGGGTACAGATATTTGGTTCAAAAAAAATATCAAAAAGAGATTTTTGATGAAATATATGGTATTAATGTCTAAAAAATATCTTAAAATTCTTTTTCCAAAAAAATCCTTATTAGGTACTTTTTTACGAAAAGTTGCTAAAATAGTTAAATCTGATTAAAATAATTCTAAATGTAAGACAAGTATCTTTAATTGCGTCTAACTCAAAACTTCACCTATCTAAGAAAACATAAATGATACTTTTTTTGTACATAACTCTATGAAATGGCATTTATTTTTTATGGCTTTTATAAAAAAAATTTATACCCCACCTTTTTGTGTCTGTTTTTTTATTACATTTGTAGCCTAACAATAAAGTAAATATTTCGCATATAGTCTTTTTTAAAGACTTCGAATACTTTTCCTTTTTAATATTTAATCTTATATCCTTTAGGAAGTATTTATTTGATGGTAAAAAATATTCATAAGTACCTGAAAACCAAAAATTTACTATTAATAAAATAATATTGATTAATTTTTTGCACATACTTAAATATAAAATAAATAAAATTAAAATTACTTCAAAAACAATTATCATAAAAATATGTGTGGAATAGCTGGTTTCATTGAATATAAAAACCAAGTCGGAAGAGATACACTAATCAATATAACAGATAAAATTAACTATCGAGGACCTGATGATAGTGGGTATGAGTTTTATACAAAAAGAAGTTTTCAAATAGGTTTGGGACACCGCAGACTTTCTATCATTGATTTGTCAGCAGCAGCCCACCAACCCATGCACCATCTTTCTTGGAGTATTGTATTCAATGGAGAGATTTATAATTATCGCGAAATTCAGGCAGAATTAAAAGAAAAAGGATTACAGTTTACCTCTTCCTCCGACACAGAGGTCATACTTAAAGCAATAGAATATTGGGGAATCTCTGAAACGTTGAATAAATTAAATGGCATGTTTGCATTTGCTCTATTTAATCATGATACTGAAGAGCTTATTTTAGCAAGAGATAGAATCGGGGTTAAACCGTTGTATTACTTCTATTATCAGGATAGTTTTGTATTTGCTTCAGAGTTAAAACCAATCATGGCTTATCCTTTTTTTCAGAAAAGAATAAATTTCAAGGCATTACATCTATTTCTCTGCCATGGATACATCACCTCTCCATATTCTATATTTGAGAATACTTACAAAGTTGAACCTGGAACATATCTTTCATTCAAAGATAAAAAAATTGTTGTTCACACTTATTGGTCTATAGAAGAAAAATTCTCTTCAAGAGTGGTTGATGAGTCCATAACGGAATCCAAAGCAATTGAAAAATTAGACGAACTAATTACCAGTTCAGTAAAATACAGAATGATTTCCGATGTACCAATAGGTGCTTTCTTGAGCGGAGGGTACGACTCATCAATAGTGGCAGCAATAATGCAGAGTAATTCTGAAAAACCCATTAACACTTTTACTATCGGATTCAATGAGAAAGAATATGACGAAGCACATCATGCAAAAACAATAGCAACACATCTAAAAACAAATCATCAAGAACTATACCTTCCGATTAACAACGCGAAAGAGCTCATCGAGAGTATTCCCCATTTTTATGACGAACCATTTGCAGATTCATCGCAAATACCCACCATGCTTGTAAGTCAGCTTGCAAGAAAACAAGTTACCGTTGCATTATCAGGCGATGGAGGAGATGAAATATTCTGCGGATATACCAGATATGCTTTGGCATCAAATTATAAGAAATACATGCCAATTTCCAAAATAATGAATTTCGTCACTAGTATATTACCTTTTACTAAAGATATATTGAAAAGTGATAGAAGACTGTTGAAATTATTATATCTAAACAATCATCCGAATATTATTAACCATGATTATCTATACTCAACAATTTATTTGAAAAAATTAGTAAAAAATCATACTTATTCAGTAGAAAACAAATACTTTGAAATATTAAGTAAATCAAGTAATGTGCAAGAAGCATATATGTTGCAAGACATGATTACCTATTTACCAGACGACATACTTACCAAAGTAGATAGAGCCACTATGTCGGTAAGTTTAGAAGGTCGTGACCCATTATTGGACTACAGAATTTTTGAATATAGTTTTACATTACCTCATCATCTTAAATTTAGAAATGGGCAAAAAAAATACATATTGAAACAATTAGCACACCAATATATACCTGAAAAATTGCTAAATAGACCCAAAATGGGTTTCGGAATCCCTATTTACAAATGGTTAAAATCAGATCTTTCTTACTTAATCGAAGAGTATTTGTCAGAACAAGTAATCAAAGAACAAGATATATTTGACTACGATCAGTTAGCAAAACTACTTGCACTACTAAAAAAGGATGACCCCTCAGAGTATTTCTCTCGAATAATCTGGCATTTAATTGTTTTTCAAATGTGGGCTAAACAATACCTCTAATGAAACATATTCTCATTATCATACCTACTCTCAGCGGAGGGGGTGCCGAAAGACAATTGAGTCTATTCTTACAACATTTTGATAGAACAAAAATAAAAATAACACTAGCTCTTTATCAACATGAAATATTGTACTCTATTCCTGAGGATATTATAGTGATAAACTTAAATCGAAAATCAAAGTATGATTTGTTTTTTTTCTTTCGACTGATAAAACTCATCAATCAAAAAAAATACCACATCATCAACAGCAAACTAAGCGGAGTAAATGAACATGTGATGCTCATTGCAGGTTTTCTGAGAAAAAAAAATGTAATTCTTGAGATTAGAAGTAGCATTGAAAATAAAACCATTAATATACAAAAAACACTCAAAATATATCGCTTTTTTAAACAACCTTGGCAGTTTATCTGCAATACAAAGAAAGCTACAGATGCTCTCAAAAAAATACTTCCCAATGCGCCCATAGAATTTATAGGTAATGGCATAGACACCCAAAAATTTGCACCAATAACACTGTCAATGAATCCGCAATTTACCATAGGTTATATAGGAAGAATAGATAGGGATAAAAATATAGAAACATTACTAAAAGCCCTCAAAATAGTACAAGATAAAAACTATCTCCCGTTCAAAGTCATGTTTATATTTGGAGCAATCAATGACAACGTATATCTTCAGGAGATAAAACAAACCATAATTGAATACCAACTAGATAAAAAAGTAGAATTTATTAGCCAAGTAACTAATATTGAACAATATTACCCTATTTTTGACTTATATCTACTTACCTCACACCACGAAGGCACCCCTAATACACTTTTGGAGGCAATGAGCAGTGGCTGTGTGGCATTGGTATCTGAAGGAGCTAATTCTGATAATTTCTTGCACCAAGATTTTACTTTCGAAACTACCAATGCGCAAGTACTAGCACAAAAAATCAACTGGATTGCTTCATTAGAGGAAAACGAAATACAAGAAATAAAACAATACAACCGAAATTATATAAAACAAAACTACTCGCTCATTCAATACACCACCCCAAAAAACTAAACACATGAACCCTAAACACCTACCACTGCTCGTTAATCCTAAAAACGAACAACCACTGAGCCTCAAAGACGAGGTGATGGTCAATGGCAGAGTACAAACAGGCGTCCTTTACGACAGCACCACACAAGACCAATATCCTATAGTCAATTTCATTCCCCGATTTGTAAGCGAAGACAACTACGCCCAAAATTTTGGCTTCCAATGGAATTTGCACGACAAAACCCAATACGACAACGAAAAATACAACATCTCAGGCAAACGCTTCGCCGAAGAAACCCGATGGGGTACTCAACTCAATGGCGAACTGATGTTGGAGGTAGGCAGCGGCGCAGGACGATTCACTCCGCATGCTTTGGCAACTGGTGCAACACTCTGTTCCTTAGACTATTCCAATGCCGTAGAAGCCAACTACCGACTCAATGGCGCGCACGAAAACCTACTCTTAGTGCAGGCAAGTGTTTATGAAATGCCCTTCAAAAAAACCTCCTTTGACAAAGTACTTTGTATAGGGGTAATACAACACACCCCAGACCCTAAACAATCTTTTATGGAACTTACCAAGATGCTTAAGTCCAAAGGCAAAATAACAACAGACATCTACAAAAAAACCTTCTTTTCTTATATCTTCAATACCCGCTATATAGTACGCCAATTTACCAAAGGCACAAATCCTGAAAAACTTTATAAAAATGTAAAAAGATACATCGATTTTATGTGGCCTCTTGCACGCATTATCAGAAAAATACCCAAAATAGGTCCTTCTATCAATTGGCGTTTAATGATTGCTGACTACTCACAACAGTTCAAAAACTTTGATGACAAAACCCTCAAAGAATGGGCTTACTTAGATTCAATGGATATGCTCGGGCCACAATACGACTTCCCTCAAACCCTCAAAACTTTTGAACAATGGCACAAAGAAGCAGGTTTAACTAATTATGAAGTACATTACGGACACAATGGAATAGAAGGAAGAGGAGAAAAACCATGAAAGCAATACAAATAGTCATTTATGCAACAATAGTATCATTGTTATATGCCTGCGATAGCAGCACACACTATTCTAAAAGCCACACCCTACCGCAAGGAATATGGGCAGAAGCACTCCTTTTTGAGCCTACTATAGAAAACACCAACCAAAAATATACCTGCACCATTGCCATAAGGCATCTTTCTGCCATTCGCATCGTAGAGCTACCCCTTAAAATAGAAATCAAAAGCCCCTCTGGAAAGTCAGAAACACATCTCTTTCATTTTCCTTTTCGCAACGAAAAAGGGGAACTGATTGGGGAAGCCATTGGTGATATTTGTGATACCCAAATGCAACTTGACAAAGCACTGAATTTTAAAGAAAAAGGCACTTATCAAATCAGTCTTAGCCCTAATGCAGAAGGCGCAAACCAAATAGGAGGTATTGTAGACCTTCACCTCAAAATAAAAATTCAGGATTAGCTCGCGGTCTGTTCGCGTATGGTCTTTTTAAGCAAAATAATAGCCATAAAGCCACAAACCAAAGTATGCCCAAACCAAAGCAAAGCAACTTTGCTTAAGCCATTTCTTTGTGCCAAAATAAGCGCGTAGAAAGCCTCTACGATATGTACAAAGCCCAAAATGACCAATAAAGAGCGTGCCTGCCCTCCTGTTTGCGCATCAAGTGCCCAATAACCCAAAGCAGCAAAACCCGCTACGACAGTAAACCACCACCAAATCGGGGAATTTTTATAACCGTTTGACATAGAGTATAGATTAAAATAAAAAATTATTGCTCTATTTTTTTACCTGCACTTGTCCAAGCACGAAATCCGCCTGAAAGTTCATACACTTGTTTGAAGCCTTCCTTGCGAAGAATATCAGCCGCTGTAGCACTACGCGAGCCCGCCAAACAATACACAAATACAGGTTTGTTTTTGTCCAATTTGGTTATTTGGCTTGTAAAATCCGATGACTTTACGTCCATATTCATTGCTTTTGCCAAATGACCACCACCAAACTCTTGCGCTGTGCGTACATCTACTAATTGCGCATCGGGCATACTTGCATATTTTTTCTCAAAATCATCAGCATTCAACTGATATTCCGCCTGCCCTGCCGATTGGCATGCAAACATGAAAAGCATGCCCAAAAACATTAAATAATTTTTAAGTTGTTTCATATTTCAAAATTCTTTTTTTTCAAATATAAATAAAAAATGATTATATTTGTTCATCAAAATAAAAAAAACACAAAAACATGAAACACCCCATTATAGCTATATTTCTATTAGGGCTTTTCTCTTATGCCTGCCAACCCAATAATCCACAAAGTATTAGTCAAGAAGACCAAAAACTATTAGAAAAATATAAAAAACAAGAAGAAGCTATCAAAGCCGCCGACCTCATGATGCAACTCATCAGCGAATCGTTAGACTCTATCAACCTTTCACAGTTAGAGGTAAACGAACTCATCAACCGCGAAAAAGGGGCTAAAAAAGAAGATGTATTAGACAAAATAGACAAACTGAAGCAGTATGTCAAAGCCAGCAACGAACGCATCAACGACTTAGAGAGACTACTCGCCGAATCGCGCGACCAAAACCAACAACAAGTAGCAGGGCTGATGGCGGTGATCAATAAATTGAAAAGTGAACTAAAAGCCAAAGAAGACGAAATCAATGAACTAAAGGTAAAAGTAGCTGAATTGACAGACGAGGTCGTAAATCTGAAAGGTAAAATAGAGCTACAACAAGTTGCCATAGGCGAAAAAGAAGACATTATTAGCCAACAACAAAGCACTATTACTAATAAAGATAAAACCATTCAGGATACAGAAAAAGAAGTACTCAATACACGCATAGAAAAACTATTGGCTCAAGGACAAGGGCAGGAAGATTTGGCTGCCAAAACCAACCTTGCCGCTAAGAAAAAAGCCGAATACCTCACCAATGCCTATAACTACTACACCCAAGCGCGTAATCTTTGCTCTGGGAAAAGTGACTTGGCTAACAAACAACGCGAAATAGAAAATAAAATGGCAACCGTAAAAGAAAAAATGCGTAAAAAAGACCAAGAAGGATTGCAATAGAAAACCACTATAAGTATGAAAATAAAAAACATTTGCTTATTTTTATTCTTCATCATTAGTGCTTGGGCTATAACACTTAACAAAGTCCAAGCACAACAAAAAAGCCTATTAGGGCTCTCCAAAAAAGACAGTATACGACAACTCTACATCGAGAACTACGACAATGACATCATCGTCAAAACTTTCGGTGCTTATAGACAACTTTCTATTAATTTTTCTCCTCAAAAAATCCGCAACATAGACCTACAATACTTACCCAATGTAGCCTCAACAGGCGGGTTTGGTATTGTTTTCAAGAGAATAGCACTCAATGTAGGCTTTAAACTCCGACAAGACGAAAACGCCACGCGCAACCGCGGACAAAGTCAATACTTAGACCTTCAACTGAACTCTTTTGGCAAAAAAATAGGCTACGACCTTTACTATCAAAATTATCAAGGCTACTACATCAACAATCCCGCTGTAGTTTTCGGACAATGGACAAATGCAACCCTGCCCCAACGCCCCGATATGCGTATCCAAAACATTGCTGCCAATGTATCTTACTTCTTCAATCATCGAAAATTCTCGTATCGTTCTGTCTTTGTTTTTGATGAAAGACAAATAAAACCCGCAGGTTCGTTCATACTTACTGCCTCTATCGGATATTTAAACCTTAGTGCCGATTCAAGTTTTATTCCCCAAAATAGAGTAATTCCCTTTGAAAACAACAGTGATTTTAACCAAGCCAAATTCTATACTTTTGCCTTTGCCCCCGGTTACGGCTACAATCTTATCCTTTTTAAAAGTGTATTTCTTTCAGCCAGCATTAGTACCAATCTGGGCATACAAATTCACCAATATGGACTGAACCAAACCGACCGTAGTTTTGCCAATAGCCTTTTCAAACTATTAGGCAGAGCCTCCATTGGTTACAGCAGCCAACGGTTTTTTGCCGCAGGCTATTTCCAATTCGACACCAATAACCTCTCTACAGAACAAGTAAATGTATCAACTACAGTGCTCAACTTTGGTATTTTGGCAGGTTATCGCTTTCGCACCAAACTACTGAATAATTTCTCTATTTTTTAGAAAAAACTTAACACCGCAGAGTTCTTATCTGTCTTTATGTTTTCTACAATCCTCCTGCGCTATGTTTTAGCATAGTAAAGTAATCACATTTTCTTCTCTTCTAAAAAATACCTCTATTTACACCATATTATATATAAAATACTCATATAACATATATAAAAACATTGCTACCCCCAATATAACAAATAAAAATTAAGCCCAATCTTCAGAACTTATTCCATGAAAAAGAAGTTTAAACATTAAGTTTATTTTCCTAAAAACCAAATAATCCAATAATCAACATGAACCAATACATGATAGATATTCATTTGCCAGAATCTTTCTCTGACGAGTTCATAGCCCTCATTCCAAGCCAGCGTATGGTAATCAATGAAATGATGGTACAGGGGGTTATTACTAACTACGCGCTCTCTTTGGACAGAAAAAAACTTTGGGTGATTATGAATGCTGAAAATGAAGCCGATGCCGAAATTTCACTTTGCAAATTTCCACTGATTAGTTATATGCGATACACCATTCATGAACTCATGTTTCACAATAGCGCGCAAGTGGTCATACCACGTTTTTCGCTTAATTGATAAAAAAAGTTTACATTTGCGACAGTTTTTACCATTGTCCAAAACTGTTTTATCACATGAAACATTTTACGCTGATTAAATATATATGTTATTTGGCATTAGTTCCTTTTTTATTGACTCAATGCCGCCCCACAGAAGACGAAAAGAAAAAAGAAAAACACTACATCGTAGCCACCACAGGCATGATTGGTGATGTAGTCAAAAATATCGTTCAAGACAGAGCCGAAGTAGTATTCCTCATGGGACCAGGCGTAGACCCACACCTCTACAAAGCCACCAAAAGTGATTTAGACAAAGTCAGACGTGCTGACATTGTTTTTTTCAATGGCTTGCATTTAGAAGCTAAAATGGCTGATGTACTCACCAAATTAGCCGAGAAAAAACCCGTATATGCCATAGAAGCCTCCATCGCCAAAGACAAATTGCGAATGATGGACAACGATGCCAATAGCATAGACCCACACGTTTGGTTAGATGTAGAAATTTGGATAGGTGCTACACAATATATAGGCGAAAAATTAGCACAACAAGACAGCACAAATGCCGATTTTTACCGAAAAAATACAAAAATTTACATAGAAAAATTACAACAACTCCACCAAAAAATAAAAACCGAAATCAGCACCATTCCCAAAGAAAGACGCATACTCATCACCGCACACGATGCATTGGGCTATTTTGGTAAAGCCTACGACATAGAAGTAAAAGGCTTACAAGGAATCTCTACCGCTACAGAATTTGGGCTGAAAGACATCACCGAATTGGTAGATTTTATTGTAAAGAAAAAAATAAAAGCCGTATTCGTAGAAACTTTCATCTCCCAAAAATCATTAGAAGCAGTAGTCAATGGTTGTAAAGAAAAAGGACACACCGTAGTCATCGGAGGCACACTCTTTACCGATGCCTTAGGCTCTAAAGGAACACCACAAGACTCCTACATTGGCATGTTAGAATCTAATTTAAAAATCATTACCTCAGCCCTAAAATAATCCCGAACAATCATGAGCAGCACCATCAACAAAATATACAACCCCGAAAATATAGAGCACAAATGGTATCAGTATTGGCTCGAAAACAAATTTTTTGCCTCTAAAAAAGACGAAACCAAAGAGCCTTTTACCATCGTAATTCCTCCCCCTAACGTTACGGGTGTATTGCACATGGGGCACATTCTGAACAATACCATTCAAGATATACTAACCCGAAAAGCAAGAATGGAAGGAAAAAATGCTTGTTGGGTGCCCGGTACAGACCACGCCTCCATCGCCACAGAAGCCAAAGTAGTGAAAATGCTCAAAGACAAAGGCATTAAAAAATCGGACATTGGCAGAGAGGAATTTCTTAAACATGCTTGGGAGTGGAAAGAAAAATACGGAGGCATTATCCTCAATCAACTCCAAAAATTAGGTGCTTCTTGCGATTGGGACAGAACCGCCTTCACGATGGACGAACCACGCTCCGAAGCCGTGATTGATATGTTTATCCATCTATACGAAAAAGGATATGTTTACAGAGGATTGCGAATGATTAATTGGGATCCCGAAGCCAAAACAGTGCTCTCAGGCGAAGAAGTAATTTATAAGGAAGTAAATTCCAAACTCTATTTTGTAAAATACAAACTTGTAGGCAGCGAAGAATTCATACCCGTAGCCACAGTACGCCCCGAAACCATTTTAGGAGATACGGCTGTTTGTGTAAACCCCAAAGATGAACGCTATAAACATCTTGTTGGGAAAAAAGTAATCGTGCCCATCATCAACCGCGAAGTACCCATCATTGCCGATGACTACGTAAGCATCGATTTTGGAACAGGCGCACTAAAAATAACACCTGCACACGACATCAATGACTATGAAATAGGCAAAAAACACCAATTAGAAGTCATTGATACCATTGCCGAAGATGGCACCATGTCTTTGGCTTGTGCCATAGAAAAATACATAGGAAAAGACCGATTTGTAGTCCGAAAAGAAATAGCTAAAGATTTAGAAGAAAATGGCTTACTGATTAAAATAGAAGACTACAAAAACCAAGTAGGCACTTCAGAACGTACAGGAGCAGTGATAGAACCCAAGCTCTCTGAACAATGGTTCTTGAAAATGAAAGAACTTTGCCAACCCGCATTAGAAAATGTACTCAACGATAATATCCAATTTCACCCTCCCAGTTTTAAGAATATGTACAAATCGTGGATTGAAAATATCCAAGATTGGAACATCTCAAGGCAACTTTGGTGGGGGCACAGAATACCCGCTTACTATTTGCCTAATGGCGAAATCATTGTAGCTAAAAACAAAGAAGAGGCACTATTAAAAGCCAACAAAGGGCTAAAACACGTAGATGGTTGGATTTTAGCCGCCGAACGAGGCAACATCTCTCACGAAGATATTCCTACGCTCTACACCGAAGCAGACCTAAAACAAGACGAAGATGTGCTCGATACTTGGGCAAGCTCGTGGTTGTGGCCTATTTCTGTTTTCGACAAAGAGGAATTAGACTATTATTACCCTACCTCCGTACTTGTTACGGGCTTCGACATCATCTTTTTTTGGGTAATGCGTATGATTATAGCAGGTTATGAACTGAAAGGCGAAAAACCCTTCCAACACGTTTATTTTACAGGAATGGTAAGGGACAAACTCCGAAGAAAAATGTCCAAATCCTTAGGAAACTCTCCTGATGTGTTCAAACTAATGCAAAAATATGGCACCGATGGAATGCGCTATGGCATTATGGCAAGTTCGGCAGCAGGCAACGACATCATTTTTGATACTGATGTGCCCAAATCGCAAAAACCCGAAGACATTGCCGAATTTGAAAAACAAGAACCCGATTCGAAAATATGCGAAACAGGGCGAAACTTTGCCAATAAAATTTGGAATGCTTTTAGGCTAGTAAAATCTTGGGAAGTAGATGAAACATTGCCCAATAAAAACCAAGTAGCCATTCATTGGTTCAGAGCCAAACTCGACCAAGTATTGATAGAAGTAGAAAATCAATTCGCACAATTCCGCCTCTCCGAAGCCATTACCAATGTTTACAAACTCATTTGGGACGAATTCTGCTCTAACTATCTCGAAATCATCAAACCCGACTACGACCAACAGGCGCAAAAATCTTTGCCTATTGACAAGCCAACTCTCGTAGCTACCTTAGCATTTTTCGATGAATTGATGCGCCTCTTGCACCCTTTTATGCCTTTCATTACTGAAGATGTTTGGCAAAATCTGGCGGAAAGAAAAACAGGAGAAAGCATTTGCATGGCACCCTACCCCAAAGCACAAAGCTATGACAATCAAATCATTGCAGAAGCAGAACAAATTTTTGAGGTGATTCAAAATATCAATAACATAAGAAATGAGAAACAACTCAAAAAGAGTCTAATCTTAGACCTTTTCTTTCAGTCTGAAAATAAAGAATTGTACCAAACCAAGTTTGCGATAGCGATTCAGAAGTTAGCCAAAATTGGAAACATACAACTCACTGCTCAAAAACCCGAAAGGGCGGTTTCGTTTGTAGTAAAAAATGCTGAATTTTTTGTACCTCTCTCCACAGAAATAATAGATGTAGAAGAGGAAAAAGCAAAAATTTTGAAAGAGATAGACTATCTCAAAGGCTTTAAGGAAAGCGTTTTGAAGAAACTCAGCAACGAAAAATTTGTAGCAAATGCCAAACCCGAAGTAGTAGCCAGCGAACGCCAAAAATTGGCTGATGCCGAAGCAAAAATTGCCACACTCGAAGAGGCATTAAAAGTCGTTTAGTTGATTATTTAGTGTTATTTTGCACTTTTAAACAATTTTTTTACCTTATACAATCATAATTGTTAAGAATACGATTCCACTACCACACCCCATAAAAATATCTTCTATGAGGTGTTGAACATTTATTTTGGATAAAAAATAGGAAAAATTTGAAAAAAGACAAACACTAATTCGTATTTTTACATTATTATAAAAAAACTACCACCATGTCCAATCTTTCATCTACAAGCATTCAAAGACCTGTATTGGCAATCGTAATGTCTTTGGTTATTGTACTAATGGGGCTCATAGGCTTTTCCTATTTAGGTGTGCGCGAATTTCCGAGTGTAGACCCGCCTATAGTCAATGTAACAACAAACTACACAGGTGCCAGTGCCGATG
This sequence comes from Cytophagales bacterium, assembly GCA_004293905.1. GTDB lineage: Bacteria > Bacteroidota > Bacteroidia > Cytophagales > Microscillaceae > RDZE01. The sequence continues at coordinate 16,293 of RDZE01000021.1, read as the reverse complement.
TCATCGAAAACCAAATTACGGAGCGTTTAGAAGAAAGTATCAATGGAATAGCAGGTATCAAATCCATTACTTCAGTAAGTAAAGACGGACGTAGTACTATCACCGTAGAGTTCGATTTGGAAATAGACATAGAATCTGCCGCCAACGATGTACGCGATAGAGTGGCACGCACACTCGGCAATTTACCCCCCGACATAGACCCTCCCATTGTGAGCAAAGCAGATGCAGACTCGAACCCTATTTTATTTATCACCATACAAAGCGATAAGAGAAATAAATTAGAACTTACAGAAATAGCCGAAAAAATATTCAAAGAACAGTTTCAAACCATCAAAGGAGTAAGCGACATTTTTATATGGGGCGAGCAAAAATATTCTATGCGTCTATGGATAGACCCTGATAAATTGGCTGCCTACCAACTTACACCCTTAGATGTACTGAACGTACTCACACGCGAAAACCTTGAACTTCCTTCAGGTTCTATAGAGGGAAATAACACAGAGTTAATCATCAGAACGATGGGGCGTTTGACCTCAGTAGAGGAGTTTAACAACCTCATTATCAAGGAAAGTGAAGACAAAGTAGTTCGTTTTAAGGACATAGGCAGGGCAGAGCTCAATGCCGAAAATTTACGCACAGTACTCAAGCGCGATGGTGTTCAGATGGTAGGCAATGCCATTGTACCACAAGCAGGTGTAAACCAAGTAGCTATAGCGCAAGAAGTATATAAAAAATTAGAAAAAATCAAAAAAACACTCCCCCCAGATATTCGTGTAGAAGTTGGTTTTGATAGCACAGAGTATATTTTGGCATCGGTCAAAGAAGTAGAAGAAACCATCATTACGGCATTTATTTTGGTGGCGGCTATCATTTTTCTATTCCTTCGCGATTGGCGCACCACTTTTATTCCGCTCATTACCATTCCTATTTCGCTCATTGGTGCATTTTTTATGATGTACCTGCTCAATTTTTCTATCAATGTGCTTACACTCTTGGGTATCGTACTTTCTATCGGTTTGGTAGTTGATGATGCTATTGTGGTGTTAGAAAATATTTATGCCAAAATAGAACAAGGCATGACACCCTTAGAAGCCTCTATGAAAGGCTCAAAAGAAATCTTTTTTGCCGTAGTTTCCACGACCATCGCTTTGGCTACAGTTTTCTTGCCCGTCATATTCTTGCAAGGACTCACAGGCAGGCTCTTCCGAGAGTTTGGTTTGGTAGTAGCAGGTTCGGTGCTTATTTCGGCATTTGTATCCCTTACGCTGACTCCTATGTTAAGTGCCAAAATGTTGAGAAACCGTGCGCGCCAACCTTGGTTTTATCGCATTACAGAACCTTTTTTTGTGGGCTTAACCAAAGGCTATGAAAGTGTTTTAGGCTTTTTTATGCGCTATCGTTGGTTGTCATTGGTCATAATGCTTGCCTCAGGAGCAGCTACTTATTGGTTGGCAGGTATTTTACCCTCAGAACTTACCCCCTTAGAAGACCGCAACGAATTTCGCCTATCAGCCACAGGACCCGAAGGAGCTACCTTTGACTACATGGACAAAGAAGTGATGAACTTGGTAGAATTGGTGAAAACCATCATCAAACCCGAAGAAAGAAAAGGCATTGTTTCGGTTACTTCGCCGGGCTTCAGTGCTACCTCTTCGCTCAATAGCGGATTCGTAAGGGCTATTTTGGTAGATTCGGACAAACGCGACCGAAGCCAACAACAAATCGTAGATGAGATAAGCAAAAAACTCAATACCGTTACAGGCGTTCGTGTTTTCCCCTTGCAAGCCCCTACCATAGGCGACCGCCGCGGAGGGTTGCCTGTGCAATACATTTTGCAAGCAATGAATTTTGAGAAACTAAGAGAAGTACTGCCCAAGTTTTTAGAAAAAGTAAGTCAAAGTAAAAAATTTACGGTCAGTGATGTCAATTTGAAATTCAACAAACCTGAAATTAAAATAGACATAGACCGCGAAAAAGCCCGTAGTATGGGCATTACCATTGCCGATGTATCGCGCACTTTGCAGTTAGCACTCAGCGGACAACGTTTTGGCTACTTCATCATGAATGGCAAACAATACCAAGTGATAGGGCAACTGGAGCGTGCTAACAGAAACAAACCCATCAATTTACAATCTTTGTATATCAAAAATACGCAAGGCAATCTCATACAATTAGACAATGTAGTAAAACTCACCGAACAGAGTACTACGCCTCAACTTTTCCGCTACAACCGCTTTACTTCTGCCACTGTTTCAGCAGGTTTAGCCAAAGGTGTTTCCTTAGGAGAAGGCATTGCCGAAATGGATAGAATAGCCAAAGAAGTATTAGATGATTCCTTCTCTACTGACTTAGCAGGGCAATCTAAAGATTTTCAAGAGAGTTCTTCCAGTCTTTTGTTTGCTTTTGTTTTAGCCCTTACACTTATTTATTTAGTGTTGGCAGCACAGTTTGAAAGTTTCATAGACCCCTTAGTCATTATGCTTACTGTTCCTTTGGCTTTGGCAGGTGCATTGCTTTCCTTATGGCTTTTCAAACAAACGCTGAATGTATTTAGCCAAATTGGTATCATTATGCTGATTGGTTTGGTAACTAAAAATGCCATTCTGATTGTAGAGTTTGCCAATCAACGCCGCGAAGAGAGCAACCTAAGTGCTATAGAAGCCGCCTACGAGTCAGCCGTTGCACGTTTTCGCCCTATTCTCATGACGAGCCTTTCTACTATTTTGGGGGCATTGCCTATAGCTTTAGCATTAGGGGCAGGTTCGGAGAGTCGCGTATCTATGGGTATTGCCATCATTGGCGGATTGATATTTGCCACCCTGCTTACACTCATTGTAATACCCGCTTTGTATAGTTTCTTTTCTATGCACAAAAATACAGCAAGCAACCACACTACTATCGAAGATAAACCCACTGAAATCACCGTTATTTCCTAATTTTTTATATGTATTTATTCATTCATCAGGTGAGCATTCGGCTCAAAGAAAGTGATAAAAAACAGCGCAGAAAAAAGTTTGACCTTGTCATCAATGCGCACCAAAACCAAGTGCATGAGGAGTATTTTCAGGGGCATGTGTGCATAGAACAAGCCTCCGATTTATTGATAAGCATGCTTTTGCAAGCCATCATTCAAGAACGTTTCAAAAAACTTAAAAGCATTACTTTTTGTGTTAAAAACCCGCAGACTACGGCTCAATACATTACCCGCAATTTTACGATTTTGGAAGCCGCAGGGGGTGTTGTAAGTGCCAAAGAGGGTATATTGCTCATTTATAGACTTCATAAGTGGGATTTGCCAAAAGGAAAAATAGAACCCAATGAAAACCCCAAAATAGCCGCCATCAGAGAAATAGAAGAAGAATGTGGTATTAAGGCTTTTATTGCACAAAAAATAACCACTACTTGGCATTATTATCAACAAGACCAAGTACCCATTCTAAAAAAAACCTATTGGTACTTGATGCACCCCATAGCAGAAGGGCAAACCTTAGTGCCTCAAAAAGAAGAAAACATACAACAAGCTATCTGGATGAAGCCTGAAGAGGTGAGAACAGCTCTTAAAAACAGTTATCTCAGCATTGCTCATGTCATCAGAAAATATCTTAAGGGGCTAAAAGTTTGATGGCTTCTACCAATTGGTCTAACTCTGCAAGACTATTGTAAAACTGTGGCGTAATGCGCACACCACTCACAAAAGGCATATCGAAGCCGACACTATAGATTTTGAATTTATCAAATAGTATTTGGGCTACTTCAGTGCCTTTTTTGCCTACAATATTAAAATTAGCAATGGCGCAAGAAGCACCTTCTGCGGTTGGGGTATTGATGACTACGTGTGGTAAATCGGCTACAGCTTTTAGCCAATGATTTTTCATATATTGTAAGCGCGCTGATTTGTTGGCAGTTCCTAAGGCTTCGTGAAAAAGCAAGGCATCGAAAATAGTCATGAAGATGGGCATAGGTATCGCGCTTGTATTCTCAAACTTACGAATGTCATCTTCTTGGTATTGGTGGCTCGCCAAAAGAGGCTGTACTCTATGTATTTTATCTTTTCTGATGGCTAAAATACCTGCTGTAAGGGGTGCGCCAAGCCATTTATGAAGGTTGGCTATCCAATAATCACAACCAATATCGTCCATTTTGAAATCAATTTGAGCGAAAGCATGCGCACTATCTACCAATACCTCCACGCCTTTTGCATGCGCCATCTTACAAATTTCTTTGACAGGGAGAATCTGCCCTGTCCAATGAATGATGTGCGTAAGCAATAATAATTTAGTATTTGGGCTAATAGCATCGGCAAAAATTTGTACAATTTGAGCATCGTTTTGGGGTAAAAGAGGCAAATCTATCAATTTTTTCACAATACCTACACCTCTTGCTTTTTTCTCTATGGCTTCCAATGCCGTAGGGTAATCTTGAGTTGTGGCTACGATTTCATCGCCTTTTTCTAACCGAATACCTTGCAAAATGATGTTGAGCGCGTCTGTAGCATTGCGGGCAAAGGCTATAGTATCGGGCGAAGTGCCTATATGAGGGGCTAATTTGACCTTGAGTGTGTGCAAAAAATCATCTTTTTGCGTTCGCATAAAAAAAGTATTGGCTTGGTTGATTTGCTCAGTATGTCTGATTTGTGCTTCTAAAATGCACTGAGGTAAAACACCATAGTAACCATTCTCAAGATTGATAAAATTGCCTTGTGTTTTGTAGGCATTTCTTACCTCCTGCCAAAAAGATTCTTCTTTTGCCAATTGATGTGAGGGAAGTGTGTTGAATGCTACTAAGATTTGTTGAATATCTTGAGTAGTAGTGTGTAAATGTGGTGAGGTAGTATTCATAAAATATAGTTGAGATAATAGACGATTTCTATTTAAAAAAGTTATTTTTACCCCTCTAAAATACTATTATCTATATGCCCAAAGAAATTCATATACTCCTCACTTGCGCCGATGCGCGCGACATTAGCCAATTCCATATAGAAGCGGTGAATGAAATTATTCAAGAATTTTGGGACGAAAGACGCATTACCGTAGAGTTAGAAGTAATTCGCTCACCGGGTTCGTTTGTAAGTGCTGATACTATTATGGACATCAAAAGAGTCATAGAACAAAATCAGCGCGAAAGTAGAGCAGACCACAAGAGTATGAACTTTTATGTACACATACAAACACATGGCGAACTCGAAAAACACCCCGAAGAAGTAGAGGGGCACACCTACAATGTAGAAGTATGCAAAGGCTCATCGCTTAATTGTGGTATGTTGGGTGCTACAGGCGTAGGCATAGAGTTAGAGAAACTAATACTCGAAAATAAACCCACAGCCATGATAGAGGGCAAAGCCATACAAATAGACTCTGAGGAAAAAATACGCCTTATGATGCGTACTATTTATGCCTACGATGGATATTTGGCAGGCGATTGGATTCGAAGCATAGACGATTTGCGCACACATGCACGCACGCAAAGGGCTATTTTGGAACGTACCGTACAAGAAGATTTAGACCTACACACGCTCAATATACAAATTACGGCAGGTATTCAAGATTATTCCGCGCATAGTCTTATTCGTTTAGATGGAGGAGAGCCTAAAGTAGCTTTTTGGGACGCTGTGCAAATGCGTATTAAACAAAAAATAAAACAAGGCGACCAAAAACATAACGAAATACTCATCAGGCAGAGCGAAGTGCAAAAGCCCTTGGCAGGGTTGCTTTCTACTCCTGAGTTAGACATTAGCCCTCATTTATGGGTAGCGGCTTATTATTTGAAATACAGAGGATTGGCAGCGCAAGACATCTACATGCCCAATATGTTATTCAACTTGGCAGGGAGTTCCTTCGATATTCCTTACGGACCTTTTGGGCGATACATCATTGCAGGGTTTTATTATGGTGTAAAACATTTAGGGCTCACAGACCAATTGGTATTGGGAAGAGATGAGGCACAAACGGCGCGTATCTTGAAAAAAATAAAAAATGATTTTTTGATGACCTTCATCGCCGACTATTTCAAAGTGAATTTTATCCCCATTAACGCTACAGATGAATTTCGCACGCCAATGGTTACTTAGCGAGTACAAAGCAGGCTGGGAATGGTGGGAGCAACTTTTTGGCTCAATGCACCAATGGAAACGCAAGGAATGGCAATGGCTTGGGGCGGTTTTGTGGGTTTGGGGGAGTGTAGGTATATTTTTTATAATTTATTTTCCTTACCTCTATGACGAAATTTTTGGCTATTATTATATCGTTCGGCGTGGGGTATTGGTGAGTGCGTTCTACTATCCAGGTCCTAATAATCATATTTTGTACCATGTGCTTTGTGCCACTTTTTTGCATTATTTTTCTTTTCTTTCGGTCTATGGAGCTATTTTTTTGATGCGTTTCCTATCGCTCTTTTTTGTTTTTTTGAGCGCACTTTTTGTATTCATCGCTTTGCGTTTGCGCACGCGCTTTGTGGTGGCACTATGGGGTATGTTGTTTTTGCTTTCATCGCCCCATGTAATGCTTTATAGTTGGCAAGGACGAGGCTATGGCTTATTACTTTTTTTGAGTATTATTTTTTTCTTTTCTCTAAAAAACTATCGTGTAGGCAGTAGCATAGTGATTGTTTTGGGAATGACTTGCGTCCCTACTTTTTTGTATTGGTGGGTTTCGGGGTGGTTGTGGGAATGGTGCCACGATGGAAAGCTACGGAAATTTTGGCTCAAACATATTTTTGCATTTCTGGGTGTGTTGATTGTTTATTTGCCTGTGTATTGGCTCAATGGTGATAGATTGTTGCATAATGGTTGGTTACAAGTCTATCCTTTGGCAGAACAATGGGCTTTGTTACCTCTCTACTATTGGGAAAGTAGCCAAAACATAGCCAACGAATATGTAGGCGGCTGGATTTTGGGCTTTGTATTCGTTTATATTTTGTGGCATCATTCGGAAAGAGGATTGTATTTCATTTTTATTGCTATCCCATTTTTGATGTTATTATGGCAGGGTTTTTTGCCCCCAAACCGTATTTGGATTGCGTGGGGATTTTTATTCGTCTGGGGGTTTGCAACTTGCATGGTTTATGAAAAAAGATTTTTTTATCTGTTATGCATCGTCTTGCTACTCAATTTTCTATCGGGCTACGAGGGGCATCTTCGTTTTGCGAGGCAAAACCCTGACCGTTGGCATTTTTTAGAAACTATGACCCAAAAAATACCCTCTAAAGCAATCGTAGGTATTTTGGAAGATACTTATCAAATGTATTGGCTTTACTATCGCCTTAGATTTCAACCTACTACACAAGTGGTTTTGATGCCTACAGAGATTGAAATGCGGCGTTGTGATTGGCTTTTGTGCACTAAAAAACAATGGAAACAATTAAGCAAAGAAGCCTATTGGGAAGTAGTTTTTCAGAACGAAGAAGTATTGTTGATAAAAAGACCTCAGAGATAAAATTTTTTGAACCTGATATGATTTTCTATGATTTCGGGAAGTAAGTAGCGAACAGAGATGTTTTTTTGGAGGCATTGCCTGATGAATGTAGCCGAAATGTCTAAAATGGGAGCTTTTACAAAACTTACTTTGGGGTGTTCATCAAAGGGAGAGGGTTTGGTATTGGGGCGTGGGTATACATAAATAGAGAAATAAGTAAGAATTTGTTCGTAGTTTTTCCATTTATGCAATTGTGAAAGATTATCGCTTCCCATGATGAGCGTAAAACTATGTTGTGGGTGTTTTTCTTGTATGTAGGTGAGTGTATCGATGGTGTAGTTAGGCTTGGGTAAATGGAATTCGATATCGAGCACCTTGAGTTTATAATTATCGGCAATGGCTTTTTGTACCATGTCGTATCGGTCAAATTCGTGCAATAAATCTTTTTGTTGCTTAAATGGATTTTGGGGCGAAACGATGAGCCATACCTCTTCCAAATCGGTCGTTTCTGCCATTACATTGGCAATGATAAGATGCCCAATATGAATAGGATTGAATGAGCCAAAAAATAAGCCTATTTTCATAAGTTTTATTTTGTTTTTCGTCTTTCTGATAAAAAATACATACTAATAATCATACATACCCAAACCGAAAATATATACCAATAAAGGAGGGGTATTCCTGCCCAAAAAAAAGGTTTGTTGCCTATATATAACATAGGAAAATTGAACAGTAGGGCAAAAATACCCAAAAGAGTAAGAAGTTTTTGTGCGTTGGGTTTTTCGGCATTCATCTGCTCTGTGGCTGTTTAGAAGTCAGCATCGGAAGGTAGTCTATTGTAGTGCCATTTTGCCTTGATTGTACCATTTTCAAGATAAATCAAACCTGGGTTAGCGCGAATCATTGTTTTGAGTACGGTTTTATCGGCAAAATAATGCGGAATAGTAATGTTGAATTCTTTTTTGAATTGTAAGAATGTTTTTTGGTCGCTTGCGGTAACGAGCATGGTTTGAATATTTTTTTGCTTGAGTGCCTTGGCGAGTGCTTCTATGGTGGCAAAATTGTTCCAAAAACTTTTTTGCGGTTCTTGTATGATGACCAATAATTTTTTTCCCTTGAAAGTAGAGTCTTTGTAGTTGCCTGTATCATTCCAGATGTTATAATCGGTGATTTTGGGCATATCTTCAGGGTTGATGAGTTTGGCTTCCTTAAATTTATAAGTAGTATCAGTTGGGTATTGTTGAAAGGTTTCTTGTTTGCCATTTTTTTCCATGATGTATTCATAACGTAACTCTGCCGAAGGTTTCATCAATGTTGGTATGTGCGCACCTACTTTGTAGGGTAAAAAGTCTATAAGAGGCAAATAACTGATGGTATAGATAGCCAAACCCAAACTAAAGAAAGAGGCGGCTGTGCTTGCCCAAAAGCCTATAGCGGGGTTGGTAGGCTGTGTGATGGTAGCATTGCGCCAATTTTGTACGGCTAAAAATACGGTAGCGGCTAACAATAACATATCTTTCCAAAAAGATTGCCAAGGGGTGAGTTTGATGGCATCGCCAAAACAGCCACAATCAGTAACTTTATTGAAATAAGCAGAGTAAAAAGTAAGGAATCCGAAGAATATCAGCAATACTAAGAGTGAAAGGAGTGTATTTCGTATTTTGTACCAAAGCGCAATGCGTACTCCTAAAATGATTTCGAAAGTGCTTAACATCACTGCAAGGGCAAGACTATAAGGAAGTAAGACCTCCCAAAAACCACTCAATGCAGAGAGTCCTAAGGATTGGTCGGCTTTGAAAACTTCAAAGTATTCTTCTAATTTTATTTCTGTGCCTATGGGGTCATTGAGTTTGAGCAAGCCCGAAAAAACGAAAACGGCTCCTACGATGCCCGCAATTACTCTATTAATAATATTCATAGTATCTGTTTTTGTGATGATTTTAGTACATTATTGCAACAAAATAAGGCAAAAAACGGCATAATTCAAAATATCTCTATAGCCTGCCTCTACGCCTTCCGAAATAAGTGTTTTGCCTTCATTATTTTCTATCTCTTTGATTCTTAGCAATTTAGCCAATATAATATCGGTCATACTGCTTACGCGCATCATTCGCCATGCTTCGTTATAATCGTGGTTTTTGTTTTGTAAAAGTGTTATGTTTTTTTCTACTTCTTGGCTATAAAGCTCATTGAGTTGTTGAGGGTCTATTTTGAGTTCTGTTTCTGCTTGCAATTGTATCTGAATGAGTGCAATGAGGGAATAATTGATGATGCCAAAAAATTCATCTTTGATGTCATCAGCTACTTTTTGCGTGCCTTTTTCTTGTATGCTTCTGATGCGCATTGCTTTGATAAAAAGCTGGTCGGTAATAGAAGGCAGTCTAAGTATGCGCCAAGAAGTGCCATAATCTCTATTTTTTTGGTTAAAAATTTGTTGGCAATTGGCAATAATTTTACGAAAATCTGAAAGTGTGTTGGCTTGCATTGTAGTAGGGTTATTCGTCGTCTATTTGCCTTTCGGCTTCAGCGAGTTTTTCTTTCAAAAATATAATATCTTCGTCTTTGTCCATAACGATTTCATTGAGTTCGCCGATTTCTTCATTAAGGCTATTTATTTTTTGTTTAAGCTCTACTATGAGTGCGGCTTCTTTTCGGCTATTTTCCTGAAGTTCTTTATAGGCTTTGTTTACTTTGTTGTAGTCAGTAAGGCTTTGGTCTATGCTATTAGAGTAGCGTTTGTTTTCTTCTTTCAATGTAGCAGTATCTTGCTTTAGTTGTTCTACTTGTGCCTTCAGTGTGGCATTTTCGAGCAATAGGGCTTCGGTTTCGTTTTGGAGGCGTTCTCTTTCTTGTTGGCAGATACTATCTTCGGTTTTGTATCGTTCATAATCTTTTTTTAGGGCGTTGTATTGGCTGCTTTTCATCATTACACAAGCATTCAAGCCTCCCCCCATGATGGCAATACAAAAGGCAACTAAGGCTTTGTTTTTCATAGTCTTAAAAAAGGTATAACCATTATTGTATTTTCTCTAAATCGGCAATAAGTCTTTGTTTGAAATCTTGTTGAAATTTTTCGACCACTGCTTTTTCTTCGGCATCAATGCCATTGCTTGCTGTAGCTATAGCATCGAGTATTTCCAAGAGGTATTGGTATTCGGGGCAGGCACCGTATTGGTGAAATGTGTCTAAGGCTTTTTTGTAAATATCGGCGGTTGGGTGGTTTTTATTTTTTTCATAGTCAAAAGACCATTGAATTTCAGCTCCCCAGGGGTGTTGTTTGACGATTTCAGAAAGTTTTGCTATTTCTTCATCTTGAATCAACCCATCGGCTTTTGCCAATACATAAATCATTTCGCCGAAGGCTTCATATAGTTTTTCTTTGTTGCGCATTTTTCAGTAGATAGATAAAGTATACAAATAATAACAGTGGGAAAATACTATATCCCCAAAAATAATAGCCATTGCCTTGTATGATGTATAAGACCAAAGAAGGCAAGGAGTAAAAATAGAGCAATATAAGATATAGGCTAAAGTGTAATAATAACAGTGGTATCCATATCTTTTCTACAGCCCTACCGATGAGCAAATATAGGAATAATGCACCAAAAGCCAAGCAATTTGCGACCAAAAATAGTACTATCTGCCAATAGGTTTCGCGCTGCACACGTTGGTACTCTGCCCATAGATTGGCAAGTAGTGTTTGTGCCGATTTGCCCCAAGATGCCAAGCCAAGTTGTGCGCTGATATTTGCTATTTGTGAATCGGGGTCTATATTTGTGTTATTTAATAGTGGAATCAATGCTTCTACTTTTGCGGCAATGTCTGTACGGCTCAATACTTGTACGGGTAGATATTGCGCCTGAAATTCTTCCCAACGTTGTACAAGCACTTCGCTCCCTCTTAGTTGGGTGATTGATGACAAAAAAGACTCTACTGCCCATAATTGATAAAGGGCATAAGCCATCAAAAAACTACCTAAAAGAGCCACTGTAAGTGCATAAAAGTATAAAATGAGTCGTATCATAGTCAAATGTAAAGATTTTATAAATTTAGAACAAAAAAATTGGCTTTAATTTTGAATAAATCATTATATTTGAGCCTTGTTGCAACATACGCTATGTCAGACCTTAGAAAAATAAGCAGCCGATTTGTACTCTTTTTTATCTTCTTTTTAGGTTTTTGGGTGCTAAAAGCCCAAAACAACTATTCGGTTGATAGCCTATTGCAAATTGTCAATGATGCCCAAAAAAGCAAATTAGATAGAATCAACACCTACAATCTACTTGCTGAAAGGCTCATGAACCAACAACCTGCTCAAGCCTTAGAATATGCACAAATGGCATTGGAAATAGCTGAAAAAGAGAACCTTAATACTGAAAAAGCCAAAGCCTACCAACACATTGCTACCATTTTCAGAAAACAAGGCGATTATCCCAAAGCGATGGAAAACTTTTTGAAAGCACAAAGCATTTACGAACAACTAAAAGATATTAAACAATTAGCTGCCGTTTATAACAGTATCGGTACTATTTTTCAATTGCAAAGCAAAGACAAAGAAGCACTCGAATTTTATCAGAAAGCCCTCCAAAATGCAGAAAGTGTAAAAGACGAAGCCGAATTAGCCAAAATTTACAACAACATAGGCAATATTTATTTCAATGAAAATAAAAACAACGAAGCCCTCAACTACTACAACCAAGCCCTTAAAATCAACCAAAAATTAAAAAAATATGCCATCGCCGCCGAAAATCTAAGTAATATTGGCAGTGTCTATATGTTTTCGGAACAACTCGAAAAAGCTATCAATTTCTATGAACAAGCCCTCGAACTACACCGAAAATCAAATAATTTGGAAGGAGAAGCCGCCATTATGTACTTTATGTCGGGGGTGTATTTGCGCAAAGAAGAGGTGAAAAAAGCCAAAGAATATGCACAACAATCCCTCCGAATAGCCGATAGCCTCAATATCAAAGTCTATATACGCGATGCCTTAGAACGACTTTCGGACTTATATGCCAAAGAAGCAGACTTCCAAAATGCGTTTTACTATTTCAAACTACACAGCCAATACAAAGACAGCATCACGAACGAATACACTGCCACGAATATTACAAGATTGCAGTTTGGCTATGAATTAGAGAAAAAACAAGCACAAATAGACCTCTTAGACAAAGATAGACAATTCAATTCGTTCTTACAATATGGAATGTTAGCAGGACTTAGTTTTGTAGCTATCTTCATTTTTATTCTCTACAACAACTACCAAAAACAACGCAGACAATCTATTGAGGTAATGGAAGCCAACTTGATGATTCAGCTCAAAAACGACCTATTGACAGAACAAAAAGAAATTATAGAAAGAAAAAAACAAGATATAGACAGCAGTATACTTTATGCAAAACGCATACAAGATGCTATGTTACCTTATGAAAATACCATAGCCCAATACATTCCCGATTATTTCATCTTTCTTAGACCCCGCGATGTGGTGTCGGGCGATTTTTATTGGTTCACCGTTACAGAACCCGAAGCTACTTATGCCATCAACCCCGATATAGGTGGAAAACCCTCTATTTTCAAAGGCTTCTCCAGCGAAAAATATGTCATAGCAGCCGTAGACTGCACAGGGCACGGCATACCGGGCGCATTTATGAGTATGATAGGGCACTCTTTACTCACTGAAATTGTCAATGAACAAAAAATTACAGAGCCCGACCGAATACTCAATGTATTGCACTTAGACGTGAGAAAAAACCTAAAACAAGCCGAACAACAAAACTATGACGGCATGGATTTAGCCATCTGCACCATAGACCCTGAAGCAAAAATACTCAAATATGCAGGCGGGCACAATCCTCTTATTTATATCCAAAATGGGCAACTTTTTGAGGTAAAAGCTGATAAATTTGGTATCGGAGGCTATCAAACGGGCTTAGAACGCATTTTTACGAAACATACCATAGATATTTCTATTCCAACAACTTGTTACATTTTTTCAGATGGTTATCAAGACCAATTTGGAGGCAAGGAAGGCAAGAAATTTATGAAAAAAAGAATGTTTGAACTTTTCCTGAAAATTCACCACTTGCCTATGCAAGAGCAAAAAGAAATCATAGAAAAAAACTTCAATGAGTGGAGCGGAGAATATGCTCAAGTTGATGATGTACTGATGATTGGCTTCAAATTCTAAAACCTTTTTGTTCAAAGTATTACTCACATCAAATTTATCCTCGCAGAAAATGTGAGATAAAAATTTACTTTTTGATTTCCTAACTTTGCTGGTTGCCACTTTAAATTTTTTAATAAGTCAACTATTTTATCTTCAATCTCTTTTTCATAATCTCCCTTTGATAATTTTTCAATGTTAATAATAGTTCCAGAACTATCTACAACAAGTCCATAGACAATATTTATACTAATATCTAATCGAGTGAGTTTGCTTATCTCACTTTTTAATAAGTATTCCCATTCTTTGGCTTCATATAATTTTTGAGGCATACTATCTACCCCCTTTTGGTAAACTTTTATGATGTTGCCTGCGCAATCAAAGAAAGAAGATGCAACGTATTTGTTGTTGTAGAGAGTATCAACCTTGTATCTACAGCCATTCAAATCAAAATGTTCATAAAATTGATACTGAGCAATGAGAGTTGTATTGCAAGATAGCAAAAAACAGGTAAGCAATAGGTAAAATTGTTTTTGTGCCATAGTGGTTTTTTATTTCCTGTTGTATTATTCAAATGTAAACAATTGCCTTAACAATTCCACTTTTCTTTTTTGGGTTCATATAAAAATGGAATTTCTTAGGGGTTACTATGAGTACTCAGCAGATAAATCTTTTTCAAAACTACCCAAAAACTATGTTTTTAGCGAGATGAGTCCCTCATTTTCTTTTTGTCTATTTCCAAAATCTTATCTAACAATATTTTCAAATTCAACATTTTTTCTTTATCTTTCTCTTCAAAATCTTCGTATGCATAATAACTGTTAGTAAGGTACGCGCCAATTCCTTTGTTGGTTTCGTCTCTATATTCTAAAATCACAGTTGCCTCACATATTACACTATAATCTCTAACATAATAATAGCCATAATGATCTTTGTAAAATATGGGGACTTCTTCTTCTTTCTCTTTCAACGTAATGGTATCTTTCCTTAGCAATTGACCTTCTGAGTATTTCTCTAATACGATGATATTTTTGGCTATGAACGAAAGGTAAAAAATATAAAGAACACCACCTCTTTCCATAGTTATAAAGAGTTTTCGGTGGTTACTCTTCTCATAAAGTTGTCTTACAACCGAATCAATAAGCATCACTCCTAAATCAGGAGTTCCTGCCATTTCAGTTATATATGGTCTACTGTATTGACCAAATATATTGTGAGTTATTAAAAAACATAAGAATAAAACTATGATTATTTTTTTATTCCGGTCTAACATTATAATATTGATGGATATTGTGTCTTTTTTTTGCATAATCATAATCAGGTTTAATGGTAAATATTTTTTACGGTGTAATATGTTACAATATTATCAGTCGGAAGGTATTTTTGGTAGTTCCTAAAATCTCGCTTCTCATAATATTCTCAATGTGTGTATCTTCATTATTAACAAATCAAGTTTCATCACTCTACAAATATGAACAAAGTGTTTTGAAAAATGATTTTTTCAGCGTTTTTTATTAGTAAAAACAATAAGGGCAGAAAAAGCCAATAACTTGTTGATGAAGAATATTAAATAAGAGGTAGAAATTACTCTTTTCTTTTTCAAAACTATGTTTTTAGTAGAATGAGTCTTTAATGTATTGAGTCCCTCATTTTCTTTTTGTCTATTTCCAAAATCTTATCTAACAATATTTTCAAATTCAACATTTTTTCTTTATCTTCCTCTTCAAAATCTTCGTATGCATAGTAATTGTTAGTAAAGTACGCGCCAATTCCTCTGTTGGTTTCATCTCTATATTCTAAAATCACAGTTGCTTCACATATTAAATTGTTATCAAAAACATCGTAATAGCCATAATGATCTTTGTAAAATATAGGGACTTCTTCTTCTTTCAACGTAATGGTATCTTTCCTTAGCAATTGACCTTCTGAGTATTTCTCTAATACGATGATATTTTTGGCTATGAACGAAAGGTAAAAAATATAATAAATACCACCTCTTTCCATAGTTATAAAGAGTTTTCGGTGGTTACTCTTCTCATAAAGTCGTCCTGCAACCGAATCAATATGCGTTAATTCAAAAATAGAAACTCCCGCCATTTCAGTTATATGTGGTCTACTGTATTGACCAAATATATTGTGAGTTATTAAAAAACAAAAGAATAAAACTATGATTATTTTTTTATTTCGGTCTAACATTATAATATTGATGGATATTGTGTCTTTTTTTTGCATAATCATAATTAGGTTTAATAGTAAATATTCTGTGAGTACGAAACTCGTCTTTCCCATACACAGTTTCATATTTTTCGATATAATAAATTGCTAAGGTATTTTTGGTAGTTCCTAAAATCTCGCTTCTCATAATATTCTCAATGTGTGTATCTTCATTATTAACAAATCAAGTTTCATCACTCTACAAATATAAACAAAGTATTTGAAAAATGAAATTTTTCAGTGTTTTTTTATTAGTAGGAAAAAGTGTAACTTTGTATCTAACTAAAACCACTAACAATATGGGCAAAGTCAATCCAAAAATAGATTTGGTTTTCAAAAAACTTTTGTCCTTTTTACGCTCAGAGATAGAGAAACGGGCGAAATTCACCCCGATTTGAACTATTGAGACCTTTATTTTGTAGAATTAGAGAAGTTTGAGCATAAATACAAAACCGTAAAAACGATTTTGGACAGGTGGGCAAAATTTCTGAACAATGCAGATAT
>RDZE01000004.1 GCA_004293905.1 Cytophagales bacterium | reverse complement strand
AAACCACCAAAAACAATATGCGTATAAAAACCTAATCGCCAGAAAAAATTAGCCAACAAATCATCAGATTTAGACCCTAACAAAGCAATTTTCGCCGAAGAAAGCAAATAGAGCAATGGGTAAAAACCAACCACAATAGCCAATAGGATTATGAAAAAACGAACTAATAAACGCATAAAGAAAATACGAAAAAAAATTACCATTTGTTAGTAAAAAATGCTCAAAACTTACTTTTGAATGATAAATATTAGAAAAAAAGTGTTTTTAACAATAAACCTAACTATCTTTGCTCAACACACCAAAAAAAAATATAAAAAAGAATATTTGGCATAGTTTTTTACGTATACAACATAACAAACAGGTCTTTTCCAATACAGCCCTATGAAATGGAATCTAAAAATACGCACCAAATTGCTTTTTTCCTTTTCCATCCTCATTTTATTTACATTAGTAGTAGGATTGAGTGCCTATTTCTACTCCAGTAGTATCACACAGCACCAAAAACTCAAAGAAAAAATAGACCTGCTGCTCATCACTACTTTACAAATGCGCAAACAACAACAAGACTTTTTGATACAAGATACAAAAAGCCTCACCTTTATGCGTACAGGAGAAAGTAACAACTTAAATCAATTTCAACAAAATACTACAAAAGTTAGGCAGCTTACCGAAGAAATCAAAACTTCTCCTATAATTTCTAATTTGGAACTGAACAAAAATATAGAGCGTGTTCAGAAACTACACAAACAATACGCACAATTATTTCCCTACTTAGCCGAAAAAATGCTTCTCAGAGGATTCAAAGATTATGGATTAGAAGGGCAAATGCGAATATCGATACACGAGTTAGAAAATTTAGCCGACATAGACCCCACTCTCGTTCTATTACTCAGAAGACACGAAAAAGATTTTTTTCTACGAAAAGACCCTATCTATGCTGAAAAATTGCACGAGGTAGCCCTACAAATAAGAGCCGAATATGCTAAAAATAAACTCATACAAGAGAAAATAGAAAACTACGAACGTGTATTCAATAAAATAGTAGCCATAGAAAATGAAATAGGATTCACCAATAGTTTAGGCTCACAAGGACAATTACAAAAGAACACACAAGAAATAGACACAGAACTTAACGATATACAATACTTAGTAGAGCAAGAAATAGATGCCATCATCAACCGCACTATTTTCATCATAGCCAGCATAGTAGCCTTCGTCTTCATCATTGCACTCATCACCGCATTTTATTTCTCTTATGCCATCGCAACTCCCATCATCACCTTAGACCGCATAGCCCAATCAGTAGTAAAAGACTTCAAAGGGCAAGAAAAAATATTGGACAGCATTCGTAGCAAAGACGAAATAGGCAACCTCGCACGTAGTTTCAAAACAATGCTCATAGATTTGAAACAAAAAATGCAACAAGCCAAAGATAGAAGCGATAAATTAGAAGAATTTGCAAGAACAGAATCGCAAAGAAATTGGCATAATGAAGGGCTCACCCTCTTCAACGAAATATTACGTAACCAACAATGGAGTTTGGAACAACAATCCCTCGAAATCATCTCGCAATTAGTACGTTATACCAAAAGTAATCAAGGAGGTATATTCATCGTAAATAAAGAAGCCGAAAACGATATACACTTAGAGCTAAAAGCCTGTTATGCCTATGACCGTCAAAAATACCTCAAAAAACGAATCAACATAGGCGATGGTTTAGTAGGTACTGCTTGGCTCGAACAGGATACACTCATCATCACAGATGTACCTCAAGATTATGTACACATCACCTCAGGTTTAGGAGAAGCCCGCCCTAATTGCGTTTTGGTAGTCCCCATCAAACACGAAACCAATGTAGAAGGTGTCATAGAATTGGTTTCTTTCAAAGAATTTAGCCGCTTCGAGATAGACTTCATAGAATCACTCTCACAAAAAATAGGAACAGCCATACTTTCTATACAATACAACGAAAGTATGAAAAAACTACTCACCGAAAGTAAATATGTAGCCGAGCAAGCCCAAGAAAAAGAACGAAAACTCTATAAACAATTAGAAAACTATGAAAATTGGGTGGTTCAATTCGAGAAAAAATTAGCCAAAGCCCAACAAACAACCTTGATGTACCAATCCATCATTAGCAAACTTTATGACGGCATCGTACTCATCAATGAAAACTTACAAATCGTGCAAATCAGCCCCTATATCTACGAACAATACAAAATAGAACCCAAACAGACAGAAGGAAAACGCATAGAAATCAAAATAGATGCTGAATACGACAACCTCTTAGACCTAAAAGCTAAAAAACTACGCATCAATTACTACTCTTTCCGCCAAAGCGTACTTGGAAAAGTAAATGATGTTGATGGCAACTCGCACGAAGTAGAAATGATGGTAGGAAGAATCGAAGTAGAAAAACACACTATGTATGTTATTCTTTTCAATGATTTGGCGGAGGAATCACAAAAAGTCATCGAAATTTATCCGCAAGAAAAAGTAAAAATATTCCAATCTACTTTTGGTTAAATTCAATCATGAACCTAATAATTAATCTTTGGCAAAAATACATCATCGACAACGGCATCACTGAAAAAACACCTGATATTCAGAAGCGAAAAACACACATACTTAATCACATAGCCATTTGGTCGTTCATTATCATCACTATCTATGCCATCAATAACTTCTCAAAAGGCAATTATGAACTTTTTCAAATCAACTTAGCCATCATTTTTATTGCTCTGATTACATTTGTTATTAATTATCAACAAAAGTATTTTTACGCACAATTATTTTTCTGCATAGGCAGTACTGTCAGTTTAGCTACCCTTGCAACCTTAGCAGGCGAAACACGTGGCACCCAATACATTCTTTTTCCTGCCAGTTTATTGCCTCTACTCTTCTTCGAGAGCAATAGACTCAACATTCCACTATTCATACTCAACATCATTTGTTTTTTTCTCTCCCAATGGCTATTCCCCTATATGCCTACTATCACTAACCATAATGCTGTTTCTATCTACTATATCAATTTGTCTTTTGTATTCATACTCATGTTCATGGTTGTCAAAAGTTTTCAAGAAGAATACCTGAAATATTTACGCCTTGCCGAACAACGCACAAACGAACTCATGACTAAAAATAAAGACTTAGAAAAAGTAAATGACGACATAACACAGCAAAAATACCAAATAGAACAAAGCATCAATGCGGCACAGATGATTCAAAATGCCATTATACCAGAAGAAAAAATACTTAAAAATCATTTTCAAGACTATTTTATTATTAACCAACCTAAAAGCATCGTTTCAGGCGATTTTTGGTGGATACATCACAACCAAAACCAAACCCTACTTATTGTAGCCGATTGCACAGGGCACGGCGTACCGGGCGCTTTTATGACACTGATAGCCAATAAATTTTTAGAAAATATCATCTTACAAAAAAATATCACCGAACCTACTCAAATTTTAGAAGCACTCCACGAAGAAACCAAAAAGACATTCACACAAGTAGAAACCTATAATAACATAGGATTAGATTTGGCAGTCTTGAGGTTCGAAAAAGGAAATGATAGCACTAAAGTAGATTTTGCAGGCGCAAAAAGACCTTTTCTATATGCTGAAGCCCCTACTTGGGAGCTAAAAGAAATAGAGGGTGAAAGACGGTCTATCGGAGGAGGGCAAAACGAGGAAAAACCATTTGTTTCACATCATTTTTCATTGCCTATTGGTAGTATTTGCTACTTATTTACAGATGGTTATGCAGACCAAAACGATGAAAAAAGAAAAAAAATAGGCAAACAAAAACTGTATCAATTTTTACAAAATCACTTGCACGAAACATTTAGCACCCAAAAAAGCTATTTGGAACAATACCTTGCCCTGCAAATGACCAATACCATACAACGTGATGATATTCTTTTCGTAGGGCTACAACTATAAAAAAAAGCCCATCATGGCGATGAGCTTTATACGATTCTAAATTGTCTGTAAAGTATTAATTCGCTATATTTTCTTGATTTTCCTGATAATTAGGGTCTTTATACTTAGGATTGTTTTTCAAATCTTCATTGTGTATAGTGAGCCAAGTTTCAGCAGGAATATACTGTTTTTTACTATCTTCATAAATCTCCAAAATGGTTTCGTCCTTGTCCATTCTAAAGGAGCAAATCTCAATGTCCGAACAACCTACATAATTCACCACTTTGCCTTGAAAATATTTATGTTTTGATTCTTTTACCGTAGGAAACTCCATTACATAGTGTGCAATACCACTTGGACAACGGCTAAAAGCCTTGCCATTGGCTGTAATTCCCATACGAATTTTGACAGGTGTAAGTATTTGTTTTTTTATCAAATCTTCTCCTTTTTTGGTCATTTCTAAATATTCAGTATTAGATACATTTTGCGAAGCCGAAGCTATCGAAACAACAGTAAGATTGCTTTTTTGTGTAAAAGCCAATACGATTGCCAATAAAATGACTACCAATGAGGGACTAACGAAGGTAAGGAATTGTTGATTTTTCATATATAATTATGTATTCTAAAAAAGCACTATCGTTTTGTACGAAAATGTGGATAAAAAGATTATATTTTTTTTAAATAATAATACATTAATATTTCCCCTATGAGTAAATTGGGTATCCAATTGAGCCAAGCACTGAGTGTAATGATGAGCTCATGAGGCATAGAAGTAGTCAAAGAAAGCAAAGGCACATACAAACGCAATGTAACCGCCGAAAAAGTGAGCGCAAAACTACGCACCATCCATTGTTGATGCAGTTGTATTTTTTTTAGTTGTATATAGTAATACGCCAATGCAGTACTCCCTATCCATAAGGAAGAAAGAATTAAAAAGCCAATCACAGCCCAAAAACCGCCATTGGCATAAAAAGACATATACAAACCCGCAGGGGCTGCCACCCAAAGTACGCCAAAAGTATATACATTGCCCAATATGCGATGCCATTGTGGGTACTTTTTACGAAAAACAGAAATAAACTGAAAAGGAGCTACTGCCAAAATTACCAAACTTGCCGTAATGTGCAAATAAAAACTTGTACGCCAAATCCAATGATGCACTACATCGGGTTTCACTCTTAAAAAATTAATATCATCACGAAAAGAAAGATACTCTATGGTACTGATAGCCAAAAAAAGGGAAAGGGAGGTCATCAATACCCAACCTATGCGTATGAGAAAAAGAGAAAAGGCAAATGTTTTTTTGTGCATATTATAAAAATAAAAAGGCTTTTCAACATTTTAACGTATGAAAAGCCTTTTGAGATGTGGGTAGTGAGGGATTCGAACCCCCGACCCTCTGCTTGTAAGGCAGATGCTCTGAACCAGCTGAGCTAACCACCCTTTTTGTCATTTGGGAGTGCAAATATGTAGCTTTTTTCGATAATAAAAAAATTTTTTAGCTTTTTTTTTTACTTTTTTTTATCAACGTACCGAAAACCCACCTGAACCTACCAATGTTCCATCGGCATAAATTTCTACAAAATGCTGCCCCGCTTTGAATTCACCACTTTTAGTATAGGTAAAAACTTCTGTACGTTGCGAATTATCAAACAGTACTTGTTGCATTGCTGTATAATTAAGGCTTTGTCCATTGGCTTTGAAAGTACCCACACTTAGTACTGTTCCTCCGGGTTCTATGATACGCATAAAGATAGCTCTTTGCCCAATTTTAGCCAGCGGATTGCTCCCAAAAGCATAATACACTTTCAGGCGTATGATTTGTGAGCCTTTGTATTGCCCGCCATACAATTCTTTCCCATTGCTACTAACCGCAGCTATTTGCAAACTGTTGATTTTGAGTGTGCCAGCAGTACTTACTTTTTTCTGCATGTCTTCATTTTGTGAAGATAGTTCACTCATTTGGTTATAAAGTTGATTTTTTTGATTTTGTAACTCTACATTGTTTCCATAGAGTGTTTCCACGTCACTACGGAGCTTGGTCAGTTCTTCATCTTTTTTAATCAACAACTCCTCATAGGCAGCCAATTTACGTTGATAATAAGATATTTCCTTTGAGTTATTTTCTTTGATTTCTTTGAGGTCTTTCTCAAGTTGTTTTTTGGTTTCTACGAGCGTTTCATAATCTACGCCGAGTTCTTGTGCTTCTTTAATTTGCTCATCTATCTCACGCGAGAGCGAGTCAAGTTGTTTTGTAGTACTATTCTTTACAGTTTCGTATGCTTTCTCTTGCTTTGCTAATTTTTCACTTTGTTCCGAAATAATTTGTTGATTAGTAATCACAAAATAAGTAAGAATCAGATTGAGTAAAACCAAAGCGACTATTGTGCCCACCAAGAGTGTTCTTTTTTTGTCAGGGTTTGTAGTATCAGTCATAAGTTATGGTGTTTATGATATGCAAGTATTTTTACAAAAATAGTGCAACCTTCTAAAATTTGGGCGCAAGTTAGCAAAAAACCTTACATCTTACAAATATTTTTGTTTCTATAGCAATATCAAAATTGAGTTTTGATAATCTGTATACTATAGTATTATTAATAAGTAAAATGATGAGGCTAAAGTAGAAAACTATTCACTTAAAAACACTGTAACTAAGTAACTTCCTATTTTCTAATGAGTTAGCTGAAAAATAAAGAGGAAATGAGAAAAAGTTTTCCACATTTCATTTTTTTTCTTGTGGAAAAACTATTTTTGGCATAGGTGCATTTAGAAAAGTTTTCCACATTTTTCAGATTGTTTTCCTTTTTTTTGTGGAAAACCTGTGGAAAACCGCCTGTTTTATCCACATTTTTTACACACATTTAGGCATCTTTTTAGGAGAAACATTCACACTGTGGATAAAGTCCATTTATACACCAATTCTCCACCCTCTTTGAACAGGCTTATCCACATAAGAAAAATACAAAAAATTAAAATCCACATTTTGTGGAAAAATATGTTAATTGAATGTTAAAATATTGACTAAGAAATACTTAGCACTGTGGAAAACTTGCTAACTTGCATGAGCATCTTGGTATTCTAACCCATGCACCCACTTATCCACAGCTATTATTACCACTATTAGTTTATTTAAAAAAGTATACTATATAATTACAGATAAAGTAAGCCTTTTTTCAGAAAAAAACGTTTTTATATTTTAAACTCAAATTTTATGCAAAAAAAAAAATATACCACTTGGCATTTCTTTTTTAGTTTCTTATTTGCCTTTGGCAGCCACCTACTCCAAGCCCAAACCAATATAGATTTAGCCAATCAATACCTCGACCAACAAGAATACGACAAAGCCATCAGCCTTTATGAAGAATTGGCTACGGAGGATACTTTTTTGGATAAAATTTATCCTAACTATTTATTGGCACTGATGACCGTAAAAAACTACAAAGAAGCAGAGAAACTTATCAAAAATCAAATACGCCGCCGCCCCGAGCTCCCTATATTGCACATAGATTATGGTCTGTGGTACGATTCGCAAGCCAAACCCACCAAAGCTGATGAGGAATACCAAACCGCTATCAATCAAGCCAAAAAAAGCGAGGAAAATACCTACCGCGTAGCTGACCACTTTATCAAAAATGAACGCATCAATTGGGCTGAAAAAATGCTACTCGAAGCCCGAAAAAGTGCCAATAATCCCATTGCCTATGCCGCTGAATTGGCAGATATTTACCACTTGCAGAATCGACAACAAGAAATGATAGGCGAATATCTGAACCTTGCTCTTGCCGAAAAAGATTATTTGAGTTTGGTGCAAGACGCACTCCAAGACCGACTTCAGAAACAAGAAGATTTTGACCTGCTCGAAAAAGTACTTCTCGAAAGAACCCAAAAAGAACCCAATGAGGTCATTTACAACGAATTACTCCTTTGGCTCTACACCCAACAAAAACTTTTCAACCAAGCATTTATACAAGCTAAAGCCATCGATAAACTCTACCGCGAACAAGGCTCAGGGATTATGGACTTGGGCAATATAGCCCTGAAAAACAAAGATTATTCTGCCGCAGGAAAAATGTTTGAGTATGTTTATAAACAATATCCAAAAGGCATTTATTACACCGAAGCCAAACAAGCCTACATCAATGCCCGCGAAGAGGCAGTTAAGAATAGCTACCCCATTGTCAAAGAACAAGTGATAGCTGTAATTCAAGAGTACGAACTGCTACTGACCGACTTAGGGCGCAACAACTACACCACCAAAGCACTTCGGAATATGGCATTGCTTTATGCGTTTTATCTTGATGATAAAAATAAAGCTATTGCATTGTTACAAGAAGCCATGTCATACAGCAGAGCAAATGAATTTATAGCCGAGTGTAAAACCAGTTTGGGAGATATTTACCTACTCAGAGGCGAGCCTTGGGAATCAACACTGCTCTATTCACAAGTAGAAAAAGACATGAAAGAAACCAATGTAGGCTATGAAGCCAAACTCAAAAATGCTAAATTATCGTATTTCAAAGCCGAATTTAGCCTCGCACAAGAGCACCTCGATATACTCAAAAATGCTACCTCGCGCGAGATAGCCAATGATGCCATGTCCCTTAGTTTGCTTATTCAAGACAACACCGTATATGATACCTTAGGTTTGGCACTCAAAGAATACTCAAAAGCTGAATTAATGATATTTCAGAACCAAAATGACTCTGCATTGGTTATTTTTGACCGTTTAATCGCAAAATATCCCTACCATACACTCATAGATGAAATACACTGGCAAAAAGCCAAACTACTCCTCAAAATGGGGCAAATCCAAGATGCCATCAAAACCCTTGAAATAATTGTTAATAACTATGACGATGATATATTGGGCGATGATGCTTACTTTTTGATAGCTAAAATCTACGAAGAACAACTCAAAGATAAAACCAAAGCAATGGAATACTACCAAAACCACCTCATTCGTTATAAAGGAAGTATCTACAGTGCCGAAGCGCGAAAAAGATTTAGAATACTCAGAGGCGACTTCGTAGATATAGAGTAAATAACAAAAAAGTATTGAAAAGAAGCGAAAAAAAACAGACATAAATTAGCAAAAAATACATAATTTTTGCTTACCTTTATCCTATGGAAATATCGGAAAATAAAAAACAAGAGATACTACAAAAGCTGCTTGCCAATAAAGAAGCCTACGAGAATAAAACAACTGAAAAACAACTTCAACGCAAGCACCTAAAAAACTTTGAAGCCTTTGTAGAAGCAGGCAAAAAAGCACAGCATAAAAATACAGCTTGGCATAAAAAAGTTTTTTTCAAAATCAAACAATGGTTTTTAGATTCAGCCAATCAAAATAAAGCCATCGCTGCCGCCAGTGCCGCTGCCGCTCTTGTTCTCATTATTTGTATTGCTTTTTATGTAGAAGTCAATAGCCAACAAAATACCATTCAAAGCCAGCAAAATACCATAAAAAAACAAGAAAAAGCCTATAAACAATTACAAGCAGAAGCACAACTCAAAATAGACTCCTTACAAAAAGAAGTAGAATACCTCTTAGGCGAAATACAAGAAACACACCACGAATACGCCGAACTTTCTGCCATGCGACACCAATTAGCAGAAGTTAAAGAACAAATCAACCAAAAAACTGACAAAGAAAGTCTACTCAGCTTTTATGAGCAAAAAGTAAAAGCCTACGAAGAATTGTTATTGCGAAAAGACCAACTCATAGAAGCCTACGACCGACAATTCAGAGAATCACACCCCGAATACCATGCAGAAACTCCTTAATATTAATTATAAATAACAAATAAATATGTCGTCAGTTGTATTGTTGATTGTTTTAGGGGCGTTACTCATGGTTGCTCTTATGCTACAAGGTGCTTTTAAAAACGTGTATGAAGAGGTACAACTTTTGGCAGTCGTTGATGGAGATACACTTTTGGTTTCAAACAAACACTACCCCGAAGGCGTACAAGTACATCTCATTGGCATAGATGCCCCCGAATTAGCCTCCGAAACAGGCGACCGCGACCAATACTACGCACGCAATGCCGCTGATTTTGTAAGAACCAAATTGCGTAATAGTAACAAAGTATTTTTAGAATTTGACAGAGAACGCTATAATCACCGCGACCAACTACTTGCCTATGTATATGCAACCAAAAATGGCAGTAGTCTTAAAAGTCTTAATGCCGAAATGATTCAGAAAGGCTATGCGCGTGCCGTTTCGCAAGACCCCAATGTACGATACGACAAACACTTCCGAAAACTTGAAAATGAAGCCCGCCGCCGCCGATTAGGAATATGGAGAAAGGGATAAATAACCACTCACAATACTATGACACTACAGGAACTTTATCAACAAATCATTGAGAAAAAAACACTTCTTTGTGTAGGTTTAGATACCGATGTGGAAAAATTGCCTGCTCGTTTTCCTAAAAACGCAGAAGGAATGTTGCTTTTTAACCAATACATCATAGAAAAAACAGCTCCCTATTGTGTCGCATATAAAATTAATACAGCTTTTTACGAAGCCTTAGGCAGTGAAGGTTGGCAAACCTTAGAGCAAACTTTGCAATATATTCCTCCTCATATTTTTACCATTGCAGATGCCAAAAGAGGCGATATAGGCAATACGGTAGAACAATATGCAAAGGCTTTTTTTGAACGAATGAATTTCGATGCCATCACAGTAGCTCCTTATATGGGGCAAGATTCTGCTACGGCTTTCCTTCAATATCCTGAAAAATATACCATTCTCTTAGCACTTACCTCTAACGAAAGTGCCCAAGATTTTCAATTCATAGAAGACAAAAACAGTCCATACTTTTTGTACGAAAAAGTAATTATTGAATCTCAAAAATGGCAAAATGCCCAAAATATCATGTATGTAGTAGGTGCTACACGTCCCGAATACCTCCAAAAGATACGCCAAATAGCCCCTGATGCTTTTTTGTTAGTACCCGGCGTAGGAGCGCAAGGAGGCGATTTGGCAGAAGTGGTAAAAATGGGACTTAATGCACAAGCAGGGCTGTTAATCAATGTATCGCGTGCAATTATTTATGCCAACGAAGTAGAAAAAGCAGCACAAGATTATCAACAACAAATGCAAAAGTATTTTTAGAACATAAACCCAACGCGTAGCACCCAAGGCGAAGCATAAGGCGATATTTGTTCGTCATAGTTAAGGTTGTAGAGTACCATAAAAACTGCACCCGAACGCCCGCCCGAAATGGTTTGGTTATAACCTGCCCCTATGTAAGGGTTAAAAACCCACTTTCTTTTGAGCATATTATCAGTAGCGTCAAAATACTCTACATTCATACCCTCTTGTTCGGTTGCCAAAATAATTTCAGGAATAAGATAGTAATAAAGCAACCCTCTACCAGAGTAAAAATAGTTTTCCACAGAATAATTAGTGCCCTTGAAACTATAATAAATATAATTGCCACCTACGCCCGCCATTAGTTTTTCGGTAAGATAAATACCCAATTGAGGCGCAATCTCGAAGGAAGTAGGATTTCCCCAAAAAGAACCTGCAATATAACCACCCGGCGAAAGGCGTTCTAACAGAGTCATTCTGCTTCCTTGTTGTGTATTATTTGGGTTTTCTACCTTGTTGTTATTATTTTTATTGTTGTCATTATTATTATCATTCGGGTTCTGATTCTCTTTTCTTTTTTCCTTCTCTACATATTGCGCTTGCGTGTTTTGCACATTGCAGAAAAAAAGAA
Organism: Cytophagales bacterium; assembly: GCA_004293905.1. GTDB lineage: Bacteria > Bacteroidota > Bacteroidia > Cytophagales > Microscillaceae > RDZE01. The sequence continues at coordinate 16,770 of RDZE01000004.1, read as the reverse complement.
ACATAATAACAACGATACTTATTTTTTTCATGGCTTTATGAATTTTTATGTTGATAATGAGAATAGATTGTATACAAATTATTTAAAAAAGAAGCAATTCCTTGCATCAATAGCAATACAAAACCTATCGGAATCACTGCCTTGATGAGATAGCGTGCGGGCAAGCCACCGGGGTCGGGAGAGCCTTCTTGATAACCATACGAAACCAATACGTATTTGGAAGAGGCATAGATCACTACCAAACAAAAAGGAAATAGAAAAAACAATGCACCCAACATATTTACCCAAGCCTTTTTATAGTCCGATAATGATGCATAAAATACATCTACGCGTACATGTTTATCGTGTTTGAGTGTATAAGATGCCGCTAATAGAAAAATCATAGAGAACAAATACCACTCTAACTCTATAAAAGCTACTGAAGTAGTACGGAATAAATAACGCCTGATGACATCGAAACACATGATTAACACCAATAAAAGAGTAAGCCAAGCCACTGCTTTGCCCACCCATTCAACGACTGTCTCGATGCTTTGAATGAAATTTTTAAGCATATTTTTTGCTCATTTTTTCCCAAATTGTAAATTTACGAATTATATAAAGACTAATCAAATACTTATGATTTTTTTGTAGCCCCATGCCTAAAAAACGCCTGAAAACCGACCACTGTCTTAACTGTGGAAAACTTTTTGAAAACGATGAAAATTTCTGTCCACGCTGCGGACAAGAGAACAGCCTGAAAGTAAAGCCTTTGAATGCCATTTTAAAAGACTTTTTAGATGACCTTTGGCAAATAGATTCGCGTTTTGCGCGTAGTGTAATCCCTTTTTTGTTCCAACCCGGCAAATTGACCAATGAATATGCTAAAGGAAGAAGGAAACATTATGTTACCCCTATTCGCATTTATTTGGTTTTTAGTTTTCTTTACTTTTTTATCTTTTCCATTTTTATTTCTGATACTTTTAATACCAACATAATGGATAAAGACAAAGAAAATCGTACAAACCGCGAATTACTACAATTCGATGTAGAGTCATTTTCCAAAGAGTTGAGAAAAGACTCCACAAAAATATTGGCATTGAAAAAACGATTGGCAAATAAAAAATATGACGATGAAGAGGATTCGCTCAATTTAGTGAATACCCTCAATAAAATCATAAGCCGTGATAGCCTGATTAGAACAGATACAGTAAAAGCACGCAAGCTAATAGAAAAAGAACGTTTTGAGGACAATGAAGCAAATGTATTAGGGATAAATGTCAATAAAGTCATTTGGCTTTATACCAAAAAAAGACTCAATGAAGAGCAGATATTGGACACTATGGGCTTGGAAAAGAACTTTATGAATAGAATGTTAGTACGGCAGGGCATTCGTTGGGGCAATATGACCCCGCGTGATATAGTTGTTTCGGTTGTAGATAAAGTACCAATTACTATGTTTTTGTTGATTCCTATTTTTGCTTTTTTTCTCAAAATTATCTATTTCCGTTCCAAAAGGCACTATATAGAACATCTCATATTTGGGCTACACATTCATGCTTTTGCTTTCTTTATCTTTACAACTATGGTTATCCTTACTTTTTGGCTCGGTGCAGAGGCTGAAAATATTGCTTGGTTAATTTTGTTATTGCTTATATATGGTTATTTAGCCTTCAAAAATGTGTATAAACAAAATTGGTTCAAAACCTTCCTAAAAGCAAGTTTTGTAGGCTTTGCTTACCTTATTGTATTGACAATTGGGCTCTCTATAGGGATTTTAGTCAGTTTGCTCTTTATTTAGCAATATTTTTGATAAAAATGATTAATTTTGGGGTTTGTTCAAAACCAAAATCTCTATTTCTTGTTAATGATATATTCAAAACCACTACCTGACACCTCATACAAACCATCATCATTAAGAGGATTTTTTTCTATCTAAATTATTACACACAACATACAATCATACTCTCATGATACAACCCGGTTCGTTATTGTCGCAAATTAATAACCCCGAAGATTTGCGAAAACTACCCACAACACAATTATTGCAAGTATGTGATGAACTACGTCAGTATATTATTGACATCGTTTCGGTACATGGTGGGCATTTTGGCGCAAGTTTGGGCGTGGTAGAGCTTACAGTCGCACTGCACTATGTATTCAATACCCCCGATGATTTATTGGTTTGGGACGTTGGACACCAAGCTTATGGGCATAAAATTTTGACGGAAAGGCGCGATAATTTTCATACCAATCGCAAATACAAAGGCATTTCAGGCTTCCCTAAAAGAAAAGAAAGTCCCTATGATACTTTTGGCGTAGGGCACTCCTCTACCTCTATCTCTGCTGCTTTGGGTATGGCTTTGGCTTCTAAACAACAAGGAAATACAACCCGACAGCACGTAGCAGTGATAGGGGACGGCGCGATGACGGCTGGGCTTGCTTTCGAGGGAATGAACCATGCTGGCGTTTCTGATTCTAACCTACTCATTGTTTTGAATGACAACTGCATGTCCATAGACCCTAACGTAGGCGCACTCAAAGATTATCTTACTGACATTACCACTTCTAAACTCTACAACCGTTTCAGAGATGAAGTATGGCGTATTTTGGGAAAATTTAGTCAATTTGGGCGTTTTCAGCAGTTGGCTTCCAAAGTAGAAGGAGCCATCAAAGGTTCTATTCTCAAACAAAGTAACCTATTCGAAGCCTTGAATTTACGCTACTTCGGACCCATAGATGGGCACGATATCAACCACTTAGTCAGTGTAATGAATGACCTCAAAGACATTCCCGGTCCTAAACTATTGCACTGTGTTACAGTCAAAGGGAAAGGCTATGCATTGGCTGAAAAAGACCAAACCAAATGGCATGCACCCGGATTGTTTGATAAAGTAACAGGCGAAATTTATAAAAAAACATACGAAAAACCACAACCTCCTAAATACCAAGATGTATTTGGGCACACCATCGTAGAACTTGCCAAAGAGAATCCTCTTATTATGGGCATCACTCCTGCCATGCCTTCTGGTTCTTCGCTCAATATTATGATGAAAGAAATGCCTGACCGCGCCATAGATGTAGCCATTGCTGAGCAACATGCTGTTACGCTCTCTGCGGGTTTGGCTACTCAAGGAATGACTGTGTTTTGTAATATTTATTCTACTTTTATGCAACGCGCCTACGACCAAGTAGTGCATGATGTTTGTATTCAGGAATTGCCTGTTATTTTCTGCTTAGATAGGGCAGGCTTTGCAGGGGCAGATGGTCCTACACATCATGGCTGTTATGATATTCCTTATATGCGTTGTATTCCTAACATGATAGTTTTCTCACCGATGAATGAAGAGGAATTGCGTAACATTATGTATACTGCCTCCTTAGACGAGTTTAAAAAATACAAATCAGCCATTTCTATTCGCTATCCACGCGGCGAAGGAGTGATGCCTGATTGGAGAAAACCTTTTGCGAAGATAGAAATAGGCAAAGGTCGTCTGGTACGTGAGGGCGAAGAGGTTGCTATCCTTACCATTGGGCACATAGGCAACTATGCCGTAAAAACTTGCGATATGCTTGCAGAAGAAGGTATTTTCCCAGCACACTATGATATGCGTTTCGTAAAACCTTTAGACGAAGCCCTATTGCACGAAATATTTAGTAAATTCAAGAAAATAGTTACTGTAGAAGACGGAGCTCTGATGGGCGGTTTTGGCTCTGCTATTGCCGAATTTATGGTAGAACACGGCTATATGGCACAAATCAAACGTTTGGGCATTCCTGATGCTATCATTGAGCACGGCGAACAGTTAGAACTACATCGCGAATGTGGTTTTGACCCGGAAGGCATTGCTCAGGCAGTAAAAACAATGGCATTGCAAACGGTATCAACCTCCGTAGGCTAATTGCCTTGCAAGTTGGTCGCTTTTTACATAGTCTTCATAAGTAGGCTGCGCTATAAAAGGCACTTTAGCCATGCAATCGGCGATGAGGTCGGGCATGGCTAAAAATTGTATCTCATCTTTCAAAAATTTTTCTACAGCTACTTCATTAGCCGCATTAAGCACGCAAGGCATGTTTCCTCCTTGTCGCATTGCTTCATAGGCTAAAGCCAAATTGCGAAAAGTTTCCATATCGGGGGCTTCAAACGTAAGTGAAGGATAAGCCGAAAAATCAAACCTTGGTAATTGGTTTTTGAGGCGTTGTGGGTAGCTAAGTGCATACACAATAGGGAGTTGCATATCGGGCAGTCCCATTTGCGCTTTGATAGAACCATCAGTAAATTGTACTAAAGAGTGAACAATAGACTGCGGGTGTACTATTACTTCTATTTGGTGGTTTTGTAAGCCAAAAAGCCACTTTGCCTCTATTACCTCCAAACCTTTGTTCATCAAAGAAGCAGAATCTATAGTAATTTTCGCGCCCATACTCCAATTAGGGTGCTTGAGGGCTTGCGCTTTGGTTACGCCCAAAAGGTCTTGTGTTTTTTTACCCCTAAAAGGACCGCCCGAAGCCGTGAGAATTATCTTTTCTATAGGATTTTGTGCCTCCCCTACCAAACACTGAAAAATGGCAGAGTGCTCAGAATCAACAGGGTAAAGCGAAGTATTGTATTGTACTAATAGAGTATTAATCAGCGCGCCAGCTACTACTAAAGTTTCTTTATTGGCTAAGGCGATTGTTTTGCCTTTTTTGATGGCTTCTATGGTAGGCAAAAGCCCTGCATAGCCTACTAATGCCGTAAGAACGATGTCAATAGAAGGGAGTTGAACTACTTCGGCTAAGGCTTCCTGACCTGCTAAAACCTTAATAGGCAGGTCTTTAAGTGCGTCTTTGACGGTAGGGTACAAATCGGCATTGGCTATGACTACGTGCGAAGGGTGAAAAATACGCGCTTGCTCAATCAGTAAGCTGGCATTTTGTTGGGCAGTAAGTACCTCTACAGTAAAAAAATCTTTTTGTTGTTTTCTAATGTTTGTGTACCTATTGAACCCGTAGAGCCTAAAATGGCTACTCTTTTTTTTGTCATGATTTTATTTTACAATCGTATGGAATAAAAGACTTTGAAGCAAAAATAAAAACTTCTCTGCAATTTTCCATCTTAGCAAAGGGTATCTTTTAGAGGAAAAAGAAAAAAAAGTCAAGTATGTTTGTTAAATATATTTTTTTTCTTTATATTTTATTATGAAAAACTTTATTTTCTTATCTGTTCCTATAGGCTTCTTGGCGAGCTATGTAGGTTTGGTGCAGCGTGGCACAACGGGCTTTGCTGCTATTGCCCTCCTCTTTTTTTGGTTAGGCTTATTGCTTTACCAAACACCCCAATCTACTTGGAAAACAGCCCTCAAAATCAGTGCATTTTTTCAAGCATTGCTCTTATTGATCATCGTACTTGATTTTATATACCCTCAAGATTTTATCATTTTTGGTATTGTGGAGTATATGCCTATCTCTTTGTTGAGTAGTTATTTGGGTACTTTGGCAAAATATTATTATTTACAAGCGCAAACCCTCAGAACAAGTTTGGTAACAAGTGTTTGGATAGGGCTAACCCTCAGCATTTACACCATACTCCCAAGTACTTACTTTTGGGTATATTCGGTAAGGAAAACGGCTGTGGACATTACACAACAATCTATCAAAAATTTTGAAGGCAAAGAGGTTGCTTTGTCAAATCTTAAAAATAAGGTAGTAGTCATTGCTTTTTGGAAGTTAAACAACAACGCTTACTATACACAGCAAGAACATTTGAGAGCAGTACGCGAGCAATTTAAAAACAATAAGGAGGTAGTATTCTTAGATGTTTGTACTGACGAAATGAGTAACAAAGAAGCATTGCAAAAACAATATGCGCAAAATTATCCCGAATTGGAACAAATATACTATGACCATGAGAAAACAATCAGTGATAAAATTGCTGCGCAAAACCCTAATATTTGTTTTGTAGATAAAACAGGCGTAGTGCGCTATGTGCAAACTGAGGCAGGAGAGTACGAACCTACTACTTATGGTTATACAATACTATTAACTAAACTTTTGAAAGAACAAAAGAGTTTATAGTTGTAATTAAATAAACTTAAATAACTTAACACTATGAAAATATACAAATATTGGATAATAGGTAGCCTTATTTTTTTAGTAGCACTCCCCCTTGAGGCGCAAAAAGTGAGCATGCTTGATGGTTCTAATGACATGAGTTTTACACCGGGTTATGGTGTCATCACTACACGCAAAGCCCAAAAAGAGGCTACGATTGGCTCTGTTTACTGGCACGAAGAATGGTTTTTGGGCAATATACTCACCAAAGATGCCAAATTGGTAGAAAAAATCAATCTACGCTACGACATCTTCAATAACCAATTAGAAGTAAAAATGGAAGATGGCATCAGGCTTTTGTATGGCAATGAGGTCAAATCGTTTGAGTATGAAGATGCTGCCAAAGAAAATCATGTATTTGTGAATGCCTTAGACTTTGAAGTAGAAAACTCCTCTACACGCCTCAATACTTTTTTTGAAATATTGGCACGTGGGCAACGATATGCACTTTTTTCGCACCAAAAACTTGAGTTTCAAGAAGCGGGCTACGTATCGGCACTTGATGTAGGTTCAAAGTCTGATAAAATCAACAAAAAAGAAACATTGTACTTATTAACAGCCAAAGACGCACCTCTTAAAGTGGTGAAAAAAAACAAAAAAGATTTTTTAGGGTTATTTTCAGAACAAGAAAGTGCTAAAATTATCAATTTTGTAGAAACGAATCATCTTAGCTATGCCAAAAGAGAAGACATAATCAAGATGATGAATTTTCTGAATACCATAGAATAGAATGGCAAAAACAATTTTTTGGTTCAGGCGCGACTTACGCCTTCAAGACAATGCAGGGCTCTACTATGCCCTCAAAGAGCAAAAAGAGGTAATGCCTCTTTTTGTTTTTGATAAGGATATTCTTCACCAACTTGATGACAAACAAGACAAACGAGTCAATTTTATTTACCAAACGATATTACAACTCAAGAAAGATTTGCAAGCCTTAGGAAGTGATTTATGGGTGTACTATGATACTCCTTTGGCAGTTTGGCAACAATTAACAGCCCAATATGAAATAGAACACGTTTATACCAACCACGATTATGAACCTTATGCGCAGAAAAGGGACAAAATGGTGGAAGATTTTCTGAAAACAAAATATGTGTATTTTCATACTTTCAAAGACCAAACAATTTTTGAGAAAGATGAAATTCTGACTGATGCCCAAAAACCCTATACCGTATTTACACCCTATAGCCGTAAATGGAAAAAGCAACTCAATGACTTTTACCTGAAAAGCTACCCTTGTGAGCGTTATTATTCACATTTGGCAAAAAAGACTGATTTTTTACCCTATACACTGCCTACCCTTGAGATGATGGGTTTTGAACCAATCGCATACCAATACCCTGCGGCAGAAGTGCCTGTAAATATTGTAAGTTCGTATGACAAACAAAGAGATTTTCCTGCCATACAAGGTACAACGCGGCTTAGTGTACATTTGCGCTTTGGCACTGTCAGCGTTCGGAAATTGGCACAGATAGCTCGCCAAACCAACGAAACTTGGCTGAATGAACTCATTTGGCGCGATTTCTATATGATGATTCTCTATCATTTTCCGCATGTAGCAGAGCGAGCGTTCAAACCTGCCTACGACCAAATACAGTGGCGCAATGACGAAAAAGAATTTCAGGCTTGGTGCGAAGGCAATACGGGCTACCCTATTGTAGATGCGGGCATGCGCGAACTCAATGCAACAGGGTTTATGCATAACCGTGTAAGAATGATTGTGGCGAGTTTTCTTACCAAACATCTGCTCATTGATTGGCGTTGGGGAGAACAATATTTTGCTAAAAAACTCTTAGATTTTGACCTTTCTGCCAATAATGGAGGCTGGCAATGGGCGGCTGGTTCGGGGTGCGATGCCGCGCCTTATTTTAGGGTATTCAACCCTGCCCTGCAAACCGATAAATTTGACAAGGAAAAGCAATACATCAAACAGTGGTTGCCAACTTTCAATACTGCTGCTTATCCTAAACCTATAGTGGTGCACGAAGTAGCGCGAAACCGTGCATTAGCTACCTATAAAGCTGCTTTAGATAAGAGTGAAACGGCTTCTTCGTAGTATTTTTGGGGAATTTTTAAGGCTATTTTACAAGCAAAAATATCAGATTCTTGTGTGAGTATAGTAAGTTGATATTGCTTTACTACCTTCATAATGTCGTTCATTTTTTCGTAGGCAAATTGCATTTCAAAAAGATGTTCCACTTGTTTTTCGAGCAAAGTAGCGGCTTCGAGTGCCTCAATTGTGGCTGTTTTGTAGGCTTGTATAAGCCCCGACACCCCTAATTTGACACCTCCAAAATAACGTACTACTACCACCAAAACATTGTGTAATTGTTGGGCTTTGAGTTGGTTCAGAATGGGCGTTCCTGCGGAGTGTGCGGGCTCGCCGTCGTCATTGGCTTTGATTTGTATGGGGTCATAGCCATAGATATAAGCATAGCAATGGTGTGCCGCATCGGGGTATTTTTTCTTGAGTTGTTGTAGGTAAGTTTTTACCATAGTTTCATTTTCTACGGGGTAGGCAAAAGCCAAAAATTTACTTCCCCTCTCACGATAATTGCCTTCGCTTGGCTGGGCAAGAGTGATGTATTTTTCCATGCGTAGGTGTGTGGGGTTGTGTATTTATTCGGCAGGCTTAAAAATGAGCCTAAAAGCGTCTTTTCCTTCGGCGGGTGAGGGCTCAAAAATCATTTCGTTGGCATTGAGTTTTTCTATGGTTACGCGTTGGGGTTTTCCTTTTTGGGTTTCCATTGTAAGGTTTTTACCGTCTTCGCTCAATGCCCAAGTACCTTCTTGTTTTTGGTCTTTCATTTCTACAATGAGTATGCCTTCGTCTTTGAAAGTCATTTTTAGCCCTTTCATAATGAAGAGTGTATATTCGTCAGAGGTTTTATGGGCGGGCTCGTTTTTTCCGCTTTGTTTTCTTTTTTCCTCCATTTCTTTGCTCATTGCATCAGTATCTATACTCCAAGTATTGATGATGTCGTTTTTAGGGGTACTTTGGCAAGCAATTCCCCCTAAAAGCATACAACTGTAAAGAAAAAATTTACTTAGATTTGAATTCATGGCTGAGGCGAATGTATCCGGGGTAACTAATAGAACCATTTTTGCCAATGCTGAAAGAAGGCTTTATTTTGGCAGTGATGCGGGTATCTTCTTTGCCTTGATTGATGAGATTGAGCACTAAATTGACAAGGGAGTTGCCTGTTTCTTTGTTGAATATTTGTTTGAAATCCAAATTGAATTGCAAAGGCAGGGTAGCAACACCGCCGGGTTGTACTTCTACTTTTTCTACAGTACTTCCTTGTGTTATTTCGTTTTCGTCTATGAGTAGTATCCAATCTAAGCGACTCAATGAGGCTACTTTATCGTTGGGGTTTCTTACTTCCATATTGAGTGTAAAAACAACGGGTAATTGTCCTTTGGCTACGGCTAAGGTGATTTTGCCCGCCTCTAAGATGCCAATTTGCGATAAATCGCGTAGTCCTCTTACATCTACGCCTGCAACTTGCATGTTGTCTAAGCCCATCAAACGAAATTCGCAAGAGGCAAATCTTTTGGCTTCAAAAAGGGATTTGCAACTTTGGAGATGCAATGCCAATAAACAAAGTAAGAGAGAGAATAATGATATTTTTTTCATGTTGAATGTTGTCATTTATTAGGTGAAAAACGAAACAAATATATCTAATTTGTGCTGAAAAGCATTTTTTTTAGAATTATTTTTTTTGCACACGTAGCACCGTAATTTTGCCTTCTGAGTCGGTCAGGCGGAGTATATAAATGCCTGTAGGGTAGTTTTTTAGGTATATGCATGGCGTTGATGATTGGAGGAGCAACTTACCTTGTGTGTCGTACAAGTGAAGCAATGCTATGGACGGGGCGTTTTCTTGTGTGTTTTGCAGGCATATTTCGTCTTCGGTAGGGTTGGGCATTGCAAGCCACTGCGAAGTATTTTGCAGAGTAGGGTCATTGTCTAAGGCAGTAATAGGGGGCAATACGGTACTGCCAAAAATAGGACGTAACAATAAACTCCCTTTTTCATTACTATCTAAAGGAATCCAGACTCTATCTATGCTGTAAAAAATTTCGGTATTGGAGTTCGTGTTTTTATCAAATCCTACGCCCAATTTATTATTAGAAGTTTGTTGCCAACCGATGTAAAAAGTATCTTTTACGACTACAGGCACATCTAACTTGAATCTGATAAAACCATCTTTATTGGTGGGGTAGGTGAATGAAAAACTTTTGGCAAACAAAGCTCCTTCGTTTGTAGGAGTAAGTGTTTTCCAAACGGCTAACACAAAAGACTCACCAGTGAGATTTTTTTCTATTCGGGCGAAGTTGATGGCTATTTCGGTGAGGGTATCGGCTTGTGGTGCAATAAAGCGATAGGCAGCCCTTGCAAAACGTTGGTTGAGAGCTAAGGCATATTCGGCGGAGCCATCGTCGTAGGCGAAATAATCTTGCAGGTAAGTAATGCGCGATATGGTGTCGTTGAGGCGTAGGTCTATGGGAGGAATTGTAGTATTGTTGTCGCCTGTATTGATGTTGAATTTATAACGTAATATTTTAGGTTGGTTCGTTAGGGGGATAGCCGCCGCATTGATATTGGCAGTGAGCAAAATACCTCTTTCACCACCATTGATGAGCTGGCTGCCTGTGAGTATAGTGCCCAATGAAGAGCCTTGTGCTAATTCTTCGAGGGTGGCATTGAAAGAAATAACATTGAAAATACTGTTCAAGTTATTGAAGCGCATCGTTACGCTGTTGTTAAGAAAAGCAGTTGGATTGGTCAAAAATTGCTCTATGGGCATCGCAGTATATTTTTTGAGCAAAGAAGTAGGTGCATCGGTGCAGGCTATATCTCTAATGAAAGCATCGCCAATATTCCTATTTTGATTGATGTACACATAGTCAAGAAGCCAATGGTCGTAAATGCCTGATTGTCGTCCGAAACTTTGAAAGCGGAATTGGAATTGTGCGTGTAGATAGATATTTTGTTGAATGGCTATGATTTGCTGTCTGAATTGTGTATTGGGTGTCCCTCCTTGTGTTTTCCATACAGTAATCCAATTATTATTTAGGTCTTTGAATTGTAATCTTAGTGAGTCATCAGTATCGGGAAGTTCGCCCAGCCCTTCGGGTTGCCAATAAAAACTCATAAAAATATTGCTGGCGTTGCTCATTCCAGCCAAATTGATGGGTAGAGAAGTGAGTTGGTCAGTGAGTCCTTTGGCTAAGGAGTTGGTTACATCATAGGGGTTGCCATTGGCAGCAATTCCATCGAAAACGACTACATTGGTAGAGATGCTATTCAGGGCGATGGTATTGCTTAGGTAGGTGCCTCCGTTTGCCTCCCAGAGGGTAGCACTGGGGGTATTTTGTGAGGTGGAAAAATCGTCAAAAAAAGGGAGAGAAAGTGTACTTTGTATTTGTTTTTTAGTATTATTAGCTTTTTTTACAATATTGTTGTTTTCTTGTTGAAAGCCCCAATTAGGTGTAATGCTGATTTGGGCGGTGGCAAAAGAAAGAAAAAAGAGGTAAGAAATATTGAATAAGAAAGATTTAAAAAGCATGTTTTTTTAGAAAGTATACGTAATAACTGAACAAAGATAGGAATTTTTGATACTTCTTAAACCAAATCCGACACATTTTCAAATGTCTTTGAGGTATTCTTGCAAAATTTTACAAGCTTTGCCATCACCCAAAAGTTTGGCTATTTCTAAGGGCAATAGGCAGGATTCTGCTTCGCGTATGTCGGGTTTCGCGCCGTTGTCTAAGAGGTATTTCATCATTTCCCAATGTTGTAATCTGATACTTTCTATCAGCGCACTTGTCAAAAATTCGGGGTGCTGATAGTTCAAATCAATGCCCATAAGAATGTGATAGCGCACAAGTTCAAAATCATTTTTTTGTACGCCCAAAAACATGTCTTTCCAATCGCCTCCTGCCATAATAAAAAGAGTTTAGAATGAATTGTATAGAATAGAATATGACAAAAATAGACTTTTTTTATAAATATTTCTGTGTTTTGGTATTTTAAAATTATATATTTGTGTTATATACATAAAGTTACCCCACAAAAACAATGAACGAATTACTACTCATAATATACCTTTTGATTAATCTGAATGGTTTTGATATGTGCGAACAAGAGAAATCTGAATACGACCCTTTCCTGCACTTATTGCCAAAAGACTTAAGGATTAAAGCCAAAGAATTGGCTATTTTTAGAAAAGCACATTATCATAAAGAACCTGCACAACTTAATTCCAAAAGTGATGATGGTCATGTGGTAAGTTACTTGGATACTACTGATAGCAGAGAGTATTTACAAGAGTACATTGATTCAGGTAAATGGAAACATTACGAAGCTAAAGCATACCTCGATTCATACTACTATGATGCAAAGAAAAAAAGACACTATTTTTTGATAATAATACATTATGCTGGCAGACATACCCAATTTGGTGGAGGGTATTACACTACCGACCCTAAGAATGGCAAAATAGTAGATAAAAAATTAAAGTTTATAGCAGAACGATACTCTAGTTGTCTTATAAAGATTGCAAGAAAGGCTTTTGAAGAGATGATTGCTGAGAGAGCAATAACACCTTATAAATATCCGAAAGAAGATACTTATGTTTTGAATGTTATAGACAAAACAATGATCATGACATGGGAGGATCACGAAGAACACTGGCGTAGAGAAAACGACATCAAATAGAGGAGCGGTTGTTTATTTTATTTTCTGAGCATAAAAGTTATACATAAAACACACACAAAAATAATGAACAGATTACTACTCATAATATGCCTTTTTTATATGGTTGGTTGTAACGATTGCGAACAGGGAGAATTTAAATACCACCCCTCCCTGCACTTATCTCCAAAAGACATAAAGATTAAAACTATAGAATTGGCTATTTTTAGAGAAGCGCATGATATACCCTTACCTTTACCTCCGCAAACCGATATTGAAGATTACAACGGTCACTCAATAGCCTATTTAGATACAACCAACATCAGAAAATTCTTACAAAAAGAGATAGATTCAGGTGATTCAAAATATTCAGACATTGCCTTTTTGGATTCATACTACTATGATGTAAAGAAAAAAAGACACTATTTTTTGATAATAATACGCCCTAAATTCCTTTTTTCTGCCGGATTTACCAAAATTGCTGGAGGGTATTACACCACCGACCCTAAGAATGGCAAAATGGTAGACAGACAATTAAAATTTAGGGGAGCAGAACACTATTTTTGTATGAAGATTGCAAGAAAGGCTTTTGAAGAGATGATTGCTGAAAGAGCAATAGAACCCTATAAATATTGGTATTCTAAAAGTTATAGCCTAAATGTAATAGACAAAACAGTATTTATAACACGGGAAGAGTATATGGAACTCTTTCTTAGAGAAAACAACATCAAATAGAGGAGCGATTGTTTATTTTATTCTCTGAGCATAAAAGTTATACATAAAAGACACAAAAACAATGAACAAATTACGATTTAAAAGTTCCATTTTCAATACTTGTTAAAATATTTTGGGAAATGTTTGGTAAATTGACTATGATTTACTATATTTGTATGTAGAAAGGCGTGGGTAAAGAAAATTACCTATGAATTTTCAGAAAATAGCAACATAAAAACCACTTTGCACTATACACATATAAGCGAGAAAAGTATCCAAAAAATAAAGTCCATCAGACACTATTCAATTTAAGGTAAACAAACAATAATTATGATAAATATTGAAGAAAAAATTGAACTACTCGAAAAAGACATTGCTACTGAAAGAAAAAGGGTATCTACAGACAGATTAGACATTTCCTTTGGAGAATTAATAAATCTTTATAGAAACAACGAGTTGGTAATACGACCTGAATATCAAAGGTTATTTCGTTGGACTAATAAGCAAAAAACGGCTTTAATTGAATCAATTCTACTATCAATACCAATTCCTCCAATCTTTGTATCAGAGGATAAAAATGGAATTTGGGAATTAATTGATGGACTTCAGAGGGTTTCAACATTTATTAGTTTTTTCGGAGAATTGCAGAAAAATATTTCAGAAATAGAATATTCCTTTCAAGATGACGAGGATGAAGAATTAAGTCCTGAAGAAGAGCAATTGCGACAAGAAAAAATAGGGAATAAATGGCTTTTAGAATCAGGAGGAATTATCGAATCATTAGAGGGCTTCAATATCGATACCTTACCTACAAATCTAAAAATCAACCTAAAAAGAGCTGTGTGTCGTGTAGAAATACTAAGAGGGGACAGTAGCACATCTATGAAATATGAGCTTTTTAAAAGGTTGAATTCGGGCGGCTCAAAATTAAAACCACAAGAGATTAGAAATGCTATATTTAGAGGAATTGATACAAGACTAAATGAATTGTTATTGAAACTAAGCCTAGATGAAAGGTTTCAAAATCTTACTAAACTAAGTAATGCAAAAAGACAGGAATTGTATGACCAAGAATTAATTTTAAGATTCATTTCTTTTCTAAATAATGCTGAAAATGTAAATGATAATACCGAGAATTATTTGAATGACTTTATGGAGTCAGCAGTTTCTAACCCTAACTTTCAATACGATGTATATGAGAGCCAGTTTGTTGAAGTATTAAATATCTTGACTAATCTAAACGATGATAGTTTATTCAGAAATTCTAGAAATTTATTTGTTCCTGCCGTGTTTGAGGGGGTAACAATTGGAATTGCTCAAAATATTGAGCGATTTAGGAATGATAGCGAACTACTTATGACAAAAGTAAGGGAATTAAAAAATGATGATGATTTTAGAAAATTCTCAGGTTCAGCGTCTAACAGTAAAAGCAGAATTAGAACCAGACTAAATAGAGTACAAGAAATTTTTAGTAACTAGAATTTATGACTTTTGAGTTTGAAAATAAATCACTACTACTAATTGAAGAACACCAAGAAGTAATAAGAGAGATTGAAAGAGCTATCTTCACTAATAGGTATAACTTGAATAACAAACATTTTACAATATTCTCTACTAATTCAATTTCTATTCTTTATTCTATTTGGGAAGGTTTTATTCAAAAAATTTTTGGTTTATACATTGACGAAATAAATAAAGAAGAAATTGATTTTTTTTCATTTTGTGATAATATTATAATTTTCTGTAAGGAAAGAAACTTTCGACAATTGAAGGACTATCCACAAAAAACAAGCGGAAAAATATCGTTCATGAAAAAGTTAAAAGACTTCTATTCTATCAATGTTCACTTAATTCCGAGAGTAATTGATACACAGAGTAATGTAGGTTTTGAAGTGTTAAACAGACTTTTGGAACAATTTAACATTGTAACATACCCTGAACAATGGGACGTTTATAAGTACCCAAACCCAAACTTGAAAGAAAATTTACACATCTTTTTAAAACTTAGGAATACAATAGCTCATGGAGGAGAGTTACTTCCTGAAGAATCTATTGACCAAAAAACGTACGAAAGATTTAAAAAAATAGTATTAGATTTGATGTATGACTTGAGAGATAAAATGTTAGATAGTTTGATAAATAAAAAGTATAAAAGCTGAGCAGAACACGAAAAAGCACGACAATTGCCTGCCAACACCCAAAGCCAATGCTATAGGCAACTGTATGTATCTCGACCGTTACCAAGAAAGACTACAAAAATTGGGGGGCAGCCTGAACAAATCTGATTGCATTGATAACACAATTCAAAATGGTTACAAAAGATAATTTTTTTCAGTGAGGCACTTTTTGGGTGCTTAACTTTTTGTATCTTTGTAGAAAAATAATATGGTAGGATTCAATCATAAAAAAGCAGTTCAAACACTTACCTACTTTGCTCAAAAAGAAGGTGGCGAGATAAATAAGATGAAAGCCTTTAAATTAATTTGGCTTTCTGATAGGTTGCATCTGCGTAAATATGGCAGACCTATCTTAAATGATGTATATTTTGCCCTTCCAAAAGGACCCATTCCATCAAATACTAAAGATTTGGCTGATACCGAAAGAGAGTTGAGAGAACAAATGCTTGAAAACTCAGGGTGTTACGCTCTAAAATCCAAAGCAGAAACGCAAAAAAATGTTTTTTCTCAAAGCGATTTAGAAGTGATGGGGCTTATTTATGAAAATTTCGGCAATTTAGATAAGTTTACCTTATCAGAACTCTCACACGAATATCCCGAATGGAAAAAATTTGAAAAAAGTTTACAAATAGGACACTCTTCACATTTTGAAATGAATTACCAAGATTTTTTTGAAGACAATGAAAATTCACATTCTTAGAACTCAACAAAGAAGTATTTTTGGAAAATCAAATTATCAGTAACTTGATATGAAATTACCCTTAGTGTTTTTTCTACAAGGTATTGATGAAAAAAGGTCTATTATTTTTCAAGTGCCAAACTCAATATTTCCATTCCTCATTACTTTATTGTGGTATTGAAAGGCAGCAATGATACGGTGATATTAGAGAGCATCTCTATTATTCTTGGTGGGGGATAAAAATACACCTGCCCTACTCTCTTTTTGGGTAGCTGTATTAGCTTCGGTATATGGTGTATGCTGCAAAATTATCCTATGGCTAATTACAATCAGTTCTACTCACTTTCAGTTACTCCTACTTACTGCCAATCAGTTCCACTGACTACCCACTCACTACTTTGTACTTTATAGTTACTACTTTTCATTTT
>RDZE01000003.1 GCA_004293905.1 Cytophagales bacterium | reverse complement strand
CGACAGGGGAAAGTATGCCTTTTTCGGTCATCTTTTTAGCAAAAACGAGGCTTCGAACAAGCCCCGTGCCACAGTTTTAGACTAACTTAATGGGTTTGAGCAACTGTTAGAAGGGGAGTAAAAAACGCTATTGATTCTTGTTTTATTCTCCCCTTGATGTATTTTCTTAGTAATGAACTGCTATTTACACTTCCAAATCAAACTCTTTCGCTTTATTGATAGCAATATCGTAGCCTGCATCGGCATGCCTGATTACGCCCATAGCGGGGTCATTGTGTAAAACTCTTTTCAGACATTCTTCGGCGCGTGCTGTTCCATCGGCAACGATGACCATTCCGGCGTGTTGAGAGTAGCCCATTCCTACCCCTCCGCCATGGTGAAAAGATACCCAAGTCGCGCCTCCACTTGCATTAACTAATAAATTGAGTAAAGCCCAATCAGAAACGGCATCACTACCATCTTTCATGCCTTCGGTTTCGCGGTTAGGAGAAGCAACAGAGCCGCAATCTAAATGGTCGCGCCCTATTACAATGGGGGCTTTAACTTTTCCTTGTCGCACCAATTCATTGAAGATAAGCCCTGCTTTCTGCCTTTCGCCTAAGCCAAGCCAACAAATACGCGCGGGCAAACCTTGAAAAGCTACTTTTTTCCCTGCTTCGCGTAGCCATTGAATCATGTGGTGGTTTTCGGGAAACGCCTCTATCAATGCCTCATCTGTAATGCGAATGTCTTCGGGGTCGCCAGAGAGAGCCGCCCATCTAAAAGGACCTTTGCCTTCGCAGAAAAGTGGGCGGATAAATTCGGGCACAAAACCCTGAAAGTCAAAGGCATTGGCTTCACCGCCTTGTTGTGCATAGGCTCTTAGGTTATTGCCATAATCGAAGACGATGCTTCCTCTTTTCTTCATTTCCAACATAAAATGTACGTGCCTTGCCATACTTTTAAGTGATTTTTGGAGATATGATTGAGGGTCTTTTGTGCGGAGTGTTTCGGCTTCGTTGAGTGAAATACCATTGGGTACATAACCATGCACGGGGTCGTGCGCAGAGGTTTGGTCGGTAAGTATTTCAGGAATGATATTGTCTTGGAGTAGCTTTTCTAAAACATCGCCTATATCGCCTACTAAGCCTACTGAAAGGGCTTCGCCTTTTTGTTTTGCTTCTAATACCCATTTTTTTGCTTCTTCATAGTCGTGGGTCATTCGGTCTATGTAGCGTGTTTTTATTCTTTTCTCTATGCGCTGAGGGTCTATGTCTACGCCCAAAAAAGTAGCTCCTGCTAAAGTAGCGGCGAGAGGTTGTGCGCCACCCATTCCACCTAAACCTCCTGTAACAAGGAGTTTGTGTTTGAGGTCTCCTTGAAAATATTTTTCACCACAAGCAACAAAAGTTTCATAGGTGCCTTGCAAAATTCCTTGTGTACCTATGTAAATCCAACTGCCTGCGGTCATTTGCCCATACATCATCAGTCCCCTTTCTTTGAGTGCTTCGAAATGCTCCCAATTAGCCCAATGCGGCACTAAATTACTATTTGCAATCAATACTCTGGGGGCTTGTGGGTGCGTAGGGAGTATGCCTACAGGTTTGCCCGATTGAATGAGTAGGCTTTGATTGTCTTCTAATTCGAGGAGGGCTTCTATGATTTTTTTGGCAGCTTCTATATTTCTTGCGGCTTGCCCTGTTCCTCCGTACACTACCAATCGGTTGGGGTCTTCGGCTACTTCGGCATCTAAATTATTGAGAAACATGCGCAATGCGGCTTCTGTTTGCCAAGATTTAGCATTGAGTTGATTGCCTCTTGGGGCAGTATAATGTGGGTGTGTGGCGTATTTTTGCAAAAAAGCCTCTAATTTAGTAGATGTTTGTGATTCGGATACAAGCATGTTTTTTTAGAATAATAATGAGAAAAATATATTCGATTCGTTGAGATTTTCAAATATGCTTAAGGAACTGCTATTCCGTTATAAGTGAGTGGCGACATTGTATAAATCCCTAAGGCTCTTACAGTTACTGGTTGATTGGCTACTGTATACAGTGTGTTTTGAGTAGAAGTTACCCCTGTAACCTGTGCAAATATAAAACTCTCGGCTTGTATAACATAGGAAAGCGAGCTACCTTCTCCACCTGCGGGGAGGTTAGTAAATGAAAACTCTCCTGTTGCATTAGACCTTGTAGAGAATGTTACGCCTGAGTAAGCACGGCTCAATATTTCTGCGTTTTTGCTCGTAAATTTTGGTACAGTACTTACATTGAGCGAAGCCGTTACGGTTCTGTCGGGCACTCTTTCTAAGGTTGCATTGGTAATATTAAGTTCTGCGGCTAAAATTCCTTTCACGGTGGCTAAACTTGTACCGCTTAAATTATACATGGGGACTATAGTAGAGGCATATACATATTTGTCTTTTGTATTGACGGTCGTTTGTGTAAGTTCGGCTACAAAGCTCGTTCCTGTGTATCCGTTTTTGATGAGTGAAACACTCACTGTTCCTAAGTCAAAACCTTCATAAGCAATTTGTCCACCTACTTTGATGGTATCGCGGCGTGTTCTTCCATTTTGAGAAATAATCACGATTACATCGTCCAAAGTGGTTTGTACTCCTTCAGTACGTCCATTGGAGGACGACATTGTTGAACCATCTACTATTTGTAGGGTATAATGTACGGGTCCGATGCCCGTTTTGATTCTTAGTGTATCTAATTGTTTTTGAAGGCTATCTGATAATTTTGTGTCGGGCACTACTTTTTCACGCTGGCAACCTATGGTGCTTAAAAGTACGATTGTTCCTAAAAACATAAAAGCGAGAGATGAAAGTCTTTTTTTCATAAAAATTGGTTTTAATGTTTTAAAATTGAATGGTATATCCTAATGCGATTTGAAAAATATGAGGTTTGAAATTAAGATTGTAAGCACTTCCTTGCACTTGATAGGTTTCGGAGGAGAGGGCTGTAAAACTACTTTGGTAGCGAATATCGAGCATAAAACCTTTGACAGTAATACTTGCACCTAAGGCATAGCCTACATTGAGAGGGGCATAGTAAGGGCGTGTATTCGGCAGGGTGTAGTTGGCAGGTTGGTAGTTAATGCGTTGATTACCAGCCATGTGTATCGAAACGACCGTTCCTGCATACATTTTAAGTATAATTTCTTCCAAAAAACCGATGGGTATTTGTTTGCCAAATAGAATGGGAATGTCTAAGTTCCAATAACTTTTGGTAAGGGAGGCAAAGCGGCTATTGTCTATGTTATAAAGATAATGCCCACCTTTTTCGGAAAGTAATATTTCTGATTGTAAAAAAAAGCCTAAATCTTCTGAAAGTAGCACGTTGGCAGTAAACCCTACACCTAAAGTGCTGTATCTACCGTTACGGGTAAGAGTAGTAATGTTGGGAGAGGCATAGAGGCTATTGATGTTCCAAAAAGTTTTGAAACCTACTTGCAGCGCATTATTTTGACGCAAAGGAGGTCTTTTGGAGGATTGGGCGTAGCTGGGTAAGGTGGTGGTAAGTAATGTAAAAATAATGATACTTACCAAGCTCACGATGCAATTTGATTTGTTTTTCAGAGCCATGTTTTAGTAGAAAAATATTTTGATGTAGTAATCAAAACAAAGGTATAAAAAAAAGGCAAAAAATTATCATTTTTAGATATATTTTGATATATATTTTCTAATTTCAAAAATAATGCATAGATTTGCGCCTCAAAAATCGAACAGACGTGTTCTGTTTGAGTAATTTTATCTTAATAATATGGCAGTAAAAATCAGATTAGCAAGAAGAGGGCGCAAAAAAAACGCGCTTTATGATGTAGTAGTAAGTGATGCTCGTGCGCCACGTGATGGTCGCTTTATAGAGAAAATAGGCACTTATAACCCTAATACCAACCCTGCGACTATTCAACTGGACGAAGAACGTGCGTTGCGTTGGTTGCTCAATGGAGCACAACCTACCGATACCGTTCGTGCGATGCTTTCTTATCGT
The DNA here is from genome assembly GCA_004293905.1 of Cytophagales bacterium. GTDB lineage: Bacteria > Bacteroidota > Bacteroidia > Cytophagales > Microscillaceae > RDZE01. The sequence continues at coordinate 13,048 of RDZE01000003.1, read as the reverse complement.
GGTGTATTATTCAAAAAACACTTACAAATAGGTGTTATTAAAGGCGCGATTAGTCAAGAGCAAGCTGATGAGAAATATAATACTTGGTTGAATCAGAAACAATCACAAATTCAAAACAAAGTAGACCGTTTAGCTGACGCACGCGCTGCTGAAGACAAAGCACGCTTAGAAGCAGAAGCAAAAGTGAAAGAGGCACGCGCAGAGGCTATCCGTAAAAAACAAGAGGAAAGTGCTGCACAAAAAGAAACAACTGAGGTGGTGAGTGAAGAAAACAACACAACAGAAGAAAATCCTACTCAGGAATAATTTTCAGTGGTTTTTCAAATAATAAAAAAGGTAGCTTTTGAAAGCTACCTTTTTTATTTTGCATAGTTGTGAGTAATTTATTCATTGCCTACCATAATGAAAGCCCCCCAGAAGCGTGGGTAAGGATATTGTTGTTTGATAATCATTTGGGCTTCATAAAAAGCACGTCTTTTATCGTTGTGTGTTAGAAGTCGTTCGTAAAAATTATTGATGAGTTTTTGGGTTACCTCATCTGATACTTTGAAAAGGCTCATAATCAGTACATCAGCCCCTGCTACTAAGAAAGACCTTTGCAAACCGAATACGCCTTCTCCCGCTTGTATTTCGCCTAAGCCTGTTTCACAAGCAGATAGGATTACTAAATCGGTTTTGTCTAAGGGTAGGTTCATGGCTTCGGCAGCGGTGAGTATGCCTTCTTTGGCATTGTAGTTCTGACCACCTTTGTTAAGTATATCTCCTGAACCTGCTAATAATAAGCCAGACCTAAGTAATGGGTTTTGTGCTGCGCCATTTTGGTTATTTTGTTTGGTTTCGGCAAAAAAGCCGTGTGTCGCAAAGTGTAAAATGGTAGGGCTTTCTATTTTCTTAATTTGTTCTTCTGTAGCTTCTGTTTGTAAGAGTACTATAGTTTTCCAATTTTTATTATTGAGTTGATTTTTGGCTACTTCTAACTCTATGCCTGTGCCGGGTAAGTCAGTGATGCGTGGTGTTTTTTTGGTATCAACATCGCGAAGTAGTTCATCGGTTGCATCTACAACACCGCTGATACCTGTATAGAAAGTAGGATTACCAATGAGTAATGCGGTGTTTTCTGTATTAGTTACCAATGTTTGATTTTTTTGTTGCTTCTCTTTGAATAGCTCTACTAATGTACTTGTGTTATTAATGGGTAATATTTGATATTTATCAATAACATAAGTACTATCTGATATGAGTAGTGCCGAAATATTAATTTGGTTATAGACTACATCGGGTGACAGATAAAACTTTTGGGTATTAGGGAGTGCACTGACAATGGGCTGCCAATAGTTTTTGTAAGAGAGTTTGTCTTTTTGTTGTAGTTTGGTTGTATTTCTATAGATATTAAGTATTTTGGTTTCTAAGTCTTTCCCATTTTTTAGCAATACCATTTGGGGGGCTTTTTGCGTTTCAGGCGTAACGATGAGTGCCGCATAGTATATTGTATCTGTGAAATGGTCGGTATAGTATCTGAATCTGACCATTTCGATGAGGGCTTCATTGGGTTGCAATATGCTTTTTATGTCTTCCCATGCATATTTTTTGGTTTCGTTTTCTTGGGCAAAAGAGGTTGATTTTTCGCTGAGTTCTTTTTCAAGTTTTTCTATCTCTTTTTCTATTTCATTGATTTTTATGTTGTCTTCTTTGAGTTGGGTTTCGCTCATAGAGAGTGCGCTGGTAAGAAATTCTTTTTTCTCTATCCAAAGTTTATACTGTTGTTTGAGGGCTTCATCGCTGCCGTTGAGTATTCTTTCTCTTACTTTGATGGAGGAGTTGAGCAATAAGCCTTTGGTAGAAATTGTGTTGTTATACATGTGAATGAGCATTTCATCATTGTTAGGCTGATTGATGACTAAGGAGTTGAAAAACTCGAAATCGGGTTTCATCAATGCCCAAAATTTTGTTTTTTCTCTTTCGCTCAGTGTAGGGAAAAAGTTATCTAAAAATTTTAGATAGGCTGTAGTAGTTTGCAACATTACCCTATTGGCTTCTTTGTATTGTTTGTTTACAAAAAATACCTGCCCTTGTTTGCTTAGTGTTTTTATATACCTTGGGTGTTCTACGTTGAGTAATTCGCCAAAGAGTGTTTGGGCTTTTTGGTATTCTAATTGTGCGCTGGTAAATTGTCTTTGTTTACTATAAATATCTCCTTTTAGAATTGCTATTTCGGCGGAGTTGATATTTTCTTGACCTAATTTAGTAATCCATATATTATCTGATTGTTGTAGTGTTTGTAATGCATTGCCATAGTCTTGTTTTTCTATGGCAACAAAAGCTATATTTTTGAGGGCATCTGCATAAAGGGGGTGTTGGTCATCAAAATTATTGAGAATGATGGCTTGTGCTTTTTTGAAAAGCTCTTCGGCTTGTGTTAGATTTTTAGCATCTTGATAAAATCTTGCATAGCCTATATCTATCATTGTATTGGCTACGGCAATATGATTTTCGCCTAATAGTGTTAGTTGGCGTTCTAAGATTACATTAAAAAATTCTTCTGCACGTTCATAATCTCCTATTTCCATATACATTTTTGCCAATACAATTAGGCTTTCAGTGTAGCGGAGTGTATTTTTACCGTAAACATTAGCGGTGATTTCGGCGGCGCGGCGGGCAAGTTTTTCTGTGTTTTTATAGTCCCCCATAATCAAATAAAGATAAGCCATTTGATTAAGTGGATTAATGAGAGTTTTGCTATTCAGTCCATAACGTGCTTCTTTTTCAGCAATCACTTGCGAGAGAAGTGCTTCCGTTTCGGCAAATTGACCTATCCGTGCATATAAAAATGCTAATTCTTCTGCGGCTTTTGCACTTTGAGAGGCATCGGCTTTTAATATTCTTTGCATGCGTGTTGCTTTTCTGAGTAGGTTTTCTGCATCTTCATAAAGTCCGATGATGCCATAGAGCCTTGCCATGCTTGCAAGTGCATCGGCATAGTCAGTAGAGAGCACCTTGAATACGCCTTTCATTGTATTGAGAACTTCTTGCATGTCGGCTTCCGCTTCTTTGTAGTGTCCTAATTTGAGTTTGAGCTCTGCTGACAATTGGTATTGGTAGCCTAATTTTTTATTTTTGGTAGTGTATTTTTGTTTCAGCAGTTCTAATGCTTGTTGAGAGATTACGAGTGCTGTGTCGTATTTTTCTTCTACTTCGTAGTATTTGGCTACATCATTGAGCAGTGTTACGTATTTTTGGTGGCTTGGTGTTACTTCGGCAACCCATATATTCTGTGGAAAACTTGCCATAATGTTTTTGCCTTTTGCTACATCATCAGTATTTTCGATAGTGAATACTGCTTTTTTTACTATGTATGGCATTAGGTTAGGTGCATTTTCACCCATTTGTACGGTGTTCAATTGTAGTAGTGTATCTAAGTCTTGTTCGGCTTTGTCTAAACCGATGCCTTTGTGATTGTGTAGAAAAAAGAGTCTTTCGTAAAGTTGATTTTTAATGGGCGCGGGGAATTTTAGCAGGGTTTCATATTTTAGTGCTAAATCTTCTGCATCGTTGAGGGCTTTTTTGAATCGGTTTTGGTCTATGAGTCGGTCTATTTTTAGCATTTCTACTTCTAATCGGGGTATGTTTTTGCCCATATAATAGGTGTATAGTATTTTATCGGCATATTCAATATTTTCCCTGATGATTTTATCGGGCTGTTCATAGAAAGAGGTTCTAACAAAATTACAGTAGGCTGTCAGATAGTCGCGTTGAGATTTTTTGACTGCCTTATTTTTGATTACTTTTTTGTAGGCACGAAAAGCTTCATTATTGTCATCGTTGTTATAATAGGCTTGCGCAATGGCTAAATCGTACTGAAATTGTTGGAATTGATTGGTTTTGAGTAGTTTTTTGTGTTGCTTCTCTTTTTGTGTTATCCATTCTATGGCATTAACATAATCGCCTTGTTGAGTATAAATTTGTGCTTTTTGTAGTGTGGTTTTTAAATATTGGTCTGCCCATAACTTTTTGCGCTTTTTGTCCAAAAATAAATTTGCGGCATTTTCCCAAGTCGTAAGGCTTTTGTCATTTTCTTGTAAGGCTTCTTTAAAGTATCCTCTTTGCGCTTGTATTTGGGCTTTTAGGTATTGTATTTCTGCTAACAATAATGTATCTACGTTGTCTGCTTTGGTGGTTTCGTCATAGAGGGTTTGCCAATATTGTAATGCTTTTTCGTATTGTCCGCTTTTAGCCCAAATTTGTGTGTAAGTGAGTTGTATTTTGGTTTTGAGGGCAGTATTTTCAGGCTTAAATTGTTGTATGCGGGCTTCATTTTGTATTAATATATCCTGCATTTGGTCATATCTGCCTAAGGCTTCTAATATTTGCGCTTCTAAGAGTTTGCCATATAGTTGTACTGCTTCTTGTGTAATATTTTTCTTCAACACTTGCTTATTGCTCGTCAATGCTGCTTTATAAGCCCCTTTCTGGTATTTTTTCTGAATGGGCAAAAAAAGTTTTTCTAAATCTTGGGGGGTACTTTGTGCATTTACAATGATAGGGTGTAATATTTGGGATAAAAAAAACAAATAAAACAATAGTTTTTTCTTCATAATTGACAAGATTGTGGGTTTGGACATGTTTATTTAATCGTAAATGAATGTGATAAAGTTCGTAAAAATAAAGATAAAATCTTTTTTTTTTCGTTTTTATAAAGTCATGAAAAATTATCTCTTTCATTTTTTGTTTTTTAGCCTTCTTATAAGCCTACATACACCCATAAAGGCGCAAAAAGTAATCTTAGTACTTAGCGGGGGTGGCTCTAAGGGCATGGCACATGTAGGGGTGTTGCGTGCCTTAGAAGAAAATCATATTCCGATTGATGGTATTGTGGGTACTTCTATGGGAGGGATTATTGGAGGTATGTATGCGGCTGGTTTTAGTATTCAGGAAATAGAACAATGGGTGATCTCAGAAGATTTTCAAAATTGGGCTGCTGGGCGTATTGATAAAGATTATCGTTATTTTTTATACCAACGCGAACCCAATGCCTCTATGCTTTCGCTTAAAGTATCCTTAGATTCTTTATTTCAGATTTCATTGCGGAATAGTTCTTTAGTAAAAGATTATCCTCTTAATTTTGCCTTAGCCGAGCATTTAGCAAGTGCTTCTGCTATTTCTAATTGCAATTTTGATAGTCTTTTTGTTCCTTATCGTTGTATAGCTTCTGAAATATTTACACAAGAAACAGTCGTATTGAGCGATGGCAATCTGAACGAAGCACTCAGGGCTACACTGAATGTACCTCTGTTTTTTCCACCCGTAAAAGTGAAAGGCAAATATCTTTTTGATGGTGGTATTTATAATAATTTCCCTGTCAATTTAGCCAGACGTATTTTTAAGCCCGATGTAGTCATTGGTGTGAATGTATCAGATAAAACTTTTATGGAATATCCTTATGAAGAAGACGAAAAACACATCAATTATTATCTTCTTTATATGATACTTTCGCGCAGCGATTCAAGCCAATTAAAAAATAATGATGTTTATATAGAGCCACTGCTCACAGAATATAGCTCTACGGATTTCAGCAAGGGGGCTATTTTTGTAGCCAATGGGTATGAGTTGGCTATGGAAAAGATGAACGAAATAGAAGCAAAAGTAACACGCAGGGTTCACCCTGATAGTTTACAGAAAAAACGTGCCTTGTTTAGACAGCGTATGCCCACTTTAGAAATAGGAACGGTGGAGGTCAGTGGGTTAGAAAAACCTCAAGAACGATATGTAAAAAATATGTTCTACCGGAAAAATCAGCAAAATACAATGGAAAGTATCAAAAGGCAATACTTTAGATTGGCACAGACAGAAAAGTTTGATGTATTAATGCCTAATTTTTTATATAAAGAAGACAAAAAAAAGTATGACTTTCTACTTGCCGCCAAATCGAACCAAAGCATAAGAGCAGAAATAGGGGGTAACTTAGCAAGCCGTAATATCAGCACTTTTTACTTAGCAACAGAGTATGATTACTTGCGTAATTGGCTCTATACTTTTGGAGGTAGTTTTTATTTTGGGCGTTTTTATGCCTCCACAAATTTAGGTATCAAAATCAACGTCCCTTTCCGTATGCCTTTTTATTTTCGCCCTTATTTTATCTATAACGAATGGAACTATCTCAATCTTACAGAGCTGTTTTTTAACCAAAACCAAACTATTCTCCTACAAAATGATAACAAAGTGGGTTTTGAAATCGTATTCGCGGCTGGCAAAACAGGAAAGTTCATTTTAGATGTGGCACAGTTTCGCAACAATGACCGCTACAGCAACAATGATTTTTTCTCCACTAATATTAGTTTAGATTTAACACGCTTAGAAGGGCAAGTATACACGATGCGTTATCTACGCAACAACCTCAATCGCAAACAATACGCCTCTGATGGTACTGCTCTTACACTTGCTTTACATTGGATAGATGCTACCGAATATCATTTACCGGGAATGTCTTCTATTTTTAGTACTTTTTATGAAAAACAACACCAATGGCTTGTACTAAAAGCACGATTAGAACATTATTTCGATTTTCGCCGCTATAGCATTGGTTTATTAGGCGAGTGTGCCTATGCCAATCAACCTCTTTTTCGCAATACACTTTCAAGCCTTATTGTGGCTTCTGCTTTTTACCCCATGCCCGATAGCCCCAGCTTTTTTATGAGCTCCTTCCGCTCTCCAAGTTTTGTGGCTTTGGGGCTAAAAAACATTTATAAATTTACCTCGAATATAGAATTACGGTTAGGTATTTTTGGTTTTACTGCCTATAACCCCATTAAAGAAATTACCGAACAAATACCACTCTTACACCAAAACACATTTGATGCGATACGCTGGGCAGGCAATCTTAGCTTAGTGTATCACAGTCGGTTAGGTCCTATCAGTGCCTCTGCCAACTACTACGATGAACAAAGTATCGGATTTAATTTTTTATTTAATATCGGTTTTATGCTATATAACAAAAGAGCTATAGAGTAAGCATTGCATAAATGTATAGTTTTTGAAGTAAGTTTTTTTATCTTTGTAATTCAATAAGTGAAAAATTTGTCCCACAATGGTAAAAGAAATTTTTAATAAACCCAAAATAATATTATTACGACTTCGTAATCGCCAAACTATTGTTGTTTATTTTTTACTACTCATTGTCATCATCGTTTTAATGGGGGTTGTAGGTGCTACTTCTATCAGCCAATTAACCAATTATTATACAATGGCAAAAAATAGATATATACCTGCCATAGAAGTAACACAAATTGTGGAAAAACTTTACGAAAATAGAATGGAAGTAGAGGAGCACATTAGAAATAATGGCAATTATCAGAAAATAGAAGAAAAAATAAGCAAAAATAATAAAAAGATAGACTCTCTCATTAAGGCTTACTCCGAGATATATAGCTCTCCCATGAAAAGTAATAACCTCCAAAAATACCGTACCGACTTAGTAGCTTATCAACGCATAGAAGAATTAGTAGTGCGCCTTAGCCGAAAAAATGAAAAACAACAAGCACTAATACTATTTATAGGGCAAAGTACTGAAAAGTTCCAAACCGTTATTACACCTATGGAACAACTAACTGACGTGCACCTTGCGGAAGGAAGCCAACTTTATAAAGATGCAGAAGAATTTGCAGATAGTATACGCTTTTTTTTATACATAGCCGTAGGCTCAGCGTTTATGTTTACAGTTATTATAGGTACAATGGTTGGCATCAGGTATATGAATGAATAAATCATGGTAAGTATTTTGATAGTATAAATACATATCTAAAACGGAACACCATGAAAATAAACCTTCTTCGATATCTACTTACTTTAATTTGTTTTATAATAATTTCCACATTTTCTTCATGCCAATACGGTTGTTATATGGTTGTATATGACGACTACGAACACATGGAAAATGATATAGGCGATGAATGTACTTTTTTAGAACTTAAAGAAGGGCAAAAAGTAGCCTCCATAGGAGCTTCTACTGGTTATTTCGAGATTTCTTGCAATCTACTCAATAATACAGCCATCGATTTTTATATAGAAGATATAGACACCATTTGCGACAACCAAGCAGAAATAGATGGCATTGTTAATTTTTACGAAGAACAATTCAATACAACTTTTAAAGGCACTTTTACCTCTTCCATAGGTACTGAAAATAGCACCAAATTACCCCAAAATACTTTTGATAGAGTACTCTGTCGTATCAGTTTTCACCATTTTCCCTCCCCCGAAAATATGCTTTCTGAAATTCATAATATTTTAAAAGCAGATGGTTTACTTATCATTGCAGAAAACCTAACACCTACAACAGGCATCTTAGACCCTTTCTGTAAAAGCCCTCTTTATGCCGAAAAAGACCTCATAGAGTTAGTCGAAAAAAATGGATTTACACTCATAGATATTATTTGGACAAATAAAGAATACATTGAGAGTTTAAAAAAACCAAACCCTCAAAAAGACACCCCTTACAAAATGTTTAAGTTTAAGAAAAAAAATACTTAAGCCTTTTTCAAATACATATTTGGTTGGTAATACAAAGAAAAACTATCATTGGAAAGTGCCATAATTACATGCACTCCAAAAGCTATCCATATTGTTTCTGTTTGAAAAGTCAAAATAGATAGAACAATCCCCAAAGGAATTGCACCAATCGTTTCTTTAATACCCTTCGGAATGTGTGCTATCGAGTAGATAGAAGCATTAATAGCAATAGCAGGAATAGCACCTACAAGCGAGGCTGTACCAAAAAGTAATAACCCTCTGAAAAGAATTTCATAAGCGAATAAATAAGCTGCCCAGCTAAACGCATTAAAAAATAACAAGCGATGTGTCCAAACTTCTTGTCGAATTTGTGGGTACATCGCTAAATTATCTTCTTTTTTGGCATTTAAAAAAGCCATCAAAAGTATAACCCCACCCAAACCCAAAGTCCAATACAAAGAGGTAAGCATATTTTTAAAAGCAAACCCAAAACTTTCCCAAGTAGAGGAGGGTATTACTAACCATTGAAGCAATAAAGGAAATACACCCAAACAAAATACACCTGTATAGCGTTGGAAAAAAATTTTATAACTAATAGCTTTCTCTGAACCATATCTTTTTGTAATATACTGGTGCGCTGCCTTACTTTCTGAAATAAAAAAGTAACTTACAAAGCCCACAGTAACTTGTAAAAGTGCCAATACAAAAGCTAATTGCGCAGGCTCCCAAATTAATTGATACATAACAAGATAATATTAATTTTCAACTACCTCACGAGATTGTTCATTTTTAAAAGCCTCACGAGGTTTCAAACCCAATAAGCCAAACATTTTTTTATCCATATCACTCTCAGGATTAGGCGTAGTAAGCAATTTATCACCTGCAAAAATAGAATTAGCCCCTGCTAAAAAACACATGGCTTGCTCTTCTAATGTCATCTCTAAACGCCCTGCCGATAAACGAACCATAGCCAAAGGCATCAAAATTCGAGCAGTTGCAATCATACGAAGCATATCCCATACAGAAACGCGCTTTTGGTCTTCTAAAGGCGTACCTTCTATACTCACCAAAGCATTTACAGGTACAGATTCGGGCTGTGTAGGCAAAGTAGCCAAAGTATGCAACATAGAGATGCGGTCGTCATCTGTTTCGCCAAGCCCTATAATCCCACCAGAACAAACTGAAATACCTGCTTTATTTACATTACCTATCGTTTCCAAACGATCTTGAAATTTACGTGTAGAAATGATTTCGTCATAATAATTTTCACTTGTATCTAAATTATGATTATAGGCATACAAACCCGCCTCTTTTAACCGTTGTGCTTGTTCAGTAGTAAGCATACCCAAAGTGCAACACACTTCAAGCCCCATTTCATTAATCCCCTTTACCATCTCTATTACCTTATCAAAATCTTTATTGTCCCTCACTTCTCTCCAAGCCGCACCCATACAGAAACGCGTACTTCCACTTGCTTTAGCTTCTTCAGCTTTTTGCAAAACTTCTTGGATAGGCAATAATTTATGCACTTCTACACCCGTCTGATATTTCACAGATTGAGAACAGTAAGCACAATCCTCAGGACAGCCGCCTGTCTTAATAGAAAGTAAAGTACAAACTTGCACCTCTTGAGCATCATGATAGTGACGGTGCACAGTAGCCGCACGGTATACCAAATCTAAAATAGGAGAGTGATAAATACTACTAACCTCCTCAAGAGTCCAATTTTTGCGTATTTCCATTGTCATTATCCTTTATTGTTATTAATTTATATATATTTCAATCTATTTATTCATACTATTGAGCAATCGTTCTAAGGTGTATTCATCAGGAATCAATACCTCACGCGCCTTACTGCCCTCATAAGCACCTACTATACCTGCTTTTTCCAACTGATCAATCAAGCGACCTGCTCTATTATAACCCAACTTGAGCCTTCTTTGTAATAAAGAAGTACTCCCTTGTTGATGCATTACTATAATTCTAGCAGCTTCCTCAAAAAGAGCATCACGCTCAAAATTACCCTCATCGTCCTCATCACCCATTGTAGCCCGTTCTTCATCAGAAAGAAACTCAGGCAATTCATAAGCCATAGGATAGCCTCTTTGAGTACCAATATATTCACAAACACGCTCTACCTCGTGCGTATCAATAAAAGCCCCTTGCAAACGAATAGATTCTGCTCCCATCGTAAATAGCATATCTCCCATACCTACCAATTGTTCCGCACCACCGCTGTCTAAAATCGTTCGGGAGTCTATTTTGGAAGTTACCTTGAAAGACAAACGAGTCGGGAAATTTGCCTTAATAATACCTGTGATTACATTCACAGAAGGTCGTTGTGTAGCCACAATCAAGTGAATACCAATAGCACGTGCTAATTGTGCTAATCTTGCAATTGGCTGCTCTACCTCTTTACCAGCCGTCATCATCAAATCTGCCAACTCATCAATGATTAAGACAATATAAGGTAAAAAACGATGCCCTTTTCTTGGATTCAGCTTTCTGTGCAAAAATTTACGATTATACTCCTTCAAATTTCTACAACCAGCCTCCTTAAGTAAATTATACCGATTGTCCATCTCTATACAAAGAGAAAGCAATGTATTAACCACTTTCTTATTATCAGTAATAATAGGTTCACTCTCATCAGGAAGTTTAGCTAAAAAATGACTTTCAATTGTTCTGAAAAGAGTCATTTCTACCTTTTTAGGGTCTACCAATACGAACTTTAGCTCCGCAGGGTGCTTCTTATATAACAAAGATACTATAAAAGTATTCAACCCCACTGATTTACCCTGCCCAGTAGCACCTGCAATTAATAAGTGAGGCATTTTTGACAAATCTGCCACATACACCTCATTAGATATAGTTTTACCTAATATGATAGGAAGTTCCTTATCAGAATTCACAAAACTTTCATCAGTAAGAATAGAACGCATTGATACTACTTCACGTTTCTTATTAGGTACTTCAATACCTATAGTCCCTTTGCCAGGTATTGGTGCTATAATACGAATACCCAATGCCGAAAGGCTTAAAGCAATATCATCTTCCAAGTTTTTAATCTTAGCTATTCTTACCCCAGCCTCTGGAATAATTTCATATAAAGTAACAGTAGGACCAATCGTTGCTTTAATCTGAGAGATTCCTATACCATAATTACTAAGTGTCTCAACAATCCTATCTTTGTTAGATTCTAACTCCTCATTAGTTACTTGCCTTCTACTCACAGGAGCCTCATCTAATAAATCTAAGGTAGGTGGTCTATAATCACTCAATTCTAACTTAGGGTCATAATTCCCTAAGGCATCAACCATTGCCTCTGTTTCTGTTGTAAATAAATTATCCTCATTGCCCAAAGTAGTTCTTTCTTGTGCAACTTCATTTTCATCAAACTCAATATCTTTTTGAGTACCTATATTAGGCACAATCCGCCCTGAGTGTCCATCTTCTTCTAATCCCTCAACCTCAAAAGTAATTTTATCTGTAGTGCGCTTGTTTTGATTATTTTTGCCTTTATTTACATCAAATACCAATTTATCATCTTCTTCTCCATTCATCATCATAGTCTTTCTCAAATCTTTTTGAGAGGTGGCATTTTCTTGTTCTAAATCACCAACTGTTTGTTCTTTTTCTATGACAAAATCATCAGTTAAAAAATTCTTAGGTGCTTTTATATTCACATTAGGAGTCTTAAAACGCTCAGAAATACCCCCTAAAATAGACTGCCCTTGCGCATTTGCATTGGTAAAAAAGGTGTAAATATCTGTGGGTTTAAAAAAGTAAATAATGAATACAGCCAAAGCAATCAAAAGTAAAAATAAAGTACCAATACCCAACAAAGCGTTAGATATTTGAACAAATTCATACCCGAAACCACCTGCCCATAAACTTACAGACTCATACTTTTCGTACAAAAACCCCATCAAGGCACTTATCCACAAACAAGCAAATAAGGTGAATTGAGCAAAACGAGTGACCGAAACCACTCCACTTTTAAAAGCCAAACGCCAGCCAATGATGAATAAGAAAGGAACTATAAAAAAAGACCCTACACCAAACATTCTATAGACAAGCCAATGAGCTAAAGTAGCTCCCATTACACCTAACCAATTTTCTACCTCAGCCCCAGAAATTTTAATGCCTTGTTGCAACGATGATTCAACAACACTTTGATCATTTGCACCTGTAAAAAAATAAGAGTAAAGCATTAAAAGTAATGCAAAAGAAGTGATTAAACTGCAAAGACCTAAAATTAGCCTCACACGCTCGTCTTGCCAAATTTTTTGAAAAAGCAAAACAATATCACGCTCTTGGCTTTCTTCTGGGGAACTTTTGTAGGTATTTTCTGCTGATGTATTTTTTGACATGATGAAAATTTAGGAAAACACTAATTTTTTAGCAATTTAAAACAATAAGATACAAAATCAAAAAAAAACACAAAAAAAAAGCCTGATATAATACTATATCAGGCTGTAATTAGAATTTCTAAAATCGGCATCGACCTACTCTTCCACGTTTGACCGCAGTACCATCGGCGCTG
>RDZE01000002.1 GCA_004293905.1 Cytophagales bacterium | reverse complement strand
CTTAAATTATGGACTTTTGCGGATTTGCAAAATGAGCAAATTTTTCCGCCAGACCTCACCATAAAGATAGAAATTATCAAAAATCGTATATATATTATGGATCCCTCTCCCATTCATCAAGAAATTTTAGGTATGATATACACCTATATAAATATGTTTGTAATACAAAATAAATTGGGCAAAGTATATCCTGCCCCTATTAGCGTAAAAATAGATGAAAATACTGTTCTGAAACCCGATATCGTGTATCTTTCTGTTCGGAAAAGTAGCTTTCTTACCAACAAAGGAATTGAGGGAGGCAGCCCCGATATAGTAGTAGAGGTAATTTCTAAGGCGAATTATAAAAAATTGAGAAATTTGAAAAAACAAATATATGGTTTATCTTCCTTTTTCGGAGGCAGAGAAAAAGGGGATGGTGCAATCGTCTGTTTTAGAAGGTTTTAGTTTGAATATAGAAGATATTTTTGTGAAATAGTACCTACTTTGTCGTTTTGTTTTACAAAGTAGATACTTGATTGGTTTCTTTTGGTTAGTTTTCGCAAATGAGTGAAATATCTTGTTTGAATTGCGAAATTAAAGATTCTGCCTCTTGCATAGAAGGGGCTTCGGAATAAATACGTACAATAGGCTCTGTGTTCGACTTGCGCAAATGCACCCAAGCATTCTCAAAGTGTATTTTTACACCATCTTCAGTATTGATAGGTTGTTGTTTGTATTTATCTTTCATAGCGACAAGTATGCTATCTACTTCAATATCAGGCGATAATGTAATTTTATTTTTAGACATTGCATAGTGGGGATATTCTTCTCTTAGGGCAGAAACTTTGATATTTTTTTGTGCCAAATGAGATAAAAATAAAGCCACACCCACCAAAGCATCTCTACCATAATGCAAAGCAGGATAAATGATGCCTCCGTTGCCTTCTCCTCCTATGACAGCTTGTGTACTTTTCATTGTTTTTACCACATTTACCTCCCCTACTGCGGCGGCAGTATAAGTTTGTCCATATTTTTCTGTAATATCTTTAAGGGCTTTTGTAGAGGAAAGATTAGAAACCGTAGCACCTTTTTGATTTTGCAATATATAATCAGCGATGGCAACTAAGGTATATTCTTCGCCAAACATTTCTCCATTTTCGCAAACAAGGGCAAGTCTGTCTACATCGGGGTCTACTACGATGCCTATATCATAGGATTGTTTTTTCATTTCTTCTGCTATCTCAGTGAGATGTTCGGGGAGAGGCTCTGGATTGTGCGGAAAATAGCCATTGGGGGTGCAATGCAGTTCTTTGATTTTTGTTACTCCTAAGGCTTTGAGTAGTTGAGGAATTGCAATACCTCCTACTGAATTAACTGCATCTATTACTACTGAAAAATTGGCTTTTTCGATAAGTTCTTTTTTTACGAGCGGTAAGTCTAAAATGGCATTGATATGTTGCTCTAAGGCATCATTTTTACGTGTATAAGTACCTATTTCTTGAACAGTTGCATAGTTGAAGTCGTCTTTTTCTGCAAGTTTTACAATGTTTTCTCCCTCTTCAGCCGATATGAACTCACCTTTTTCATTGAGTAGTTTCAATGCGTTCCATTCTATGGGGTTGTGGCTTGCTGTAAGAATAATTCCCCCTTGTGCTTTGGCAAATGTAACATACATTTCTACGGTAGGTGTGGTTGCTAAGTCGAGGTCTATGACATGGATGCCCATTGCTTGCAAAGTTGCCATTACGATTTGCCCTACCATGTGCCTTGAGGGGCGGGCATCACTTCCTACGATGATGGTGTTTTTGTGTTGTGGGTATTTTTGGTTTACCCAAGTGGCATAAGCACTTGTAAATTTTACAATATCAAGAGGGGAAAGTGTATCATTGGGTTTTCCTCCTAATGTGCCTCTAATGCCTGAGATAGATTTGATAAGTGTCATAGTCGAATTATGCTGAGATTTTTTTGAGATTAGCTTCTTCGTTTTCGCATGAGCCTACTACTTTTCCACAAACAGTACACTCTATACCTAATTTGGCTAATTCAGGGTTTTGTGAAGCACAAGTACCTTTCAGTTCTTTGCCTCTTACTAATAACCCAACACTCATAAGAAGAGCAAATACTCCCATAAATACGACACCTAAAATGATTGTTGTCATGACTTTGATTGAGGTTAAAAAGACTTAAAATGCAAATATATTTTTTTTTGTTATAATTTCCAAATTTTACTCATAGGCTTGAATGGTTACAGGTGCATCGGGTTTTACTTTCAAAATACCCGAAGTGATAACAGTATCCCCTTTTTGCAAACCTTCTACGATTTCTACTTCTTTTTCAGTTCTCTTTCCTATTTTAACTGTTACACTGATGGCTTTTCCATTTTTAACTTTGAATACTTTAAACATATCCATTTCAGGGACAATCGCCTCTGTAGGAAGTAGCAATACATTGGGTGTGTTACTAATGGTAAGTTCTATTTTGGCAAAATCACCAGCCATAAGCATATTATTTGTGTTTGGGCTTGTGGCTCTTAGAATGATGGTGCGCGTGGCTTCATCTACTTTCGGTTCTATAGCATAAACAATTCCTTCATACGTTTGATTGCTATTTTCTACAGAAAAAGTTATTTTAGAGCCTTTTCTAACGATATTGCTGTATTTGGAAGGAATGGCAAACTGTATTTTGATGGGGTTGATGCTGGCTAATTTGGTGATTTCAACACTGGGGGTAAGGTAAGTGCCTACGCTGATGTTGCGCAAACCAACAATGCCACCAAAAGGTGCTCTGATGTAGGTTTTTTCTATTTGCAATCTTTTCAATTCTATTTCTGTATTGACTGTATTGAGCGCATTGAGAGCTATATCGTATTCTTGTTGGCTGATAGCTTCTTTTTCTAAGAGTTGTTTTTGGCGATTTTCTTTGGTCTGATTGAGTTCTTTATTAAGTTCTAATTTTTTAAGCTCTGCCTTCAAATCTTCATTATAAATAGTGATTAACAATGCTCCTTGTGCTACAAAATCACCTTCGCTAAAATGAACCCCTACTATTTTTCCTGAGATTTCGCTTCTTAGTGATACTTCTTCATAGGCTAATAATGTGCCTGTAGTACTAATGTTATCTTCTAAATTTTCTGTTTTCAAGATTTTAGCTTTCACTATAGAAGATTCAACCTTTTTTTCAGTTTCTTTGGTTTCGCTTTTTCCTGCATTGTTCTGTTTGTTTTCTGTTGAAAAAAGTCCTAAACGTGGGTAAACAATAATAAATAAAATAATGACTCCTATGAGTATAAAAATTATATTTCTTACAGATTTTTTCATTTGCTGTTTTTGTAGTATTTTGCCGATAAAATAAAATATGATACAAATATGAAAAAATATTTATCAATTGCCATCATTTCAATCTTTTTTTATTCCTATAGCAATGCCCAAGATTGGGAAAAAGAACTCAAAAATATGAAATCTATTTCCCCTCTTGAAGATAAAATGAGTGTGAAAGTAGGTGAAAAATTTTATTACAGTTACAGTTCTCATGGTTCTGTAGGTCTTTATGCTGATTATGAGTTAGCAGATAATATCTATGTAAAATTTGTACAAGATTATTTGAAATATGAAAACCCTCAATACAAAAGCAATAATACTGTAATGACGGGCGCAGATGCGGCTACGGGTTATTTTATTTTTGAAGCCCTTGCGGAAGGGAGTATCGAGATTACCTTCAGAGAAATGTTCAGAGGCAGTGCGCAAAGAGAGCATAAAGTAAAAGTACAAGTAGTAAAATAGCTTGGTATCAAACCTTATACTTCCATAAAAACAAATGATTTTCGGCAGTAAAACCTATTGCATAGTTTTTAGTAACACTGAAAATAATTTCTTCTTTGCTCTTTAGTTGGTGTAAAATAGCCCCCCCGAGCGAGCACCAAAGCATCTGATAGTTGTTTTCACTCCAAAAACCAACACAAAAATAGGTGGCTGTTTCTATGTATTGTATGTTTTTGGGTTGTATATTTTTGATATGATGAAAATGCGCTAAAAAATGGGTTATTGAGTTAAAATAATCACTTTCTGGGCTATAATGTTGCACCACACACGACTCGTCTGCATCATCAAAAAAATCCTCAGGGGGCTCATTTTGCGTTTTTAGTACCGCTCCTGTCCTAAGATGGAGTTGTGCAAAGGTATTGGTTTCGGCTATTGCTACCCAAACAGAATTGGTTTGTTTTTCATAAAAAAGCCATCGCCCTTGCTCCATGCGCCAAAGTATATGTTGTTTGGCAATGTCTATAGCAGTAATTCCTTCTGGTGTAGGCTGTTGAGGATTAGCATAACGATACAACAATGCAATTCCAGCCTCTACACCCCAAGTACCTACCCACCAACGTTCTGTCATAGGGTTAAAATGATTGTAAAGCAATGAGCCCGATTGCGTATCTAAACAAGCCCAATAAGTACTGAAAGTATCTGCATTTCGTATTTCTATCCATACATATTGGGTATCATTTTTAGGAAATAAACGCCAAATTTTTCCCTCCAAAAGAAAGTTTTTTTCAATGATTATCACTTTTGATTTTTATACGTTTAAATTATTATCTATATTTGAAAAATAATCGCCTCAATACTACCTCCACCATGAAAAACCGAATGATTTTCTTATTGTTCATCTTGTGTTCCTTTTTGGGCTTTTATCCATTGATTTCACAAGCGCAAAACAAAGTTTTTGTAATGCATTGGGCTGACGAGATTAACCCTCCTGCCGAAAGATATGTAAAATTGGCTTTAGAAACTGCAAAAACACAAAAAGCCTCACTTATTATATTTGAACTTGATACTTATGGAGGTAGAGTAGACAATGCTGATGCGATAAGAACAATGTTATTACAATGCGAAATTCCTGTGTATGCCTTTATCAATCCTAATGCTGCCTCAGCGGGTGCCTTGATTGCCATTGCTTGTGATAAAATTTATATGACCGAAGGGGCTACTATTGGCGCAGCAACAGTAGTAACACAAGATGGGACAAAGGCTTCAGGGAAATACCAATCATATATGGTAGAAAAAATGCGCGCTACCGCTGAAGCAAACAAGCGTAACCCCGAAATAGCCGCAGCGATGGTAGATGAAAAGATTCAAATAGATTCATCGCAACAAAAAGGCAAAGTACTTACCCTTACTACCGAAAGAGCCATCAAAATGGGCTATGCCGAAGGCAAAGTAGAAAACATAAAGGATATTTTGGCGCAAAATAAAATCAAAAAATATACACTCGAACACTACCAACAATCACTCACAGAGCAAATAATCGCTATTTTCCTAAACCCATTTGTAAGTGGTATCTTATTACTATTGATATTAGGAGGCATTTATTTCGAGTTCAAGATGCCCGGCACGGCATTCCCTCTTATCGTAGCGTTGGTAGCTTCTGCCTTGTATTTCACTCCTTATTATTTGCATGGCTTAGCACAATATTGGGAATTATTGGTGTTTTTCTGCGGAATGATACTTTTGGCTATCGAGATTTTTGTTACGCCCGGTTTTGGTGTTTTGGGCTTATCGGGCTTAGGGCTTATGCTTTCAGGGCTTTTCTTGATGATGATAAAAAATGATGGATTCGATTTTAGCAATATAATACTTATGGATATTTATAACTCTTTATTAGTGATTTTTATAGGACTTGTAGGTGGGTCTATATTTGTAGCCACTGCCATTCCAAAACTTTTACGTAGCAGGCGTTTCAAGGAAATTTCGCTACAAAATGTAATGGACAGAGCGCAGGGCTATTCTTCTGGAAGCCTCTCTAAAAATTTAGTTGGAACTATGGGGGAAGCCTACACAGTACTACGACCAAGTGGTAAAGTGATGATAGAAGATACGCTTTATGATGCTACCACACGTGGTGATTATATAGAACAAGGGGAAAAAGTAGAAGTCATAGCCCAAGAGGGAGTGTCTTTGAGGGTGAAAAAAGCCGAATTTTAAGCCTTTTTTTCAAAATGATAATTAGACAGTTTTTCTAATAACCAAGTTTTTGCGGACTCATAATCTTCAAAATTACATATTTCGTAAGGGGCATTATCATTCAAATCTTCTAAGGACAAGCGCGCAAAAAACTCCTCAGGAACAATATTGGCTGAAAAAGCAAAACCCCTCTCAATTGCTTTCAGTACATAATTGCCTTTGAACCAATCATTGATAGGTGCGAAACTACCATCAACATAGCGCAAATCATTGACCATGCCATAAATATGTTGGTTATTTAATATTGTGTATTTACCTACATAAACATAAATCTCTTTTATTTCTTCAGGTGAAATATAGTTTTCCCAAATAGCTACAGAATATTTATAGTCTTGGAAATATGCATAGGTATAAACTTTCTGTTTTAGAGAATTGTATATAGTAAAATTATTTTCATCTAAATGATTGAATGTCAGACCATTGCGACTAATGTGTTCAAATAGGTTCATAGTTTTTGCAATATTTTTACTTTGAATAATACAATATAATCTATATTTGAACATAAATGTTTAGCAATGTCAATAAAATGAATAATATCAACATTATCAACGGTGTTAATCTCAATTTATTAGGAAAAAGAGAGCCTGCTATTTATGGCAGCCAAACCTTTGAAGATTATTTGGCAACACTTCAAGAAAAATACGCTTCTGTGGCAAATATCAGCTATTTTCAGAGCAATATTGAGGGCGAAATTGTCAACCAAATTCAAGCAATAGGCTTTGGCAAACAACCTTACTTAGGCATTATTCTCAATGCAGGTGCTTATACACATACCTCCATAGCCATTGCCGATGCCATCAAAGCCATCAGCACCCCCGTAGTAGAAGTGCACATTTCTAATGTCTTTGCACGCGAAGCCTTTCGCCACCATAGTTTCTTATCGCCTGTTTGCAAAGGTATGATTACGGGTTTAGGGCTTTTAGGCTATGATTTAGCCCTACAATATTTACTTCATTTGCCTGAACAAAATATTTTAAACAAAGCCTAAAACTTTCTTTTTATCATTTTTTACATTAGTTTTGAACTCTCAAAAAATAGCATCATTCTTTTAAGTTATGAAAATATCCTATCATTGGCTTCAAAATTATATAGATTTAGCAGGCGAAAGCCCAGAAAAAATAGCAGAAAGACTCACTTTTGCAGGTTTAGAAGTAGAAAGTTTAGACATTTTTGAGGAAGTAAGAGGCAGTTTAGAAGGCGTAGTCATAGGAGAAGTGCTTAGCTGCGAGCCCCACCCCAATGCTGATAAACTAAAAATCACCACTGTAGATGTAGGCAACAACCAGATACTCCCAATCGTATGTGGAGCAAGTAATGTTGCAAAAGGGCAAAAAGTAGCTGTAGCCTTAGCCAACACTACCCTCTACCCTACCACAGGCGAACCGATTACACTCAAAAAAACTAAAATTAGAGGAGAAGTATCTGAAGGTATGATTTGCGCAGAAGATGAATTGGGTTTGGGCAACTCTCACGAAGGCATCATAGTGCTTGATACCAAATTACCTAATGGAACACCCGCTAACCAATTTTTCCAAAAAAAGAAAGATACTATTTTCGAAATAGGACTTACCCCAAACAGGGTAGATGCTGCTTCACATTATGGAGTAGCACGCGATTTGAAAGCCCTTTTGCAGAAAAAACTCCAATTCCCTGACCTATCTGCTTGGCAAGAAAATACAGAAAATAGCCCTATTCAGGTCATCGTAGAAAATACAGATGCCTGCCCACGCTATACAGGTGTGTGTATTATGGGCATCAAAGTAGCCCCTTCCCCCGCTTGGTTACAATTTTACTTAAAAGCCATTGGTCTAAATCCGATTAACAATGTAGTTGATATTACTAATTTTGTACTGCACGAATTAGGACAACCCCTTCACGCCTTTGACCTTGATACCATTCAAGGCAAACAAATAAGAGTGAAAACACTGCCACAAGGTACTCCTTTCACCACTTTAGACCAAACCGAACGCAAACTACAACCCAACGACCTTATGATTTGTGATGGAAACAGCCAACCTATGTGCTTTGGAGGCGTTTTCGGAGGGTTATACTCAGGCGTAAGCGAAAAAACACAAAATATATTTCTTGAAAGTGCTTACTTTCACCCTACTTATGTACGCAAAACCTCACAAGCGCATGGGCTAAAAACAGATGCTTCCTTCCGTTTCGAGCGTGGCGCAGACCCTAATATGACCATTGATGCACTCAAAAGAGCTGCATTGCTCATCAAAGAAATTGCAGGGGGCACGATTCAAGGTAAAATCATTGATGCATACCCCCACCCTATTCCGCACGCTCAATTCAGTGTAAGTTATAAAAACATCAACCGACTTATTGGTGTACATTTGGGGCGTTATCAAATTCAAGAAATTTTAGAATCTTTAGATATAGATGTTAACGGAGAAAATAACGAGGGTTTCCAAGTTACTGTCCCCCCCTACAGGGTAGATGTGCGCCAAGAAGCCGATATAGTAGAAGAGATATTGCGCATTTATGGCTTTAATCGTTTAGAAATACCCCAAAAATACGGTGCGGAATACCTCGCCGAATTTCCAGAAAAAGACGCGAACCAAATACAGTATAAAACAACCGCTTGGTTAGCCGCACAAGGTTATTTTGAAATCATCAATAACTCGCTCACTTCTCCCAAATATGCACAACTCTTAGGCAAAGAAGATACAAATGTAGTAATTCTCAATCGCCTCAGCGAAGATTTAGAAGTAATGCGACAAAGTTTATTGTTTTCAGGTTTGGAAACAATCGCCTACAATCTCAATCGTAGACAAAAAGACCTCAAATTATTTGAGTTTGGCAAAGTTTATCAATTACTAAATCAACAAGAAAACACCGTAGATAAAAAATATAGCGAACAACAAAAACTCGCCATTTTTATCACAGGAAATGAGCATGCAGAAAGTTGGGTACAAAAATCAAAACCCAGTGCTTTTCATCATTTAGCAAATACATTACAGCAAGTTTTTGCCAAAATGCGTTATCAAAACTACGAAAACCAACCCATAACAGATGATGCTGCTAACCGTATTTGGGCGTATGGATTGCAATATGGCAACAAAAAACATTTTTTTGCGAAAGCAGGTTTATTACAAAACAACCTACTCAAAGCATTAGACATCAAACAACCCGTTTGGTATGCCGAAATAGAGTGGGAAATGTTGCTACAGCAATACCACCAAACGATGGAATTCCAAGAAATATCTAAATATCCAGAAGTAAGACGCGATTTATCGTTGGTGTTAGATAAAAACATTGGGTTTGACCGTATAGAGCAAGTAGTAAAGCAACGCGAAAAACAACTCATTAAAAATATCAATGTTTTTGATGTATACGAAGGCGCAAACTTAGGAGAAGGCAAAAAAGCATACGCACTCAGTTTCATACTCCAAGACCTCACACAAACACTCACTGACAAAGTGATAGACAAAACAATGGAAAAATTAATGCAGGCTTTTGAAAAAGAATTGGGAGCAGTCATCAGAAAATAAAACACAAAAAATGGGCTTTTTAGACCAAGAATTTGAACACGGAGGTGTCATACTCACTACTACCGAAGACCTACTCAATTGGGCAAGGCTCTCTTCACTTTGGCCCTTAGGCTTTGGCTTAGCTTGTTGTGCGATAGAAATGATGGCAGCAATGGCATCGGGCTACGACCTTGATCGTATGGGCGTATTTCCAAGAGCAAGTCCACGACAAGCAGATGTACTCATTGTTTCGGGTACAGTAACCTTCAAAATGGCAGACCGTGTGCGCAGACTGTATGAACAAATGCCTGAACCTAAATATGTAATATCTATGGGTAGCTGCTCTAATTGTGGTGGTCCATATTGGGAACATGGCTACCACGTAGTCAAAGGAGTAGACCGTATCATTCCTGTTGATGTTTATGTAGCAGGCTGCCCCCCGCGCCCCGAAGCACTCATTGGCGGCTTTATACAATTACAAGAAAAAATAAAACAACACACTTTAGTACGCCCTAAAGCCATAGAAAACATCATAGAAAACCATAAAATAGATAAAACCTCATGATTGTACGCATCGTCCGTATGACCTTTCAGCCCGAAAGAATACAAGACTTTTTAAATAATTTCGACAATACCAAACAACTCATCAGAGCCGTAGCGGGTTGTCATCATTTAGAGTTGCTCCAAGACCAAGAGCAATCAAATGTGTATTGTACTTACAGTTGGTGGGAGTCAGAAGAACACCTTAACCAATACAGAAAATCTGCTTTGTTTGGCGAAGTTTGGACTTATACCAAAACCTTATTTGCAGAACCCGCAATGGCTTTTTCATTGAAGAGTATAGAAAAATTATAAAAAAATTTGGACAACTCGAAACTAATCCTTACTTTTGTAGCCTAAAAAATGCCCAGGTGGCGGAATTGGTAGACGCGTTGGTCTCAAACACCAATGATAGCAATATCGTATCGGTTCGACCCCGATCTTGGGTACTTATTCACTAAGGTTCAATAATGAAAAATTATTGAACCTTTTTTATTTTTTGCCGAAAATATCTATATTTGCCAAAAATAATACCAAATACCCCCTACCCCAATGCTAAAAAATCTAATTATTAGAAATTACGCACTCATAGAAGAATTGGAAATACAACCCCACGCCGCCCTCAATATCATCACGGGCGAAACTGGCGCAGGAAAATCCATCATGCTTGGAGCAGTGGGCTTGTTATTAGGTAATAGGGCTGATATGAAAGTGCTTTTTAACACGGAAGAAAAATGTGTCATCGAAGGCTCTTTTTATATCAAACCATATCAATTGCAAGAATTTTTTGAGGAAAATGATTTGGATTACCAAGACGAAAGTAGCCTAAGGCGTGAGATAGCCCCCAATGGCAAATCAAGGGCTTTCGTAAATGATACTCCTGTTAATTTAGACGTGCTCAAAACATTGGGTAGCGCACTTTTAGATATTCACTCCCAACACGATAATTTACTTTTAGGCGACCATCAATACCAGCTCAAAGTAGTAGACGCCTCAGCAGAAAACAGCAGCTTTTTAGCCCAATATCTCAAAACTTTTAAACAATATAAAATACTCACTAACCAACAAGAACAACTACAAAAAGAATATCTAAGTGCTAAAAATGAACTGGATTATAATACTTTTTTGTTAGATGAAATCAAACAAGCACAATTACAAGCCGATGAGCAGGAAAAGCTCGAAAGCGAACTTGCTATTTTAGAAAATAGTGAAGAAGTAAAAATCAAACTTAACACAACACTGCAAGCCCTCTCCACTGATGAACAAGCAGTCAATAATGTACTTCGTTTGGTTATCTCTACACTTAGCCCGCTGACGAATTTAGTGAAGGAATACGAAGATTTTAAAAACCGCATAGAAAGTTGTTGGATTGAACTCAAAGATGTGGCGCAAGAGTTAGCAAGAGCCGAAGAAAATATAGAATACAACCCTACAAGGTTAGAAGAAGTAAACGACCGTCTGACTTTGATTTATAAACTGCAAAAAAAACATAACTTTGACAGCATCGCCCAATTGTTGGCTCTCGAAGAAGAATTGGCAGAAAAAGTGAATAAAGTACTTAATTTTGATGACCAAATCAATGCACTTCAAAAAGAAATAGACCAAGTATATGGCTCTTTGATGGAGCAAGCCAGCAATTTATCGCAAAGACGGCAATTGGCTATTCCAAAAATAGAAGACAGTATCAAAGCCTTTTTTGCAGACTTAGGCATGCCCAATGCAGTACTAAAAATCACGCAAACTACTACAGAACCCAAAGCTGATGGCATAGATATTATTAATTTTCTTTTCAGCGCGAACAAAGGCATAGCCCCCCAAGAAATAGAAAAAGTAGCCTCTGGCGGAGAGTTTTCAAGGCTCATGTTAGCGGTAAAATATGTATTGGCAGGGAAAACCGCAATGCCTACCATCATTTTTGATGAAATAGACACAGGTATTTCTGGAGAAATAGCGGTTAAAATGGGCAAGATGATGAAAGAAATGTCTATTCAACACCAAATTATCGCCATCAGCCATTTACACCAAATAGCGGCTAAAGGCAATTCTCATTATTTTGTTTATAAAGATGATAGCCGCGAGCGCACTTTCAGCCGTATGCGCAAACTTTCGGACGAAGAGCGTATTTATGAAATAGCGCAAATGATTAGCGGTGCTACCCCTTCGGAAAGTGCCATTAGAAGTGCTAAAGAATTATTAGAACTTTAAATTCTCCCTCCTATTTTTTAGTAGGGTTCATTTTTTGATTATTTTGCTTTACATAACTTTTTATATAAACTAAAATAAGGAAATATATATGAAAAATATTATTTTTGTGTCATTAGGGTTTAGTCCATAAAATTTATGCAAAAAGAACAAACTTGGAATCCAGAATTGGTTGTATCGGGGATAGCAATGTACGTAACGGCTTATTTGCCCGATGCTTTTTATTGGGGTTATTATTATATATCAAATGAAATTCGCTTTCAAGAAGAACTATACAATCTTTTTTTGGGGTTGGCTTATAAAGCTTCTTTAGCGGGTTCATATATGTTATTGATAGGTTTTGGTATTCATTTTTTATTGAGAGCCATTTGGGTAAGTTTATTGGGTATCAATGTTGTGTTTCCGAAAGACATTAACTACGATGCCATACCGCGCCTATCAGAGGAGCGCAAACAACTTCTATCAACCTATTTAGGCTCTATGCAAGAGGCTACTAATAGACTTGATAAAACCTGTAGCACCATTTTATCGCTTACCTTTTTGTTCTTTATTTTCATGTTCAATATAGGTTCGCTCTATTTTGCGATACTATTGGTGATTATCGCTTCTGATTATTTTTTTACAGATTATAAATACATCATTATAGGTATTTTTCTTGTTTTAGCAGTATTTGTTTCTCTTACGGGGTATTTATCTACACTAAAACGATTTCAACAATATAAACAGTTTTCACGATGGACACATTATTTTACTGTTTATGCGGGAGGTTTTGTGTTGCCTTGGGGCTATAAAATTTATCTACGTTTGTTTTATTTGTTTTATTCCAATGTATCTCAGCGTGTTTTCAATTCGTATGCAATTGTTTCAGGTATTTTGCTATACATTGTTTTGATTATAGCTGTTACAGTAAATCCAAATCGCACGGAGGAATTTGTGGTGTTTTCGTTTATGCACCCTTACTATGCTAAAAAAAGCCATTATGATGATTATTTCAAAAACTATTACTACGATAATCTTCGTCCTGAAAAAGAAAAACTTACAGTGCTTTCGTTGGAAAAAGATGTATTGAAAAAAGATGAATATTTGCGCCTCTTTTGGGTTTATAATACCCTCGCCGAAAAAGCCCTGAGTGAGCAATGCACCTTGAGCAGTGTAGATTCATTGCGTACAAGTTCCGCACTCAAATGCTGGAGCAGTGTATTAAAAATAACTATCAACGACAAAGAATGTAAAAATTTGAGATGGTTTTTTGCTACACACCCACAAACCAAAGAAAAGGGTTTGGTGGTTTATATTGCGCCTAAATATTTTCAAGAAGATTATAACGAATTGAGGCTAAACATCAAACTCAACTTTGAAATATTGGGAATAAAAAAGGAAAAAAACACTTATTTAGTGCCTTTTTGGGTATCTTTGTAACAATGATTATTAAACACAGATTACACTAAATTGTTATTATTTATGAAAAATTTTGTTTCTTCATTATTGCTTACACTTCTGATAGTGTTCCAATTGCAAGCGCAAACACGGCGTATGGTTTCGCGCAATAGTGCAGGTTTTGAGGAGTATTTGTACTTCGATTATCAAAATAGTTTGATTTACTATGCCAATGCGCAAAATAAATCAAAAGTAAAACTTACCAATGTTGCTCAAAAAACATTGGCTTCAGGAATGGTAGAGTACCAAGTAAAGTTTCCGAACAGTAATGATATTTATCGCCTTTTGGCAGAATCTCAAGGGTTCAGATGCACGAACCCTGATGGCAGTGTGCAAAATTTTACTTTAGAAGACAAATATGAGTGTAAAAATGCGAATGGAAATCACGAGTACTTATATTTGGCGGGTATGCCTGTAGTTTTTTTATACAACAGTGTGAATAGCAAAAATCTCATTCAACTCAATGTTATTAATTATGATATGATGAGTAATGTTTGCAAGGTAAGTTTTCCTAATGAAAGTAAAATTTATACATTGGAGATAAAGGAGAATATGATTGCTTGTAAAAACCCTGATGGTAGTACACAATTATTTTACATGGTAGATTAGCAATGGATTTTGAAACTTACCTCACTTCAAAAAAGATAGATGCGGCAGGTTTTGCCAATGCAGAACCTGCTGTTTATGAGCGTCTTAAGAGTCTTTTTTTACAGATGCACCCTGAAAGTTTTACGACACAAAAAAAATTTATCATTAATCGTATTAGGCGTGCTTATTTGCTTAAGAGTTGAAAGATTTTTAGCCCAATTTCAAGCCAATCATCAGAATATCGTCTATTTGGGGCTCTCTGCCTTGCCAATTTTTTAGGTATTGCTCTAAATGTTGTTTTTGTTCATTAGGAGGAAGGCTATGTATTTGTTCTAAATTCTGTTTGAGCACTCTTTTTGTAATTTTCCTATTTTTTTCGCCTCCAAATTGGTCTTGGTAACCATCGGTAGTTAAATACACCCAAATAGGCTCGTTGTATGGGAGCGTATGCTCATCGAAGAGGCGCGTTTTTTCCATCTGCTCCCCTCCTACGGGGTATTTATTGGGTTTTATTTCCTCCAAATGCCCATTTTTCACATAATACATTGTACTTCTTGCGCCTGCATAGCTCAGGGTTTGGTTGGTTTCGTCTATTCTGATAAAGCTAACATCCATACCATCACGATTTTGATTGGCTTCTTGTTTGAGTGTTTTGCGTATGTTTTCGTGTAACTCTCTGAGTATTTCTGCGGGGCTGAATACTTTTTTTACCAAAACAATTTCGTTGAGCATTTCGTGGGCTATCATGCTCATAAATGCGCCCGGTACGCCATGACCAGTACAATCAATGACGGCAAGAAGTATTTGCGATTGGTATTTTGTAGCCCAATAGATGTCGCCCGAAACAATGTCGCGCGGTTTGAAAAGAATAAAGTGGGTTTCTAATATCGTTTGCAGTTGCTCTGGCGTAGGTAATATAGCATATTGAATGCGTTGTGCATAGTTGATGCTTGCCAAAATATCTTGCCTTTGGGCTTCTATTTCTTTTTTCTGAATATCTATATTATCTCTTTGGGCTTCTATCTCTTCTTTTTGTTGGTTAATTTCGGCATTTTTGAGTTTTAGCAAGTCGTATGCTTTTTTTCTTTGTCTTATGTTATAGAGCAATGAAATAGCGAATATACCTAATATAGCAAGCATAGACATCAAAATAAGATTCCAACGGTACTGCGCTGCTGCGTTTTCGGTTTGGAGTTTTTTCTCTGTATTTAGTTTTTCTATTTCTATTTGTTTTCGTTCTGTATCGTAGAGTATTTGTAGTTGAGAAACCCTTTTGAGTGTTTCTTCATTGATGAGCGAATCTTGTAGGGCACTGTATTGGAATTGGTATTTATAGGCTTCGTTCATCTCTCCTTGATAGGCATATACTTGTGCTAATTGCTGATAGGCTTCTTTTTGCCAATGCCTATTACTTGTTTCTTTGGCATATTGGAGTGCATTTTTAGCCAATTGCAGAGCTTCATTTCCCCTATTGAGTTTGATGGCGATTCGCGCAGTTGCGATGCTATATTCTGCCAACGAAACTCCATCATCAAGACTTTGAAAGATATTAAGTGCTTCTTTTGTGTTGCTAAATGCTTGCTCCCATTTGCCCTGTTGCTCATACACTTGCCCTATGATGCCCAATGTGTAGGCTATATTGTCAGTGATGCCATGTTTTTTAGCTATGCTAAGTGCTTGTTGTTCATAGGAAAGTGCTTGTTGATAATCGCCAATGTCTTTGTACACTTCACCGATATTGAGCATATAGGTAGAAATTTTTTCGTACTCATTGGTTTTTTCCACTATTTTGAGTGCTTTTTCGTAGTAAAGGAGTGCGTCTTTGTATTTTTTTTGCCTATAATAAATCACTCCCAAGCTATTATTAAGCCTCCCGATGGTTTTTGTATTTTGGTCTTCTTCAGCCATTTTGAGGGCTTGTAGTTTGTAGTTGAGAGCAGCAGCATAGTCCCCTTGATTGCTATAAAGCGTTCCTAAACCATCTAATCCACGAATATATCCATTGCGATAATTGATTTTTTGGGATAAACTAATGGATTCTTTGACAAATTGCAGGCTTTTTTTGAAATCACGATTGAGATAGTATAGCCATATTTTATGCATCACCTCCACCTTTTGAGAGTCTTCGGGCAAGGTAGTGTAGAGATATAGTAGGCTGTCTACTTCGTTTTTTATGTAGGTTTGCGCTATTGTTTTTTTGCTTATAAAAAGCGATAAAAAAAGTATTAACACAATTATTAATCGTTCAAGCCTCATTACAATAGTAGTTTGTTTGAAAAAATACCAAAAATCAATCCAAAACATCTGAACAAAATCTTATATTTGCCTCATTAAAAATATTTTTAATTATGCAAGAAGAGAACATAAAAGAAGATAAAAAAATAACCAAAGAATTTAAGCCCACCTCCTTGTCCGTTGATAATAAAACCAGTATGATGATTCTCTCTTTGATTATTGTCATTTTCGGGCTGATTTCTTATAATAGTATGCCACGTGAGAGTTTTCCAGAGATTGTAATTCCTCAAATTTATATTGGCACTTTTTATCCCGGCAACTCCCCCGTTGATATGGAGAATTTGGTTTCGCGACCTATCGAGAAGAAATTGAAAGCCATCAATGGTGTAAAAAAAGTTACTTCCACCTCCATTCAAGATTATTCTACGATTATTGTAGAATTTAACCCTGATGTAAAAATTGCTAAAGCTCTTCAAGATGTAAAAGATGCCGTAGACAAAGCCAAAAGCGACCTCCCTAACGATTTACCCCAAGACCCCAACATTTTTGAAATTAATTTTTCGGATATTCCTATCCTATCGGTCAATTTATCGGGTAATTATAATCTTGAACAACTCAAAGAATATGCTGAATACCTCAAAGATGAAATAGAAAAACTAAGCGAAATATCGCGAGCCGATGTAAGGGGGGCACTTAAGCGCGAAATCCAAATCAATGCAGATGTCTATCAGATGGAAGCCCTGAATATCACTTTTGGCGATATAGAGAGTGCCATCAGAGGAGAGAACATCACAATGTCGGGTGGTAATATACTCACTGATGGTAATAGACGCTCTATTCGGGTGATTGCTGAGTTTAAGAATATGGAGGAAATAGAAAATATTATTGTCAAAGATGACGGCGGTAATATTGTTTATTTGAAAGACATCGCCGAAGTAAAAGACAGTTTTGAGGAGCGCAGTAGTTTTGCACGGTCGCGCCTTCAGCCTGTGGTAAGCCTTGATGTGGTAAAACGTTCGGGCGAAAACTTGGTAGATGCTACCGATAAAATAAAAGCCATTGTAGAAAAAGCTAAAGCCACACGTTTTCCCAAAGATTTGCAAGTGAGTTACACCAATGACCAATCACGGTTTGTACGTTCTATGGTGGCAGACCTTGAGAATAGCATTATTTTCGGAATGTTATTAGTAATTGGTATTTTACTCTTCTTTATGGGCTTCCGAAGCGCACTTATGGTAGGTATTGCCATACCCTTATCTATGTTCATCTCTTTTATTTTCCTTAGCTTTTATGGTGTTACACTCAATACAATGGTGCTTTTTTCGCTCATATTGGCATTAGGAATGTTGGTGGATAATGGAATCGTAGTGGTTGAAAATATTTATAGGCTTGTAGGCGAAATAGCCGTACCCATCATTTCTTCTACTGCCACCACTGTAGCCGCTTTTTTACCTTTGGTTTTTTGGGAAGGTATCTTAGGGCAGTTTATGTTTTATTTGCCCGTAACGGTGATGATAGTGCTCACCGCTTCGTTGTTTGTGGCTCTTTTCGTCAACCCTGCCATTTCTATGTTTTTTACACGTTACGGCAGTAGTCTTTCTGTGAAAGCCAAGCGTAATAACCTTATCGTTGCTGGTAGTTTAGTAGTGTTGTCATTGCCTATGTATTTGTCAGGTGCTTATAGTTGGGCAAATTTGTTTATGGTAATAGGTTTGTTTATCCCTTTCAATATTTACCTGCTCACTCCTTCTGCGGATTGGTTTCAGCGTGTAGGACTCACTTGGTTAGAAAGTTTTTACCGCAGAACAGTTATTTATGCCCTCAAACGCTCTTATTGGTTTTTCTTTGGTACTGTAGCTCTGATGATATTTTCATTTTATTTGGTAGGGGCTGCCAATCTCAAAATTCTTTTTTTCCCTGAAAATGAACCTAACTACATCAATATCTTCATTCAGAAACCCATAGGCACTGACATAGAAGTAACCAATGAACTGACAAAAAAGGTAGAGAAGAAAATCTTAGAAATCATTAAGCCCTACGATTATATGGTAGAGGCAGTCATTGCACAAGTAGGCGAAGGCACTTCTGACCCTAACGAAGGTCCAAGTCAAGGTAGTTCGCCCAATAAGGCAAGGCTTACGGTCAATTTTACGGACTTCGACCAGCGCAAAGGAGTAAGTACTAATGCCATTATGGAAGAAATCAGAGAAGCCGTAAAACAATTTGCAGGAGCACAAATTACTGTTTCTAAAGAAAATAACGGTCCTCCTGTAGGTCCTCCTATCAATATAGAAATATCGGGCGATGACTACGAAAAACTCATAGACCTTACCGAAAGAGTAAAAAAACACATAGAAAATGCCAATATCGCAGGTATAGAACAACTTAAATATGATTTAGAAACAGGCAAACCTGACCTCATTGTGCATATAGACCGTGATAAAGTACGCCGCTTTGGTTTGTCAAGTGCCTCCGTAGCAATGGAGTTACGTACTGCCCTTTTTGGAAAAGAAATCTCAAAATTCAAAGACGGTGAAGACGATTATCCCATACAACTCCGCCTCAAAGAAGAACAACGCTATGCTTTAGATGCGTTAGTAAACAAAGCTATTACTTTCAGAACAAACAACGGAAAACTCAAGCAAGTGCCTATCAGTTCAGTAGCCGATGTAGAATTTGCTTCCTCTTTTGGTGCCGTAAAACGCAAAGACCTTAACCGCGTAATTACACTCTATTCGAATGTAAAAGATGGCTACAATCCGACCGAAATTGTAAACCAAATCAAAGCAACCATGCAAGATTTCAATGCAAACGAAGGTTTTGATATTCGTTTCACAGGCGAGCAGGAAGAGCAAGATAAATCTGCCGCATTCTTAGGCAATGCACTCCTTTTGGCTATATTTATGGTCTTTCTTATCATTGTTACACAGTTCAACTCCATTACAGCCCCACTCATCATTATGTCCTCTGTCTTATTCAGTACCATTGGCGTATTTTTGGGCTTGGTTATTTTCCAAATGGATTTCGTAATTATTATGACAGGTATAGGTATCATCTCCTTAGCAGGTGTAGTAGTAAACAATGCCATCGTGTTGATAGATTACACGAACCTACTCATTGCACGTTTCCGATTAGATAACAATATGACAGAAAGTGAAAAAATATCACGCCACGACCTCATCAATTGTATAGCCGAAGCAGGGCAAAAAAGGCTTCGACCTGTACTACTGACAGCAATTACTACTGTGTTAGGTTTAATCCCTTTAGCCATTGGCATGAACATCAATTTCTTTACGCTCTTTGCAGAATTTGATGCCAAAATCTACTTCGGCGGTCCTAATGCTGCCTTCTGGGGTCCTATGGCTTGGACAGTTATCTTTGGGCTTAGTTTTGCCACTTTCCTCACTTTGGTTATCGTACCTGTGATGTATTTATTGGCTGAAAGTTTGAAATTTAGGAGATAAACCCATATCTTTGTAATCTCGAAAGCAATTATAGAATGA
Source organism: Cytophagales bacterium (assembly GCA_004293905.1). Lineage (GTDB taxonomy): Bacteria > Bacteroidota > Bacteroidia > Cytophagales > Microscillaceae > RDZE01. The sequence continues at coordinate 11,192 of RDZE01000002.1, read as the reverse complement.
TAGGAACACAACAACAAATACAAGAACTAAAAAAAATTCTAAGTCATAATGTCTTAAAAATCGGTATCATTGCACATCAAAACCCCGATGCTGATGCTTTTGGTTCTATTTTATCTCTTTGTTATTATTTAAGAAAAAAAGGACATCAAGTGCAACCTATTTCCCCTACTATTTATCCCGTTTTTTTAGAGTGGATGAACAGTAAAAAAGAAGTTTTGATTCATGAAAGTGAACAAAAAGAGGAAGTAGAAACTTTCTTACAACAAGCCGACATACTCTTTTGCTTAGATTTTTCTTCTTACAATCGCCTCAAAGGACTTGATAAAGCCTTTAGAGAAAGCAAAGCCACCAAAATAGTCATAGACCACCACTTAGACAGCAATATAGAAGCAGACTACTCTCTTATCCATACAGAGGCTGCCGCTACTGCCGAGCTCATTTATACCTTTATAGAAGCAATGGGCGATGTAGATTTGATAGATGTGCCTATTGGTGAATTTATTTATGCGGGCATTGTTACTGATACAGGTTCTTTCAAATACCCCGCAACTACTCCAAGAGTACATACTATAGCCGCCGATTTAATTCGCTTAGGGGTCAATCATCATAAAATACACCAAGTAATTTATGACAATAACACAGAAAGTCGACTTCGTTTTTTAGGTTACCTACTTAGCCACAAACTAACCGTACTTGCTCAATTCCGAACGGCTTATATATTAGTATCTGATGACGAACTACGAAGATTTGGCTATCAAACAGGCGATACCGAAGGCGTAGTCAATTATGCACTCTCTATCAAAAATATTGTAATGGCAATCATGCTCATAGAACGCCCCGAAGGAATTAAAATCTCTTTTCGTTCCAGAGGCGATTTTGCTGTGAATGATTTTGCACGCAACTATTTCTCAGGAGGCGGACACCAAAACGCCGCAGGAGGTATTTCGCACGAATCACTCAAAAATACAGAACAAAAAATACTCAAGTTACTTCCTCAATACGAAAAACAACTCAAAGAAACCATATTATAAATCTCCATTTTAATTAAATCTCCAATGCAATATTTTTATCTAAAAAACACCCTATTCTTATTGGTTATGGCTTTGCTATTCACTTCTTGCGGAGGCGATAGCAATACGGCTAATTCTCAAAAAGCCCCTACAGACGCACAAACAACCCCCTCAGGAGTGAAATATATCTTTCACCAAAAAAATGACAAAGGCAAAAAAGCCGCCGAAGGTATGTATGCTACTTTCCACTTTGTGATGAAAAATAGCGAAGATTCCGTACTAAGAAGTACCTATACTGAAATCACAGGTCCTATGAAACAACTTCGCTTAGAAAAACCCAAAGTGCCCGGTACTGTAGATGAGGTATTGATGCTCATGAGTGAAGGAGACAGCGTAACCGTTTGGATTAACATAGATTCCTTAGCCAAAAAAACAAATATGCAACGCCCTCACTTTATCAAAGCAGGCTCTGACATTCGCTATACTATCAAAATGCTAAAAATACAAAATGAAGAAGAAATCAAGAAAGAAAATGAAGCACTTTTGAAAGTACAAAAAGAAGAAGATGAAAAAAAAATTAAAGACTTTTTAAGCAAAAATCCTAAATACAACGCTGCCAAAGTAACTCCTACAGGACTTTATTACCTCATTGAGAGCGAAGGCAAAGGCAAAATGCCTATCAAAGGCGATACCGTAGAATTGCACTATACAGGGAAACTTACTGATAACAAAGAATTTGATAGCTCAAAAGGAAAAACACCATTCGAATTTGTTTTAGGCATGGGCATGGTCATTGCAGGCTGGGACGAAGGAGTTGCCCTACTCAAAGAAGGTACGAAAGCTACTTTCATCATACCCTCTCACTTAGGCTATGGCAAAGCAGGCGCAGGCGACGTAATTCCTCCCGATGCTATTTTAGTTTTCGATGTAGAATTGTTAAAAATAAAAAAAGCGAAATAAATACCCATGAATAAATACATTGTATTCATTATTGGACTGTTTCTGTTTGCTTTCCAAAGTTGTAGGTTAGCTTCTACAGACGATGAGGAGTTGGCAGAAGCAATCCGTCTTAACGAGAAAGAAATACAAGCCTACATCAGCACAAATAGGCTACAAACACAAAAAACTGCCTCAGGGTTGTACTACGCTATCACTGCTACCTCAAATAGTTCAAGAACAGTAAGCACTGGTGAGCAAGTAACCATGAAGTATACAACCAAACTACTCAATGGCGCACTATTAGATACTTTCTACCGCAATACCCCACGCAAATACCCTCACAATGCAGGAACATTTGTGCCCGGCTTAGAGGAAGGCGTCAGCTTACTCAAGGTAGGCGAAAAAGCCATTTTCCTAATCCCTTCTAATTTAGCTTTTGGAAATAACCTTATTGAGAGCAATACAGGCATAAATATTCCTCCCAACTCGGTATTAATATATGAAGTAGAAATCATTGCTTTCAAAAGCGAAGATGAACAAATACAAGAATATATAGCAGCCAACAATATTTCAGGTGCGAAAAAACAAAACAGTGGGCTTTATTATGTAGAAACCCTCACAGGAACAGGACAAGCGGCAACCAAAGACAGTACTATGGTTGTTTATTACACAGGAAAAACCTTAGATGGGAAAATTTTTGACCGCAACATCACCTCTCCCGGTTTTAGTTTTAGGTTAGGTTTGGAAAGCGGGCAGGGCTCTGTAATCAAAGGTTGGAACGAAGGCTTCTTATTGATGAAAGAAAAAGGAAAAGCAATCTTATTGATTCCTTCTTCATTGGCGTATGGAAGTTCGGGTACAGGCAACCTTATCCCACCTTATACTCCATTGTTATTTGAAGTAGAACTCTTGGAAATTAAGCAATAAAAAACCTACAAACACAGCCTATTATGACTTTTTCCGACCAAATACTTTGTTTTGCCACACGAAATCAAGGGAAAATCAAAGAAATCGGCGCATTACTTCCGCCACATCTTGTCTTGAAAAGTCTTGATGAAATAGGCTGTTTTGAAGAACTTGAAGAAACCACAGATACACTCGAGGGAAATTCTCTTCAAAAAGCCGCCTATGTTTGGGAAAAATACCAATGCAATTGTTTTGCTGATGATTCTGGGCTCTTTATTGATGCATTAGCAGGACGTCCTGGCGTGCATTCAGCTTACTATGCAGGCGAACCTCGAAGTTATGAGCGCAATGTTGCATTGGTATTAGAGGAAATGAAAAATGAAACCCACAGAAACGCCCACTTCAAAACCGTCATTACTTGCATTATCGCAGGCAATGTGCATCAATTCACTGGTATTTTAGAAGGCAAAATCATACACACACCTCAAGGAAGCAATGGATTCGGATACGACCCTATCTTTTTGCCAAAAGGCTACACACAAACATTGGCAGAGATAAGCCCCGCCGAAAAAAATAAAATTAGTCATAGAAGTTTGGCTTTTTCACAAATGAAAAATTTTCTACATTCATGAAAAATAATTTTATTGTAGCCATTACAGGTGCAAGCGGCTCAGGGAAAACCTATCTCATCAATCGACTTCGAGAAACGCTTGGAGAGGAACATCTATGCCTAATGTCGCAAGATAACTACTACCACGAAATAGCCCTACAGCCCAAAGATGAAAATAATATAGAAAACTTTGACCTTCCAGAATCCATCGATATGCCAACCTATTTGCAAGATATTCGTAAAGTTTGCGAAGGGCAAGAGGTCAAAAGAAAAGAATACGCATTTAATAATGTAGATAAACCCGCCCATTGGCTGCATTTCAAACCTGCACCTATCTTGCTACTCGAGGGACTTTTTCTTTTCCAAGACCCTGATATACAACAACTAACCGACCTCAAAATATTTATGGACACCAGCGAAACGACACGCCTAAAACGCCGTATCATACGCGACAACCAAGAAAGAGGCTACGACCTAAACGATGTTTTGTATAGATATGAGAAGCATGCACACCCAAGTTATGAGCAATTTATAGCCCCTTATAAAAAAGACGCAGACATGATTATCCCCAATCATCATCACCCTGACAAAGCCATAGAAATATTGGCTACATTCTTGCAAACAAAAATATATCAAATGATAAGCCTGCATAAATAAAATGAAAAGATTTGCCATCATTGGATTAGGACAATTCGGAAAATCAGTTGCTATACGATTAGCACAAAGAGGTGTAGAAGTGTTAGCTTTAGATAGCGACATAAACAAAATAGAGGACATCAAAGAGGAAGTAGCCCATGCCGTAGAAATCAATGCTACTGACCTAAAAGCACTAAAAGCGCAAAATATTGCTGAAATGGACGCAGTAGTGGTGGCTATTGGCGAAAATTTTGAAGCCTTGATGCTTACCGTTTCTCACCTTATGGAGTTAAAAGTACCACGCATCATTGCTAAAGCCGCTACACAACAGCAACGCCAAATACTGGAAAAGATGGGCGTAGAAGAAATCTTATCGCCCGAAGAAGAGATAGGCAAAGGGGTAGCCGAAAAACTGCTCAATGCAAGCATCAGAAGTTACTTACCCCTGCCCGATGACTACGAAATAGTGGAGATAGAAGCTCCCAAAAAAATTACTAAAAAAAGCATCAAGGAAATTGATTTCAGATATAAATACCAACTCACACTCATTACAATACGCCGTTTTATAGAGGAAGAAGTAGAAGGTAACAAACAAAAATATGAGCACTTACTCAGTATTCTCAATGCCGAAACTCGCATAGAGCCTCATGATATACTCATCGTATTGGGAAAAACCGAAGATGTAGACCGCTTCATTAACTTAAATATCTAAAAAAAATTGTTTTTGCCATTTTTATTTCCTAAGTTTGCACCCGCAAATGAAAAAGGCATCATACATACATATTCTATTTTTAGTAGTCATATTCTTAGCCCAATATTTTGTAGCTCCTTACTATCAATTCAATCAAAATAAGGAAAAACAAAAAGTTAGCCAAGAGGAAAAATCTTCTGCAAACACCAATGGAGAAGAAGAAACACCTACTACTGTACTTAAAGCACACGAACCTACGCTTATCTCACAATTACATGTAGGTCTTCTCAACCCAACCCTTTATCATTGCTTGTTTGAGTATGTATTCACTCCTCACAACATCGCTTATTTTCCTCCCAAAGAAAAATTACCCCTTTCCTTTTTTTACCAAAAAATAGCTACCAAGCTCATTGCCATCAATGCGCCATAAGAGGGCTTAATATTCTTCGCATTCTCATTTATTATCAAAGTATTTATACATTTATCTCATTTTATTTAATCAATATATGAAAAATAAATCATTTATTTTATTCCTTACTATAGTAGTAGCTATCTTAAGTTTTTACTACCTCCAATTTACCTTTGTGGCGCGTAGTGTAGAACAAGAAGCCAATTTACAAGCCACAGACGACAAAGGCAATGTTAATTTCCAAAAGAAACAAAACTATTTGGATTCACTTTGGAAAAACAATGTTCCTGTATATAATTTTGTAGGGTTAGAATTTACCTACAAAGACATCAAAGAAAAAGAATTAGCCTTAGGACTTGATTTACAAGGCGGTATGAACGTAACGATGGAAGTTTCACCCGTAGAAATTATCAAAGTTCTTTCAGGCGATAGCCAAGACCCTACCTTCTTGAAAGCCTTAGAAGATGCAAAAAAAATGCAAACAAGCAGCCGCGAAAGTTTTGTAGATTTATTTTACAAATCATACACCAGCAGCAACCCTAAAAACTCTTTAGCTAAAATATTTACAAACGCTGCCAATAAAGGTAAAATAGATTTCAGCTCCTCAGATGAAGATGTATTGGCACTCATCAAAAAAGAAGTCAATGATGCCGTAGACCGCTCGTTCAATATCTTGCGCACTCGTATCGATAAATTTGGCGTAGCCAACCCTAATATCCAAAAAATAGCAGGCACAGGAAGAATATTGATAGAACTACCCGGCGTTGAAAATCCTAAACGTGTTGAAAAATTACTATCTGGTGTAGCCAAATTAGAATTTTTAGAAGTATGGGAAATGCAAGAATTAGCTCCCTACTTACAACAATTCAATGATTACTTAGTAAAATACGAAAGTAAAAATAAAACCCAGAAAAAAGAAGAGAAAAAAGAAAGCAAAGACAACAAATTAATCGCAGGCGATAAAAAAGATACCGCACAAAAGAAAAACAACCAACTAATAGCAAAAGATACGAAAAAAGACAGTACCAACAACGTAGCAAAAAAAGACTCTACTAAAAAAGACACTAACCAAACCGAAGTAGTACAAAATGTAGAAAAAGAAGACTCTGCCGCACAAACACAGCAAAGCTCTTTGATGGGTACTTTATTCATACCCACACAACAAGGTTTGATGGTCAATGTGAAAGACACCGTAAAAGCCAATAAAATCCTCAATAGTGCAGAAGTAAGAGCCATTTTCCCTGCCAATTTGCGTTTCTTATGGGAAGTAAAACCCGATAAAGAAACCCAATTGCTTACTTTGTATGCCGTAAAAAAAGCCAAAGGAGGAAAATCTACCTTAGAAGGTGATGTAATCGTAGACGCACGCCACGATTTCAGCCAAAGCGCACGCCCCGAAGTATTGATGCAAATGAATGCCAATGGTGCTAAAAAATGGCGTAAAATGACGGCAGACAACATAGGCAGACGCATTGCCATTGTCTTAGACGATTATGTATACTCTGCTCCTATGGTACAAAGCGAAATTCCAAATGGCAACTCTTCCATCTCTGGTAACTTTACATTGGAAGAAGCCATAGACTTAGCCAACATTCTTAAATCAGGACGTTTGCCTGCCCCTTTGCGCATCGTAGAAAATGCCATCGTAGGACCGTCCTTAGGGCGCGAAGCCATCAGCCAAGGGCTTATCTCTACCGTAGCAGGATTGATTGCTGTATTTGCTTTTATGTTCGTATATTATAGCTTCGGCGGAAACATTGCCAATATTGCCCTTTTGGTGAACGTATTCTTCACTTTTGGTGTCCTTACACAGTTAGGCACTGTACTCACACTCTCGGGTATTGCAGGTATCGTACTTTCTATTGGTATGTCCGTAGATGCCAACGTACTTATCTATGAGCGTCTTCGCGAGGAACTACGCGCAGGCAAATCAATGGCGACTGCCATTCGTTTGGGCTACGACAAAGCCCTCAGTGCCATCATAGACTCCAACGCTACTACCTTCTTAGTAGGGCTTATTCTTTATACATTGGGTACAGGTAGCGTAAGAGGTTTTGCCGTAACTTTGATGATTGGTATTGCTATCTCTTTATTCTGTGCTGTGTTTATTACACGTGTTATTATAGAGTTTTTACACAGAAACCCTAACCGCAAACCCATCAATTTGAATTCTTATTTCTTCAAAAATACATTCAAACAAACTAATTTTGACTTCGTAAAAGCGCGCAAATGGGCGTATGCTTTCTCTGGTGGCATTATTGTTTTAGGTTTGGGTTTAGTTGTCTTGCAAGGAGGTTTTACCTTAGGCGTAGATTTCAAAGGAGGTCGTTCGTATGTAGTGCGTTTTTCTGATGCCCTCTCCGCTTCTGATGCACGCACAGAATTGGCTAAAACCTTTAACAGTTTAGAATCAAGCGTAGAGGTAAAAACTTATGACGCTGACAATCAATTAAAAATCACGACCACTTACTTGGTTGATGATGAAAGTTCTGAAGCCGATGGAAAAGTAGAAAAAACACTCCTTCAAGGACTTGCCAAATTCAATAACCTAAAACCTGAAATAGTAAGTTCGTCAAAAGTAGGCTCTACCATAGCCGATGACATACAAACTACCTCACAATGGGCGGTAATGGCTTCCTTAGTAGCAATGTTCTTATACATTTTATTCCGTTTCCGCAATTGGCAGTACGGTGTAGGAGCTACAATAGCTTTGGCACACAATGTACTCATCGTTTTGGCTTTTGTAGGTTTGGCAAGTGCCGTAGGTATCACTTTTGAGATAGACCAAGTATTCATTGCCGCTATTCTGACTGTGGTAGGTTATTCTATCAATGATACAGTGGTTGTTTTTGACCGTATCCGCGAATTTGCTTCTGATATTACACAGAGCGACTTCGGTACTAAACTCAATGCTTCTATCAATGATACGCTCAGCCGCACTATCGTAACAGGAACAACGACTATTTTTGTAGTAATTATCTTGTTAGTTTTTGGTGGTGAAGTGCTAAGAGGTTTCTCCTTTGCTATGCTCATAGGTATCGTTTTTGGTACTTACTCTTCTATCTTTGTGGCTTCACCTATTGTATTAGATTTTGCCCAAAGAGCTGACAATAAAAAAGCAAAAGAAGTAGCGAAAGCAAATTAAAACTTAAAAATTAGGTTTTGTCTCCAAAAAAACCAAACTTTGTTGCTACAAGGTTTGGTTTTTTTTATGGAAAAATTAGCAATCATTTTTGATATGGAAACGAATGACCCCGATGATTATCTTACCTTATTGATGTTGTTGGGGCATAGAAAAGTAGACCTAAAAGCAGTCAGCATAACACCGGGCTCTGCCTATCAAGTGGGCTTAGTAAGGCGTACCTTATCTCTTTTTGGCAAAAACATACCTGTAGGCGCATTCGACATTACACACCCTAAAACTTGCCTATCCCCTTGGCACGAAGAGGTATATGGCAAAGTTGAGCCCTCAGACGATGCCGAAGAAGGTGCCAAAGTATTGGCAAAATATTGCAATGAAAACACTTTATTAGTTACGGGCGCACCACTGAAAAATGTAGGAAAAGCCCTCACGATACCTCATTTCCAATTAGGCACGTTGGTAGCTCAAGGAGGCTTCGCGGGCGAGGGCGTAGTACCCGAAGAAAAACAACTGCCTCAATTCAAAGGCAAACTCACCTGCCCTACTTTCAATCTCAATGGCGATGTGCCTTCTGCTCTGAAAACACTTGAGGCAGAAAACATCAAAAAACGTTACTTTGTTTCTAAAAATGTATGTCATTCGGTGTTTTATGATGCAACGATACATGCAGAAGTAAAAGCCAAAAAAGAATATTCTTTGGCTCTTTCGCTTATTTTCAAAGGTATGGATAGGTATTTGCAAAAAAAACCTGAAGGAAAAAAACTACACGACCCCTTAGCCGCTTGCTGTGCTATAGAACCAAATATTGGCACTTGGGAAGAGGTATCTCTTTTTAGGCAAAAAGGCGAATGGGGTGCTAAAATAGATAAAAACACAAATACTTGGATTATTACAGACTATAACCGAGCACTTTTTTTAGAAACATTTACAGACTTAGCCTAATTGCCAAAAATACCATGCGTATTGTATTCTTTTTTTACTTTTTGGTTTTTTTTATAATCAAACCAAGCAGCGCGCAAGAAAAAATTTTTGTGATAGACAGCACCACAAAATGGCAAAATGCTGATGAGTTTGTATACTACTATGAAGATACTTCGAAAAAAGCAACTTTAACGCAAATCAAAAATCCGTTGTTTTTTTCAAGTATGAGCCTATTAGGAAAACAGAAAAAACAATACGATCTTAATAGTAATTTTTGGTACAAAATAACCATTACCAACCAAGTGATAGACGAATCCACTTTTGTTTTTGAGTGTTCTACCTTAAATTATTTAGAATTTTATATCCTTGATAAAAAACAAAACTTATTAAAACAAGGCAAAACAGGCTTAGATGTATCTCCTGCCGAACGTGCTTGGAAGGCAAATTACAATGCATTCCCCTTAAAAATTACCTATAAAGATACTTTGACAATTATTATTAAAGTAATAGGCAATCAAAACCATGTAAAAATAACCTCTGTTTGGTTAGGAAATAATGAATTATATCAATTTCAGTATTTTCAAAAAATAGCCATTCAACTTCTTTTTCAAGGGAGCGTATGGCTTATGTTTTTTTACAACTTACTCTTCTTTTTTATGGTCAAAGATAGAGCCTATCTTTACTATTCACTCTATATAGCAAGTATGGCATTGGTTTCTTATGAAAATGCCTATAGTTGGTTAGGAAAAATTCCGCCAACACTTTTTTTGCTCCTCTATTATGTCCCTTTATTCGTAACCCTCCTCTACACCCAATTCATTCGCTATTTTCTCAATATCCCTCACATAGCAAGTTCCTTACATCATAAACTACATTATTGGGTTTATTTTAGGCTTATCAGCAATTTGTTTAGTATCATTGCCTATTACGAAAATCCAAGTCTTATCCTTAACGATTTTCTCTTGTTACTATTCATCATTGATATTGCATTAGGATTATGGCTTATTTATGTTGCTTGGCGAAACAGTAAAATGTTAGCTATTTATATGTTGTTGGGCTATTTCGCTATGACGATTCCACTTTCTATTGCCATCTTAAAACAAGTAATACAGGGTGGTGCTGACCCTGACTCTGACGGTATCATAGTACAAATGGGAGTCTTAGTTGAGTTAATTGTGTTTTCATTGGGTTTGGGCTATCGTAGTAAGGCAGCCGAAAAAGAAAAATTAGCCATATCAGAAGAAAATAGACGTATTATTGCGGAGCAAAACATAGTACTGGAGCAAAAAGTAACCGAGCGTACACAAGAGCTCAATCAGCAAAAAGAAGCCATAGAAGAGCAAAATAAAAGCATTATGGACAATATCACCTACGCAAAACGCATTCAGGAGGCTTTTTTACCCAAAGCAGAAACCATTCAAACATATCTGCAAGAGTATTTTATCTTCTTCCAACCACGCGATGTAGTATCGGGCGATTTTTATTTTGTAGAAGAAGTAGAAGGTAAAATTGTGGTAGGCGCAATTGACTGTACGGGGCACGGCGTTTCGGGGGCTTTTATGACTATGTTAGCCAATGAAATTTTACATAATTTGGTAGATAATCTACTCATTACACGTCCCGATTTATTGCTCAATGAGTTACACAAAGGCGTAAGGCAGGCTCTCAAACAACACGAAACGGACAACCGCGATGGCATGGATTTGGCTCTCATCTCTATTGACCAAGACCGCAAAAAAGTGGTATATGCAGGAGCAAAAAACCCTCTCATCTATATCCAAAACAACGAACTACACCTCGTAAATGCCGATAAAATGCCCATAGGTGGAGAACAACAAGAGCAAGAAAGAATTTTCACTCCGCACGAAATGAATACTACTTTGCCTACTATGTTCTATTTGTTTTCTGATGGCTACCAAGACCAATTC
>RDZE01000001.1 GCA_004293905.1 Cytophagales bacterium | reverse complement strand
AATAACAATATTTTTGTACGCCTTCTTTATTAATTACATACAGCCTTTTACCTCTTATTAAGTATTTATCCAAACTGTCAAGATTTGTATACTTGATTATATAATAAGTGTCTCGCTCTTCAGTAAATTTATCAGAATATAAAATAAGAGTGTTATCCAAAATTTTCCAATTTCCCTCAATATTTTCAGATCCATAGGCAAAATTATACCTAAAATAGTTATTGGTACCAATTATTAACTCTGCTTCTGGTTTACCATATATCAGACAAGTACTAATATAGTTACCTTGCCTTAACTTTGCAGTTTGACAACTTGTAATAATTATAGGTGTAAAAACTAATAGTATTATTCTTTTCATTTTCATCTTTTTTGGTTTTAGCAAGCTGTTTTCCTTTTTTGGGTGAAAGCAGGAGTGATTATTCACTCCAAAATATTGGTTTTGAACGTGGTTCGTAACCAAAAGGGCAATCTATTCTCAATAAACCCCCTTTGTTTAAATATACATAACAACCATTAAATTCTGTATCTCTATAAACCAAGCCTTCTTTCTCATCTAATTCAAATGTAGTTACATATAAAGTAACATCATCTATCCCGAAATATTCTTGTGCAAGCATGTATTCTTCAAAAATATAGACATATAATTTATTATCCCTTACTTTCATTACCTTCAAAGAACCTCCGAAACTATCAAAATGGTGAATTTTATATACTTTATTGTTTTTTAGCTCAATAATTGAAGTTTGTAAAACATGACAAGCTTTGCCCAAACAATTAAAGGGGAAACTTTCTACTATTATAAAATCTGTTTTTTTGGTGTGTAAATTACTTTTGTACACGCCCGAAAGATATTCCTCACCTATATAATACTCTAATGTGTCTTTTTTTCCACCTAAATTAATGATTGTCTTTCCCAAATCAGGGTCATTTTCAATATAGAGATAATTCCCTTCTGAAATAGTAACAACAAATTTATATTCATTTACCTTTTTATAAATCAATCCTTCTACCTCTAATTCATTCAACAAGCTAAGCACTTGTCCATGAATATGATAATGTAAACAAAAGCATGTCAAAAACAAGGTGATGTATTTCATTATTTTCATTTCTTTTCTTTGGGGCTATAATGGAAGATGATTGGCTTTGCAACCGGTCTGTAATCAAAAGGGCAATATATTTTTAGCAAACTTCTATTATCCAATAAAATATAACAACCATTAAATTCTGTTTCTCTATAAACCAGCCCTTCTTTCTCATCTAATTCAAATGTAGTTACAGAGAAAGTAACATTATTTATTCCTAAATACTCTTTTGTAAATACATCTATTTCAAAAATATAGACATACAATTTTTTATCCCTTACTTTGATGTTTTCCAAACTATACCCAAAAGTATTAAAATAGAAAACCTTATATACTTTATTGTTTTTTAGCTCAATGATGAAAGTTTCTATAATACCATTATAGGGTTTAGGAAGTATTTCCAATATTATAAAATCCTTATTTTTAGTGTGTAGACTACTTTTATAAGCACCCAAAAATTGCTTGTTTTCTATGTATTGTTCCAATATATCTTTTTTTCCGCCTAAACTAATCGTTGTCTTTCTCAAAATAGTATCACTTTCAATATAGAGTTCAGTGTCTTTTGAAATAGTGATGGCAATCGCATCATTGTTGCCTATTTTATAATACAATCCTTTTGTTTTTAATTCATTCAACAAGTAAAGTTCTTGTCCTTGACTGTGGTAGTGCAAACAAAAACATATCAAAAATAAGAATAAGTGCTGCATTATGCTATTTCCTGCCCGTTTTTATAGACCAAGTATAATCTCCAAAATTAGAAGATTTGAAAACAATCTTTGCGTGTTGAAATCAAAAATAGTAAAACAATTGAACATATTAGAATAAATTTTGTTTTTTTGAGCATAATTGTATTCATCTCATTTTACATTTTTATCCATTTTTTATGACATTAGTTCTCAAAAAAGCCCCTTCTTTCAATGCTACAGCAGTAGTAAAAGGAGAAGTAGTAAAAGATTTCACCTTAGAGCAATTTCAAGGCGAAAAGTACGTAGTATTGTTCTTTTACCCTAAAGATTTTTCAGGTGTTTGCCCTACTGAAATGTGGGCATTTCAGGAGCGTTCAGCCGACTTCGAGAAGCGCAACGCCGTAGTGATAGGCTGCTCTACCGATAGTGAAGAATCGCACAAAGTATGGCTCAGTATGCCACGCGAAAAAAATGGCATTGCCGATGTGCATTTCCCCATCATAGCTGACCATGCCAAAACAATAGCCTCTAACTATGGCATATTAGGAGGCGATTTTTTCTATGACGAAGAAGGGAAATTAGCCTTCGAAGGCTCACCCATAGCCCTAAGAGGTACATTTATCATCAACAAAGCAGGCGTAGTGATGTACGAATCTATTAACTTTTTTACCATTGCACGCGACATAGACCAAATACTCAGAGAATTAGACGCATTGCAACACTTTGAACAAAAAGGCGAAGTTTGTTTGGCAAATTGGAAAAAACAGTAAAAAAATTATACAAAAACTTTGCACAATTATCAGCAAAGTTTTTGTATTTTTCGTAAAACCCCAAATAAAACCCCATTTATACCAAACCCATTCCCTCTTATGACCCTTAAATGCATGATTGTAGAAGACGATGAAATGTCAAGAAGCATATTAAAACATTTCATAGAGCAAACCAATCAAATACAACTCATACAACAATGCGAAAATGCCATAGAAGCCTACCAAGTTTTGCAAAAAGAAAAAGAAATTGATGTTATTTTCTTAGATATAGAAATGCCCGAAATGACAGGGCTCGAGCTCATGCAGTCCATTCAAGACCACCATGCCGACATCATCATCACCACTTCCAAACCCGAATATGCCTTAGAAGCTTTCGAGTACGATGTAACAGATTATTTAGTAAAACCCATCAAATATTCCCGCTTTCTAAAAGCCATTCAACGTGTAGAAACCTCAAGAAGATACATAAACAGCAATAGTATAAATGGCGAAAATGACGAGTTGCAACAAGTCGGTTTCAGCAACAATTCAGAAGTACAGGCTCTTTTCGTAAAAAGCGAAGGGCGTATCATCAAGCTCAACTATGATGAGGTAATCCATATAGAAGCCTTAGCCGACTATGTCATTGTGAATGCCACCAACCGAAAATTTATTGTTCACTCTACCATGAAAGGCATTTATAGCAAGTTGCAAAGCACAAAATGTTTCATAAGAATTCATCGCTCACACATCATCAATCTCAATGCCATAGAAACTATAGAAGATGGCTTGGTAAATGTCGCAGGCGGAAAAGCCATTCCGATAGGCAAACTCTACAGATCTGAATTTTTAGAAAAACTTAATATTATTTCCTAATGCACTCACACCTCTCCAAAACCGACCTCATTAGAAATATAAACAAGCAATATACTCAATTATTAACCTACGTGGAGGGTTTTTCAAAAGAAGACTTTCTATACAAGCCCTCCCCCGAAAAATGGAACGCCGCCCAGCAAGCTGCTCACTTATTAAGTTCCATCAAACCCCTTTTATTAGCTTTCTCACTGCCTACTTTTGTCCTCAAAATAATGTTTGGGAAAGCCCAAAACCCCTCTAAAAGTGAGTCAGAAATCATAAAACAATACCAAGCCAAACTCTCCGAAGGAGCAAAAGCCTCCAAAGAATACATTCCTAAAGAAGTAAGTTGGGAAGAACGCTCCGACCTCATCGCTAACTTGCACAACACGCTGGAAAAATTACAAAAAAAGATAAACCATTATTCCGAATCCCAATTAGATGCTTGCCTCCTCCCCCACCCTGTTTTAGGCAAAATCACCCTTCGCGAAATGCTCTACTTCACACGCTACCACGCAGAGCATCATCAGAAAAGTATAGAAAATTTGTTCGAAAAATAATTTTTGGCAAATAAAATGCTAAATAAAAAAGAAACACTCTTTCAAAATACACATGCAAACCTTATTAATCACAGGGGGCACAGGTTTTTTAGGTAAATATTTAGCCAATAAACTGAAATACCAATACAAAGTAGTATTAACAGGTCGCAACCAATGGCATAATCAACAAGCAGCCGATTTTACCGATTGCGAAGTCATTCCTATGGAAGTAAGCCAAATGGAAAACGTGAGAGAAGTGTTCAGCTTTATCAAACCCGATATAGTACTGCATGCTGCTGCCGCCAAAAATATATTTCTCTCCGAAATTCACCCCCAAGAATGTATGCAAACCAATGTAGTAGGCAGTCAAAATATTGCAAGAATAGCCATAGAAAGAAACATACAAACCGTCATAGGCATTTCTGCCACCACTGCATCTCCTCCCGTAACGGGCATGTATGCTATGAGCAAAGCCATGATGGAAAAACTCTTTGCGCAATATGCAAGCCATACCGATACCCAATTTCTGAATGTGCGCCTTGCTAATATTCTCTATTCTACAGGTTCATTGTTGCGCGTATGGCATCAGTGCGCTTCCGAAGGGCAACTCCTACCTATTACTGACAAACAAATGACGCGTTTCTTCATGAACACCGAAGAAGCCGTACACCTCATAGAAAGAGCCCTACAGTACGCCACCGATTGGAAAGGAAAAACAATCACACAGCCCATGAGAGCCATTGAAATAGCCACATTGCTCAAATATTGGATAAAAAAATACAAAGGAGGCTACAAAGTAGTAGGCAAAAGAATAGGCGAAACATTGCACTCCTTCCTCATTGGTGATGAAGAATTAGATTTTGCTGAAGAGGTTTTGATAGGAAATGAAAAATTTTTCATAATTTCGCCCCAGCAGAAAGTACAAAAGCCCTTGCAAAAGAGATTTAGTTCTGAAACAGCCGATAAATATACTGACAAAGAAATCAATACGCTTATAGACGCAGACGAACTATATCGATACCATAATTTCTGCATGTTAAAACCCCGAACTTTGCATGCACATACCTATCATACCACCGAACAACCCTAACCAAAACCCAGAAAAATATTTACAAGAGGGTATTTATCACTTTGTAGAAAACCCTACCGAAAACTACACCGAAAACTTTGGCTTTCAGTGGAATCTTTTTGAAAAAACCCAAATAGACCATTTCTCCCAAAATAACCAAAGTTATGAACGTTTTTTCTCAGTAACACAGTGGGATAAACAAGACCTCCAAAACCAAAATATATTAGAAGTAGGCGCGGGCGCAGGGCGTTTTTCCTCCATAGTGCTCCAACATACAAAAGCCAACCTTTATGCCGTAGATTATTCAAGTGCCGTAAAAGCTAACTATAACAATAATCAGCAATATATTCCTGCACGTCTGAAACTCTTCCAAGCCAGCGTATACGAACTCCCCTTCCTACCCGAACAGTTCGATAAAGTGTTTTGCTTTGGCGTATTGCAACACACCCCTAACCCCCAAAAAACCATAGAAGCCCTTAGCCAAATGACGCGCAAAGGTGGCGAACTCATCGTCGATTTTTACCCTATCAGAGGCTTCTGGACAAAGATACACGCTAAGTATCTCCTCCGACCTTTTACCAAAAACAAAAAACCCGCAGAACTCTATCAATGGATTGATAGCCACATAGACCAATGGATAGCCTATTATGATTTTTTCGAGAAATGGCGGTTAGGAAAAATATGTAACCGATTTGTGCCAATTTGCGACCTCAAAAATACATTGCCTCATAACCTCAGTCCGCAACAACGCAGAGAATGGGCATTATTAGATACATTTGATATGTTTTCGCCCCAATATGACCAGCCACAAAAGATTAACACCGTAAAAAAATGGTTTGAAAAATTGGGCTATCAGCAAATTTTTGCGGGCTATATCCAATACGGGCAAAACCAACAAGTAGCCGTAGTAAAAGGCATAAAATCTTAGAAAAATACAATAAAATATTTACTTAATCAATACTAATTCAGTAAGAAATACAAAAAAAACAAAAAAATAAAGTAAAATTTTTACCAACTCAAATTAATTGTATAATTTTGAGAAACCTTTTAGAAATAGACAATCAATTACAACAAATACCATAAGTAAAATGGACAGCACTAAAAACTTCTTTGATGCATGGGTAAATACACAAAATAAAATTGTGGATAACCTCGTAGATACCTCCAAAAAACTGAAAGAAAACCTCTCTAACAACGAAGTAGTAGGCAAAGCAGTGGAAATGTATTACCAATGGTTAGAAAAGCAAAAAGGTACTTTGCAAGAAATCGCACAACACCTAAGCCAACAGCCTAATAATACACAAATTTCATCAGTATTGAGTAATTGGTTAGAAGCACAAACCCAATTTGGGCAACAATGGCTGCAGTCTATTCAGCAAATCGCAGGTAACAATACTCCGCAAAATTTTTCTAAAATGCAAGAAACTTGGAATGCCATCACTAACCAATTTATGAACCAATTTGGCAAACCTATCCAAGACTTGTCTTATACACCCGGCAACCTTACCAAAGACGTATTCCAAACGATGATAGATGGCTCACGTACTTACATGAAAATGTTTGAACTTTGGCAACCCATCTACAAATTCCTACAAAGCAACACCTTAGGCATGGAATCGCTTGGCAAAATGGTAGATATGGGCAAATACCAAGAAATACTTGCAGGACTTTTCCAAAACACTGTCCCCTTCGCACAAGGCAACCTCAGCGAACAAATGCAAAAAATGATGGCAATGATGCAAGGCGGTCTAAGCAATTTGGGCAATATCAACCCTACTCAAATACCTCAACAAATAGCCAAAATGATGGACTATTTGCGCCCAAGCAGCCTCAATACAGGCATGGAAATGCTCAATAATTTAGGCGGTCAAGCTACCGAACGATTCAATAAAATGTTTGCCCCTTACTATACAATGATTCCCGCAAGCAAAGAAAAAGAAATGCTCCAATTAGCCATTCAAGTATATGAGCACTACAGCAAATACACAATCAAAGCCGTAGAAATGCAAAACATCGTGATTACCACAGGGCAAAAATCTATGGAAAATGTAGTGAAAAACCTCATCATTAAGGTAAGAGAAAAAGCCCAAAATATTACTTTTGACGAATTTTATAACACTTGGATAGATAGCATAGAAAGAGATATGATAGCACTTTTTGCAAGCACTATTTACTCCAAACTACAAGGCGAGCTCATCAACATCAGCCTTGCTATGAAAACCAAAACCGATAAGTTGATGGAATTAGTCCTTTCTCCCCTCCCCATTGTTCCTCGCTCAGAAGTAGATGAAATCAACGCTACTATTTACGAATTGAAAAAGAAAGTACGCGAATTGGAAGACAAACTTGAAGAAAAAGAGAACACTACTATCCAAACCACACAAGTCAACACTACAAACAATACTGCCAATACCCAAGCAGAAACAGAAACCCAAACACCTCCTGCTGTCAGAGCCATTAAAAATGGCAAGCAAGAAGTAGCCAGCCCCAAAACAAGAAAAACTAATTCAAAAACAAACAATAAATAATCATTTTCAAAACGATGCAAAACCCCATGCTAGAGATGATAGAGGCAATGCAAAAAATGACGCAACGCCTCAATAAAGGGCAAGAAGTCTTGCAAAAATCAAATCAAATAGACATCGGCACTGCCGAAAAAGAAGAAGTTTGGAAAATGGACAAGATGCGCCTCTTCAGATACAAACGCAATGAAGAATCGCCCTACAAAACCCCTATATTGATTTCATACGCACTCATCAATCGATACTACATGATGGACTTACAACCCGATAGAAGTCTTATCAGAAAATTGATTGACCTTGGCGCAGATGTTTATATTCTTGATACAGGCTACCCTACGCGCAACGAGCGTTTTTTGAGCTTAGACGACTATGTGAATGTATACATTAACAAAGCTGTTGATTTCATCAGAAAATCGCGTAACATAGATAAAATTAACCTCATGGGTATTTGTCAAGGCGGTACTCTATCAGTCATTTACAGTGCTATCTATCCCGAAAAAATCAAAAATCTTGTTACTTTGGTTACCCCCATTGATTTTTCTAACAAAGATGGATTGCTTTTCAAATGGGCAGAAGATTTAGACGTAGATGCCATCGTAGAAGGTTTTGGCGGACTTATCCCCGGCACTTTCTTAGATGCAGGTTTTCAAATGCTGAAGCCTATGCTGAAGCCCAGAAAACAAAAAAATCTAATCGATATGCTCGATGACGAAGCCAAAATGATGAACTTTCTTAGAATGGAAAAGTGGATCAACGACCTCCCCGACCAAGCAGGCGAAGCCTACAGGCAATTCATTAAAGATTTATACCAACAAAATAAACTGGTAAAAGGAGAACTTGTTATTGGCAATCATCGCATAGATTTGAAAAAAATAAATATGCCTCTGCTCACCATTTATGCCTCCGAAGACCATTTAGTCCCCCCTCCTACTACTCGCCCTCTGAACGATTTGGTAGGTTCTACGGACAAAGAACTTTATGAATTTCCGGGTGGTCATATTGGCGTTTTCACAGGCGCACGCTCTCAAAAAGAATTGAGCCCTACCATTGCACAATGGCTCAAAGACAGAGACTAATCGTCTGTTTGTTGCAAACCTGTTAAATCAGTGGCTTGCGCCAACTCCGCATAAATAGAAACAAAAGCCTGCAATTGTGGTAACAACCGATTGTAGGCTTTTGCCATTGCTTCATAGCTCGATGAGTCGTGTCGGTATTGATGCCATTCAGTCGTAAAGGGACGTATATCTCTATTAAGTAAAAGTACAGTAATGCGTGAAAAATGTTTGGCTTTGCGTCCATATTTATGCATCAATGCCCTACCTATGGCAAAAAAAGAAGCCGCTTTCTCCAAATAATAAGGTGCTTCTATAGCTTCTATATCATTTGCAGGCAATAAACATAGTAAATCTACATACAGCTCAAAAGCTGCCTCCCTATCCGCATTTTCAAGGGAAATATCAGCCTCTAAATAAGGCAACTCTAAACGGATACCAATGATGCCTTTTTGCCTCAATAATCTGCCTATATTCATGTTTTTATCTTTTTATTGTTGTTCTACCCAATTTTTTCCCCATTGCTCTTTTTCCTCTTCTGTCCATAGTGCAGGATAGAAAATAGTTCTTTGGAAGCGTGGCGGCAAGTATTTTTGCCAATTAGTGCCTCCTGTAGCCTCTATAGCCTTGTTTCCTGCTTTCAGATACCTCACCGCCGATTTAAAATGCGCCAATCGCCACTCTACATTCATTAAATAATCTATTTGTCGGAGGATTTCGCGCAAATCATTATTTTTTTGCTGAGGGTCTGCTTTCAAATAGCATTGCCAAAGGTTTTTTTGTTTGTACTCTTCTGCCAAATAAATAAAATCTTCTTTGTATTTCTCCTGAAAATGTTGGGCAGTGATGGTTATTTTACCTGTTTTTTCATCAATAGAACCACTTCGCCAATAAATATCTTCCCAAACAGTCTCTATTTTTATGTTATTGTCATATTCTCCTTGCGCAGAGGGCGTTAGTAAATGCCCAAAGTCTGTAGCACAAATTTCTATTTTTCGAAATTGTGCCGATTGAAACCCACTCGCTGGGAGCAAAGCCATTCTGAATTGACGAAATTGCTCAAACTCCATACCCTCTACCATAATATCAAAAGAATGGCAAAGATGTTCTAAATAGGATACAATGCGTTGCAGTCTTTGCTGAAAAAAAACAACATCAAGGTTTTCACGATTTGCTATTTGGCTTATCTCCCACAAAATGAGCTTAAAGTAGAGTTCCGTAATTTGATGATAAGTAATAAAAATCATTTCATCAGGAAAATCTGTTTTAGGATTTTGCAGGCTTAAAAGTGTGTCTAAATGCACATAGTCCCAATATTTGAGGTAGTCTTGGTGTAGCAAACCCTCCAAATTGTCTAATAGATTTTGCCCCGTAAGTTTGTATTTCTCCTCTAATGCTTTGATGCGTTGTAGTAAGGCAGTGTTTTCTGAAAGATTATCCATGAGAATAATAATTAAAAAATTTTTTTGGGTAAATTTGCAAAAAATAAATTACAAATAACAAAAATATGATAGAAAAAGTATTAGAAGCGGAAGATTTGCAAAGAACCAACAAGCAAGACCTTTTCGAATCACCCGATTTTTATAATATAGATGCTTTCTTAACAGAAGAGCAACTGATGATCCGCCAAACCATGCGCGATTTTGTAAAGAGAGAAATATCTCCTATCATTGAAGATGCCGCGCAAAAGTGTATTTTCCCTCGCTCTATTGTGCGTAAATTTGGCGAAGTAGGGGCTTTCGGTCCTACAATCCCCGCCGAATACAATCCTAATGGAGGTTTGGACTACATAGCCTATGGGCTGATGATGCAAGAAATAGAACGCGGCGACTCAGGTATGCGCTCTACTGCTTCGGTGCAAGGCTCTTTGGTTATGTTTCCCATTTATGCCTTCGGTTCGGAAGAGCAACGACAAAAATATTTACCCAAATTGGCTTCAGGCGAAATGCTGGGCTGTTTTGGCTTAACCGAACCCGATCATGGCTCTAACCCCTCAGGCATGACGACAAATTTCAAAGACATGGGCGACTATGTGCTGCTCAATGGGGCGAAAATGTGGATATCAAACGCTCCTTATGCCGATGTAGCCGTAGTATGGGCGAAGAGTGAAGAAGGACGCATTCATGGGCTTATCGTTGAGCGTGGCATGGAAGGCTTTTCTGCTCCCGAAATCCATCATAAATGGTCTTTGAGAGCAAGTATTACAGGGGAATTGGTTTTTCAGGACGTAAAAGTACCCAAAGAAAATATCCTTCCGAACATAACAGGGCTCAAAGGACCTATGAAGTGTTTAGATAATGCACGTTATGGCATTGCTTGGGGTGCATTAGGGGCTGCTATGGATTGCTACGACACTGCTCGCCGCTATGCCTTAGAACGCATACAATTTGATAAACCCATAGGAGGCTTTCAACTCACACAGAAAAAATTGGCGGAAATGCTTACTGAAATCACCAAAGGGCAATTGCTCGCTTGGCGTTTGGGTGTGCTTAAAAATGAAGGAAAAGCCACTACAGCGCAAATCTCTATGGCAAAAAGAAATAATGTGGAGATAGCAATTAATATAGCGCGCGAAGCACGACAAATATTGGGCGGAATGGGAATCACAGGCGAATATCCTATTATGCGACACATGAACAATCTCGAATCAGTAATTACTTACGAAGGGACACATGATATACATTTGCTCATTTTAGGCAATGAAATCACGGGGATTCCTGCTTTCAGATAGAAGAAACAAAGACAAAAAAAGAGGCTATCCCCAAAAGGACAGCCTCTTTTTTTATGTACTTACTGAGTTTTTCTTAGGATTGTTTCGCAAATTGTACGTTCATTACCAAACGCACTTCATCGCTCACTACAATACTTCCTACTTCAGTTACAGCACTCCATTTCAAGTTGAAGTCTTGACGGTTGATTTTGCCTGCTAATTCAAAACCTGCTTTGTGATTGCCATAGCCATCTTTAGTGCTGCCACCATATACTACGTCTAAGCTCACAGGTTTGGTTATATCACGAATAGTGAGATTGCCTTCTAATTGGTAATTTTCACCATGTACTTTTTTGAAGCCTGTAGAAGTAAAGCTCAATTGGGGGAATTTTTCCGCATTGAAAAAATCATCAGATTTTAAGTGTCCATCGCGTTGGTCATTACCTGTTGAAATGCTGTTGATGTCAGCCGTAAAACTTACTTTTGCATCGCTAAAATCTTCTGATGCACTTTCTAAAGTAGCATCGAATTGTTTGAAATCACCTGTTACGGTAGAGATAACTAAGTGTTTTACTTTGAATTGAACTTCGGAGTGTGAAGGGTCTATTTTCCAGATTGCCATAAGAATATTTTTTTTAATGTTTGAACATTGATTGTTTAATTATACAACAGATTTTTCAAAGTTAATGTTCAAACATTGATTGTTTTTTTTATCATTTTTTCTTAACTATTTGACTGTCAGTCTTTTTTTCTTTTCAAATAGGCGTAAAAAGGAATACCTAAAGCGATAAGCAATATACCCATTGCCGCTTTTTCAGGTGCAGCAATACAAGTATTGATGAGGAAGAAAAATGAAAAAGCAACAAAAATCAAAGGAGGCAAAGGGTAAGCCCATACTTTATAGGGGCGGTGCGCTTCGGGCATGCGCCAACGCAAAATAAAAATACCCAAACCTGCGGAGGCATAATAGAGCCAAGCCGCAAAAATAACATAATCGGTAATGATATCGAAAGTACCCGAAAAGACCAAAATAGCCGCCCAAATGCCTTGCACTAACAACGCAAAATGAGGCGTATGAAAACGGGGATGTACTTGCCCGAAGTGAGTGAAAAAGAGTTTGTCTTTTGCCATTGCAAAAGGAATGCGCGCCGATGCCAATAAACTACCATTCAGAGAGCCAAAAGTAGAGATAATGACCGCAACAGCAATAAAAGAAGCTCCTACCTCGCCCATTACTATCTCGGCAGCAGTAGCAGCTACAAGTTTAGATTGAGCCATTTTATCGATAGGCAACACATACAAATATGCCAAATTGATAAGCACATAGATAGCAATAACGCTGAGTGTACCCAAGAAAAATGCGCGCGGGATATTTTTCTGAGGGTTATGCATCTCGCCTGTTACAAAAGTAATATTGTTCCAACCATCATAAGCCCAAAAAGCCCCACTCATAGCCAAGCCAAAGGCGGAAAGCGTTTGTAGAAAAGAAAAATGAGCAAAATTGGGCGCATCTGTCCAAAAATTATCTACGTTCCCTTGTTTGCCCAATAAGAATAAAAACAGAACCAATAAGAGCATTGCCCCTATTTTGATGCTCGTCAGTACATTTTGCACCACCCCACCCGCATATACACCTACGTAGTTAATCGCTGTAAGCAAAAGAATAGCCCCTACTGCTACTAATTTGGTAGGTAACTCTTTTAAAGGGTAGATATCGCCTACTAAGGGCAACCAAAGTGCATAATCGTCTTGACTCCAATGTTGTGGATAAGCCACAAAGTAGCCCAAATATTCAGCAAAAATATAGGCAATCGCGGCTTGGCTACCACACTGTATGACTGCCAACATAGACCAACCAAACAGATAGGCAAAAAAATCGCCATACATGGTTCGGAAATAAAGGTATTGCCCTCCTGTTTTTTCAAACAAACCTGAAACCTCTGCATTGGTGAGTGCGCCAAAAAAAGTAACCAACCCTGCCACTACCCAAACGGCAATGAGCAATTCGGGCGATTGTAAATAACCTGCCATTACTGCTGGTTTCTTAAAAATGCCAGAGCCAATGACTGTGCCAATGAGTAGCATCACTGCCGAAAAAAGCCCTAAACGTCTTACTAATTCTTTGCTCATAAGGGAGATGGGTTGCTGAGTGATTGTGTAAGCAAGTTGAAATAATTTTGCAACAAATCATCTGGCTTTATTTTATAGTAAAAAGTGATAATTTTCATTTTCCGTTGAATGACCTGTAGCAAACCCGTGAGCTGACTCCATAATACAAAAGCCACTTCCACAGGTTTTACGTGAGATTGTATACTATGGTCTTCTATGCCTTTTTTGAGCGCATTTACTAACACCTGAATCACGGCATTGCCTCCTTCTAAGGAACCAAGTGCTTGTTCATTGGTTTCTTTGGCGTTGAAATGGTCATTTTGAAAATACAAAATGGCGTCGAAGTAGCCTGCTTGCTTTTTAGAGAAATCAATATAAGCTCTTGAAATAGCTCTTACATTTTCCAAGCCTGTTTCTTGTACTAAAATAGCTTCTTTGAGGGTACGTTTGAGTGCTATAAAACCTCTGATGACAACTGCTTTGTAAAGTTCTTCTTTACTTTTGAAGTACAAATACAAAGTTCCTTTACTTAGTTCTGCTTCTTGTGCTACCTGATCCATAGAGGTATTTTCTATTCCTTCCTTAAAAAAAATCTTCTCGGCAGCATCTACAATCGCATTTTTGCGCTGAATTTTTTCTCTTTCTTTTCTTTCTGCAACTCCCATAGGTAAATTTTTGGGGTAATTATTGTTCCAAAATACAAAGATATAAACAAAATAACTGTTTAGCGCAATTTGAGAGTAGCCAATGTGATGATGGCTAATAAAATGCCTACTATGAGAAAACGGGTTACTATCTTGGCTTCGTGGTATCCTAATTTTTGATAATGATGGTGCAAGGGTGCCATTTTGAAAATACGCCTCCCCTCTCCATATTTTCTTTTGGTATATTTAAAATAACTTACCTGAATAATTACAGATAGATTTTCAACCAAAAAAATACCACACAAAATAGGTATTAACAGTTCTTTTCGTACTGAAATAGCCACTACTGCTATCAGCCCTCCTAAGGTAAGACTGCCCGTATCGCCCATAAACACTTGTGCGGGGTAAGAATTGTACCACAAAAAGCCTACGCAAGCCCCTGTGAATGCGGCGCAAAAAATTACCAACTCGCCCAAATTAGGTATATACATAATATTGAGGTATTGCGCAAATACTGTATTGCCAGACACATACGCCAGAATACCCAAAGTAGTACCTATAATGGCTGAACTACCTGCCGCCAAACCATCTATGCCATCAGTAATATTAGCTCCATTAGAAACGGCTGTGATGATGAATATTACAATTGTAACATACAAAAGCCAGAAAACACCATCAGGAATAAAAAAGAAAATATCGCGGTAGTTCAATTCATTGCCTTTGAAAAAAGGAATGGTTGTAATGGTCGATTTAATATCTTTGAAACTTGTGCTAATAGCCGAACTATTGAAATTTGCAGTGTCAGGATTGAGATATTGCCTCACTACTACTTGTGGGCTAAAGTAAAGGGTAAGCCCTACGATAATGCCTACAATAATCTGCCCTCCTACTTTGTACCTGCCTTTGATACCTCTATCGCCTACGAGCCAATTTTTTTTCTGCTGAATCAGTTTGGTATAATCGTCTAAAAAGCCAATAAAGCCCAATAAAAGTGTAGTAAAGAGCAATAAAAGGATATAAACATTGTCCAATTTGGCAAACAACAAAGTTGGTATGGCTATAGAGGCAATGATGATAAGCCCTCCCATAGTAGGAGTACCCTGTTTTAGGTCTTCGCCCGGCAATCCTAATTCACGGCTTTTTTCACGGATTTGAAATTTTTGGAGTGTCAAAATCAATTTTTTACCATAAATAGCCCCTATTAACAACGATATAGAGGTAGCCATAAAAGCCCTGAAAGAGATGTATTGGAAAACACCCGCTCCTGGGAAATTATAGTATTTGTTCAGAATATCAAATAAATAATATAACATGGAAAATATAGAAATTTATGCAAAGCTAACAAAAAAACTATTTTATTCTAATTTTTTTATGCGTGCTATTTTAATAGAGGGTTTATAGGTGAGATAAAGTGCATTGGAAAACTCAAAAAGTTGGTTCTGAAAGTCATAATAAGGCTCAAAACGTAGGGTAAGCCACAAGTTTTCGGCTATTTTAAAATCACTCATAGTGCGCAATATCAGTAATTGTCGCCGCTTTTCGGTGTAGGTGCTATCCTGTCTTGAAACTGAGCGGTACAAATATCCGCCTTGTGCCGAATTAAAATTTTCAGCGTCCCAATAACTAAACATAATATTGCCCATTTCTGTATCAAAATTCAAATTGAGGTACATTCCACTGCCTAAAATATCAGTTTGCACTTCTAAACTATCAATCTCGACACCCTGATAGCCTACCCAATAATTATCGCTCCTGACGGCTTTAAGAAAATGACTAATGTTTTTTACCTCCACGCTCAGCCCTACGGCTTGGTTAATGGTATTAATCAAACTTTGTTGCCCCGTGTTAATTTGCCCCCCTTTGTGTTGTATGACAAATTGAAGCGGTATTTGGAGTACAAAATTGGGCTTATCAAATATTCTATAGTAAGCCGAGATGCCCGCAAAAACCTGCTCCTGAAAAGGTGAATTGTCATAAATCATCACCTGCCAATCGCCAAATATATCGGCATAAAAATGTTTTTTATGGTATTGGATTTGCAAACCATTTTCCCAACGATTGGTAATGAGTCTTTCGAACTCAAAAAGAGGTTCTATTAACCGATGTGAGAGCCCCGATTGGTAATTGCCAATAGTCATCGACAAGCTGTCTTTATTGAATTTAATAGAAAACAAAGGCAATACTTTCGAATATTCATCATTGCCAAAATCTTTCCAAGCATAAAAACCTGCCTGCACACGTACA
The DNA here is from genome assembly GCA_004293905.1 of Cytophagales bacterium. Classification (GTDB taxonomy): domain Bacteria; phylum Bacteroidota; class Bacteroidia; order Cytophagales; family Microscillaceae; genus RDZE01. Next base: position 1,492 of record RDZE01000001.1, on the reverse strand, counting down.
TTTTCAGCAGGATAGTATACCAACGAAGGGCTCAGTTGGTAGCCAAAATAGGTTCTTCCTAAGACAATTTTATTGAAGTATTCATTGTTTTTAGAAAAATTTAGGTTGTCTAAGTAAAAGTACAAATAGTCTTTTCGCTCAGGTATTAGGTGAAAACGGTCTTCGAACACCTCATTATTGAGTTGTGCAAAACCATTGGGTAGAGATAAGAAGAGTAAAACAATAAATCCCCAAAAACGCATAGTAGATTTCATGACAGCAATGATAATAGCCACAAAAGTAACATAAAAAACAATAGCTAAAAAAAAAGAAACAAAAATTTGCAAGTACCAAATAAAAACGCTTAATTTGCAGCCTATTTTAAATAGTTCGGGGTGTAGCGTAGTCCGGTCATCGCGCCTGCTTTGGGAGCAGGAGGTCGCAAGTTCGAATCTTGCCACCCCGACATTCACTTATTTCTGGTCTCGTAGCTCAGCTGGATAGAGCAACTGCCTTCTAAGCAGTAGGTCTTTGGTTCGAATCCAAACGGGATCACTAAAAACGCAATACTTCCGAAGTGTTGCGTTTTTTGCTTATCTGTGTATATATAAACGTGGAATATGGAAAAAATGCAGCCGTACACAAATTTATTCATTGAAAAACCCTCCACACAAGGGCGAAGATTTGTAGTAGGTGATATACATGGATGCAGAAAAACTTTTAAAAGTTTATTATTCAAAAAATTTCAATTACACCCCCAAGACCAATTATTTTTATTGGGCGACTATGTCAATAGAGGTACAGATAGTTTAGGGGTTTTGCAAGATATTATGGAACTGCAAACAAGCGGTTACCAAATTTTTCCTCTAAGAGGCAATCACGAGCAGATGCTTATTGAAAAGTTAGATAGAAAAGAAGAAAGCCATTATACTTCTATAGTGCATCAGTTAGATGAGAAACAAGGTCTTTGGCTTAATGCTTTACCTTACTATTACATTTTAGATAGGTTTTACTTGGTACATGGAGCAATCAATACACAAGTAGAAAACCCTTTGGAAGACCTTCAATACATGCTTTGGCAAAGAAAAACCCTCAACCCAAGCAATTTTTTGCAAGGCAAACAACTCATTTATGGACATACCAAAAATAAACTGACTACCATCTGGGAAGCTATAGAAGACCGTTTGGATTGTATACCCTTAGATAATGGTTGTTATATGGGGTGTCAGCATCGTGCGCCCTGCCCCGAAGAATATGGTTATCTGTGTGGTTTAGATTTAGATCGCTGGTATTTGTATGTACAAAAGAATGAGGATTAATTTTCAAGACATACTCCCCTTTATTTTAGACAGGATTAACAAGATTTTCAAATGCTATAAAAAATTATCAATCAACTTGTTTTTTATTTTAGACAAGATTAACAAAATTTTCAGGATTTTTCAAATGCTATAAAAACCATCAATCAGCCTGTTAATCCTGCAATCCTATCATTATTTTAGACAGATTAACAAAA
>RDZE01000014.1 GCA_004293905.1 Cytophagales bacterium | reverse complement strand
AAAACGCCCTATTTCTGTAGGGGTCATACCCGACCAATCTTCTCCACAAGTGGTAGGAATGCTGATGTGTTTGATTTTTTTGTTACTTTCCATTTTTATAAATAGTTTTCCAATACTTTTTCTGCTTGTTGTATATATTGTTTTGCTTTTTTTAGTTGCCAAGGCCAGCCTTTCATACGCCACTTTTTGCCATCGTGTTTAGTGATAGTAATGGTAGGGAATTCTAAAAAACATACCCAAGCAAAGCCAAAACCAAAGAATAAGAGTAAGAGTGTGAAAAAATTCCAAGTAATGATGTATACGTAACAAAATATGGCAAGTAGAAAAACACCTGAAAAAATTTCTCTATTAGTATAAAGTGTTATCTTCTCTATTTTCTCCCATTTTATCTTTTTGAATTGTCCCTTCTCAAATAAATCTTTGCCTCGATAATAGCCCAAATAATGGTGGGTTATTTTTCCAAAAACTTGGTCTATCAATACAGTTTCTTCTATGAGTTCGTGGGTATTGTCTTGTGTGGATATAGGTAGGGGCGTATTTCGAGAGGGGGCAAGGTCTGCAAAGTTTGGTTGTGCTTGTTTTTGTGCCAATTCAAAATCTTCTTTTCTTTTAAGGGTTTTGAAGTTCCATTCTACTACATTTTGTTGCTCTTGTGGATTAAGTTCTTTTTGTGTTACGGCAATATCAATGGCTTTGTTGAGCAGAGCTTCCCTCATTGCCTCAATCGTCTGAAATCTATCTTCAGGGTTTTTAGCAGTGGCTTTGTCTATTATTTTTTGCAGATAATCAGGCACATTAGGATAAAAAAATTTGGCGCGGGGTAGTGGTTCATTGACTACTTTTAGGGCTACATCATACTCTGAAAGCTCCGCACTGTAAGGGCATTTGCCTGTAAGCATTTCGAAAAGTGTAACCCCTAAACTGTAGATGTCGCTACGTGCATCGAGGTTTCGCGTTCTAATTTGTTCAGGGCTCATGTAATACAATGTACCCAATCTCATGCCTGTACGTGTGAGTTTTTGGTCTTGGGGTTCGTTGATGGCTTTGGCAATACCAAAGTCTAATATTTTGGCTTCGTCTGCCGCCCCTAAAATGATATTGGAGGGTTTGATGTCCCTATGAATTATATTTTGTTCGTGCGCATATTGGCAAGCTTCTAAAAGTTGCAAAAAAATATGAATGGCTTTGTTTTCGGGAATAGGTCCGGAGTGTTCGCTGAGGTATTTGTCCAATGGAATACCCTCTATGTATTCCATCACTAAAAAAAGAGTATCAGGATGTTCTACATATTCGTAGAGTGCTACTATGTTAGGGTGTTTTAATTTCGCCAAAAGCGCGGCTTCATTCTTGAATCGTTCTCTTACAGTAGGCTCATTTACGTAGAGTCTGTTGAGTTCTTTGATGGCTACTTTTCTATTAAGCCTTGTGTCTTTTGCCAGATATACTTTCCCCATTCCTCCTTGTCCGAGTATTTTTTCTATTTGGTAGTTGAAATAAGAAGGGGTAGGCTGCTGTGGCATAGCACAATTTTTTTTGGTAAATATACAACAATAGAACAATAAAAAGCCTATTTTTGCGGCACAATTAGTAAAAAATTATCAGTCATAAAAAGAATCAATATGGCAACGACAGCAGACCTTTCGCGCGGTGCATTCATCAAATTCAATGGTGAATTGATGCAAGTATTAGAATATGAACATCGCACGCCCGGCAATTTAAGGGCTTTTTATCAAGTAAAAATGCGCAATGTACGCAGTGGCAAATTGGCAGAAAATCGTTTTCGTGCAGGTGAAGCTATAGAGTTTGTGCGAGTAGAAACACGCGATTATCAATATCTTTATTTAGATGGTGATAGTATGGTGTGTATGGACAATAGCACCTATGAGCAGGTGTATGTTGATAAGATATTAGTAGGTGAGGCATTTAAGTTTATCAAAGAAGGTATTAATCTTTTAATTGCTTTTGATGAAGACAACAATGCAATTTCTGCTACTCTACCTCCTTCTATTGTAGTGGAGATTACTTATTCAGAGCCGGGCATCAAAGGCGATACCGCTACCAATACACTCAAGCCCGCCACCATTGATACTGGAGCAGAAGTTCGCGTTCCTTTGTTTGTGAATACAGGGGAAAAAATACGCATTGATACCGTTACGGGCGAGTACATAGAGCGTGTAAAATAATGGTAGGAAGAGATTTTTGTACATCATTCAAAAATCTCTTCTTCGTATTTCTCTATTTGTAAATTGCTTTTTCTATCAAAGCAATCAATATATGAATGATTTTGATATGTACTTCTTGGATTCTATCAGCATAGCCCATGTGCGGTACAATGATTTGGGCATCGCCTTTATTGGCTAATTTACCTCCCTCTTTGCCTAATAAAAGCACTACTTTCATTCCTTTCTGTCTTGCAGCCTCTACCGCCTTTATTATATTAGCAGAGTTTCCGCTGGTGGTAATACCTAACAATACATCTTCGGGTTTAGCCAATGCTTCTATGAACCGCGCATAAATATGTTCATAGCCAAAATCATTACCTACACAGGTGATGTGGCTGGGGTCAGAGATGGCAATTGCGGGCAGCGCAGGGCGGTTTTCGCGGTATTTCCCCGATAGTTCTTCGGCGAAGTGCATCGCATCGCAATGAGAACCTCCATTGCCACAACTGATAATTTTGCCCCCTTTGCCTATAGCTTCAATCATCAGATGCGCTATTGTTTTTATATCTTCTATGTTTTGGGCATTTTGTAGAAATTGGTTCAGTACTTTTTGTGCTTCTTCCAATTCTTGTAGTATAAAATTAGTTTCCATTTTTGAGGGTTTCTATTTCTTGGTCTTTATTTTTGAGGGTTTCTTTGATTTCTTTTCGCTCTTTCTCCAATCGGTCTATGGTTTTCTTTTGAGCATCTATCTGTCGTTTGAGTTTGTCCATCTCTTTTTCTTGCTTTTTCTTTTCGGCAAAATTTCTTAAAAATACCGCAATCCCATTTTGATTGTGTTGGTCATCATAGGTAGGATAGAAAATCATTGCATAGAGTGTAGCATTGTAGGTTTTGGGGTTGTATAAAAACTCCTCTACTGCAAACTGCTCTCCTGTAAAAGCCTTTTCATAGTAGGCAGTAAACTCATTGAATTTGCTTTCAGGAAATGTTTCGGCTACGTGCATGCCTATATAAAGTGGCGTACCTATCTCCTCAAAAGTTTTAGCGGCTATTTCGTTAAAAAGCGTAATTTGGTATTGTGAGTTTAGTGTTAGTATAATATCTTCAGTATTATTAATAATCGCAACCAAGTTCGATTGTCGCGCTTGTGATTCTATTTGTGCCAATCTGATGACTTCTTCATTGCGTTTTCTGGTTGTAATGTTATTCACAAAACAAACTACTTTATTCGGTTTCCCTTCTAAGTCTAATATAGGGTTGAAACTACACTGTAGCCACAGTGTTTCGTCATTTTCAAGTTTAAGGGCAATTTCTTTTTGCTGATATTCACCTGCTAAAAGATTTCCCCAAAGTTCTTCACTTTCTGCTTGCTCTTGTTGAAATATTGTATCATAGTTTTGCGCAATGAGTTGTTCAGAGTCAGTGAGTAATAGTTGTGTAAATATTTGGTTAGTATCTCTGATATTTTTTTCAGTATCAAACTCTACCCAGCCTGTAAAACGTTTGAAAGAAGCCAACTGCTCTTGGAAATCGAGACGTGCTGATTTTTCGGCAGTTACATCGAAGCCAATTTCTATGATTTTATACGGTTTGCCGTCTATACCTTTGATGGGAGAATAAGTAGCTCTAATCCATCGCTCAGCACCGTTGGCTGTAACACGTTTGTAAGAACCTATGACGGGTTTGCCACTTTTTAACAATAGCCATAGATTTTCGAACTCTTGTTGTGCATAGTTATCATTATAAACCAAAGATTGATATTTTCTCTGTACAAGGAATTGGGGTAGATATTCTAACACATTGGCAAATATTTGATTGCAGTTCAAAATATTGCCTTCCATGTCTATTTCTACATAAATGAGCGAGGTATTAATGGCATACGATTGGGCTGAAAGTAGCTCTTGATTGCGGCGCATTTGGTCTTGTGTGAGTTGCAATTCGAGCATGTTCTCTTTCATTTCGCGCTCTTGTTTTTGCATTTGCAATGTAATTTGCTTAGATTCTTCCAAGAGTCGGCGTGTGCGGTCAGTATTTTGTACGCTATTGATAGTAGCAGCAATGTTTTCGCCTAAGCGTTTCAAAAAATCTACTTGGTAGGCTTCAAAAGCGTAAAAAGAAGCCAATTCCAACACTCCATATACTACTTCATTGAGTTTGAGCGGCACTACCAATATACTATTAGGTCGGCTGCCTCCTAAACCAGAGGTGATTTCGGTGAAATCGTCAGGAATTTCGGTCATATAAATTACATCGCCATCTTTGAAGGCTTGCCCCACTAACCCTTCCCCTGATACGATTTTTTTGTCTAAAAGTCGTTTGCGTTCATAAGCATAGCACGCAGACATATAAAGGTGTATTTTTTGCTCATCTTCTCGATTGACAATGAACAATGCTCCTTGTGCCGATTTGGTATAACTGACGATATTGATGACAAATTCAAAGGACAGATTTTCTATGTTATCGTTGTTTTTTTGGAGTATCTGAGCAAACAATGCCAATCCTTGTGTAGTCCATTGTCGTTTGGCTTCTTCAACGGCTACTTCTTGCAAACGCCCGCGCATGCTGATAAGTGCCATTGCGAGGGTGTCATTGTCTAATTCGTGGTTAGTGTTTTGTTCGTTCTCGTATTGTACTGTAAGATTTCCCGTTTCTATGTTTTTAATAAAATCGGTCGCATTTCTGATTTTGTCTACCAACCGATTAAGCGCGTCCGCAACTTCTCCTACTTCATTTTGAGTGTTGAAATTGATTTTTTGGGTAAGGTCGCCTTGTCCTATTTTTTCGGCTACGTCTACAATTTTATCAAAGGGAATAAATATATTTTGGCGAAGCAATAGAAAACCAATAATGATAAAAGAGCCATTGATGAAAAGTAATACTAAAAGAAAAGTATCGGCATTGTCTTTTCTTTCTTCTATTAGCTCGAAGTAAAGGTCAATGAATTGGTCATTGAGGTAGAGTAATTCATCGGTTTGGCTTTCTAAGTTTTTGATAATTGCCTCTAACTTTGGATTATCTACCCATATTATACCCTGTTCTGCTTTTGAGAAGGCTTTTACTTTGGCGTTCATTTCGCTTACTTGGTCTGCATCTTTTTTGAACTTGATCCAGTTTTTTTCTAATGCATTCAGAACGGGTAAAATTTCTTTTTCGCAGGGGGCTAATGTTATTTTTCTTCCCTCAAAATTAGTTACTCCCCCTTCTTTGAGTAGTTTTAGGTTGAGCGAAACCAAGTTAATATCTTCAATAAGAAAATTACGTGCATTTTTTTGCTCTCTTGCTACTTGGTGCGAAAGAAGTACAATTTGTTGCAATAAATTACCATTTCGCCCTGCTATGTTGAGTACGAATTGGTACTTTTCAAGGCTCTGAAAATAGGCAGCAGTGAGTAGATAACTGGCTGTAATTGTAATAAAGAATACACCAAAAAACAAAATCACTCTTAAACGAATGGACGTCCCTAAAAATTTCAATATATTTTTCATCTTGAGTTATGGTGTTTTTTCATGATGTAAGCAAATATAGGGCTATTTTTGTATAGATTGGTATATTATTTCAAGAATTCTTGTTCGGGTTTTTTGCTGTATGAGTTGTTGGTTGTCTACGGAGGGGTGTATTCTATTGGATAAGAAGACCACTACAAGGTCTTTGTCGGGGTCTGCCCATACTAAACAACCTGTAAAGCCCGAGTGTGCAATGGCATTAGGGGCTTGTAATTGTGTAATCATATAAGCCGTTGAAATTTGGTCGGGTTTGTCCCAACCTAAACCTCTTCGGTTTTCGCTTACTCTTTTCTGATTAAATAACTCTATGGTAGAGGCTTGCAAAAATCGTTGCCCTCCATAATATCCTTTTTGAAGTATCATTTGCATGATTACGGCTAAATCGTTGGCATTGGAAAAAAGCCCAGCGTGCCCTCCTACTCCACCTAACATAGCTGCACCTTGATCGTGTACTACTCCTCTTATAAGCTGTTGACGAAAATAGGTATCCATTTCAGTCGGAGAAATTTGTGTGGCTTGGAATCGTTCTAAGGGATTGAAACCGATATAACTGAGCCCTAAGGGTTGGTAAAATTTTTGGGCTAAAAATACCTCAATGGGTTGTTGTAAAATTCTTTCGGCAATGCGTTTTAAGAAATAAAAGTTCAAATCGCTGTATACATATTTATATCGCTCTTTACCTACAGATTTTACTTCTCGCCTTGAATCTACTGTCCATCGCCAAATGGTTTCTTCCATGTCTTTTTTTGCAAAAATATTATTGGCTACTTGATAGGGGTATTCTGCACTTTTGACCGCGCTATAATACTCTGTCATCAGTGTTTTACTTGGGTGAATTGTTTTTTGCCAATAAGGGATAAAAGGTTGTAAGCCCGATTGGTGCAAAAGTAATTCTTCTATCGTGATGTCGGCTTTGTCGGTATTGGCTAATTCAGGGAGATATTCTGCTACATTTTTTTCTAATTTTATTTTATTTTGGTCATACAAATATTGAATAGCCAGCAATGTAGCACATACTTTAGTAATAGAAGCTGCATCATAAAGCGTATTTTGGGTAACTGCCATTGATTTTTCATAGTCTTGATAACCATAACTTTTATTCCAAACAATACTACCTTTGCGTGCAACAAGCAATTGACAACCGGGCATTACCTTATTTTGAATACTTTGTTCTATCAATTCATCTACAGCTTGTAACTTATTAACGTCAAAACCTACCGTAGAAGCGTCAGCTATCCCTAAGCGTTGTAAAGAGGCAGTAAGTTTACCATCACCTTCTGAAAATAAGCTTCCAACAGTTACAGGCAACTTACCTTCCGCACCTATTACTCCGAAAAGGAGTTGTGGTATGAGGGCTCTTGTGATGGTATTTTCTTCATTGGCACATATCAGTACTTGTGCATTAGGAAAGTTTCGCAAGGAATAAGGCATACCAAAAACTGTCAGTACCACTTTAGTTTTTTGGCTTAGTTTCTCTATCAAATTGCGCATAAGTGCGTTGATGCCATATTCGCTTTGACTTTGCCAAAGCATATCTTGTATCCCCACTACTACTACTTCGTATTTTTGGAGGCTTTTCAATAGTGTATCATATTGATAAGGAATGGCATCTTGAGCAATGAAATAATGCTGAAAAGAGGCATAATTATCCAAATGATTTCGGAAATCAGTTTTAATGCCTTTTCCTATTTCTAAAGAGGCAAATTGCACCGTATCGGGACGGCGAAATGGTACTAATTCTTGTAGATTTTTGGGTACAGTGATGGCTTCTCTAAAAAGTGTTTCTTGTAATTTTTTAGCATTGGCATTGTTCAAGTCTTCATAGAGATTTTTAAGTTCTATTATTTGTTTTTTATAAAGCCCTGCTCGGTATTTATAGTGCAATATTTTTTTCACTTTTACCTCAAGGTCTTCCATTTTGATTTTTCCTTCTTTGATATTTTTCTCTATCATACTGATTGCCAAAGGCACATTTTCAGGGAAAAGTAGAATGTCATTACCCGCCAATAAAGCCAATACATCTAACTCACCCGCCTTGTAATAATTGGCTACACCTTTCATATTAAGTGCATCAGTAAATACAAGCCCTTCAAAATGCATTTCTTCTTTAAGCAAAGTTGTAACTACATTGTAAGAAAGCGTAGTAGGTTTGAACTTATAGCTTTCAAAAGCGGGTACGCTCAAATGCGCAACCATAACACTTTGAAGACCTGCTTCCATCAGTGCTTTAAAAGGGTACAATTCTATTTCATTGAGTCTTTCGCGCGTGTGGTTCAAACTTGGTAGTGTATGGTGTGAATCAGCATCAGTATCACCATGCCCTGGAAAATGTTTAGCATTGGCTATGATGCCATTGTCTTGCATACCACGCATATAAGCGATGCCTTTTTTGCTTACTTTTTCTTTATTTTCGCCAAAAGAACGACTGCCAATGACAGGGTTATAAGGGTTACTATTAACATCGACCACAGGGGCAAAATTGATATGAATACCTATTCTTTTGGCTTGGTATGCAACTTCTGCCCCCATTTGATAAATGAGTGTATCGTCTTGAATTGCTCCCAATGCCATTTGTCTTGGAAAACTAATCGTACTATCTAAACGCATACCCAACCCCCATTCTCCATCTATACCTATCAAAAGAGGAATTTTGGCTTGTGCTTGGTAGCGATTTGTAAGAACTGCCTGTCTACCCGGACCACCCTGAAAAAATATCAGTCCTCCAATATGATGCTCTTTTATTAGTTGATCTATTTGCATGTAGTGGCTTTCGTCCCTATTAGAGTAGGCAGCCACCATAAACAATTGCCCTATTCGCTCCTGTTCTGTCATACTTGCATAAATACTATCTACCCAATGACTTTCACGTTCTTTTTTCTCTTGAGTATAATATTCTATTTGATAAGCAGGCAAAAAAGTAGCATGTAAGAAAAACAGCAGAGGAATGTAGGTCAATAAAAGAATTGTTTTTTTAGGCATTTGATTTCGATGTTTAGTGAAAAATTGTCAATACAATCAATATGCAAAAATAAGGACTTTATTTGTAAATAAAAAAGACTGCCTGCCTTTGGGCAAACAGTCTTTGTATGAATAATGACACTAAACCTTATTTAGTACCACCATTGGCGCGAGTCTTAGCGAATAAGTCTGCTGCTGCCAAGGCAGGTGTATTAGGGTTAGCATTGATTTCAGATTGAGGATAGAAGAAACGTTGAGGGAAACCACTTGCATTTTTAGCAGTCAATCCAAGAGGATTGTTAGCACGACGCAAATCGTTGTATACTTCTATTTGAGCAAATAAGCTTACATAACGTCTAATAAAAGAGATTGGGCTTGAGTTCTTGTAGCCGCACCAGCAATACCAGCCGCATCAAAGTCAGTAAGTACATAAGCAGTGTAAGTACCACCTGCATATTCAGCAGCCAAAGCAGTACGAACATTGTTTAAATGACCTAAGGCACCATTTGCATCGGGAGCCGCTTGACGCATTTTAGCTTCTGCCAATATCAATTGTGTTTCTTTGTAAGTTACCAAAGGATAAGAAGCAGCAGCATCAAAAGCACCACCAGTACCGGGAGAACCATCACCATAGTTAAGGTCAGCAAAACCTAAAGCAGCATCAAAGATGAAAGCTCTACGAATCACTTGCATCCATATAACCACCACGCTCATAGTAAAGGAAAGCATTCCAAAGGTTGAGGTCAGTACCATAAGTACCTGTAGTGTGTTTAGCAAGCATATCGTTTGCAGTTGCACTTACACCAGAGTTTGCTGCTGTAATAGCTGCTGCATAGTTACCTACGTGCATGTAGAAACGTGCTTTTAAAGTATAGGCTACAGCAATCCAACGAGAAGCATTACCACCGAAGAATAAATCAGAAGTACCTACGATAGTACCTATTCCACCTAAGTCTGCAATGGCTTCATCAAGAAGTGTTTGTACACCAGGATATACTACAGTAGTTTGGTTGTCGTATTTAGGTGTTTTGATCAAAGGGAATTGATTAGATTCAGTGAAAGGTATATCGCCCCACAAAGCAGCCATAGAGCCTAACATTTGTGCTTTGATTACTTTCATCATACCGCGAATTTTGCGATTGTTCACTTGATCTGCTTTTCTGATCGCTACGTTAGCTTGCTCAATAGTTTCATAGTATTTATTGAACCAATCGTAATCAGCAGAACTTACTGTATAAGCATCAATTGAAGCATACTGACGGTCAACACCAGTGAATTGTTGAGCCCACATGCTTACCATACGAGCGTCTTCCCCTTCTAAGGATATAATCAAACCAATTTGCGCAGATCATAGCCCTCTACATATCTAAAGCAAGAGTTGAGAGGCAACATTGCTATAAATAAAGTAAGAACAGCTAATTTATTAAGTATCTTTTTCATATTTAAAGAATATTTTGAATTTTATTTTTTGACAAGGTTTAGGTATTTCGTAAAATACCCAAACACAAGTACAGAAAGTAATATTAGTAGGTGATGCGTAATGTCATGATGTAAGAACGAGTAGCAGGGTTATTGAAATAATCAATACCTAAACCGTTTTGACCAGTACCAGAACCTGTCAAGTTAGTATCAGGGTCAATACCTGTGTAGTTTGTCCACAATGCCAAGTTACGACCAGTCAATGATACGTTCAATGATTGCAATTTAGTTGCGCGACGGAATCCTTCAGAGCTAAATGTATAGCCTAAAGTAACTTCACGCAAACGGAACCAAGAAGCATCTTCAATGAATTGTGAAGTAGGACCAGTGAAACCAGAACCTAAACCGATGCGATACCATGTTTCATCTACCAATACGCGAGGACCAGTAGGTGAGAATTGTTTGATTTCACCACGGATAGTGTAAGAACCATCAGGGTTTACATACTGAGGGTAAGCCGCAGCAGCAGTTTGTCCTGCATAGTTTCTAACAGTAGTAGCATCAGCCGCACTGATAGTAGTAGTAGTAGCTGTTTCTTGGTGTGTACCAAAGAAATACAAAGCACCTTTTGTACCATTCCACATTTGACCGCCGTAACTACCTTCGAACAATACGTTCAAAGAGAGCGTACCGAAGTCGCCAGTTTTGTAAGTGAATGTATTACCAATACCATAACGGAACTCAGGGTTTGGATCGCCTAAGATACCTTCTTGACCTGCTTGAGTGGGGAAGCCATTTGCATCTAATTTCATAGTTCCATCATCATTTCTGTCATAGTAAGTACCCCAAAGTACGCCTAATTGTGCGCCTACTACAGCATAGGAAGATGAACCTGAGAAACCATTCAAGAACAAACTTGTTGTTCCGGGAGAAAGCGCGGTTACTTTGTTTACGTTACGAGAGTAGTTCAAGTTAGTTACCCAAGAGAAGTTACCCATTTTCAATATTTCACCAGTAATTTCTAACTCAAAACCTTTGTTTTCAATAGAGGCAACATTAGCTATTTGTGATGAAACCCCAGTAGAATTAGCTATGGGGAGAGGTAGTATAGCATTATCTGTTCTATTAGAGTAGTAAGTAGCATTTACACTAACGCGGTCATCTAAGAAACGTAAGTCAGCACCCAATTCAAATTCAGTTTTGATTTCAGGTTTCAAATCAGCGTTACCAGCTTGTGCGTCCGTTGAAAATGTTCCACCATAACCAGCACCATCTAAGCCAGGTCCCCAGCCCTCAGCTACTGTAGAACCAATAAATACAGTGCGTGTACCATAAGGGTCATCTGCGCGACCTACTTGTCCCCAACCTGCACGGATTTTACCGAATGTCAAGATGCTGTTTTCAGGAATCAATTTAGAGAATTGGAATGCCAAATCAACAGTAGGGTAGAAAACACCATTGTTAGGTGTATTGGTCAAGGTAGAGTACATATCATAACGTCCGCCAGCATTCAAGAATACCATTTCTTTGATTTCAAAGCCTAAAGTACCATAGTAACTTGAATAACGTATTATCTGAGTAGCATTATCGGGGAATATATTACCAGACGTTGTATTATCTAATTGAGGGGGAGAGAAAGGGTTTGTGAAATTACGGCTTGTAACAGAAATATCTGATCTACGTCTCTCGTTTACTCCAACACCTAACAATACAGTACCTTTTAAGAAATCGCCTACTTGGTAGCTACCACGAGCGATCAAATCTGCTTGTAATTGGTCTGTATTAAAAGTTTGACGAGAGAAACGACCACCATTGTTATCACCAGCGGCTATCACGGGGAAGTAGTCATTACGAACATCTGAATAAGTATCATAACCTATACGACCTATGATGTTTAACCAGCTTGTAGGGTCAGCAGTGAACTCCAATTTACCAATGAAACGATCTACTTCAGTGTTAGAGAAGATATTGTTCATCATCCAAAGAGGGCTATCATAAACAGAGTTAGTTGCTGAACCTAAAGGGTTACGATAAGCACGTTGACGGTTAAGGAATTGGTTACCTGCTGCATCCACATAAGTACCTACGAAAGGGAAAGGGTTGAAGTCAGGAGAAGTACGCAAACCACCTAAGAACAAACCGTTAAGGTTAGAACCTTGTTGAGTACGATCTGAATAGGTTTTAGTATAGCCTGCGTTAGCAGTCAAAGTAAAGATTTTACCTAAGTTGCGAGTGAGGTTCAAACGTGCAGTAGTACGGCGGTAGTTGCTGTTTGCTTTGATGATACCATCTTGACGCAAATCAGAGAAACTTGCATAGATGCTTCCTCTTTCGTCAGCAGAACCTACGCTAATGTTGTTAGTGATAGTTACCCCTCTTTTGAAAAGATATTCAAAAGGATCATAAGTTTGGCGTGAGTTTTTACCACCATTTTTAGTAGTTCCAGCAGAACCATTAGCAATAGGGTAAATCCAGCTTGTACCATCTGTGAAATATCCAGCACCTAAAGTGATAGCATCTGCTGCACCACTTCTGTCGCTGATTCTATCCCCCCAAGTACGACCACCTGTAGGGTTGAATTGATAACGACCGCTGTTTCCAGAACCATAAGTATTTTGTAAAGGTACTTTACGGTTGATTTCGTCTAAACCTAATGAGAAGCTATAGTCTACAGTAAAGTTTTTACCAGCAGCACCACGACCTTTTTTAGTAGTGATCATGATTACACCATTGGCAGCACGAGAGCCCCAAAGAGCCGCTGCAGGCGCACCTTTCAATACCTCAATAGAGGCAATGTCATTAGGGTTGATGTCGTTCATACGGTTTTGTTGAGCCACACCAGCAGTAGTAGAAGAGCCAGCACCGTAGTAAGAGTCATTATTAATGGGAATACCATCTACTACGATAAGAGGGTCTAAGTTACCAGTGATAGAAGTAGCTCCACGTAAAATGATACGAGAACCAGCACCGGGATCACCTGTGTTTTGGATAATGTTAATACCAGCAGCTTTACCTTTTAAGCCATTGATAATACCTGTTTCACCAGATTGTACTACTGATACAGCATTAATATTAGAAGAAGAAGATCCTTGTTTGTCGCGGTCTGCTTCTAAACCTAAAGCTGTAATTACAACTTGGTCTAAGACTTTGGTATCTTCTGACATGGCAATATCAAGGGAACTTTGTCCATTGACTGCTACAATCTGTGAAGAGTAGCCTATGCCTTGGAAGATGAGACTTTTTCCAGCAGGAACGGCAATGGTATATTCACCATTTACGTCCGTAGCTGTACCTGTACTCGTACCTTCTACGAGTACTGTTACACCGGGGATGGGTTCGCCATTTTCATCGGTTACCACCCCAGATACGGTCGATTGTGCATATGCTCCTATCGAAATGAAGAGCGAGAGCAGCAATCCCATACATAATAGTAATCCTTTTTTCATACAGTTTTTGTGTTTAAATATTAACTTATTGTTAATTCAATCTTAAAATTACAACAGTATTCATTAGTTGAAAAATATTACTTCATATTTTTTATTTTTTTTTACTCAAAATAGTATTTATCTGATTTTTGATATAATTTTTTTAATCGTTTAAAAGTATTACTACATAGAAATTATATGATTACTAATCTATTATGAATAAGCACTATTAAAAAATGAACCCTAAAAAAAGTACTATTTTGGAAAATATTCTATAAAATTGTACTCAATATGAAATATAATCTATCACTAAAACACTTATTTATCATTACTTTATATGGTTTAGTAGGTTGTGGCAACCCAACAGACTCCGAAATAGTGGTGAACTTCTATCATTGGCGCAGACATTGGGCTATAGATAGCATAGAAAAGCAATATGTAGAAAAACTTGCTTCACAACGGTTATATGTGCATTTTTTCGATGTAGATTGGCATTTTGAGAAAAAAGAAGCTACTCCCATAGCCCCTCTTTATGCCAATAAACAGTCCAATGACTTTCAATTAGGGGTAAAAATTATCCCTGTTATATTTATCACTAACCGTACAATGGAGCATATCAACTCCTCAGCAATAGAATCATTGGCTATTCGTATTCAAAAACAGATAGAAAGCATACACCAAAAGTACTTCTATGCCTCTGAAATTGTTGAAATACAATTGGATTGTGATTGGAGTTTAGGGACAAAAGAAAAATTCTTCGCACTGCTGAAAGCAATCAAAAAACAAAACTCACCAAAAATATTACTTTCAGCGACCATTCGTCTGCATCAAATCAAATATAATCATCTTACGGGCGTTCCTCCTATAGATAAAGGTGTACTGATGTGTTACAATGTAGGCAAAATAGATGGCTCTAATACCGAAAACTCTATCTTAGACCCTCAGATAGTGAGCCAATACATTGATAAATTGGCACAATATCCTCTTCCTTTGGCAATAGCATTGCCTATTTATAATTGGGCAGTTGTAAAAAGACGAGGGCAAGTAGTTGCTCTTCTGAACCACCTTACCGCAAAGGAATTTGAAACTCCTTACTACAAAAAAATTGCTACAAACGAATATGAAGTAACAAAAAGTCATTATCTTGCGGGTGAATACCTTTATCAACAAGATAAAATAAGATTAGAAATTATCACATATCCTCTTTTGGAGAACACTATAGATATATTAAAAAGAAAAATCACCACTCAACCCTTAGAAGTGATTTATTATCATTTAGATTCTGAAAATTTTAAGCATTTTAGTTATGAAGACTTACAAACATTGGCTCATCGCTTCCATTAGTATTGTTTTTGCCACATTCCCTATCCAAATTTTTCAAAGCACTTGCGGAGGTTATAGCGACTCTTGGCTCTATTATTATAATTTTTTAGAACCTACCGCCTTGATTCCAAACAAAGCCTATCAACCCTTCCATTTTACATTTGATAGACTCTATGACTATGAATGGAACTCTTATGAAGCCAAAACTGCTGACAATATCAAAGAATGGCAACAATATGCCAATCAACAAGCCTCCGAAGAAGATATTATCGCTTATTTATACAAAGCAAACAAAGAAGATGCTCAAAAAATAGTAGATTATATTCAAGGGAAAAACCGCTCATTGGGCAATCAATGGGGAAATAACTCTTTCGTAAAATACATTGTTGAAAAGAAAGATGCAGAAACAGCAGAATACATTCTGTTTGCTAAAAATTGCGAACCACATCTGTATTGGGAATATGATTGGATATATGATGCGCCGCCACAACAAGACTTTGGAGTAATGGAAACCCTCCTTACGCAAGGTATAGCCACACAGCAAAAAACCAAAAATGCAAACCTAAAGCTACGATATGCCTACCAAATCGTCCGTTTGGCTTTTCAACTTACACAATACGAAAAAGCCATTCAATACTATGACCAAATGATAGCCCCTTTGAATAGCTCAAGCACCATCAAATATTGGGCACTGAATTATAAAGCAGGAGCCTTGCAAAGAATCGGAAAACAAGGGGAATCCGCTTATTATTTCAGCATAGTATTCGATAAATGCCCCAATAAAAGAGTATCCGCTTATTATAGTTTTAAAATAGAAGAGGAAAAAGAATGGCAACAAGCATTAGCACTATGCCAAAATAGCCGCGAGAAGACCACGCTCTATCTATTGAGAGGCATCAAACCCGAAGCCAATGCATTAGAAGAAATGAAAAACATCTATGCCCTTGACCCCTCCTCCGACCAAATTGCTTTACTATTAATTCGCGAAATTAATAAATTAGAATACGCCCTTTTAGATACCGAACTCAACGAAAATTTATTGTTTATAGAAAATCCGCAAGAAATTTCAACCAAAGAAGCCTACCTTAGCCTTCAAACTCTTCAAAGTTGGATTACACAAGTGGCAAAAGAGCAAAAAACACAACAACCCGCACTATGGCAAATCGCTTCTTTCTACTTACAGTTTTTAGAAGGAAAACGCAATGAGAGTCTTCAAGGACTCAAAACCCTTGCCGAAACAACCAACGACCCTGCGCTGAAAAAGCAAGCTAAAGACCTCATCTTAGTATTCCAAATAACTCTTAGCACGCAAAATAGCCAAGAAAACTATGCCCAAACTTTAGAAACAACCCTATTTGAGGAAGTGAACCAAAACCAGAGCCCCTCAATACAACAGTACTATGCACGTGCAATGGAACGATTTTATGCACTCAAAGGGCTTCACCTACGCAGTATGATGTGTCAAGGTGGTCTATATACCTTACGCTCACAATACAATAACCAACTCATAGAAGAAGCCCTACAACTCATAGACAAGCCTTCTAAAACACCTTATGAGCAACAATTGTGTTTAAGACTCAATGGGGTTTATGAAAAAAATAAAACACTGACAACAGAATTAAACACACAAGCAAAACACAATCTTTTAGAAATCAAAGCAACTTTACACTTAGCCAATAGGCAATGGGGCGAAGCCATCAAACTACTACAAGCACTTCCCGGAGGGTTTCTTGATATAGAAGTAAGCGACCCCTTCCAAGTTATGAACCTAAACGATTGTATCAGATGTGAGTATACAGGCACAAAATATAATAAATTGCAATATGCCAAAAAAATGCTTGAGTTAGAGCAAAAAGCCAATGCTTCTAACAACAGTGAAGAACAACTAAAAATACACCAACAAATAGCCAATGCCTACTATAACACCTCACACTATGGACACGCTTGGGAAATACTCGATTATGAAAGAGGTGGTTCTGATATTTACCTGCACGAATACTATACAAAACACGAAACAGGATATGCCTTCATTAATTATTTCGACAACCAATGGGCTTATTTATACTATCAAAAAGCCGCAAACATAGCCAAAAATCTCAAAAACAAAGAATTAGCTGCTGAACTCACCTTCATGGCTGCCAAATGCGAACAGAATAATTTTTGGTTTTCCATTCTCTTCGATATCAATGAAGAAAATAGCGCAAAACAACCCCATGAAAATTTTGAAATACTACAAAAACAATATAAAGATACACGCTACTACGCCGAACTATTAGAAGAGTGTACTTATTTTCACAATTTTGTTAATCAATAATCAAGCTCTATGGATATCGCTTCTGTACGTCAATGGTGGGACACCATAGACACAAAGTGGCAAGAAATACTATTACTCAACTACGAATTTAGACAAAAACTATCGGGTAGAGATATGGTCATTTTAAGTCAATCAAAACAATATTATTACAACAACCCTTCGCGCATCTACGAAAGCGTATTTTTCCATGCTTTCAAAGTACAACACCTCCGCATTTATGAAAGTTTACTCCTAATGCTGACAAATATGGAGGAAATAGTGTGCCAGAATACACAACTCACGACGCTAAAACCTTTGAATGCTATCAAATCCCTAAAAACACTCCTCTTACACTCAAACCCAATCACCGATTTCAGCCCCTTACATTCCCTAGAGCACCTCTCTATGCTCGATTGTGCCCGCACACACCTCAAAAGCCTCAAAAGTCTTACGCCTATAGTCTCCTTAGAAACCCTCATTTGCAACGATAACCCACTCACACACTTCGAAACACTTCCTCAATGCAAAAAATTAAAGGTACTTTGGCTTGCAAATACACAACTCAAAAACATAGACTTTCTACAGTCCATGCCACAAGTAACAAGGCTGAATCTTTCTTTCAACCCTATCCAAAATCTTGAGCCACTCAGCGAACTCAAACAACTTCGCACACTTAAATGCGGAATGACACAAATATATGACCTTAGCCCCTTAGCAGAATTACACGAATTAGAAACCATTTCCCTTTGGGGAACACAAACCCACGACCTCAGCCCACTCATCAACCTACCAAAAATCAAGAGAGTCAACCTCGCTTATTGCAAACAAATTCCAAAAGGACACATAGAACTACTTAAACAAGAAAAACCAAACTGTGAAATAATTTACTAAGATTATTGTAATATAGGCAAAATTTTTGCGTATATTTGTAATAATAGTTATATTTGAAAGATTTTAATACACTATCAAATGAAAAAACTTTTCATACAATTAGCCTGCTTATCCATAGGGCTACTCACCTACGAAGGTTTTGCCAAACCTACAGAGGACTCTCTATACCTCAAAAAAATAGAAGGTAAAATGTATATTGTGCATAAAGTAGATGCTAAAGAATCGCTTAGCACAATTGCCACACGCTACAAAATCAAGCAACAACTCATAATGGGGGCTAACCCTCACATCAAAGACCCCAATGCTATCTCTGCTAATGACTTACTATTTATCCCTCTCAACAATGAGAACGTATTGGCAACAGGCAACAATGAAGAAGAAAGCAACCAAGAAACAGTCATTTTAAAAAAACATACCGTAGCAAAAGGCGATAACCTTACCAATATTGCTAGTAAATACAGCGTCAGTGTAAATGAATTGAAAGAATGGAATCAATTACCTGATGATAAAATTAAAATAGGACAAGAACTCGCTGTGAGCGTAGGAAACAGAAAATCTTCTAACAAAAACAACCCCAACAGTACTTACACCGCCTCCGCAAAAATACTCAAAACAGGCACAGGAGAGCTAAAAGAATACACCGTACAGCCTAAAGATAACCTGACACAAATAGCCAAAAAATTCAGTGTTTCGGTAGATGAAATCAAAAGTTGGAACAACCTCACCAATGATGCCATCTTAGTAGGGCAAAAATTAGATATTTATGTACCTGCTATGCAAGGCGATAACACAGCAGAAAATAAAATCCTAAAACACAAAGTAATGGGAAAAGAAACGCTTTATGGTATCTCTAAAAAATACAATGTAGCACTTGCAGACCTAAAAAAATGGAATAACATAACTAATGATGAAATCGAAGTAGGCAAAGAATTAACCATTTATGTCCCCAATACAGATAATACAATACAAGAAAAAACACTCACATCTAGCAATGCACTCACTAAAACACATACCGTAAAAGATGATGAAACACTCACCAGCATTGCCAAAAAATACCAAGTTACGGTCGCAGACATCAAAAAATGGAATAAACTCACTTCTGATGTCATCAAATTAGACCAAAAACTTACTATCTATACCATTGAAAATGCACAAGTAGCACAAAATAATGCCACAACAAATAATAACACAAATAATGCATACAACAATCTTATAGATAATAATAAAAATAATACAAACACTCAAAGCAATACACAGACTCAAAATAATGACAATACTTCTAAATTAGTAAAACACATTGTAAAAACAGGTGATAACTATTGGAATATTGCCAAAGAATACAATGTCAAAAATAGTAAAGGAGATATAGACCCTTCTATCATCTATAACGATTGGAACAAAGCCCTTTTAGAAAAAAGAAAAAAAGACGAATCGGGCGCACCGCATATCAAATTAGGTGATACACTCACCATTTACCCTGGCGAAAAAACAGCTAAAGCTGATGTTAATTTTAGTTCTAACAGTTTTATCGGTACTACTTCTACTACAAACAATAATACACAAACCGGCAATACACAAACTAATAATAATACTAACACACAAAACAGCAACACTGGGACAGGAAGCGACATGGATTCATTCTTAGACAACAACACAGGTGCTTCAAGAGGTGATAACACGAATACAAACACAACTAATAATAATACACAGCAACAAACAAACAATACTACTACTAACAACAACACAAATACAAGCACAGGTACAAATAATCAACAAACAAGTACCAATACTGTAGAAACTTACATGAGCCAAGAAGGTATTCAGAAAAAAGAAACAGGTTTGGCAGACAGAATTTTAGATGTTAGTACCAATAAACACGTTTGTTTGCACCGCACAATACCCGCAGGCGAAGTAATAAAAGTAACTAATACTCAAAACGGTAAATTTATTTATGCACGCGTAATCGCTCCCTTACCCGATACAGGCGATAATCAGGGCATCATCGTTCGCTTATCTGAAGTTTCATTCAACGAACTCGCTCCCAACGGTAGTAAAATAAGCGTAGAAATCTCTTACCACCTCCGATAAGAGTTAAGCATTCTTAAAATCTTTCATCTCAAAAAAACCCAAGTCAATTTCCTTTGGCTTGGGTTTTTAATCTTAAAAAAATACTATCTTTGCAACTCCATTTTAACTTTTATCTTATTTATGTACAGTACCACCGAACTCACTTCTGATGCTATAGCCTCTGACAACCCCATTCACCAACGCCTCTTCGCTGCCTACATACAAGCTGCCCCACTCATAGAAGGCAATTTATTAGAAATAGGTTGTGGTTTAGGTAGAGGCATAGATGTACTGATTGAAAAAGCAAAACAATATACAGGAATTGATAAAAATGCGCAACTCATCGAAATGTTGCAAGCAAAATACCCTACATTACAGTTCGTAGAGCAAAATATACCCCCAATGAGTAGCCTACCCGATGATACTTTCGATACCATTGTTTCTTTTCAGGTAATAGAACACATCGCTAAAGACGAACTTTTTATCAGCGAAATCAAACGCGTACTTAAAAAGGGAGGAAAAGCCATCATTACCACTCCTAACAGAAAATTTTCGCTCACCCGCAACCCTTGGCACATTCGCGAATACTTACCCAAAGAACTATTACAACTCTGTCAAAAACACTTTGCACAAGTAGAAGCTAAAGGCATAGCGGGCAATGAATTGGTGATGCAATACTATGCCCAAAATAAAAAGGCAGTGCAAAAAATAACCCGTTGGGACGTATTAAAAATGCAGTATTGGCTACCACGCCCCCTACTACAAATTCCCTATGAAATACTCAACAGAATGAATCGTAAGAAATTACACCAACAAGACAACTCATTAGTAACACAAATTCACTATGAAGACTATTTCCTAAGCCAAGACGCAGAAAATAGCTTGGACTTGTTTTATATCT
Source organism: Cytophagales bacterium (assembly GCA_004293905.1). Classification (GTDB taxonomy): domain Bacteria; phylum Bacteroidota; class Bacteroidia; order Cytophagales; family Microscillaceae; genus RDZE01. The sequence goes on along the minus strand of RDZE01000014.1, from coordinate 269,485 downwards.
TACACAAATAACACTATCACTCTACCTTCACGATTGAAAACATGTCCACATAATTGTTTGCCAATATAGTTGCATTAGCCCCTCCCATCACATTGTTAATTTGCGAAATACGTACTTGTGAAGGGTTTTTAAACATCTCTCCTAACTCTACTTCAAAAAATAATTTTTTAGGTTTGATAGCCGTAAGCGTAATATGATGAGTAGGCATTGCAAATGTTTTTTGCCGAATACAATTATTAGGAGGCACAATACCTGCTACATGATACACAAACGCCCCCGAAGGCGATGCCGAAGAATAACCCTCAAAACGTAAGAAAATATACCCCGTAGCCCAAGTCCAAAACATAGCATTCAGAGGGTCTAAAGCACCTGTTTGCAAGCCCGAAACATTTCGTAAACTATCTACTCCAATCGTAAAACTAATCTCAGAATAGTCATCGGGGGGTAAATTGTTCAATACTATTTTTTTACTTTCACTCTGACTTTCATCAATCAAATAATAACTCTCAGGTATTACATAATCTTTGCCCGAAAGCGTTTTCAGCCGAATATTACTAATATAATACTTCAATAAAGTACCACGAACTTCTTCTCCCCACACATTTTGCAAAGATTGATTCAGGGCAAAAGGTTGCCCTTCTAATCGGTGAGAAAAATGAAGCTCAAGGGTACTAGAAAGCGTATCAAAATTTGAATTGATAGACTTACAACCCAAAAAGAATAGTATTACTATCAAAAAAGTTCCACAAATTAATTTTAGCATATTTCCGAAGGTTTTCTATAAAAAATACTATCTCAATAGCCATTTTGTTCTAAAAAGAGCCTAAAAACTAAAAAAAGTTATACTAAGTGTTTAAACATCGACTTAAAATCAACCACTTTTTGTTTAATCAATTTATATAAATAATTAAACAAAATAATATTCTTCTCAAAAGCATTATCAGAATAATATCAAACCATAGAAGCCAATTAATATTTTTTACTTTAGTCGAATGCTCCTTGTCTTCATTTTTTGTTTAAAGAAATGAAAAAAAAGTTAGACAAAAATTTGGAAATATGAAAATTTAATAGTAGTTTTGTTTCAGTAAATAATCATATACTTTTTAATACTCTGATACACTATGGCAACTATCGAATTTTCGTCGATAAACCAAATGTCTAAGTCTTTGAAGCCTTTCGCTTTAAAACTTACAAAAGACGCAGAGGAGGCAAATGACCTGCTTCAGGAAACAATGCTCAAAGCCTTCACGAACCGCGATAAATTTACCGAAGGGACAAATTTAAAAGCGTGGCTCTATACGATTATGAAAAACACTTTTATCACCAATTATCAACGTTTAGTAAGGAGAAATACCTTTATAGACACTACTGATAACCTACATTATATCAACTCTGTAGAACATGCCAACGATAACTTGGCTTACTCAGAATTTATGATGAACGACATCAGCAAAGCCATTGATAGTTTAGATGAAGTGTACCGTGCCCCTTTCATTATGCATTATAGAGGATTTAAGTATCACGAAATTGCCGAGAAACTTAAAATTCCAATCGGTACGGTCAAAAATCGTATTCATATCGCTCGCAAAGAGCTCAAAGATCAATTGGTGCAATACCAACATAAATAAAAAATAACTCTTTGTAAAGCGATAGACAATATTAAGTATTTCAAACTGAAAATACAAATTTACGAAGCATTTATTTTCTGACTCAGAAGATAAATGCTTTTTTATTAGCAAAAACACAACAGAAAATTAATAAAAAAAATGGCAAAAAATAAAAAATAAATACCTTTTTTTGTAACGAACTACTTATACATAAAGTAATAAGTCGTAATAAATATCATTAGATTCATTTATTTTATTAAAATTTCAAATTTCAGTTCCTATGAAAAAAAGTTTATTCTTCATTATCCTATTTACTTGGGCATACACCAACAGCTTTGCCCAAATCACCTCTACTTTCAAAAAATATGGTATCAGTTTCGAATATTTCTTCGATTGGACACTCGAAGACAAATATGACAAAACTGAATCTATGATTTCGCACAATGACAACGACTCTTTCATCACTATCAAAACCGTAAGCTACAAAGACGAAAGCCAAATGGAAAGCGAATTAGGCGCGTTTCTACTTAGCGAGTTCAATGGCATCGTAAAATCATTAGACGAATTAGAAACCTACAACGAAGGTACTCTTGATGATGGCACTCCTTTCTTAGAAGTAATAGACCAAAGTGCACCCGATGAAGACGGCGAAGTGCAATTGGTAAAAGTTTTATTAGTAGTATTGGAAGCCAAAAAAACAATTGTAGCCATTTCTTTTATGGAGTTTTACACAGGCAAACCCAAACTTGTAGAAGACTACAACTACATCAAAACTACACTCAAAGCAGTTAAATAAGTTTTTTTCAAACATAATTTACCATCAAAGGTTAGATATAAAAGGTATCTAACCTTTTTTATTTTTTGAACTCTTTTATCTTATTAGAAAATCAAATGTCAAAAAAAGTAGTTGTTATTGGAGCAGGTTTCTCAGGCTTATCAGCCGCTACTACACTCGCGGCAAAGGGATACAACGTAAAATTAGTAGAAAAACACAACATAGCAGGAGGGCGCGCACGCATCTTCGAAGCAGAAGGCTTCCGATACGATATGGGACCAAGTTGGTATTGGATGCCCGATGTTTTCGAGCAATACTTTGCAACCTTTGGCAAAAAAGTAGAACAATATTATCAATTAGAACGCCTAAATCCTTCATATAGAGTTTATTTTGAAAAAAATAACGCTTGGGATATTCCCGCAAATCTCAACGATTTTAAAGATTTTTTAGAAACCAAAGAAAAAGGAAGTGCAAAACAATTAGACCGATTTTTGGCGCAAGCCGCCTACAAATACCAAGTAGGTATCAATGATTTGGTTTATAAACCAAGCCGCTCACTCTTAGAATTTGTAGATCTAAGACTATTGATGGCTCTTTTCCGAATGGATGTGTTTACTTCTATGCACAAACATATAAGAAGGTTTTTTAAACACCCCCATATTATTCAACTCATGGAGTTTCCTATTCTTTTTTTGGGCGCACTCCCCCAAAACACACCTGCTTTGTATAGCCTAATGAACTACGCCGATATTGCCTTAGGCACTTGGTATCCTAAGGGCGGTATGTACGAAATAGTAAGAGGAATGCAACGATTAGCCGAAGAAAACGGTGTGGAGTTTTTCTTTTCGCACGAGGTACAAAAAATAGAGGTAATGGGCAAAAATGCCAAAAAAGTAATTACTTCAAAAGGCGATTTCGAGGCAGATGTAGTCGTAGTCAGCGCAGACTACCACCATGCAGAAACTAATTTTTTAGCTTCCGAACACCGCAGCTACAGCGAAAAATATTGGGACTCACGCACAATGGCACCTTCTTCATTTTTGTATTATTTAGGTCTTAACAAAAAAGTGCCGCAGCTTTTACACCACAATCTATTCTTTGACACTGATTTTGACAAACATGCGCGCGAAATCTACCAAACACCCAAAATGCCCACAGACCCCCTATTTTATACCTCAGTTCCTTCAATCACAGACCCAAACATAGCCCCAGAAGGTCATGAAAATATGTTTATACTGATACCCATAGCCCCTAATTTGGAAGACCCTGAAAACCTTAGAGAACACTATTATAATGTCGTAATGGAAAGACTCGCACAACACATAGGCGAAGACCTCCGACCACATGTTATCTATAAAAGAAACTATTCGCACCAAGATTTTATGCAAGATTATGGTGCTTACAAAGGCAATGCTTATGGATTAGCCAATACACTTATGCAAACTGCCATTCTGAAACCAAGCCTTAAAAGTAAAAAAGTAAATAATCTTTACTATACAGGGCAACTTACCGTACCCGGCCCGGGAGTTCCTCCTTCGCTTATCTCAGGGCAGGTAGTTGCAAAGGAAATTGCCAAAGATTTTGCAATTATTCCCTAAAATACGTTAATCGTTTGCCAAAAAAAGCTAATTTTGCAAATTGTTGTTTTTGCTTTCTTTTTTAGGTATCAATATTGATATATAAAATTAGCATTAAAACAACCTTAGAAAAGTTAGAAATAGCACCGATGAAAGCACTTTCACACCACGACATTATTATCCTTCTATTACAAGTAAGCATAATGCTGTTGTTGGGAAAAATATTAGGAGAATTATTCAAAAAGCTTAAACAACCCGCAGTAGTAGGCGAAATATTAGCAGGACTCATTCTCGGACCCACCATCTTGGGCGCACTCGCACCCGAAGTGAGCAACTATTTGTTCCCTGCCACAGGCAATGTACCTGTAGCTTTGCATGGGCTTACCTCACTTTCAGTAGTGTTGCTTTTACTAACTGCAGGTTTAGAGGTAGAACTCTCTCTCATTTTAGGGCAAAAAAGCAGAGCTTTGGCTACCAGCCTCTCAGGAATTGCACTCTCTTTCGTATTGGGTTTTTCTGCGCCCTATGTAATGCCCAATTTTTTTACTGTTGTCAATAGCGATACATTTATCTTTGCATTATTTTTGGGTACGGCACTCTCTATTACTGCCCTACCTGTAATAGTACGAACGCTCATGGATTTGGGTATTTTCAAAACAAAGACAGGAATGCTCATCATTGCCTCTGCTATGATTGATGATTTCATCGGCTGGATGATATTTTCTGTCATTTTGGGCTTAATCAAACAAAATAATAGTTTTAATAGCATCGGTTTTACCATAGGCGGCACCGTACTCTTTGCGGTCTTGATGCTTACCGTAGGAAGGCGTTTTATTGATAAAATATTGCCACTCATTAACCATCATTTATCATTCCCTGGAGGCATATTGGCTTTTGTCATCATTTTGGCTGTATTGGCTGCTGCTTTCACAGAATCTATAGGCATTCATGCTATTTTTGGCTCATTCATCGTGGGAGTTGCACTGAGCGACTCTTTGCACATGAGCAAAAAAACAAAAGAAATTATTCACGATTTTGTATCTAATATTTTTGCACCCTTATTTTTTGTTTCCATAGGCTTAAAAATCAATTTCATCAATAATTTTGATTTTAGTTTGGTGGCTTTGGTAATGGCAATGGCTTTTTTTGGCAAAATTATAGGTTGCAGTTCTGGTAATTTTATCATTAACCTTGTTAGACCCAAACATAAAGAAGAACAAGTAGACTCAGAAGATAAACGCAAATTGTTAATTCGTAACATTCGTACTTCGTTGGCAGTAGGTTTTGGTATGAATGCACGTGGAGCTATGGAAATTATTTTGGCAAGTTTGGCATTGCAGTTCGGTGTGATAGATGAGTTCATGTTTGTGGCATTAGTCGTAATGGCTTTAGTTACAAGCGTAATAAGTGGTTATATGATGAAAATACTTTTGCCCAAAGAATACCAAAACAATCAAACCAATGGTATTATCATTTTTGGCAACAATTCGCTGAGCCGTTTTATAGGGAAATATCTACAAACTCAAGAAAAAATACCCGTTTTAGTTACCGATTTTGAAAGTAGCAATAGCAAAAAACAAGAAGCCCAAAAAAATGAACTATCTTTCTATGAAGGCAATATCACAGACAAGGAGGTAGTAGAAAAATTAGACCTAAGCCGTTATAATGTTCTTTTGGCACTGAGCGAAAACGAAAAAAACAACCAAAAAATTTGCAATCTTTTCGAATATGAATTCACAGGAAGTCGGGGCTATAGACTTATCACTAAATCGGAGGCAAATATCGTAGGGGCAGGTGAAGAGTTGGCAGATGGCAAAAATATCCTATTCCGTAACCCACATTGGCACTACAATAATTTAGAAAAAGTAGTAGAAGATTCTTTGTTAGAAATAGTCAAAAGTGATTTCGAGAGCAAAGAACAACTCAATAAATTTCTTCGCTTCAATCTAAAATTGCGCACCATGATACCACTTTTCATTAAGCGTAAAAACTCCATAGAGCCTGTAACTTCTGAAAGTTTAGACATAGAAAAAGGCGATGTATTGGTTTATTTAGACATTAAGACCCCGCCCAAATCGCGCAAACCCTCTAACGAAGAACAAAAGATACAAAACAGCCTAACGCGCCAACCCAACCCTAACGGGCAAGCAGGCGTAGATACCCCCCTACCTACCAAAGAAAGAAAAACAATGGAGTGAAAACTTGCAAAACTTTTTTCTACTATTTTTGTTCTCTCAAAGTATATTGGTTCTTTCTTCTCAATTATTATTTAATATGCAAGCAAAAATAGGCGTTCTTTTAGTCAATTTAGGCACCCCTGACAGCCCGAAAACAGGCGATGTAAGAAAATATCTACGCGAATTTCTGATGGATGGTCGTGTGATAGATATCCCTTTCCTACCTCGTTTCTTATTGGTAAATGGCATTATTGCCCCCTTTCGCGCGCCTAAATCTGCAAAAATATACAAAGAATTATGGACAGCAGAAGGCTCCCCCATCAAAATATATGGCGAACAAGTTAAAAAACTATTGCAAGAAACTTTAGGCGCACACTATCTTGTTAGTTTGGGTATGCGCTATCAGAACCCAAGTATAGAGCGCGCACTCAATGAGCTCAAAGACAAAGGTTTAGATAAGATTATAGTAGTCCCCCTATTCCCACAATATGCCTCTGCCACTACTGGCTCAGTGCATCAGAAAGTAATGGAATTGGTCAGTAAATGGCAAATTATTCCCGAAATTCATTTCATTCATAGTTATTTTGATGACCCTGCTTTTATCCACGCGTTTGCCACCATCGGCAAACAATACTTAGAAGCGCACCCCTACGACCATATTATTTTTAGTTATCACGGCTTGCCCGAACGTCAAATACGCAAAGGCGATGCCACAGGTACATGCTTGGTAGAGGCAAAAAAAGACAAAAGCAAAGAAGGACTTGCCAACTGTTGTGCCACTTTACATAGCGGCAATAGAGCTTGTTATCGTGCACAATGTTTTGCCACTTCACGCCTCATCGCCGAAGCTTTAGGTTTAGCAGATGCGCAATATACCACTGCTTTTCAATCGCGCTTGGGCAATGACCCTTGGCTGAAACCCTATACAGAACCACTAATCAAAGATTTAGTAAAAGAAGGCAAAAAAAATGTTCTGGTATTCTCTCCCTCTTTTGTAGCAGACTGCCTCGAAACCACCATAGAAATAGGTGAAGAGTATAAAGAAGTATTCGAGGAAGCTGGCGGAACACATTGGCAGTTGGTAGAAAGCCTCAATGTGCACCAACTATGGATAGAAACACTCAAAAATATGGTTTTACAAAATACTACCCATACATTCGCTGCCACTGCCTCTGCATAAGCAATATTATTTGGAATCTTTTTTTTTTAGTTTGCCCTAACTCAGACTTTTTCAGTATTCAGCCGTACAAAAAGAGTATAAGTTATCTAAAAAAATGCCAATCAAAAAGATTGTAGGACTGATTTATATTCTCTTTTTACCCACTTGGCTCCACGCGCAAGTAGAAAACCAAGTAAGGTCTATCAATGATTTTTATTTCTATGTCAATGACCAAATCACTGCTGAAAAGTACCTGCTTTTGGAAGCAAAATTCAATGCTTTTCAAAGAAAAAACATACAAGAAGATTTGCCACAACAATATCAATTACGTATTTTTTTCACCAAAAGTGATGAAGAACATTATTTTTTAAGAGCTATCAAAATCAATGAACAATATACGAACATACATTATAACACAGAGTTTGTTTTCAATGAAGCAACGGAATTGATACTTTTTACAGAAGAACAAAACGACACAGAAAAATACCCCTATAGACAACTAAAAGTTTATTTTGAAAATCAAAAACCTATTTATTTTGATACCAAACCAACTATAGAAACAGACCTTGCTCGGAAGCGCGTACAAGAAATTATGGAAATGGAAGAAGAACTCAAAAACTATTTCTTAGTATTGTTAGAAATGTTCAAGAAAGTGGCTACTCATAAATAACTTTTCAGATTGCATATTCCACCGAAATTCTATACTTTTGCTACCTATTTCGCTCAATATTTATATGTCAGAACAAAAAAAATACAAACGTCATCTACTCACAGCTGCCCTCCTTTATGCCAATGGTCCTATTCACGTAGGGCATTTAGCAGGGTGTTATATCCCCGCAGACATCTACGCACGCTACCTAAGAGCCAAAGGGGAAGAAGTGCTTTTCGTAAGTGGCTCTGACGAACACGGCGTAGCCATAACCATGAAAGCCGAAAAAGAAAAAACTACTCCACAAGCCATCATAGACCTATACCATCACCAAATCAAAAACGCTTTTGAGCAGTTTGGTATTTCTTTCGATATTTATGCACGCACCTCCTCAAACACTCATCACGAAACCGCCAGTGCATTTTTTAAAAAATTTTATGACCAAAGCCTATTCGAGGAAAAAGAAACCGAGCAGTTCTATGACCCCGAAGTCCATCAATTTTTAGCTGACCGCTATATCATAGGCACATGCCCCAAATGTGGTAATGAAAACGCCTTTGGCGACCAATGCGAAAAATGTGGCTCTACGCTTAGTCCCGATGAACTCATCAACCCACGCTCTGCCTACTCCAATGCACAGCCCATCAAGAAAAAAACTACTCATTGGTTTTTGCCCCTTCAAAATTATGAAACTTGGCTCAAAGAATGGATTATCAATGAACACGCCCAAGATTGGAAACCCAACGTGTATGGGCAATGCAAATCGTGGATAGAACAGGGATTACAAGCAAGAGCCATGACGCGCGACCTTAATTGGGGCATACCCGTACCTTTGCCACAAGCAAAAGGAAAAGTACTCTATGTTTGGTTTGATGCACCCATTGGCTACATCTCTGCTACCAAAGAATATTTTGACCAAAAACAACAACCAGCGCGCTGGAAAGAGTTTTGGCAAGAGGAAGAAACACAACTCGTACACTTTATAGGAAAAGACAATATCGTCTTCCATTGCATCATCTTTCCTGCCATGCTCAAAGCACATGGTGGTTTTGTGCTCCCTGCACAAGTACCCGCCAATGAATTTATGAACCTCGAAGGTGAAAAAATCTCCACCTCGCGCAATTGGGCAGTTTGGTTGCACGAATACCTCGCCGAATTTCCTGAAAAACAAGATGTACTTAGATACTATCTTACCACCAATGCACCTGAAACCAAAGATAGCGATTTCACATGGAAAGATTTTCAGGCGAGGAATAATAGTGAGTTAGTAGCTAATTTAGGAAACTTCATAAACAGAGCTGTAGTACTTACAGGGCAAAACTTTAACGCTCAACTACCCACAGCACAAACCCTTGAAAGCATAGACCTTGCCCTTGAAAATGACCTCAAGACCATCAGTCAGAAAATAGAAAAATCGCTCCAAAATTATCGCTTCAAAGAGGCTATTGGCTCATTAATGGAACTTTCAAGTGTGGGCAATAAATATTTGCAAGACAATGCCCCTTGGAAACTTCTTAAGGAAAATAATAAAGACCGTGCCGCTACTGTTTTGCATTGTGCTTTACAATTGGTTGCTAATTTGAGCATTTTGGCTGAACCTTTTTTACCTTTTACTGCCCAAAAAATTAGAACAATACTCAATATAGAAAAACCTCTTGGTTGGCAAAAAGTAGGAAGTTTGAATTTATTAAATGCCGAACAAAAAATAGAAAACATAGGCTTATTATTCGAGAAAATAGAAGACACAACCATAGAGTTTCAAATAGAGAAATTAAACAAATCTAAAAACCCTGCCATGACTACCACTTCTGAAAACAATAATCAAGCAGCTACCATTACCCTCAATGCACTCAAAGAAAGCATCAGTTATGAAGATTTTCAAAAAATAGACCTCCGTATAGCTACCATCAAAACTGCCGAACGCGTAAAAGGAAGTAAAAAAATTCTAAAATTACAGTTAGAGGCGGGCAATCTGCAACCTATAGTAGCAAGTGGTATTGGTGAGTATTTTGAGCCTGAAGCCATTATTGGCAAACAAGTTTGTTGGTTAGCAAATTTAGCCCCTCGCAAAATTATGGGGGTAGAATCGCAAGGAATGATTTTGATGACTACTGACTCAGAAGGCAAACTCCTTTTTATGAACCCTGAAGGCAACGCGCTCAATGGTGCCGAAGTAAGATAATCCTTTTGTTTATAGATAAAAAAAAGAACTACTCCTGTTTTGAAAACAAGAGTAGTTTATAATAATATATGATGAAAATGGCTAATAAGATGATTTTCTTAGGCACTACCACTTTTTTTACTATTGAATAGTTGGTAGACGTAGTAGCCTGCGAAAATAAAGAGTGCTAACCAGAAAAGATTGCTAGCCCAATAGAAAGCAGTTTTTAGGAAACGAAGGGCTATCAAAGCTACAATGACTACCCCGGCTAAGTAAATTACATTTTTAGTGCTGAACATGTGCGTATAGTATTTTTATTTTATACGTTTTAGTAACAATAAAGTTTAAAAGTCTTCATTTATTTTAGCCACCACAACCGCCGCCGCAACCACCACCACAGCCTCCACCGCCGCAACCCGAATCGCCACCAGCACCCCCTGAATCGCCGCCACCAAAAGAACTTCCTCCGCTACTACTGCCTGAGTCGCTGCCACAACCCGAAACACCACCATCGGCACTGCTGTTGTTTCTGCTTTTTTTCCTGTTTTTAAGGCGTTTTTGTCGTGGTTTTGAAGCAGTAAGCGTTGCTACTAATATCAAGCCAAACACTACCACAATCGCCACTATTACAATGTAAAAGGCTACATTTGTGGCTGCAAACAAAATCCCTAACAGTGGTACAAAAAGTAGTGCCGAAAAAGTAGTTGCTGATTTTTTTTGTAGAAAAAAAGGTTTAGGGATCACCCAATTTTCGTCCATATTTACTCTTTGAAAATTGATTTGAGAAAAACGCTCTTGAGCGGGTAACCATATTTCTGTAGGGGGCTCTGTTTGAAAGAGGGAGCGATAGCTCTCTAAGGTTTTTGAGTACCAATCGTGAAATTTAACTCGTTCTGTTTTCCCTCCTTTGGTAGGTCCGTGGTGTGCTTCTTTTTGCAATACATTGGGGCAAAAATCTTCCCAATATAGCCGCGTATAAATCATGTGTAAATGCCATACTTGGTCTATAGCATCTGAAGGGGTAACGGGATGCCCTGCTTCACAAAGCAGATACATAAATTTTTTATATTCTTCTATGACTTCTTTTGCATAGTCTATGTGCCAATTATTTTCTTCGCAAAGTCTTTTGCTAAAAGAAAAAGAGGCTGTAGGGTCGTCAAAAGTATAATTTTGTAGTCTTTGCCATAATGCTTTTTGCAAAGTATTTTCCATATTTTTGAGGAGTTGTTACATTCATGGATACGTATATCAAAAAAAAATGTCAGTCTTTTTTATAGAAAAGAGACTGACATGAAAAAGGTTAAGATGGGTTTATTATCTTCCTCCGTTGCCTATTTGTAAATTATATTCTTCTAACATATTTTGCTCAAAAGCCTTCATATCGAAGTCAGGGTTGAGCCATTTTTTGAATAGTTGAATATTGGGTAGCATATCTGTAAATAGCTTTCTATCTTTGTTAGCGATTGCCAATTGGAAAGTTTCTTCAAATACACCTCCGAAATAGTCAAGTGTTTGCCCTTCAAATGTTTTTTGAAATTTCTCCACGTTTTTCATAAAATATTGAAAAATAGGGGAACGTGAGTCAGTGGGATAAGCCATCATGAGGTCGAAGTTAGTAGGTTCAAGTAGTTTATCTCCTATGTTCGCTTCAAGGTGTTTCCATACATCAGCGGCTAATTCGGGGTCTCCTTCCATCATAACCCAATAGTTTAGTTTTTCATCGGCTGAAAGCGTTCCTGCTTGGTATTTTTTCTTAAATTCGGGCATTTGTAGGGCTTTTTTACCAATTTCGATGAATTCATCTGCGGGCACCATACCTAATTGTTTGTACACGAGTTGTTCATTGTTAGGGTCAATGAAGAGATAAGTAGGCATAGCGGAGCCATTGTAGCGAGCAAAAACTTGTCCTCCCTCTTGTGAATCTACGTCCATTTTATAAGCAATAAAGTTAGCATTGTAAAAAGTACCTACATTCTCTTGTGGAAATACATCTTTTGCCATTGCTTTGCAGGGTCCGCACCAATCGGCATAAGCATCTACAAAGAGGAGTTTATTGGCTTTTTTAGCGGCTTCTATGGCATCTTTCCAAGAGCCTTCTACGAATACTATACCTGCGGCTTGTGCTGAGGTTTGAGCTGTTATCCAAAGGAATAGCAACAATGAATATATTTTGAGGCGTTTCATGATTTTAGAATTTATTTTTTGATAATAGAATAATTTGTATACGAAATTTTGTAGATAAAAATTATAAAGTTTGTTAAAAAGTGGTTTTCTTTTACTCATTCCAGCTCATGGGGTAGTTTTCGTCCACATATTGCAGGGCAGTAGTTGTCAGATAAAGCGGTTTGAAAGTATCTATCATTACGGCATACTCTTCGGTGTCTTTTGCTCCTATGCTTTTTTCTACGGTGCCGGGGTGGGGTCCGTGGGGCAAACCTCCGGGGTGCAAAGTGAAAGACCCTCTATCTATGCCTTTACGACTCATAAAATTACCTTCGGCATAGAACAATACCTCATCGGAGTCTATATTGGAGTGATTGTAGGGTGCGGGAATGGCTAATGGGTGATAGTCAAATAGTCGCGGAACAAAGGAACACACTACACAGCCCTGTGTTTGGAAGGTTTGATGAATGGGTGGCGGCATGTGCAATCGTCCTGTAATGGGTTCAAAATCGTAGATAGAGAATGTGTAGGGGAATAGAAAACCGTCCCAACCTACTAAATCTAAGGGGCTATGTTCGTACCAATAGTGATGTAAATAACCTCCTTTTTTGATTTTGATGAGGTATTCGCCTTTTTTGTCTTCAGTGACGAGTTCTTGCGGGGGGTGTATATCGCGTTCGCAATAAGGGGAGTGCTCAAGAAGTTGCCCTAATTCATTGCGGTAGCGTTTCACGGTTTCGATGGGGGTAAGACTTTCCATAATGAGTAATCGAGGTTCGGTTTCGAACTCTAAGCGGTAGATAGTAGTGCGTGGAATGACTACATAATCGCCTTTTTGAATGCGTAATTTGCCAAATTGTGAATACATATAACCGCTTCCTTCGTGCAGGTAGAGCATTTCGTCTGCTTCGCCATTTTTGTAGTAGTAGTTCATACTTAACTCAGTATGGTTACAGATGGCAATACTGATGTCGCTATTCATCATAAGGGTTTGGCGCGCTTCTAAATAATCTTTTCCTGTATGTGTGATGGCAGATGTTTTCAGATGCGTTTGCAACAAAGGGTAGTCTTTGGCTATTTCAGTTTGAAAAGGAGTGGGTTTGTCTACTTTTTTAACGCGTGTAGGCGCGTATATGTGGTACAGATTGGAGTAAATACCACTAAATCCTTTGGAGCTAACGAGCTCTTCTTTGTAAAGGCTGTTATCTGCTTGTCTGAATTGTATATGTCTTTTCGGGGGAATTTGCCCTAATTTATAATAATATGCCATATTATTTTGTTGTTTTTAGTTAGTTTTTTTCTTTTCAATTTATTTCAATAGATTTTCTTCTAAGAATAAAACTATGGAGTTTTGGTAATAGTCTATGTTTACTTTCTTTCTGAAGCCGTGCCCTTCGTCTTTGGCTAAAAGATACCATACTTTGCCTCCATTGGCTCTTATTTTTTTCACCATTTGCTCGGCTTCGCTTGCGGGTACGCGTGGGTCATTGAGTCCTTGAATGATGAACATGGGTTTAGTAATTTTTTGAGCATTGTTGAGTGGGGCTATTTTTTCCATGAACTCTTTCATTTTGGGCTCACGTTCATCTCCATATTCTACGCGGCGTAAGTCGCGGCGGTAGTCTTGTGTATTGTTCAAAAAGGTTACAAAGTTACTAATGCCTACTACATCAATGCCGCACTTGAGGCGGTCGTTGAAGTGTGTCATAGAGGCTAAGGTCATATAACCACCATAAGACCCTCCGTACACTGCCACGCGTGAGGCATCTAACTCTGGTTGTTGTGCTATCCAATCGAGGAGCGCGCCTATATCTTGCACTGATTCTTCTCTTTTGAAGCCATTGTCTAAGCCTAAATACGTTTTTCCATAGCCTGCCGAACCGCGCACATTAGGGTCTATCACGGCTATACCCATTTCGTTGAGCATATATTGATAAAAAGCATTGAATGTAGGCAGTGATTGCCCTTCGGGACCTCCGTGTATGTGTATAAGGACGGGTATTTTCTCAAATTTTGTTTTGGTGGGTTTATAATAAAAAGCAGGTATTTGACGTGCTTTTCCGTCTACTTTGTCAAATGTTGGAAATTGAATTAAAGTAGGCACCACGAAATTTGTTGTATTTAATCCTCCTACTTCGCTAAAAGTCCAACGTTCTATTTGGCTATTGTCCAATTGCACTACGAATACATCAGTAGGATTTTTGGGAGTATTGATAGCAATTGCTAATTTTTTACCTTCAGGGTGAAATTCCAAACCGCCTATTACTCCAATAGGAATGTCATTGATAGGTTTGTATTGCTGGGTTTTTGTATCCAATAAATAAAGTTTATTGACACCTCCCTCGTTGCTGGTAAATGCAATCTGGCTTCTATCTGCCGAAATTTGCATGCCGTCTATGTCCCAATTGATGTCTTTAGTGATTAATGTACTTTTTTGTGTTGCAATATCATAGTAATATAATTGTTGAAATTCGCCTCCTTCATCAGAAGTGATAAATATCCCCTTGCCATCAGCATTAAAAACCATGCTGCCATAAGATACTTTGTTTTTACTATTGGCTTTGAAAATAGGAGTAAGTGTTTTAGTAGCAATATCTAAAATATAGGGGTAAGACTCATTCGCTGAAACATATTGCAACACTAATAAACGAGTATCATCTCTTGCCCAATCTGCTACGCCCCAAGAGCCTCCTTTTTCCACAAGTATTTGTGCTTCTGTATGTTGTTTTCCTAAATCAGATAGATAAATATCTGTGTCTGTACCATTTCTTTTGGTACTTGTGAAAACGTATTTATCTCCCATATTAGACCAAGAGAAGCCTCCATTGCGCGATTTTCCATCGGTAAGCATGCGCGCCGTCCCCGTACTTAGGTCATGGTAGTATATCTGATAAAACTCGTTGCCTCCTATGTCTTTGGCAAATAAAAAGCCTTCTTGCATAGGATTGGTGGCAATTCCTCCGATAGGTTCTTTATAAAAAGTAATTTGTTGACGTGCGCCTCCAGCCTTATTGAGGTAGTGTATTTGGGCAGTTTCTGAGAAACGAGTTGCGATAAAAAGCCCCTCCCCGCGTCTGTCCCAACCTTGCAAACCAGCCGAGCGCGTATTTTGGTATTGGGTGAGCCTTTCAGCTATCTGATTGGGTATTTCGGGAATTCCCTCAATTACTAAGTTGCCTATTTCTTTGCGCTGTACTTCTTGAGCGAAAGAATGAGTAGTAAAAACAGACAAAATGCCTATAAAGTATAAAATCTTTCTCATGAGTATTGTTGAATTTTAATAAGATTTTTTTTCAAATGTAAAAAAAAAAATTGATTGTGTATCAAAAAAAATTAATTGTAACTTTGCGCGCTTTCATTCCTTTCAATTAATAAAAAAACACATGGTCAGAGTAGTACGATTTATCAAAATAATCTCCCTCATTGCATTTCTTTTTATTCTTTCCCTCACTTACTATGACACTTCGGACAAAGGCGAACAAATAGCTCTTTATTTTGCGAAAGCCCAAAGTGCTGATGCCTACTCCATAGAAAAAAATATGTATTTCTATGCCAATGCAATCTTTGTACTCTTACTCAATTTTCTAATTTCGATGGCTATCACCGTATTAAGAAATTTTCCACTCGAAATGCTCAGTTTTCCTCAAAAAAAATATTGGACAGCTACCCCCCAACATCGTAAAGAACTGTACTCTTTCTTAGAAAATTGGTGCAATGTATTAGCTATAGCAATGAATATATTTATGATGTTATTGTTATATCATATATGGCAAATCAATCGCAATCTACAAGGCTCTCAAGAAAGTTATCTGCTTTATGTTATTTTACTCATCGTAATTGTATCTACTTGGGCATTGTTTTTACCCATTAGACTTCTCTTCAAAAAATCCTAAACACTTTGATAACTCAAATAGTATATCAGCTAAATAATCTACGTATTTGATTATTCCACTACAAAAAACTAATTTTGCATTATCATTTCATTTATCATCTCATTTCCTAAAAAATATTTATGGCAACATCATCTTTAGATACAACCCTCCAACACCCCGACTTTCTAACTGAAGAGCAATTAGAAGTACGCGAAGCTGCACGCGAATTTACACAAAAAGAACTCCTACCCGGTGTAATAGAACGCGATAAACACGAAAAATTCCCCACTGAACAAGTAAAAAAAATGGGCGAATTAGGCTTCATGGGTATGATGGTTTCTCCCAAATATGGCGGCGCAGGCATGGATACACTTTCTTATGTATTGGCTATAGAAGAAATATCAAAAGTAGATGCGTCTGCCTCTGTTTGTATGTCCGTTAATAACTCATTGGTTTGTTGGGGATTAGAAACTTTTGGCAGTGAAGAGCAAAAACAAAAATACCTCACCCCTCTTGCAAAAGGCGAAAAAATAGGTGCTTTCTGCCTATCAGAACCCGAAGCAGGCTCAGATGCCACATCGCAGCATACACGCGCCGAAGACAAAGGCGACTATTACCTCCTCAATGGAACTAAAAACTGGATTACCAATGGTAACAATGCCTCTACCTACTTGGTCATCGCACAAACCTATCCTGATAAAAAACACAAAGGCATCAATGCCCTTATTGTAGAAAAAGGCATGGAAGGCTTTGTAGTAGGTAAAAAAGAAGAAAAATTGGGCATAAGAGGCTCCGATACTCACTCATTGATGTTCACAGACGTAAAAGTACCCAAAGCCAACCGCATCGGTGATGATGGTTTCGGGTTCAATTTTGCTATGAATACGCTTAATGGCGGACGCATAGGCATTGCCGCACAAGCATTAGGCATTGCCGCAGGTGCTTACGAATTAGCCCTCAAATATGCTAAAGAAAGAAAAACTTTTGGCAAACCCATCGCCGAACACCAAGCAATCGCCTTCAAATTGGCTGAAATGGCTACCAAAATAGAAGCCGCAAGACTCATGGTCTACAAAGCCGCAAGACTCAAAGACGCAGGCGCAGATTTTGCCCTATCTGCATCAATGGCAAAACTATATGCCTCACAAGTAGCCAATGAAGTAGCCACAGAAGCCGTGCAAATACACGGAGGCTACGGATATGTAAGAGAATTTCACGTAGAAAGACTCATGCGTGATGCCAAAATCACACAAATTTATGAAGGCACTTCCGAAATCCAAAAAATAGTCATCTCACGCGGAATCTTAAAATAGTTATATTTTTATAAAATTTCTTGTTTATTACAAAAATAAGGCGTACCTTTGCAGTACGTCTTATTTATTTATATAAAATTGTATTTATTTAATACAAAAGAGTTATTAATCAATAATTAAAATTATGGAAGACTACAATAAAATTATAGAATCGCTCTCAGTACGCTTCCTGAATGCCAAAAATATACACGTGGTAAACCCCTTTAGCGTCCAAAACCACTACGACGTAGAAAACTACTTATTTTTGCTACACAATGGAGAAATTACCTATGGCAAAGAAAAAATAGCTGTCAGCAAAGGCGATATGCTATTCGTACCCGGAGGAAAAATGTTAAGCCTCTCCTTTGGGTTAGAAGCCGAAAAACACAAAATCAATAACGAAGAATTTATCAGCAACCGCGAAAAATACTTCGAACCCAATAAAGAAATAGCCGAAATAGGAAAAAAAGAAAACTCTTTTAGTTACATCACCTTCGAATCAAAAGTATACGATACCATCAACTTCTTCGCTTCTTTAGACATTCCCCCCTTCATCATCGATGACAACCCCACACTTGCACGCCTCATCAAAGAAATTGTAGTAGAAGACCTCAGCAATGGCTACGGAAGACACCGAATGATGCATATCAAAACCGAACAAGTAATCATCGAAATCGTAAGGTACATCATCAAAAAAGGATTATTCATAGAGCAATTAGCGACTAAAAGTACCTACTTCAAAGACCCTCGACTCATTGACATTTTTGACTATATCAAAAAATACTTGGGAGGAGATTTATCAAACAAAGTACTCGCCAATGTAGCCAATGTATCAGAAGACTATGTAGGGCAATATTTCAAAATGCTCACAGGCATCAACCCTCAAGACTATATAGAGTACCAACGCATGGAACGCGCCGTACACTTACTCCGCACCAGCAAAAAAAGTATACGCGAAATAGGAAGTGAGGTAGGTTACAAAGACACCGCTTACTTCTGCCGCCGATTTAAAATGATGTTTGGTATCTCGGCAGGTAAAATGCGCCGAAGAGATGCCGCAACTGCATAGACTTTTTGCCAAAAAGAAAAAAAATACTATATTGCCATTCTTTAATTAAGCACCACAAAATTATTCATTAAAGATATGAGCATCAATGTATTAAACCTTATGCAGTGGGTAGAAGAACACAAAGACATTCTAAAACCCCCTGTAGGCAACAAAGAAATCTACCCTGGAGGAGATATGATTATTATGGTAGTGGCTGGTCCTAACGAACGAAAAGACTATCACTACAACGAAACACCCGAATTTTTCCTACAACTCAAAGGCGATATTAAACTTAAAATCATTGAGAACAATGAATTTAAGGAAATAGCCATCAAAGAAGGTGATATATACCTCCTCAATGCGGGCATACCACACTCCCCTCAACGTCCTGCTGGCACTATTGGGCTTGTGATAGAAGAACGCCGCAAAGAAAATCATACTGACGGCTTCCAATGGTATTGCGATGAATGCCATAATAAATTACACGAGGAGTATTTCAAACTCACCGACATTGTAAAGCAACTTCCTGAAGTATTTGCCCGATTTAATAACAATGATAGCCTACACACTTGCAAAAATTGTGGAGCTACTCTGAAGATTCCGCTGAAGAAATAGGCGGTTTCCACCCATATACTAAGGCTGCTTTCAACATGTAATCATAAGCCTCCTCGTATTCATTGCGAATGATGCCTTCTAAAATAGCCTCTCTGACGGCTGTCTTGATAAAACCTACCTCCTTAGAAGGCTTCATTTGAAAAGTTTCCATGATGATTTCGCCCGTAATCACTGGCTGAAAATTGCGCATCTTATCGCGCTCTTCTACTTCTTTGATTTTTTGCGATACCCTATCAAAATTAGCCAAATGTTTTTGCACCTTTTCGTAGTTCTTAGAGGTAATATCTGCCCTACAAAGTGTCATCAATGCATCTATGGAATCGCCTGCCTCAAAAAGCAAACGCCGAATTGCCGAATCACTCACTTCTTCTTTTACCAATGCAATAGGTCGCAAATGCAAACGCACCAATTTTTGAACAAACTTCATTTTTTCATTCATCGGTAATTTTAGTTTCCGAAACAGATAAGGCACCATCTTCGCCCCTCTGTCTTCGTGCCCATGAAATGTCCAACCAATACGCTTATCAAAACGCTTGGTCAAGGGTTTAGCTATATCGTGGAGTATAGCCGCCCAGCGCAACCATAAATCATCTGTATTTGGTGCTATATTGTCTAAGACCTGCAAAGTATGGAAAAAATTATCCTTATGTCCTTTTCCTTCTACAAATTCAGCTCCTTTCAGCGCAACCATTTCAGGAAAAAATATTTCTAATAAACCACTGAAAAACAAATACTTAAACCCAATAGAAGGTACAGCAGCCGCAATAATTTTATTCAATTCCTCCGTGATGCGCTCTTGTGAAATAATACGCAAACGTTCCTTATTTTCAATAATGGCTTGGTAAGTAGCCCCTTCTATATCAAAGTTTAATTGTGTTGCAAAACGAATGGCACGCATCATTCGAAGGGGGTCATCTGAAAAAGTAATATGAGGGTCTAAGGGTGTTCTAATAATCTTTTGTGCCAAATCTTTACAACCCTCAAAAGGGTCTAACAACGTGCCATAATCCTCCGCTGAAAGGCTAATCGCCATTGCATTGATTGTAAAATCACGCCTTTGTTGGTCATCTTCCAAAGTACCATCTTCTACTATAGGTTTCCGCGAATCATTCCGATATGACTCTTTGCGTGCCCCTACGAATTCCAAATCGTATTGCTCCGTTTTGACCATCGCCGTCCCAAAGTTCTTATAAATATTGACCTGCGTAGGCTTTCCTATATTAGCCGCTACAGCCTCTGCCAAAGCAATGCCACTTCCCACACAAGCAATATCTATATCTTGTTTAGTTTCTCGTTGTAAGATTAAATCTCTCACATATCCGCCAGCAATGTAGGCTTTTACACCTATTTGTTGAGCACTTTGGGCTATGATAGCAAAGAGAGGGTTTTGGTGTAGATGTTCGGCAAAATTCATAAATAGAAAGGAAAATTATGCAAAACAACGAAAAAAAAGCACAAAAAGCAAAGTTAATCCTTCTTCTTTTGGTGTGCTAACTGCATAGCTACCCTGCAAAAATGCTTGCCATTCGTTGCCTGCGATTCTAAAACCTCAAACGTACCTCCTGCTTGTTTTACAATAGTTCTATCAAAATGCATCATGGCATGGCAAGCCGCCGCATTGCCACTCCCACGCAAAGGACAAGGAGTATGGATTTCTGCCCAAACCGTATCTTCGTCTATTTTTACAATAGGCACTTGTTTGGCACTCGGAAAACCCTTCTGCCACAATCTGCCCAAGTGTGCTAAGTCTTTCGCAGGCTTAATGCCTTTAGTCCTGATGGTAAGCAGGGCTAAAAAATGCGTAAATATATAGGTAAGAAAACGTAAAGACTTGCGGTATGCCGTGAAAGCTAAAAAGTTGAGTAGGAACATCATTCCATATTTAATCACTTTTTTTTGCATATACTTTTTTTTAATTTTCTAACCATTGTTTGGCGCGTTGCCAAAGTGTTGATTCATATTGACTTCTAAAAAAACCAAAATGCCCAATCGAGGACACGCCTATCTCTTCAGGGCTAATGAAGTGCGTTTCTACATTCGTTTTCGGGAAAAAATCTAAAAATGCCTCTACTGATTTGCGTGGCGCATAGCCATCATCAGTAAAATTAAGCGAAAGAATAGAGCCCTCAAAGTTCTTATAGCGAGATAGTTGTTCTTCCGAAAGATGGTCAAAAAGATACTGCTTACTTCTGCACCATTTAGCCCACTCCATCGCTACATTTTTGGGTAAATCTGCGCCCATACCCATTTGTGCGGGAAGATAACCCATTAGACGACATACCATAGGCAATAGTAAATGACTCATTGCGTACATTCCCCACCTGCCCTTTCCTGTCCAATGTTGCCAATAACCACTTTGCGAAGCTACCAACAACGCTTTTTTTATCATATCAGAAGAAGCGTTGAAACCCACAATCTGCCCACCAAAGCTATGCCCTACTACAGCAATATTTTTCTGCGGGTGCATTTGTTTTACATATAAAAGCATTGCTCTAAAATCTTCGCCTGCCCAAGTAGAAGCATTAGACTTCAATTGGGTTATTTTAGGCACTTTGGAAGCCCCCAAACCCCGAAAATCATAGGTATAAACTTCGTGCCCTTGTGAGGCTAAAAAAGACGCAAATGCTTGGTAATAACGTTGTTTTACGCCCATTGCATTGTTGATAACCACAACCCACTCAGTAGTAGGGTTCAATGTTTCAGCGAGCGCGAAGTGCGTAGCCGATAGCGAAAAACCATCGGCTGTTTGCACAGTAATAGGATTGACCTGCATTGTTTATAACAATTCGAACTGTTGAAAATGATGCTGTGTATGTGCTGCGTGAAACTGCTGCATTTCATCAAAATTAACACCACCAAACGCAATATGAAAATATAATTTTTCTTTATTTTCGGGTTTTTCGAAGTGTACAAAAAAGCGTTCTAAGGCTTTCTTTAATTCTGCTTTAGCCTCGTCTAAATCTTTGTATTGCAAAGGAGGAGTACCTTCTTTGAAAAAAGGATTTTTCATATTTTTAGGATAAGGGTTTTTGTCCTCCAAAATAAATTTCTTGTATTGCAACTGTTCAGGCTTAGGTGTTCTGTCTTTGTCATACTCCATCAGATACGATTTATTCACCACTTCTACCAAATGTTCTATCATTTCTTGTGCCGTGAAGCTCCCCCAAGCAGGTTTTGCATCTGCTTTTAGTTTTTGTAGGGCTTGATAAATTTGCTCTTTCAAAAATTGAGTAGGGCTCACTTCTGCTTTTTTCTCTTTAGGAAACCAAGCCCAAGTAATCTCACTGATGATGGGTTCATTGCCTGTTTCGTCAGTTACTTTTACAGCTACTTGTACTTCACCTTTTTCAGTAGTTTGTATCAAGCGGCGTTGCTCATCAGTAAGTGTAGCAATAGCTTTAAGTCCTCCTTTGGCTATTTTTATAAACTTTGTATTCACGCTTTTTGCCACCTGCACCTTGTCATCGGGCATATTCATACCTACCACCATACCAGTAGCAGTTTCGGCAACCAAAATCATCGCAGCCGCATGTACTGTTCCTATGTGGTTTTGTACTTTGGTTTGGTTGGCAATTGTAACAATGGTTTCATTAGGGCTCATTTTCTCTATGAGCGTGTCTGTAGTAGCCAAAAATTTCACTTGATTGCTCAGAAAAGCATTCAACATTTTTGAGCGTTGCTCTGTAGGTAGGGCTTCTAATTGTTGTAAGCCCTTTGTCATTTGGTTCTGAAATTCCATAAGTCTATATTGAGTATATGAGTGGTTTGTTAAAAAAATTGCTTGTTTTGTTTCTTTTATATCTCTCCTTCAAAATCTGAAAGGTCTATTTCTATGTGTTCGAAAACTTCTAAATGAGGCTCAAAAAGCTCATTTGCATAAAAAAGCGTAGCCGATTCTGCCTGAAAAATGTATTTATCGCTGTCTTTGTCCATGTGCGCTACTATCTGAAGAAGTTCTTTGGGCTGTATCCATTCTTCACTTTTGCTTTGTTTTTTATTTGTATTCATATTTTGTTGGGTTTATAGTTATCTATATATATTGAACGTTCATTCAATCTATAAGTTTCGTCATTCTTTTCAAAGCCTTGTCTAAGTATTTTTTATCGCGGTAAAGTTTCATCAGCAAAATGCCTCCTTCTATGTCTTGTATGGTCGCTTCGGCAAGTTCTTGGGCTTTTTCGGGTTGGTATTGCACCATAAATAAATTTTGGAGCGCATTAATCCATACTTCAAAAAAACGTTTAATGATAGGCAAAAACTGCTCTTCGGTGAAAGCTGTTCCCAATGTATTGCCCATAATACACCCTCCTTGATAAGCAGAGTAGTATTTTTCGAAAAAAGCGGCAAGTGCTTCTAATTTTTGCTTGGGATTTAGGTTAGGTTCTTCTATGAGTTTGGCAAATCTTGTTTCGCTGTAGGTCTGTGTGTATTTGAGTACTTCTACCATCAAACCTTCTTTATTTTTGAAATAGTAGTAAAACAAGGCATTTGGGACACTACAGGCTTCTGCCAAATCGCTGATGCTTGTTTCATAATAACCTTTATTGACAAAGATACTAAAGGCTTTCTTGATGATTTCTTCTTTTTTTGAAGAGTTTTGCTCACTTGTTTCCATAGAACAAATATACTGAACGTTCATTCAATATCCAAATATTTTATTACTTTTTTTGCTTTTTGCTCTTTTTTTAGCTTATTGCTTATTCAACAACCCTATCAATCTATGAAAGATGTTTTTGTCAAAACAAAAATTATTGCTACTGTAGGTCCTGCCTGCAACACAAAAGAAAAATTAGCTGAATTGGTTCGTGAAGGTACAGATGCTTTCCGCCTTAACTTTTCGCATGGCGCACACGAAGAGCATTTACAAGTGATTAAGTATGTAAAAGAGCTTAACGAAGAAAACGATTGGAATATCTGCATTCTACAAGACCTTTCTGGTCCGAAAATTAGAACTCGTGAAGTAGAAAACAATGCTATAGAACTCGTAGCAGGCAAAAAAATTATTATCACTACTGAAAAAATTGTAGGTACTGCCACACGCATTAGCACTACTTATGAAGCCATTGCCAAAGATGTAAGGCAGGGCGATAGAATATTGTTAGATGATGGCAAAATAGAGCTCAAAGCACTTCGTACACTCAATGAGAATGAGTTAGAAGCCGAAATTATTTATGGCGGCATACTCAGTTCTAAAAAAGGTATGAATCTGCCCGATACCATTGTTTCCTCCCCTTCTCTTACTGAAAAAGACAATGACGATTTATTGTTTGGTTTAGAACACGATGTAGACTGGGTGGCACTTTCATTTGTACGCAATGCTATTGATATACTACTTCTGAAACACATCATTCGCCAAAAAAATAAACCTACTAAAGTAATTGCTAAAATTGAGAAGCCCGAAGCCATTACTAATATAGACGAAATCATACAAGCGGCAGATGCACTGATGGTTGCTCGCGGCGATTTGGGCGTGGAAATTAGTATTGAAGAAGTGCCCTTAGCCCAAAAAATGATAGTGCAAAAGTGCCGTAAAGCCTCCAAACCTGTTATCATTGCTACACAAATGCTTGAGAGTATGATTACAAGCCCTCGACCTACACGTGCCGAAACGAACGACATCGCCAATGCTGTGATAGATGGCGCAGATGCTGTGATGCTCAGTGGAGAAACTGCCGTAGGGAAATATCCTTTGTTGGTTTTAAAAACTATGAATGATACTATTCGCAATGTGGAGCAAAAAGTAAAAACCATTTATCACCAAAATTTTGATATAGACCCTCAATCCGATTCCTTCTACCATGATAGCGTAGTGGGTGCGGCTTGTATTTTGGCAAAAGACACCAATGCTAAAGCCATTATTGGTATGACAAATTCGGGTTATACAGCTTTTCAGATAGCCTCGCACCGCCCCGAAGCGCATATTTTTATATTTACCTCAAATAAAGTAATTTTGAATATGTTGAGTTTGGTATCGGGCGTGAGAGCATTTTTTTACAATAAATTTGTATCTACTGATGATACTTTTCAAGATGTGCAAAACATTTTGATTAAAAAGAAATTATTAAAGAAAGATGATGTCTGTATCCAATTAGCAAGTATGCCGATAGCAAAAAAAATGAGAACCAATGTTATCAAACTTTCAGTAGTAGGACGCGAATAAAAAGAGAACAGATTGATTAAAAATTACGTATATACTTATATATTTTAACGCTTGTTCAATATTCTTTCAATAACTATCATGAGTAAAAACAATAAAGTACCCAAAACTTATGAATACAAGGTAATTTCAAATACAATTGCTCCCAAAGACCACGATTTTTTTGTAGAAGAATCTTGTAGTGAGGCACGCAGTGAAGGTTGGGAATTAGTAGAAGTAAAAAGAGAAAAATTTACCCCTAAAGAGAATGAAGAGGTATTGATTGTTTTTAAACGCGAAGTATTATAAAATCGGTAGTATATATTTTATCAGAAATTGACTCAGCCCAAGCCTTCGAGTGGATAGCCCGCGATTTATCCACAGAAAAGTTTAGGCTGAGTTTTATTTTTTTGAACCCCAAAGAAAGTTCTTTAGAAAAACAACTTGCACTTTATCCTACCCTGAAAATTTATCACATACACTATGCAGGCAAAAAAAACTTAGTAACTGCTTTCTGGCGTTTGTATCATCTTTTGAGGAAAATAAAACCCCAAACCATACATACACATCTTTTTGTAGCTTCGTTGTTGGGCTTGTTTGTTGCTTGGATTTGTGGCATCAAACAAAGAGTTTATACGCGCCACCATAGCACTTTGCACCATCAATATTTTCCGCGTGCTGTTTGGTATGACCGTTTTATCAACTATTTTGCTACACATATTGTAGCCATCAGCCCTGTTGTAAGGCAAGTACTTGAGGAAAAAGAAGGTGTGAAACCACACAAAATTGTAGATATACCGCATGGGTTCGATATTGCTATGTTTCGCCCTGCTGCTACAACAGATATAGATGCCCTACGCAAAAAATACGAACTCCCTGCCAATGCGCCCGTCATTGGTGTTATAGCCCGTTGGACAGTTTGGAAAGGTGTGCAGGATATAGTGATGGCTTTTGGGAAATTGTTAGAAAATCAACCTAACTGTTATCTGCTTTTGGCAAATGCAAAAGGTGATTATGCCGATGAAATAAAAAATCTTTTAGCACAATATATACCTCAAAAACAATACAAAATAGTTACTTTTGAACCCAATATTCGAGCTTTGTATGGATTATTTTCGGCTTACGCGCATACGCCTATTGATGCACAAGCAGAAGCATTTGGGCAAACCTACATTGAGGCTTTGGCAGCAGGTATTCCTTCAGTGTTCACACTTTCGGGTATTGCGCACGAAATCATTGTGCCCAATAAAAACGCCTTAGTAGTGCCTTATTGCCAACCAGAAGCCATTGCAGAGGCATTGCATGCACTCATCACTCATCAGCAGTTAGCTAAACAACTTGCTGAAGAAGGCAAAAAAACGGTGTATCCCGCCTTTGCCTTAGAAAAAATGATAAGTGCCTTAGAAAAATTATACGACACTGATAAAAGTGATTTTTCATAAAGTATTCTATGTTTTCAGTAAAGAGTTATATTTTTTGTTTGTATTCACTCAAAAAAAGTTACTTTTGTAGCCAAATTAATTTTTTAGAATATGGAGCAAGCGGAAAACACCCTACCCAAACCCGACTCAAAGGAAATAGGCTTAAATGTAGGCTTATTACTTTTTAAGTTTTTTCTTAAAACTGATTATTTGCACTATGGCTATTGGAAAGGATTGGAAACAGATGTTGCCAATCTCAAAAAAGCACAAGAACAATACACAGAGTTCCTTTTTTCGCATATCCCTGAGGGTGTCAAAAGTATTTTAGATGTAGGCTGTGGCTCAGGGCGCACTACCCGACAGTTGGCAGACTTAGGCTATGCCATAGATGGTGTTTCGCCTTCGGCAAGATTGACAGCGCGCGCACGTGAAAATTTGGGCAATAAAGGGCAAATTTTTCAAGGGAAATACGAAGAAGTAAACATAGATAAAAAATATGATTTGATTCTTTTCAGTGAGAGTTTTCAATATATAGATATTCGCAAAGCCTTTGAAAATGCACGCAAACACCTCAATCCTAATGGTTATATACTCATTTGCGATTTTTTTAGGTACGAAGAGCACAAACACCGTCCTTTAGGGGGTGGGCATTGGATAGGACACTATAACCCCGTATTTGCAGAACAACCCCTTGAAGTATTACAAGACATAGACATCTCGCGCGAGGTAGCTCCTACGATGGATATGGTGAACTCTTTCACGATGGAGGTAATCAAACCAATTTGGGAAATGTTAATGATTGCTATTCAAAATAAATTCCCTTGGGTATTTAAAATTTTGAGATGGCGTTTTCGTAAAAAATTAGAAGATTTTGAGAAAAAACAATTTGCAGGAGAACGTACTTCTACCAATTTTATTGCCGATAAACAATATAGACTCATTTTGTTGCGCAAAAAAGATTAACTCATTTTCTTGATAAGGCTATGAATTGGCAAATAGAAAGGCATCGTTTGGTATTCCATAAAGAGGCGGGTACTTCGCGTGGCGTACTTCGCGACAAAGACCATTATTTGCTTCTTTTGGCACACCCAAGCGGAAGAAAAGCTATAGGAGAGGCAGCACCGTTGCCTTTGTTGAGTATTGACGATGTACCTTCTTTTGAGGATATTTTTACCCATTTTTTAACTACTGCCCAACTGCAACAATATGAGCCACAAAGTGAGGAAGAACTGCTCAGTTTTGTTCAAAAAGCTATTCCCGCAGAGTACCCAACCATGCGTTTTGCTTTAGAAATGGCTTTGATTGACTATTATAAAGGGGCGCAACGTTGTTGGTTTGACTCACCTTTCGTTTCAGGTTTGCAAGCTATCCGCATTAATGGGTTGGTATGGATGGGAAGCCCAGCTTATATGCAGCAACAAATAGAGGAAAAACTGAGCTTAGGCTTTAGTTGCCTGAAAATGAAAATAGGGGCTATAGATTTTGAAGAAGAATACAAATTATTGCAAAATATCAGAAAACAGTACGATGCATCTAAAATCGTATTGCGCGTAGATGCGAACGGAGCTTTTTTACCCGAAAAAGCTACTTATTATTTAGAAAAATTAGCCCTTTTGGAAATACACTCTATAGAGCAGCCCATTGCCGTTAGAAAACATGAAGCCATGAAAGCACTTTGCCAAG
This sequence comes from Cytophagales bacterium, assembly GCA_004293905.1. Taxonomy (GTDB): domain Bacteria; phylum Bacteroidota; class Bacteroidia; order Cytophagales; family Microscillaceae; genus RDZE01. Next base: position 241,150 of record RDZE01000014.1, on the reverse strand, counting down.
CCAATATTTTGCCCATAGCCCTTGACGAAGAATTGATTGGTGTCTATGAGTCAGAAGCGCAAAATGAATTATTAAACCATCTTAAACCGCAATATATCATCTTAAAGCCCACGCTTTTAGGAGGCTTTGCGGCTACACGGCAGTGGATTCAGATTGCCGAAAGTTTGAGCATTGGTTGGTGGGTTACTTCTGCTTTAGAAAGCAATATAGGTTTAGAAGCCATTGCACAATTTACGGCTACTTTTCCCTATAATACTATTCCACAAGGATTAGGCACGGGCTTACTCTACAAAAATAATTTTGAAAGTGCTTTGCAACTAAAAGGAGAGAACCTTTGGCGCATTGCAACGTCCTAATTTTTACTTTTCTCGAACTCTTCCCATTTTAAAGTCCAACCACGCAAGTCTATGTACCAATCTTCGTGCAAAGACCATTGGCTACAGGCGGGGCACTGCGTTTGTTGATGAATTTTAAGGCACTTTGGGCATCTGCCTTGTGTATCAAAGGTGTTCCAAGTATGCCCACAATGACAAGTCCAATAGGCATTACCATCGGGCTCCCATTGGCATTTAGGGCATTCTATTTTTTCTTTTTCCATATTTGTGCGGCGATGTGTCCGTTGGGTTTGAATAATAAAAGATAGAGTGTTTTACGAAAAATGAGGCAATCAAGATGCCATGAATGGTGTTTGATATACCATAGGTCGTATTTCATTTTTTGCTCCCAAGAAAGGGCATTCCGTCCCATCACTTGTGCCAAACCCGTAATGCCGGGTTTGATTTGATGTCGTTGCCTTTCTTTTTCGCTCATAACTGTTAAATATTCAGGAGGCAATGGTCGTGGACCGATGAGGTTCATATCGCCTTTGAGCCAATTGATGATTTGGGGAAGTTCGTCAATGGAATATTTACGCAGCCAATCGCCCCATCGTGTGCGGCGTAGTGCATCGGGGAGTGGTTGTCCTTTTTCGTTGTAGAGGGTGCGCATAGTGCGTATTTTATACATTTTGAAAGGTTTTTCGTTCTTACCGATACGCCAAGTGGTATAGAAAAAGCTGTTCAAGTTATACATACTATCAGAAATAGACTAATTCTATATTAGTTAAAATATGGCATTTGACTGGAACAAATATAGCAAATAAATTGTAGTGAATATGTACTTTATTGACTAAAAAAAGAAAAAAACGCATGAAAAATATAGTAAGAATGAAAACTTCTTTGGTAGAAGAAGTAGAACAAATTTTGAATGAACAAGTAAAAATGGAAGCCAACTCTTCGTCTAAATATTTGGCGATGGCTTCTTGGTGTCAGCAAAGAGGCTTTAGCAATGCAGGCGATTTTTTGATGATACAAGCAGGCGAGGAGCGTAATCACATGCTAAAAATATTCAATCATATTTTAGACCGTGGCGGGGTAGCTTTTTCTCCTGAAGTGAGTCATATCACACACGAGTTTGCGAACTTGCGCGAAGTATTTGAGATAGCCTTAGAGCAAGAAATTGCGGTTACGCATGCAATTCATCGTATTTTAGATGTAGCACGCAAAGCTAAAGATTATACTACGGAGTATTTTATGCAATGGTTTATCAATGAGCAAATAGAGGAAGAAGCTGTAGCGCGTCGCATTGTAGAATTGTTCGATGTGATAGGCGAAGAAGGTCAAGGGCTTTATTTGATAGATAAGGAAATTGCGACTGTTCGCGCGGCTTTTGCGGCGGCTAATGCTGGTGGCGCGGAAGCTGGTGCTTAAAATTGAGATTTATTTTTTTTCAAAAAAGCTTCAAAGACTAATGATTTTTGGGGCTTTTTTATTGGGAGTATAAAAGAAAAAACCTATAAGACTTTTTATTGTCTGATAGGTTTTTTTCTTTAAGTGGAGTCGGCGGGACTCGAACCCGCGTCCAGAACAAGGAAAACATAATGCCTTCTACACGCTTATTTACACTTGGGTTTTCGATTGGAGTAGGGTGTGTAACAACCTCGCCCCCAACTTAGGTACTTTAGTTTTACTTTGCACGCGTACCCTTAGCAAAGCTATTTCTACATGAGGACGCTCCGTGATCAAATTGGTAGAAAATCAATATTGCGGAACGCTTGCGAATTACTTAATCTCCGATTAAGCAGCAAGGGCGTAGTTTGTTTCGCCGTTTATGTTTTGAAAGTATTTTTAACGGAAGGTACTCTCAACTTCCGACGTGCTTATACACTCGCTCTCTCAAGCTGTCAAAACCAGTCGACCCCTTTATAAGATAGCATAGATAATAACGACTGGGGATTTAAAAAAGTTCAATACCCAATGGAAAATATTTTAAATGATTTTGTTTACTGTATAAATATTTGTTCTGATTCTTTTACTCTAAAACATTATTGATGCAATATTTTCACTTCTACACGGCGGTTGAGTGCGCGGGCTTCTTCGGTTTTTTCGGTGCTGATGGGTTTGCTACCACCAAAGGCTTTATAAGAAATGCGTATGGACTCTACCCCTTCACCAACCAAATAATTTTTTACGGCAATAACCCTATCTTCTGATAGTCTTTTGAGTTCTTTGGCATCGCCAAAAGGCTCCGTATGTCCGTGTAGTTCAATAATCATGGTAGAGTTTTCTTTCATTGTGATAGCCAAGCGATGCAGCTCGGGGAATGATTCAGGAAGGAGTTCAGCTTTTGCCCTTACAAAGAAGATATTGTTCAATCGGAAGGATTCCCCTCTAATGATAGGAGCCAAATAGAGGTCTTTTTTGATTTCAGTATATTCTGTAATATTGGTGAGGTCTATGTTATCATCTATGGGAAAAAAGCCTTTGGCTTCGGCATGAATGCTATAAAGTTTTTCTATTGGCAATACAATTTTATAAGTTCCTGTTTGAGCATTTGCGGTGGCTTGTCCTACTTTATCGCTCGTACCCAATATTTCATAGATAATATCAGCTCCCATTGGCTCTTTGGTTTTGTCATTATAGACTGTTCCTGTGATGAGCACAACGGGTTTAGGTTTGTTTTTATCACTTAATTTTACTCTGAAAATATCTGCATCACCTTTCGAGTTGTGATAAGAGGAATAATAGGCATATTTTCCGTTGGCGGGGATGGAGAAATAAGCGTCCCAATTAGGCGTATTGATGGAAGCTCCTAAGTTTTCGGGTTCGCTCCAATTTTCCCAACTATCATCTAATCGGCGTGTTACAAAAATATCATTAGAACCATAGCCACTCATGCCTGCTGTAGAGTAATAGAGTGTGAGTCCGTCAGTAGCTAAAAAGGGTGAAGTTTCATTGTCAGGAGTGTTTACTTTATTTCCCAAATTTTTAGGACGACTCCAAGTGCCATCTCCTTGTAAAAAAGACACATAAATATCTTTTCCTCCGTAAGTATCACGTCTTTCTGTGGTCATGAGTAATACCTGACCATTGGCAGAGAGGCAAAATTCGGAATAACGATTGTTGTTATAATAATCATTAATGACTACTTCTTTGGGCATTCCCCATGTATTGTTATCTATTTTGGTAGTGATAGAAAGTCCCTTTGAGAGCGTTCCATCGGGCAGGTATACGTTATTAAGCAGCATTTTATTACCATCGGGGGTAATGGAAAAAGAGGAATTATGATGAATGGTATTGATAGGGCTGCCTATGTTTTGAGCCATTTGGAAAGTGCTATCGGTTTCGGCTAAGGCAAACCATACATCTTGTTTTTTGTCAGGTCCTAAGTTACCGGGGTGTTTTAGTCTTGTGAAATAAATCGTTTTTCCATCGGGGGCTATTACGGGTGATACTTCTTGTACTTCTGAATTGATATTGATACCTAAGTTTTCAGGTGTCGATTTGATTTCTTTGTCCGTAACGGCTGTTTCGGCGATATTAATTTCAGCTCTTATAGGCTCGCGGCTGTTTGAAATGGCGATGGCATCTATTTGATTCACACCATTAACTTTCATAGTACTGAGCACTAATTTGATGGCTGCTACATTGTAAGAGGTTGGAGCAATCACGATGTTGAACATTCTGCCTCCGCCAATATTAGTGATATTTAGATTTTGATAAATGGCAGGATATTCTGTGCCGCTTTCATCATAAAGAAATATTTGGGTGATGGCACCAGGGTTAAAGTTTTCGGCAATGGCTACTTGTTGAATGGGCATAGGTACATCAAAAGCTACTTTAATCCATTCGCCTTGAGGGTTACTATCGGTTAGAGGCGACCATGCGCAAGGGCTTAAGCCTGAGGCTGGTAGTTTGTTTGGCTTCCCTAATACTTGTTTCGCGCGGTACTGTTGCATCAGCGAATCACTATTATCTTCCGAAGAAACAGCAATTACTTTTGATGCCCATTGTACTTGTATATCTTGTGCGTGTAAGTTTAGAAACCAAAAGGAGAGGATAAATAATAGGGGAATATATTTTTTCATATTTTCATACTTGTCTGCTTTGAATGGCAAAACTATAAAATCATTTTATAAAAACGACATTTTTTACTGAATTAGTATGCTAAATTTGCAGTGGATAAATAAAAAAACCTTAACATGTTAATGCTAAGGTTTTTTGAATGAGTATTATATAAAAAAACTAAGAATAAGTTTCTTCTTTTATCCAATCGTAGCCTTTTTCTTCTAGTTCTTGCACGAGTTCTTTTGTACCCGATTTTACAATTTTACCATTCCACAGTACGTGCACAAAATCAGGAATGATATAATCTAACAAACGTTGATAGTGTGTGATGACGATGGTGGCATTGTCATTGGTTTTTAGTTTATTTACTCCTTCTGCCACTATTCGTAGGGCATCTATGTCTAAGCCAGAGTCTGTTTCGTCAAGAATAGCCAATTGGGGTTCTAACATTGCCATTTGAAAAATTTCATTCCTTTTTTTCTCTCCGCCCGAAAAACCTTCGTTCAGTGAGCGTGTTAGGAGGGTATCGCTGATATTGACCAACTGCATTTTTTCTTTCATCCGTTTTAAGAACTGCACCGCATCGAGGGGTTCTTGTTCTCTATATTTACGAATTTGGTTGATGGCTGTTTTTAGAAAGTTGGTAGTCGTTACGCCGGGTATTTCTACGGGGTATTGAAAAGCTAAGAAGATGCCTTCGCCTGCGCGTTCTTCGGGAGCTAAATCTAAGAGGTTTTTGCCCAAAAAATCGACTTCTCCTTCGGTTACTTCGTAGTCTTCTCGCCCAGCCAATACAGAAGCCAATGTGCTTTTTCCTGAGCCGTTAGGTCCCATAATGGCATGTACTTCACCTGCTTTTACTTCCAATTGGATACCTTTGAGTATCTCTTTTCCTTCGATAGAGGCGTGTAAATTATTGATTTTTAACATATAGATTAAAAAAGATTCGTTAATGGTAAAACCATATTTTTCGAAATTGGTTTGCAAATTTATAAAACAATTGCTGGTTTTTTATTAAAAAAGTATGATTTTTGAACTTTGATAAACGAACTTTCTAATGTCAAATTTTTATGGGGCTGAAGTGTATTCAAATTACTGATATTCATTTATTTGCAGAAAAAGACAAAAAATTCAATGGAATTACAACTCATTTGTCTTTTCAGAATGTATTGAAAGATGTGGCAAAAAAACATGCCGATGCAGATTTGCTACTTTTTACAGGTGATATTTCTGAAGATGGCTCTATGGCTTCTTATGAGGCTTTTGAGGAGTTAGTTGCCCCCATGAATATTCCCTATTATTGGATAGAAGGTAACCATGATGCGCCCCAAGCAATGCAACAGTTAATGAAAAAAATGAGGCTCAATCCTGCTAAAGTTTTTTTGGTAAAAGGTGTATTGTTTATTCTCTTAGACAGTGCCGTAGCCGAAGAAAGTTATGGTGCATTGAACAGTCAAGAACAGCAAAAACTCATTGATACACTTAAAAAACACCCCAATACGCCCACCATCATTGCCATTCATCACCATTTGATGCCTACTGGTACGGAATGGGTAGATAAGAGTGATTTGCAAAACAAAGACGAATTTTTCAAAATTATAGACGCATATAAAAATATAAAAACTGTCATTTGTGGGCATATTCATTTTGAACAACAACACACCCGCAAAAAGGTTCTTTATTACTCTACACCCGCTACCTCATTCCAAATAAAGTTGGGTGAAGATATTCAAGAATTTCAATTAGACGAAAATGCACAGCCCGGATATAGGGTGTTAGAGATGGATTCTAAAGGAAAGCTCCATACCTACACTGTAAGGATAGAACACCCCGAAAAACCCCAAAAAGATGACTACTATGAAGCCTAAAACCGAAAAAGACGATTGGCAAGTTGCTGATGCTAATTTCGCTTTGTTGCTCGAAGAAAATGATTGGGAAAGCATTTTATTGGCTTCGCAAATAGCCAAAGCCTGTCATTTCAGAGCACACTATTTAGACCTAATTGTAGAAAAAATAACACGCCTATATCTCAAAGATTTTTTGCCTGCTACCCAATACCATCGATTTGGCAACAGTTTATTAGATAAAATGACCTTCGAATGGATTTTTCAGAAAATAAATCTCTACTTACGCTCCGTTAAAATGGAAGTAGATGTCAATTATGAAAGATTAATCCTAAAAAATCATTTTCTTTGCCCCCGAAAAGTACAAATCGTAAGCACAAGAATGGAAGGACTTACCGATTCTCTTTATTACTCTTTGCACGCTAATTTTACCATTCAAGCTGAATAATATGGAAAATATAGACATTCAATACCTACAACTAATAGAAAAAATATTGGCGGAAGGCAACACTAAAACCGACCGTACCCAAACAGGCACCCTCAGTCTATTTGGCGAACAACTCAAAATTAATCTCGCAGAAGGATTCCCTTTGCTTACGACCAAAAAACTGCACTTGAAATCAATCATACACGAGTTATTATGGTTTCTCAAAGGCGAAACCAACATCAAATATCTCAAAGACAATCAAGTATCTATTTGGGACGAGTGGGCTGATGAAAATGGTGAGTTAGGACCTGTTTATGGCAAACAATGGCGTTATTGGCTTTGCCCCGATGGAAGCACCATAGACCAAATCAGTCAAGTAATTCATGATATTCGCCACAACCCACACTCGCGCCGACTCATTGTAAGTGCTTGGAATGTGAGTGATATTCCGAATATGAAGCTCCCTCCTTGCCATGCTTTTTTCCAATTTTATATACACGACCAAAAACTATCCTGCCAACTCTATCAACGAAGTGCCGATGTAGGTTTGGGCGTACCCTTCAACATTGCTTCTTATGCCCTTCTGACACACCTCGTAGCACATGTTTGCGAATTAGAAGCCCATCAACTGATTATCTCTTTTGGCGATGTTCATATCTACAACAATCATATAGAAGCCCTTAAAGTACAATTAGAGCGAAAACCTTATCCCTTGCCTCGTTTGATTTTGAATGAACAAATTACTTCTATTTTTGATTTTACTTATCAAGATATCGAGATACAAAACTACCAAGCACACCCCAACATTTCGCTAAAGGTAGCCGTATAAATTTGTTATGGATACAAAAGAAATCAAAGTAATACTCATTGACGATGACCCCGTGAGCGCAATCACGAATACAAAACTCATCAAATTGTTGAATTTTTCTCAAAAAGTTACCACCTTCAACAATGCAAGCGAATGTTTGCAACATTTGCAAAAAACCATCAATGACGCGCCACACGAAGCCCCCGATGTCATTTTTTTAGATAAAATGATGCCCCTCATGAATGCTAGCGATTTTCTGCAACAATTTCGCCAACTAAAACCCCAAATACCACAAACTATTCATGTATGTTTACTTTCTGCTTTTGCCGACATAGCCCCTAAACAACAAAATGAATGGCAAGATGTGAGCCTTTTTCTGAGCAAACCCTTAGACGAAGAAAAATTAGAACAAGTACGAAAACTCATCAACACAAATACTAAAAAATGACCAAATTAGACCTTTTAGCTTTTGCAGCACACCCCGATGACGTAGAGTTAGCATGTGCGGGCACCATCGCCATTCATACGGCTATGGGCAAAAAAGTAGGTATCGTAGACCTTACACGTGGCGAATTGGGCACGCGTGGCACTCCTGAACTAAGGGAGGAAGAAGCCCAAAAAGCCTCCGAAATACTCAAAATACACTACCGCGCCAATTTAGGCTTTGCCGATGGCTTTTTTAGCATAGACAAAGACCATTTACTGCCTGTTATTCAACAAATAAGAGCCTGCCAACCACAAGTTATACTTGCCAATGCCATCGAAGACCGACACATAGACCACCCCAAAGGAGCTAAATTGGTGCATGAAGCGGCTTTTTTAGCAGGTTTGGCAAAAATAGAAACCTACGACACCGAAGGTAACCTACAAGCCCCTTGGCGACCTGCCCAAATGTACCACTACATACAAGACCGTTGGATACAACCGCATCTGCTCATTGAGGTAAATCATGTTTGGCAACAAAGAATGGACGCTGTAAAAGCATTCAAATCGCAATTTTATGACCCCGAAAGCGACCAACCCGAAACACCTATTTCAAGCAAAGATTTTTGGGAATTTTTAGAGGCAAGAGCCCGCAACTTTGGCAGACTCATCAATGTAAGCCTTGCCGAAGGGTTCACCAAAGCTACCCCTATCGGAGTTACGAACCTTTTCGAAACGACCTTATTATGATTGTACTATGGCAAAGAAACAAAAGTATTATGTGGTTTGGAAAGGACACCAACAAGGAATTTTTGAAGATTGGGAAACCTGCCAAAAACAAGTAAAAAATTTTCCAGAAGCACAATTCAAATCATTTGATACCTACACAGAAGCCCAACTCGCTTACAAAGAAGGCTACTGGCTTACGATTCAAAAGTATAAAAAAGAAAATAAGCCTACTTCGTCCATCAACGTACACACTTACCCACAAGACGATACCGCCATTTGCGTAGATGCGGCTTGTAATATGGCGACCAAACAAATGGAATACAAAGGTGTTTGGCTTAAAAACAAAAAAATTATCTTCCAAAGCCCCGTATATGAAGGGGCAACCAACAACATAGGCGAATTTTTAGCCATCGTACACGCATTGGCTTGGCTCGAGCGCGAAAACCAACCTACTACAACCATCTATTCTGATAGCCAAACCGCTATCGCTTGGGTAAGAAAGAAAAAAGCCAATACCAAAATAGACCATACCCCCGAAAACCAAACCGTAAGAGAACTCATCGCCAGAGCAGAAAAATGGCTCAAAGAGCACAATCATAACCATAGCATCTTAAAATGGCAAACCGAACAATGGGGCGAAATTCCGGCAGACTATGGTAGAAAATGAAAAAAATACTATCTTTGCCCTCGCAAAAATTGCCAAAAATATACACTATGCAAGCTACAAAACCCTCATTGCCCAAAGGCACGCGTGATTTTGCCCCTGAAACAATGGCGAAACGCAATTTCATACTCAACACCATACGCGAAATATTCCAACAATTTGGCTTTTTGCCCCTCGAAACCCCTGCTATGGAAAAATTTGATGTCCTCACAGGAAAATACGGCGAAGAAGGGGATAAATTATTGTTCAGAATTTTTAATGCTGGCGAATTGCGCAACTACCAACCTGAGGACTACAAAGAAAAAGGAGATGCTATAGTAAAAAAAATAGCTGACCGTGCCCTCCGCTACGACCTCACAGTCCCTTTTGCGCGCTTTGTAGTGATGAACCGAAACGAACTTACTTTCCCTTTCAAAAGATACCAAATACAACCCGTTTGGCGTGGCGATAGCCCTCAAAAAGGACGATACCGCGAATTTTACCAATGCGATGCCGATGTAGTAGGCACAGAATCGCTCATTTGCGAAGCCGAAATTATACTCATGATACACCAAACACTGCATCGATTAGGCATCAAAGATTTTACAATCAAAATCAACAACCGAAAAATATTGGCAGGCATAGCCGAAATGATGCAAGCCACAGGCAAAGAAACTGACTTGTGTGTAGCAATTGATAAACTGGATAAAATAGGGCAGGAAAAAGTAGAAAACGAACTCATCGAAAGAGGCTTCCAACAGAATGCCATCGAAACATTGCGCCCCTTATTACAATTTCAGGGAAGCAACACCGATAAAATCACCTTCTTAGAGCAATTTTTACAAACCTCCGAAGTAGGCAAAAAAGGCATTGCCGAAATCAAAGAAATGACCACCATTCTTCAGCATTTTTCCCCAAAAACCAATCAACCCTTAGAAGCCTATCAAACCGAATTAGACATTACACTTGCGCGGGGGCTCAGCTACTACACAGGAGCTATTTTCGAAGTAAAAGCCAACCAAGTAGCGATGGGAAGCATCAGCGGCGGCGGACGTTATGACAATCTCACGGGCACATTTGGCATGCCCAATGTTTCGGGCGTAGGTTTTTCTTTTGGCGTAGACCGACTCTATGACGTAATGGAAGAATTGCAACTTTTTCCTAAAGACACACTCACGAGCACGCAATTATTATTCACAAATTTTGATGCTACTGCCCAACAATACGCCTTGCCATTGCTCTACGATTGCCGACAAAAAGGCATTAAAGCCGAAATATTCCCCGAACATAGCAAATTGGCAAAACAAATGAAATATGCAGATGCCAAAAAAATACCCTTTGTTGTATTGATTGGCTCCGATGAAATGACTTCAAATCTCCTTACGCTCAAAGACATGAACACAGGAGAGCAAAGTAAAAAAACTTGGCAAGAAATCGTACAACTATTCTCAACTCTTTCCTGATTATGAACATAGAGGAAGCCAAAGAGCAATTCATACAAATTTGGGGTACTTGGGGTACTAACTGGGGCATTAATAGAACAATGGCGCAAATACACGCACTTTTGCTCTCCTCCACCGAAGCCCTTTGCACCGAAGACATTATGCAACAGCTTAATATATCGCGGAGTAATGCCAACACTAACATACACGAATTACTCAATTGGGGACTTATTTTTAAAGAAGTAAAAACGGGCGACAGAAAAGAGTATTTTAGTGCCGAAAAAGACATTTGGCAAATGAGCCTAAAAATAATCAAAGAAAGAAAAAAAAGAGAACTTGACAATGTTCAAAAAAACCTGCAACAAATCACTGAAAAAACAACTATTAACAAAAAAAGTAGCAATGACCTTGCTTTTATACAAATGGTAGAAGAAATGGAAATGCTTATTCAGATAATCAATACTTTCTTCTCGAAAATAGAACAAGTAGACCGAACTTGGATAGATAAAAAATTATTGAAGTTTTTAATGAGTTAATTTTTAAGAAAAAATGAAAAAAAAACTGTTTTTCTCACTCCTTATTTTCCTTGTATTAGGGTACGCCTCTTTGAGCAAAGCATACTGCCAAACGCTTACACCCGAAGAAGCCCGAAAAATTGCCATCAAAGCCGACCAAGCCGAAATATACCTCTATAATTTAGGCACTGATAACAGTTTTGAATACAACGGTTATCTCTATGCTTTCCTGCCCGATAGTGTAAGCACCGCAGAAAAATTGCAAAGCTATTTGCACCCTATTTTTACAGAAACCAAAACCGAAAACCTTGTGCGTAGCCTCGAGCTCATCACACGAGATGGAAAATTAGCAAAAGTATCCACAGGTTTTGGCACCTTAGAGCGTTGGGAAGATGCCAGCATTAGCCCACTAACTACTAACAACAAAAATGAACAAATTTATCTTTTCCAAGTACCTTTTGGTGAAGAACAAGACTACACAAAGTATAAAATTGTATTTCAGTACCAAAAAAAATATGGTTGGCGCATTAGTAGTAAAGAAACTACACAATAATTTTTGGTAAAATATTGTTTTTTGTGCCAAAATATTATTTATTTAGTGCCAATTATTATAACAACATAGAAAAATGTCTAAACGATTTCGTTGGTTTCTATTCATCACAGGCATATTAATAATAAGCGTATGGCTCACCGCTACTATGTTTGTTTATGCCTATGAAGATTCACTCAAAAAATCTATTACCGAAAAGCTCAACCAATACTTCAAAACCAAAATCACGTACAAAAAAGCAGAAGTTTCTTTTTACACTAATTTTCCGCGCCTTAGCCTCACACTCTATGATGCCGAAATGCAAAGTGCCAACCCCAAAAACAAAGAAAGAATCTTAAAAGCTGAAGAAATATATTTTTCCATTAGCCTTACCGATTTGCTCAATAGAAAATACAGCGTAGACAACATCACAGTAGCCAACGCCGAAATATTACTCTACACAGACGCGCAAGCACAAGGCAACTTTGATGGCTCTCTCTTGCTCCTTACTGCCAAAAAAGAAATACCACAAGTAAGTGTTACCCCAAAAACAATCCAATTTCTAAAAACCGCTTTCACATATCGCAACAAACTTAATAAAGAGGAATTTTATTGTTCTTTAGAAAAAACAACACTCAACATAGACGGAAGCATAGAAAAAGCCAAAATGAGTTTAGATGCACAACTCAAAAATTTTAGCTTACAATTCAATAACAAAGAATTTTTACAATTTCGCAACATACATCTCAATAGTAAAAACCTAAGCTACAACAAGCAAGAAAACGCGCTACAAATAGAAGATTTATTGGTCAAGATAGAAGAAAGTGCCTTCAAAGTAAAAGGAAAATACACTTTTGTAGATTGGAACAGTGCCAAAGCAGACCTGCAATTTCAGGGCAACCAAAACGACTTCAAATCCATCATCACCTTTTTACCCGATGAAATCTACGACCGTTTAGTAGACTACAAAACCGAAGGCATACTCGACTTCAAGGGTACAGCCAAGGGCGAATGGTCAAAATCAGATTTTCCGCACATAGATATTAATTTCCAATGTAAGGACATCGCACTTCGCTCTCCTAATATAAAACAAGCGATACAAAAGTTATCCTTTGTAGGCAAATTTGACAATGGCGCACAGAATAGTTTGTCCTCCTCCTCACTCACTGTTCAAGAACTAAAAGGCGAATTAGCGGGGCAAAAATTCAGAGGTGGTTTCAAACTCTCTAACTTCAACCAACCCTACATAGCCACCCAAATAGAAGCCTCCTTAGACCTTGCCGCTTTTCAAGAATTTTACCCTCTCGCCAATATAGAATCGCTCAGTGGATTGCTTGGCATAGCCATCAATATAGAAGGTGAAATAGCCGCACTTCGCAACCCTAATGAAGACAATAAAGTAAAAATATCGGGAGAAGCCGAACTCAAAAAACTGAATTGTAAGCCCAAAAATAAGTCTTTTCAAATTCAAAACATAAACATGTTACTTAACTTTTCCGATAACATTACTCTCATCAAAAATGCTTCAGGAAAAATTGGAAAAACAGATTTTGACATCACAAATGGTAAATTCATTGACCTCTTAGGCTACCTCTTTCTCTCGAATGTAAGGCTCAAAATGGAGGCAAAAATCAACGCTAAAAAAATACAATTAGACGAACTCCTTAGTCGAAAAGACAACAGTTATTTTTTGCATATTCCCTCCAATTTGATGTTTGCCTTAGATGTAAAATCGGACAGCCTCATTTTCAATACTTTTAGAGTTACAGATTTTATTACAGCCTTCCAACTTTCTGACCAAATCATTAAAAATAGCACTACTACCTTCAAAATGGCTGGTGGAACAGTAAAAATGACGGGGATTCTCAATACACAGCGCGAAGATTTTATGCGTTTCGATGGGCGTATTTTTGGCAATCAACTTCAAACGCCTATTGTATGGAGCATGTTGAATAATTTTGGGCAAAACTTTATAGAAGCGAGGCATCTCAACGCTTTGCTTCAGTTAGATATGGAAATTGGGTTTGTTTTTAATAAATACCTGCAAGTGCAAGTACCTCATTTGGTAGTAGCGGCAGGCTTCACACTAAACAATGGTACGTTCAAACAATTGGAAGCCTACAACCGCATCAATGGAATTATGAAAAATAAAAACATAGTCTTAGACAATGCAGGTAATTTTTCGGAGTGCAAAGGAGTATTACAAATCAGAAACAACACCATTTTTATCCCTGAATTTGAAATGGCTTTTGCCAAACATCGGCTTTCACTCATTGGCAGATCTTCGCTCAATCAGTCTATTGATTATCGATTGCGAATACCAACCAGCAATACTAATTTTTACATAGCACTCAGAGGCAACTTAGAAGCCTTCACTACCAAATTCGCAGACTTTGCCAACGCCAAAGAACTCAATGAAGTATGGGAAAAAGAACGTAAAAACCTCAAAGCCCTTTTCAATAAAAATACCTCAAAACCGATATGATAGCCAAATACCTATTCGTTTCCTCACTTGTAGCCTATGGCATCGCTTGTTTTTCACCTGCTTTTGTAGGTGCAGAAGACCCAAAATTTAATTATACGGGCTTAGGGGCACTCTTAACAGGTATATTCTCGTTTTTTTTTAGTGCTATAGCATTTGCGGCATGGTCAAGTAATACTCTATATGCAGCCACCATTATTACCTCATTTGTAACTAACAAAGGAAAAGTAACGCTAATTGTATTGATGGTAATTGCAATTTTACTATCTTTGACCGCATTTGGTGTAGATAAATTATTAGTAAATGAAGCAGGAACCACTACACCTGTCAAAATTGGTATCGGATTTTGGTTTTGGTTACTTTCGTACATTATTATGCTTTTTTATGTCATCTTCAAACCTTAAATAATTATAAAAAATTTGTATCATCTAAAAAATCTAAATTTATATGGAATTGTATCTTGACTCAGTAGATTTCAAAGAAATAGAAGAGGCTTTTAAGTTAGGTTTTCTGACAGGGCTCACCACAACCCCTACTTTTATGCACAAACAAGGCATCAAAGATATAGACGGGGCTATCGTAAAACTCTCTACTATGGTGCCTATATTACAAATAGAAGCACTTGGTGATACCGCAGAGCAAATATTAGCCGAAGCTGAAAGACAACTTGCACTCGGCTTAGACCCTAAAAAAACTGTTTTCAAAATCCCTGTATCGAACGAAGGTGTTAGAGCTTGCAAAATGCTAAGAGATAAAGGTTACATGGTCAATATCCATTTAGTATATACCTTAGCACAGGCTTATATGGCAATGGCTGCAGGCGCAACGTATGTTTGTCCCTTAGTAGGGCGTTGGCAAGACCAAGGGCACGATGCAGTAGCTTTAATACAACAATGTGTAGAAACAGTAAAAAAATACAACTACAATACTAAAATCATGTTCTCCTCTGTGCGCAATGCCGAACATGTGCGCAATGCTATCGCAGTAGGCGTACACACCGTTACAGTGCCTTGGTCTATCATGAAAAATCTTACTAACAATCACTTTACTACCATCGGTACGCAGCAGTTCATCAGAGATACTGACCTTATGACGGTAAGAGTGAAAGATATTATGAGTAGTAATAACCCATTAGTAAAAACAAACACTAAAGTTTTTGATGCTCTGACACTCATGACCGATTCGGGCGCAGGTGCAGTAAGTATTGTAGATGAGGCAGGGCAATTGAAAGGGATTTTTACAGATGGCGACCTCAGAAGAAGCCTCAAAGCAGAAGGACAAGCCACATTGGATAAAACTATGCAGGACTTTATTTCTGGCACAGCTCCACATACCATACAAGATACTGATTTGCTCTATGATGTAGTAAATGTATTCAAACAAACTCAAGTAGACAACCTAATTGTGTTGAGTGCAGGCAAACCCGTAGGAATGGTAGATGTGCAAGATTTTATGAAGAGAAATTTAATAGGCTAAAACCAATCATAAAAAGCCTTGATAATGACTAATCAAGGCTTTTTTTATTAGTCTTTCTTGATTTAGACACATAGTTGACTCAGTATAGGTATTTTTTTAGCGAGAATAATCATCTTCCTCATCATCTTCAAAATTAAAGTCTTCGTTTTCGTCTTGAGGGTCAAAATGATTGTCTTCTTCTTCATTGGCGGGTAGATTTTCTTCTTCATAGAAAAGCTCAGGACTTTCCTCTTGGTTGTTTATACCTTGTGTGTTCGGAGTAAGATTGTGATAGTCGATGGCGTTGTACTGCCTATAAGAAGTTTGTAACCAGACTCTTCCTTCACCCCTAAGCGTGATGAGCCAAGTATTTCTGGAACCATAGAGGGAAGGTATTTTTTGCAAGGAATTTTTATCTATAATAATGCTGTCTTCGAGGGCTACTATGGCGAGTAGGTTCACTCGTATGCTATCGCCCTCAGTAAGGTTTCGTTCAGTGAGATGTCCTTCGGCAAAAAGAAAGAGTGCGGCATTGCCTTCGGCTTTTTCTAAGGAGAAAAAAAACTCTTCTTCTATGTTATTAGTAAGGTCGGCGTAGTCTGTGATTTTTATTTGTGGGTAGGCACAAAGGAAAAGTTTTTGTTGGAACAAAATGCTTTGGTCTATGTATATTTCTACGATTTGCGCGCCACGAGGGGGCGCAAAGGCTAAAGAACGGATATAGTCACTTTGGTTGGAAAATTGGGTATAAAATATATTTGGCTCTTCCTCTTCTTCGGGCATTTCAGGGGGCATTTCCCACTCTATGGCATCTTTTTCGGGGTCTTCTTTTTTGCCACTGAAAATAACGCCCACTACTTTTACGATTTTATTGAGTAGGGTTTGGTCTTGGGGTTCATCGGGTTCGGTGTCTTCGTCGTCGTCTTCATATTCCGATGGGTCGTTGGTGTCTTCTTCTTGGTTTTGTTGTTGTAGGTCTAAGTTGGTAATGGTTTCTATTTCTATTTCTTCATCGGTATAGAGTAAAAATGAAGCATCAGCCCATATATGTTTTTGGGGGGCTAAGTTGATTTCTAAGATTTGCCCTTCTTTGTCGCCTGCGATTCTGAAACTGAGTGTTTCAGCTTTCCGATTCGTCATGGGTTTGGTTGTTTTTCAGCTTTTTATCTTTTACATTTTTATTCAAAAAGCTATTGATTTGGTCTATGTTGATGTTCAATTTTATTTCGCCGAAGTTATTGATTTCGGCATTTACTTGCAGATTATTTTCATTTTCTGCTTTTTTTTGTTCGTTGTTTTCATTTTCTTTTTTCGCCATATTCTTTTCTTTTTTATTATCGATTCATTCTCATGTTTGAGAAATCTTTGTTTTGGTCTTGTGCTTTGATATTTATGACATACTCGTTGGTATCTTCTTGTATTTTGTCGTATTCCATTTTAATGAGGTTTACTTCTTCTAAGGTGATAAAGTCGCCTCCTAATTTGAGGTATTCTATATTTCCTGCGAGTTGTTTTAGTTTAGAGGAGGTATCAGTAAATTTGATAGAAAGTTCATCGGTATCAAAAAAGCCTCTTATATCGCTCAATACGGTAATAAGAGCACTCATTACGAGGGCGAGGAAATTAATAAACCAATTGAGTTGTCCGCCATTGAATATGCCCAATATGATTTGATCAGCGGGAATAACACCTGCTACATTAGTACCAAGTAATATGGTAACGGCGGCGGCGAAGGCTGTTGTAAGAAAACGTAGGAGCATGGAATAGAAGCTGGCACTTCCTTTTCGCTTGTCATAGGCTTTCATTTCCTCTTTTATTTTACCATCTAAGTAGGCTATTTTATCTTTTACCTCTTGCAATATAACAGGGTCTGTGATTGCTTTTCGGGCTTTTCGGTGGTCAAAGAGGCGTTCGGAGAGTTTTATCATGTCGCTCTTCGAGCGTGCGAGTTGGTTTGTAACGGCTTGGCTTTGGAACTGCCCTGCTTGTGCCATATCGAGTAGGTTCTGAATGGCATCAGCAGTATTCATCACAGGTGGTGGCGGCGTTTGTACGGTTTGCTCTTGTGAGTGTGTGGCGGCTGACGGGGAAGGGTCATCGTACTTACTTTGGAAGGGGTCATCATCGTTGTTGTCATCATCTCCTCCATCGTTGCTATAGTCATTGTCTAAGCCTATGAAGTTTTGAATGGTGTAGGGTCTTGCAGATTTGCCTGCGCTTGAGAGCCCGCCTCCTGTGCTCGAGCCTTGATTGGTTTCGTCTTCATCGTTGCTGTAGTCATTGTCTAAGCCTATGAAGTTTTGAATGGTGTAGGGTCTTGCAGATTTGCCTGCGCTTGAGAGCCCGCCTCCTGTGCTCGAATCGTCGTTATTTGCCATAAAATCGTCTTCGTTACTTGTATTTTCGTTTTGTAATTCGGGAAAATGTCGTGCGAATTTTTCAAAAGGGTCTTCTTCTTGACTTTGTGGGTCTGTGTTGTCAAAAAAACTACCTTCTTCGTTGTCGTCTTTTCTACCATCTAAGGGTTTTTCATCGTCTTCATTTTCAGCCATATTACTATTGTTTTAAACTGTAGTGATGTCTTATTTGCGAAAGTAGTTTTTTTTTTGTTCAATACAAATTTTTTTGAAAAAAAAACCAAAAATCTTTGTTATTTTCATTATTTTCAGGCTGTTATTGTCTTAGGCTAACGGTTGTTTCTAATTTCTAATAGCACTTTTGTACCTAATGGTATTTGGTTGGTGTCATAAAGGTCTTCTATGTGTAGTGAGATGTTGTATTTTTTCATTTGGTTAAGTATTTCTATTCGTTTTTTGATGGCAGAGTTGCCAAAGCCTGTCGATTTTAGGGTATTTCTTTGTTGTATTTCCTGCGATTTTTTTCTTCCTATGCCATTGTCTTCTATTTGTATGGAGATAGTTTGCGGTTTTATTTCGAAGTGAATATTTAGCTTTTTATTTCCTTGTTTGTGCAGTAGTGCGTGTTTGAGTGCATTTTCTACGAAGGGTTGTATGAGCATAGAGGGAATTTCTTGGTGTAGTAGTTGGCTTTGTTCATTGTAGATGATTTGGTACTGAAAATCATCGCCAAAGCGGGCTTTTTCTAAGTGCAGATACCTTTGTAGGTTTTCTATTTCTTGCTCTAAACTGATGTCTTCTTTTTCGGAGGCTTGCAGGGTACTTCTGATGAGGTCGCTGAAATCGCCTAAGAGTTCTCCTGCTTCTCTTTTTTGGTTGGTGTATACAAGCCCTTGTACGGTGTTGAGCATGTTGTATAGAAAATGAGGGTTCATCTGTGCTTGCAAGGCTTTGAGTTGTGAGCGAAGGAGTTGTTCAGTGAGTCTTTGCTTGTTGATATATCTGCTGATTTGGTAGCGTAAAATAAGCCATGTACCTAAAACAATTAGTAGGCTGATGGAAATAAGAAACCAATAGGTTTCCCAAAAACGCTGTGGTATGTTGAAAACAATACTTTGTTTTATGCTTTTCAATCCTGTAGTTTTGTCTATGGTATAGCTTTCAAAGGTGTACTCCCCTGCGGGTAGGTATTGGTATCTTACTTGTGTTTGTGTGGTTTTTTCGCTTCGCCATTGTGTTTCTAAGGGAAGTAATCGGTAGTAAATTTCTACTTCTGCGGGGTTTTTATAGTGAATTGTTCTGATGTTGAATGATACTTCTTCTGACCATTCATTGTTTTTGGTTTGTACTCCTGAGAAGCCAATGGGTAGCATTCGCAATGCAATAGGGTTGTTTTTGGCTGTTTGGAGTGGTATAAAAAGAATTTCTTTTTTGAGTGCAACCCAAATGCCTTTGGGTGTGGGCTGAAAGTCTTGGAATTTAAGGTTGCCACTTAGTCCATTGTTGGCTAATATATCGGTATAGGTTTCATTTTGTGGGTCTAAATAGCCTATTTCTGTATCGGTGGCAATCCATACTTTTTCATATTTGTAGGTTACCTTTCTGATTTGGTTGCTTTTGAGTAAATTTTTATCGGAAATGTGTTTGACTACTTTTTGGTTCTCGAATACAAATACGCCATTGCTGAAACTTCCTACATAGAGCCTCCCTTTCTGGTCTATGGCAAGACTTTGCGCATTTATATTTTTTTTGTTTTGGTCAGTAAGTGAGGTTTGTTTGCCTTCGAAGTCGTATTCTATAAGTGCGTCTTCGTATCCTATCCAATATTTTTGGCGTAGGCTGTCAATACAAACAGTATAAGCTCTACCCGATTTTATGGAGTAGGCAGGCATTTTATGTACTGTATGCCTTTGGCGGTTGATAGGAAATGAGAGAAATGTTTCGGCGATGTCCTCCTCTGTGTTGTATAGGGCTATCCAATCAGCCCCAAAAGAATGAGCATACAGGGCGTATCTTTTGCCTTGATAGTTAAGCAATGCTATTTCTTTGGCAATGATATTACTTCGTTTGTCTTGCAAATTTTCATAATCTATGATTTTACTTCCTGCCAATATTTTTTTGTATTGTGCATCTATAGCAATTCTTCTTACACCTGTGTTGTCTATTTTATCAACAAATTGCCAATCGTTAGGGTTGCTAAGATTCATTTTATAGAGATTGCCCTCGTCTGTGGAAAGCCACATATCTTGGTTGTGAAGTTGCATACCAAAAAGATTATCATTTTCTTTAAAAAAAGTATTATCTTCCGAGTCATTGGGGGGTCGGAAAGAAACAATATTGAGCGAAGGAATGCACCACAAACCCTCGTTGAGTGTGCTAATCCAATAATTGCCCTGATAGTCTTTGATTATATCCGTTACTTGTTTATTGAGTAATAGTGGATTGGTTTCGCCTGTGAAAGGATTCCATCTAAACGCACCTTGTTGGGTACAAATCCAATATTCGTTTTCATCAGTAGTGAGAATGTGGTAGAGTAAAAATTTTCTTGATAGCTGAATAGGGGGGAGTGCTGTCCATTTTTGTAGGTTTTCTGCCTCTATTTGTCCTACTAAGCGTTCGTTTTGGCGTCTTTGTGCTACAAATAAGAATTTTTCATTTACATTTAGCTTATTTTCTTGTTCTATATTGGTTTTTATTATCGTTATATTTCCTTTTTCGTCCAACCCTTGCAACTCACCATCATAAGTAGAAGCCCAGCATTTATTTTTCCAACCTATGAGTTCAAAAATAGCAAGAGTAGTAATTTTCTTTTTTAATTGCAGTGTTTTGTAGTCAAAAGCCACTAAAATAGTGGGCGTGGTTATCCATATATAATTTTCAGTAAAGCAAAACCCTATCATTGTTCCCTCCAGTTTCATATTCTCGAGGGGTTGAAAAAGCCTTAACGTATCTCTTTCGAGGTAAAAAATTTGTTTTGCAAAATTCATACACCATAGTTTTTTTTGAGAGTCTTCGGTGAGGCGAGTAATGTCATTTTGGCGTGTTTCAGCAAAAGGGATTTTGTAGGCTTGTTTGCCATCAAAGCGATAAAGCCCTTGATTAGTGCCAAGCCAAATTTGCCCATAATGGTCAGCAAGCATATCATAAATGACCGAAGTAGAAACCTGATAGGGAGTATTGATAGGGAAAATATAAGGGATTTGGGCTCGGAGCATACCAATACCACCTACCCAAAAGAGTAGGTTGGTGAAAAAAAACAATGATTTGATGAATTCAAAAGGTCGTTTCATAAATACAAAACTACTACTAAAATACAATAGCCGTACATTTGTAATAAATTTTTAGTTTGAAATAGAATGAAAAAAATATATTTTTTATTATCTGCCTTCTCACTGCTTTTATTTTCCAACATACAAGCCCAAAATCTTGAGTTGATTATGAATGAGAAAAAAATTATAGTAGAGGGAACACTCATAGAAAAACTAAAAACTACTTGGCAAGGGGAAACGGTGGCTTATTATTGGTTGTACGAAGCCACAAATAAAAAATTCATTATCACAAGTATTACCTATGATAAAGACCAAATCCCTACTGATGTAGTCAAATACTACCTCAACCAAGCAGATATAGACTTTGCAAACATTTATATTTTAGAGGAAGAAAACGAATATTTTGACTATAAAAAAGTACAACGATTGTCTATACTTCCTTTTATTACGAAGAAATACAGTTTCAAATCGGAACGTATAGGACAATACGATGAAGAAATAACAACCAAAGACGAAAATTTTTGCTTGTTGTATCTTTCTACTAAAGAAATTGCACAAAACCTATGGGACAACATGGTAAGTAAAACTAAGTAAAGAACTGATTTCGTTTCATTATCATCACTAGATTGTTTTATTATTTATAATGTTCTGAATCGTTTCATTTATCATTTTCTCATCATTTGCGCAATACTATGAAAAACAAAGAGGGATTTTCTCCCTCTTTTCTTATTTATCACTAAAAATGAAAGTATTACTGTATACACTATCATTGTTATTATTTTTCTTGTGCTCTTGCGAAAAAGACAACACAAACACACAAACCTCTCTTCGTAATATGTCTAATTTCCGAAGTGGTGTTGCATTGTTTCCAAAATTACAAATAGAACACACTCTTAATTCTAAACAAATAACAAATACAAAAAAACAAAAACTTCCTTGCCTTATTGCTGAACCTATTTCAGCGGAGCAACTGAACGAACTAAAAAAACAGGTTACTCGAGCAATGAAAAAAATAGAACCCTTATCCGATTTGCAAATTATTTTTCAAAACAAGTGCCTCACCGCTACACAAGCACGAAGTATCCTATTGGCATTAGAAATGGAAGCCAACCGCTTACAGTTTGCAAAGTTTATATATCACTACATTTCTGACCGCCAAAATTTTGATATAGTCATCGAAACGCTTACTTTTGAGCCCAATAAAGCCGCACTAATCGCCCATATCAGTATGCAATGAATGAACTTTTTTTGATATATGATGTTTTATAAAGCATGAAAAACCTCTTTTTTATCTCAATTATATTTTTTAACACTATTCATTCTAATTTTGCGCAAACCAATACCTATTGGAAAAAAAGTATAGATAGCCTCCTCGAAAACAACTTCGAAACCCATCTTCCCGGTGTATCAACAGCCATTATACACAAAGGCAAAATTATCTATCAAAAAAATATCGGTGTTGCCAATTTTGAAACCCAAGAACCCATCAAACCCAACACCAATTTTAGGGTAGCCTCTATCACCAAACAATTTACGGCAATGGCTATCATGATACTCAAAGAAAACAACCAACTCGACTACGACCATAGCATCAGAAACTACCTACCCGAACTCCCAACGAGTTATCAACCTGTTAGTATTCGTCATTTGCTCAATCATACCTCAGGGGCTTACGACTACGACCCACTCACTACCGATTATACTTACCAACTCAATGACGATGAAGTATTCAACCTGATATGCCAAGTAGATACTATCTATTTTAGCCCCAACTCACAATTTTTATACAGCAATACAGGCTATGTATTATTAGGAAAAGTAGTAGAACGCATCACTCAAGCCCCTTTTGCTGCATTTGTAGAGCAAAAAATACTCAAACCAGTGGGCATGAAAAAAAGTCATTTTTATAGTTATCAAAATGAAATAAACCATAGAGCTTTTGGCTACCAAGTAACCCAAAAAGATACCCTCATCAATGGTGTTTTAGAAAAGTATATGGTAGAAGAAGCCGACCAAAGTACCACAAGCGCGCTCAGTGCCGATGGTTGCCTCTATACCTCCATAGAAGAATACGCACTTTGGGAAGCCAGCCTATATACCGAAAAACTCATCACCGCTACCACCCAGTTAGATGCCTACACCTACCCCTACCAAATCACCTACCCCGAAAATCCTTATGGTTTTGGTTGGTTTGTATCTTTTCAGTCAGAAGGCAGGGTTTTGTACCACAAAGGAGAAACCAGAGGTTTTACCAGTTTTGTAAGGCGCAATACACAAAAAAAATATGCCATAGTTGTCTTTACCAACCGTATGGACATTAACCCTCAAACCATAGCCGAACAAATGAGCCAACTATTTGTGCCTACTATAGCCAACTAATTCCGCTAAAAAACACGCAAAGTTATGTTTCTGAACAATGGGCTACAAGCAGCGCAACAAATGAACGAATATGGACAAAAAGGCATTCCTTTTTTTTTCGTTCTCGATTTCGAGCTGAAAAAACCTTTTGTTTGCCCTCTCAAAGAGATAGAAAAGGAAAATATTGCCTATTATTGCAATCCTAACCACTACTTTCTACCTTGGCAACTTACTCCTAAAAAAAAATTTGAACTCCAAAAAATACCCCGCCCCTTTGCCGAATACCAACAAAAATTTGAAAAAATACAGTCCCATATACAACGCGGCGATACCTACCTGCTCAATCTTTCTGTACCTACACCACTCAATACGAATGCCTCTCTGCAAGAAATTTTTATGCACAGCCAAGCCCGCTACAAACTCTATTTCAAAGACCAATTCGTGTGCTTTTCTCCTGAAATATTCGTACAAATTCAACAACAACAAATAGCTTCCTACCCAATGAAAGGCACTATAGATGCCAGCCTACCCAACGCGCTACAACAAATACAAGAAAATGAAAAAGAAATTGCAGAGCACTACACCATCGTAGACCTCATCAGAAACGACCTTAGCCGCGTAGCCCAAAAAGTGAGGGTAGAAAAATTCAGATACATCGAAAAAATCATCACCCATCAGAAAACACTCCTACAGGTAAGTTCTAAAATAGTAGGCGAACTATCGCCCAACTACCCTTCCCAAATCGGTACATTGCTGCTTCAATTATTGCCCGCAGGCTCTATTAGCGGAGCACCCAAAAAGAAAACCGTAGAAATCATAACTCAAACCGAACAATACGAAAGAGGCTACTACACAGGTATTTTTGGTTATTTCGATGGCATTTCCTTAGACAGTGCCGTGATGATTCGCTTCATCGAAAAACAACCTGACCAAACACTTCTTTTCAAAAGCGGCGGCGGCATCAC
Organism: Cytophagales bacterium; assembly: GCA_004293905.1. Lineage (GTDB taxonomy): Bacteria > Bacteroidota > Bacteroidia > Cytophagales > Microscillaceae > RDZE01. The sequence goes on along the minus strand of RDZE01000014.1, from coordinate 216,519 downwards.
CTATCACAGCGATGCCACACAAGAGTACCAAGAAATGATAGATAAAATTTATTTTGCCATTCCTCAATGAATTTTTTGGAAAACTATTTTGTTCTTTATTTATCGTAAAAAAACGATAGATACTACTATGATACTCAAATACAAATGGTTATTATTGGGCGCAGGAATCGTCATTGGTGCAATTTCGGGCTATGCCTATTGGTATTTTGTGGGTTGTTATAGCGGCACTTGTGCCATCAGCTCACAACCCCTCAATAGCACTCTTTATGGTACCTTGATGGGAGGACTATTGGTCAATCTTTTTTTGCCTGAAAAACCGAAAAAATAAAACAATAATAACAAAACGCTTTTATTTGCCGCGATTATATCATCAACCAATACTGCCTTAAACAATATATATATGCAAAAAAATATGCTATTTTAAAAACGCTCAAAGATAATTTCGACCAAACACTCTGTAATTACAAGAAAAATCATTAACTTTGTACTCGAAATATTACATGAGTGATTTTATGAAAAAAATACATTTTTTAACCACCATTCTCGCCTCTTGGGTAATGCTAAACATAGTAGCTTGCCAACAAAGCAATACAACTTCACAATCTGATGATAATACTATAGATAGCACCGCAACACCCGATTATAAACCCAAAATAGATAAAAATGGGCTTTATAATATTGCTCACCTCTACAAGCTACCCGAATTTAACTCCATAGAAGAAGCACTCAAAAACCCTCAAAACGTATATCGACTCAATTTGCGCAAGCAAATGCTCAATAAATTACCTGAAGAAATAGCACAATTTACCAATTTACAAGAACTAAATCTCAGCGATAACCCCATAGAAGAGCTACCAGAAAGCCTAAAAAATCTTAAAAAAATACAAATATTACACATCGGAAAAACCAATCTCAAAGAAATACCAACCGTAGTGTATGAATTGCCCCACCTACAAGTGCTCAATATCAGCGGGCTATTGATGGCAAAACTACCCGAAACCCTTAGCCAATGCACACAACTAACCAGTTTAGATGCCGATTTCTGTGGCTTAGAAGAATTTTCGGAAGTACTCCTCAAAATGAAAACCTTAGAAAGACTTAGCCTCAAAGGAAACCTCATCAATCAATTGCCCCAAAACATAGGTACAATGGAGTCGTTAGCAGTGCTAAAGCTCACCGAAAATAGCATACAACAACTTCCTGCCTCTTTTGTAAAACTCAAAAAATTGCGTAGCCTTGACCTCAGCGGCAACCCACTCAAAAATATACCCGCAGAAATCAGCCAACTCGCTCAGTTAAAACTACTTTATCTAAACAACCTAAAAATAGAAACCCAAGACTACAGCCCCGTTGCCACCCTTGCCAACTTACAAGAATTGGGCATGGAAAACAACCAAATAGAAAAACTACCCCAAGACTTTTTTGCCAAAATGGTCAATTTGCGCACCCTCAAAATCAAAGGAAATAAAATCACCAATCTACCTACAAGCATTAACCAATGCAAATATTTACAAACCCTTGACATCAGCCGTAACCCCGACCTTGATGTTTCGACAACTGTAAAAATGCTCAATACTTCACGCCTAAACCGCATTAACCTCTCAGGCACTAAACTCAATGGCGACCAATGGGCAGAAGAACTCTCTACCCTAAAAACCCTAAAAATACTGCAACTATCTTACAATCAGTTTGAAGAACCCGAAAAAGCCTTGAAAAAAATCATCTTACTCAACCAATTAGAAGAACTTGATATATCGGGTAGCAATCTCCCCTTAGGCAATGAAATAACCGAAATGAAAAATCTTAAACGCCTCAAAATCAACGGACTCAACGAATACGAACAAAACGAGTTAGCAAAAAAACTACCCAATACAAAAATTATTAGCATATAAATTTGGAAAATACCAAAAAAGCTACTACATTTGCACACTCAAAACTAAGCAAATGAGTTTAGTTGTAATCATTAAAACAATAACATAAACGCAATAGAGGGATGGCAGAGTGGTCGATTGCGTCGGTCTTGAAAACCGAAGACTGTCACAGGTCCGGGGGTTCGAATCCCTCTCCCTCTACATCATTATTCTTAATTTTATAATCAAAACATCAACAAAAATCTAAAAGTTGGTGTTTTTTTATTTGTATCTGCTCATTACACGCACAAAACCATGAACCAAGAAAAAATTAGAAACTTCTGCATCATTGCCCACATAGACCACGGCAAGAGCACACTCGCTGACAGACTGCTTGAAATGACGAAAACCGTTTCGCAACGCGAAATGCAAGCACAAGTATTAGATGATATGGACTTGGAACGCGAAAGAGGCATCACTATCAAGAGCCACGCAATACAAATGAAATACTATCATCAAGGCGAAGAATATACCCTAAATCTAATAGACACGCCCGGACACGTAGATTTTTCCTATGAGGTATCGCGCTCCATTATGGCTTGTGAAGGCGCATTACTTATCGTTGACGCTTCGCAAGGCATCGAAGCCCAAACCATCTCTAACCTTTATTTAGCCATCGGCAACGACCTCACTATCATACCCGTACTCAATAAAATAGACCTTCCGCACGCCATGCCCGAAGAGGTTTCTGACGAAATCGTAGACCTTATCGGCTGCCAACGCGAAGAAATCATAGCTGCCAGCGGAAAAGAGGGTATAGGCGTAGATAAAATATTAGAAGCCATCGTAGAGCGCATTCCTCCGCCAAAAGGTGAAAAAGATGCACCCTTACAAGCCCTTATTTTTGACTCCAACTTCAACTCTTTTAGGGGAATAGAAGTTATCTTCAGAGTATTCAATGGCACTATCAAAAAAGGCGATAAAGTAAAATTTGTAGCCACAGGCAAAGAGTACATTGCTGATGAAATAGGCGTACTCAAACTTGACAAAGAACCCCGCCAAGAAATGCAAGCAGGCAATGTAGGCTACCTCATTTCGGGTATCAAACAAGCAAAAGAAGTAAAAGTAGGCGATACCATCACACACATCAGTAACTCCTCCGAAGCCGTAAAAGGGTTTGAAGACGTAAAACCTATGGTTTTTGCAGGTGTATACCCTGTAGAAACCAGTGAATTTGAAGACCTACGCGAGGCAATGGAAAAACTGCAACTCAATGATGCTTCATTGGTTTGGGAACCCGAAACCTCTGCCGCCTTAGGGTTCGGTTTCAGATGCGGATTTTTAGGAATGTTGCACATGGAAATTGTGCAAGAACGCTTGGAAAGAGAATTTAACATGACCGTCATCACGACTGTTCCTTCCGTACAATTCAAAGTATATACCACCAAAGGCGAAGAACTGCACGTGCAAGCCCCCTCCGATATGCCTCAGCCTACCAACATAGACTACATAGAGGAGCCTTTCGTAAAAGTACAAATCATTACAAAAGTAGACTATGTAGGAGCTATTATCAAACTTTGTATGGACAAACGCGGTATTCTCATCAACCAAAGTTACCTCACTACTGACCGTGTAGAAATGATTTTTGAAATGCCCTTAGCCGAAATTGTATTTGATTTTTTCGATAAACTCAAAACCATTTCGCGCGGGTACGCTTCCTTAGATTATGAGTTAATAGGCTTCAGAGAGTCTAATATGGTGAAATTAGACATCAAACTCAATGGCGACAATGTAGATGCGCTTTCAGCCATTGTACACCGCGACAAAGCCTATGAATGGGGCAGAAGGCTGTGTGAAAAATTGAGAGAACTACTCCCCCGACAACTCTTCGAAATAGCGATACAAGCCGCCATTGGCGAAAAAATCATCGCCCGCGAAACAGTAAAAGCGATGCGCAAAAACGTATTGGCAAAATGTTATGGAGGAGATATTTCGCGCAAGCGCAAATTATTAGAAAAGCAGAAAAAAGGAAAGAAACGCATGCGCCAAGTAGGAAATGTGGAAATTCCGCAAGAAGCGTTTATGGCGGTTCTTAAATTAGAAAGTTAATCAGTGGTATTTTGACCTTCTTCACGCATTTTATCTAATAAAAGATTGATTTGCGCTGCTTCGACTTCCAACAATGGGCTTTGGTGTAGTTTGGCTTCTGAGAGGTTTGTTTCTATTTGTTGCAACATTTCCAAGCCCTTTTCTGTAATCGAAAGCTCCCACTCACGGCGGTCTATGGTAGATTGTTGTTTCTGAATGAGTCCCTTTTGTACCAATTTATAGGCAATGCGCGTAATATTTGAGTTTTTATTAATCATCCTTTCGGCTACCTCCATTGTGCAGAGCGATTGCGGATGTTGTCCTTTCAAAATACGCAACACATTGTACTGTTCATTAGAAAGTCCAAAAGGTTTGAGTATTTTATGGATACGTGCCTGAATCCACTCGGCAGTAAATAAAATATTGAGGTGTGCTTTTTGGGTATTGCTCTGAAAATTATGGGTTTTGAGTTCTTCTTCTATTTTCATTTCTAAGCCTTTTTAAGCGTAAAATGTACTGTAGTGCCTATGTTTATTTGGCTTTCTATCCATATTTTACCACCATTGCGCTCTACAAATTCTTTGCAAAGCAACAAACCTAAACCTGTGCCTTTTTCTTTGTTCGTGCCCAATGTAGAGATATTTTGGATGTTAGACTGAAATAATTTCGAGATTTGTTCTTGCGTCATGCCCACGCCTGTATCGCTCACGGTGATATGTGCTTCGTTTTCTGTATTGTTTTCAGGTAATAAATTGAGCATAATTCGGTCATCGGCACGCGAAAATTTGATAGCGTTAGAGAGTAGATTGCGGACTATAAAATTGAACATATTTCTATCGGCTTCTACCATCGTAACCACTTTTGCAGAAGGTTCTACAATAAGCATTATTTTTTTATCCTGCGCGCTTTTTTCGTAGAGTTGTATGTTTTCTTCAAAAATATCGGCAACATTGACCACTTCAGGCTTGTACTCTATTTCGCCAGTATGCGACAAAGACCACTGCAAGAGGTTTTCGAGGAGGTCTAAAATACGTTTTACGGAGCGTTGCATATCCCTTGAAAATTGTTGGGTTTCATCGGGCGTAAATATGTTAGCATATCTTTCTAAGGCATCTAAAAAGCCCATGATAGAGTTGAGTGGGCTGCGCAAATCGTGTGAAATGATAGAAAGAAATTTATTTTTGACCGTGTTCAATTTTTTTAGTTTGTCTTCCGATTGTGCAATTTGCTCATTGATAACAGTTAAATCGGCATTTTGTGCTTCAAGTTCGTTGGTAGTAGTTCGTATGTCGACCAATTGTTTTTGCATTTCTTTGATAAGTAACTCAAAAGCACTACTAAGTTGCACTATTTCATCATTGGTGCTGGCTTCTGTCTTAAGTATTTCGTGGTCGTTGAGCAAGTCGCCCGTGATTCGCACAATATCTTTGGACAGGACTGTAAGTGGCTTTGTAATTCGGCTGATAAAATAGTAACCTCCTAACAAACTTGCAAGGAGTGTAAGCCCTACAATAATGAGAAAGGAAATGCGGGCACGTGCAATTTGTATGTTCGAGAAATCATTCACTGCTTTGGCATATTGTTCTAATACATTAGATAACACATCACCTTGTTGTTTTAATTTTTCATATACACCATTCTGCGTTTTGGAGCTTATGGCTTGTTCTATGTTCACTAAGAGCTGAAATTTTTCTTTGTATTGTTTTAATATACTCAAATTGGCTTTTTTGACAGAATCTTTGATGGCACTATTTTTTTTAAGAATGACCTCAAACTCTGCAATATCATCAAGTACTTGAGTGGCATAGAGTGTATCTTTGCGAAGCATGAAGTCTTTTTCATTTCGTCTTATCTTGTTAAGAAGATTTAATTCATTGAGCGTACTATTTTTTTCTAAGAATAAAATTTGTTGACGCATCTGACCCTCTACTCCAAAGTCTTTGAATCCTTTTTGTATGGTAAGTTTTACCAATGTATCAAATACTTGCTCGTAGTAACTGAGTGCTTTTTTTACTTGTTGATTGTGTGTAGAAATAATTGTTTTGGCGGAAGGCTCATAAAAACTTTGGCTAATCACCACAGCCATCTTGTCAATGAGTTGGTGCGCTGAATCTATAGCTATTTTATGTTTTTTCAGATATTCGCTATGGCTGGTTTCAAAAAACTTAGCATTGGTACTTTCATAGTGAATAAAATCGTGTTCTATGTTGATTACTTTTAGAAGATGTATTGCTAATTTTTCTTGGTCTACGATAAGATTTTTGAGGTTGTTATTGCGGTCTAAAAACCATAATGCAGTAAGAGTAGATAGTGCCATCAGAAGAATGAAGGTAAATATCACGAGGATAAATCTACTACGCATAGAGGCTAACAATACTTTCATCAGAGCAATAGAAGGCTATGGTTGGTTGTGAATTATGGTTTTGTTTTAGATAGTAATTCAAAAATTGCACCTAAAAATATTACTTTTTTTTGGAATTTGGAAAATTAAGGCGTTTTTTTTACAGAGCATTCAAAAAAACCAACTTTTTTTATATTTTTGTTTGTATGGTCAAACCAATCACTTTTCTAAAAATATGCTTCGTTCATTCATCTTTATAGTTACTTTTTGTTTGTCGCTATACGCAGCACAAGCACAGCCTGAAATACAGAAAAAAATTCAAAGGCAACTCATTATGACAGAAAACAACCAAACCATTACAATTGAGGCAGGCACTTTCGAGTTCACGAGTAGCCTCTCTATGGAAGGGAAAAATCAAATTACGATCAAAGGACAAGGAATAGACAAAACTATTCTTTCTTTCAAAAACCAAACAGAAGGTGCAGAAGGGCTTAAAATAAGCAACTGCCAAAATATCATCATCGAAAATCTCACTATTCAAGATACTAAAGGAGATTGTATCAAAACAATGGAGGTGAAGGGCATTACGTTCAGAAATGTAAAAGCAGAATGGACAGGCGAACCCTCTGAAAAAAATGGTGCGTATGGATTGTACCCTGTAATGTGCGAAAATGTACTCATTGAGGGCTGCATTGCTATTGGTGCTTCCGATGCGGGTATTTATGTGGGGCAGTCCAAATATATTGTTGTAAAAAATTCGAAAGCCTACCACAATGTAGCGGGTATAGAAATAGAAAACTCCATAGATGCTGAAGTCTATGACAATGAAGCCTACGAAAACACAGGCGGTATTTTAGTATTCGACCTGCCCGATTTGGTACAGAAAAGAGGCGGAAATGTACGTGTATATAACAATCATATCCATCATAATAATTTTCCTAATTTTGCGCCCAAAGGTAATATTGTAGGCAAAGTACCCGCAGGAACAGGAGTGCTTATTTTGGCAACCAATGAGGTGGAAGTGTATAAGAATAAAATTTTGTATAACAATTCTATCGGTACAGGTATAATCAGTTATTATATGACCGAAAACCCCATACAAGACTCTCTTTACTACCCCTACCCTACTAAAATATACATACACGACAATGAGTACCAACGCGATGAGGTAAAATTTATAGGAAAAGGGCGTATGGGGTTGCTTTTCAAATACAAATTGAAATATGGCAAACAAGTACCCGATATTGTGTATGACGGCATTGTAGATGAAAAAAAACAAAATGCTCAAATATGCATCAAAAACAATAGTAATGCTACTTTTGGTAACATAGATGCTGGCAACGATTTCAAGAATAATAACCAAGACCTAACCCCCTACGATTGCGAAATAGCCATAGGGCAAGACAAAGAAAGAGAATAAAACTATGCTAAAACACATAGAAAACCAATGGCGGCAATGGGCAGAAAAAACCGCTATAGTATGGCTCAAAGAGGAGCAGCAAACGCTCAAATATACTTACAAAGAACTCATTACTTTGGCAGATGAATATCTAAAGCAACTTTTAGCCATACAATCTGCCGAAAATTGGGAAGGCGAGCGCGTAGCACTTTTGGCAGAGCCTACCCCTTACTACATAGCTTGGATTATTGCTATATGGAGGCTTAGAGCCATCGTAGTACCTATCAGCACTGCTGCACCCACACCCGAAATAGATTATATTTGTGAAGATTCACAAGCCCTTTTATTGATACAAGGGCAAGCATTGACTCAAAAAATATCTATTCAAACCAATGCGATTGCGAAGACATTACTTCAGCAAAGCCCTGCCCTGATGATTTATACCAGTGGCACTACCAGCCGTCCTAAAGGTGTCCTCATTAGCCACGCACAACTCCTCAATCAAGTACAGATACTGCACCATGCTTGGCAATGGACTGCCGAAGATGTCATTTTGCATACCCTCCCCCTGCACCATATTCATGGCTTAGTGAATATACTTTTTTGTGCCCTTAGTACCGGAGCAGAGGTAGTACTTTTGCCCCAATTTTCACCCGAAAAAGTATGGAATGAATGGCTAACACAAAAATATACGCTTTATATGGCTGTGCCTACTATTTACAATCGCTTGATTCAGTATTGGCAACAAGCAAATCCAACATTGCAACAGAAATACAGTGAGGCAACATCAAAAATGAGGCTTATGGTTTCAGGGTCTGCACCCCTGCCCGTATCTGTGCTACAGGAATGGCAAAAAATCACCTCCCATTTTCTGCTTGAGCGGTATGGTATGACCGAAATAGGAATGGCACTCTCCAATCCTTTAGTAGGCGAAAGAAAAGCAGGCACAGTAGGCATAGCCCTGCCCACAGTAGCCGTGAGGCTGGTAGATGAACAAGGCAAAATAATAGAAAATAATAACGAAGCAGGAGAAATACAAGTAAAAAGCCCTTCTGTTTTTATGGCTTATTGGCAACGCGAGCAACTTAGCAAAGAAAGCTTTACGGAGGAAGGTTGGTTCAAAACAGGCGATATGGCACAACGAAACGAAGAAGGATACTACACCATTTTGGGGCGTATCTCAACAGATATTATCAAAAGTGCAGGCTATAAACTTTCTGCCTTAGAAATAGAAGAAGCCCTCAGAGCGCACCCCGACATTGCAGATTGTGCAGTAATAGCACTGCCCGATGAAGACAGGGGCGAGTCTGTAGCGGCACTTTTGGTACTGAAACCCCAAAAAATAGCCCTTGCCAATACTGTAAAGGAATGGCTAAAAACTAAAATTACTGCCTATAAAATACCAAAACATATATACTTTGCCGAAGCACTTCCTAAAAATACAATGGGAAAAGTAGTAAAAACAGAAGTAAAACAAATAATAACGACATTATTACGAAAATAATTAATAACACTAATTAAAATTACGAAAAATAAAATTTTTAAAAAAATATATTAAGAAATTTGCAAAATATAAAAACGCACCTTATCTTTGTAACATCAAAACAGTCATACTGTGAGGTGATGAAATTAGGCAGACATACCCTCCTGTCTCGGGGGTGAAGATAAGGGAAAAATAAATCATACACCTTTTTAGGTAGATTTACTAACTGCTTCGTGGAGGTTCGAATCCTCCCCTTACAGCTTTTTATATTCAAAAACTTGTTAAGTACAAAATTAATTGTACTACATTTGCTGATAATTTTTAGCCTACCCAAAAGCTACTGAGCATACAATTATAGTTAGAAAAATACAAAGCGAACACATTTTGAGTGCTCATCAATGGTGTAAAATATTTGTACCAAAATGCCAATACCAAATGCAGAACCTCTGCTATTTGCGCAAATAAAGAATGGATTGATGATTGTTTGATAAAGTAATCAATGAAACTCAAAAAAAAAATCCATTTTGTAACCTCAAAATGGATTTTCACACTACTAAAACAATCTCTCGCTATAATACTAATTTTTCATATAAAAATTAAATGAAATTGTGAATGAAAAATTTTAATTTCTACAAAGGTAAGGCATAAAAAAGAGAAAAAAAATGACTTTTGTCATTCAAACAAAACATCTTTCATAGAGTTATTGATAGTAAATACCACGATATTCTCATTTTTTGAACTTATATGCAAACACCCAAAACCTGTGCAATCATTGGTGCTGGTCCTGCGGGCATGGCATCAGCCGTGCGAATGGCAAACAAAGGCTACCAAGTAACTGTATTTGAAACGAACTCACAAGCTGGAGGCAAACTTTCACAAAGCGAAATAGAGGGTTACCGTTTCGATATGGGTCCTTCGGTATTCACCATGCCGCATTTCGTAGACGAACTATTTACTATTTCGGGCAAAAACCCGCGCGACTACTACGAGTATATTTCCTTAGACCCTGTCTATCGCTATTTTTACGAAGATGGCACTGCCATAGTAGCCCATAAAAACCCTACTCAATTTGCCCAAGAAATAGAGAAAAAAACGGGCGAAAAAGCTGCCACAGTAGAAAAATTTTTGCAAAAAATAACCAAAACCTACGACCTCACTGCCGATATTTTTCTGCACAACTCACTACACAAACTCAAAAATTATTTTACCTACAGAGTCTTAAAAGGTATTTTGAACTTCAATCGTTTGGAAGCCTTCAAAACAATGTACCAAGCCAATCAACAAACATTCAAAGACGCGCGTGTGGTGCAACTTTTCAACCGATATGCTACCTACAATGGCTCTGACCCCTACAAAGCACCCGCTACGCTAAATTTGATACCTCACTTAGAGGTGAATTTAGGCGCGTATATTCCAAAAGGGGGTATGTATGCCATCACCAAAGGCATTGTAAAACTTGCCGAAGACATTGGTGTGCAATTTAGATACAACACCAAAGTACAAGAAATTGTACTACAAAACGGTAAAGCAATAGGCATTAAAGTCAATAATGAAACACTGCTTTTTGATTGCATTATCAGTAATATGGACGTGTACAATACTTATAAATACCTTTTACCACAAACCAAAGCCCCCCAAAAAACACTTTCTCAACCCAAATCGAGTTCAGCCATTATATTTTATTGGGGTATCCGCAAAAGTTTTAGCCAACTGGGTTTGCATAACATATTTTTCTCTAAAAACTACGCAGAAGAGTTTGAACACATTACAGATAAAAAAAGTATTTACCACGACCCTACCATTTACCTCAACATCAGTTCTAAAAAAGTACCTGAAGATGCGCCCGAAGGTTGTGAAAACTGGTTTACGATGATTAACGCCCCTCACAATGCTGGGCAAGATAATTGGGACGAAATGATAGCACAAGCACGCGAGAATATGATAGAAAAACTTAATCGGAATCTTCAAACAGATATACGCCCCTTGATTGCCTGCGAACTCATTTGGGAGCCACGTAAAATAGAAAACATCACTTCGAGTGCTTTTGGAGCTATTTATGGGAATAGTTCTAACAATAAATTCGCAGCTTTTTTGCGCCATGCCAATTTTTCTTCGCGCATCAAAAACCTCTATTTTGCAGGAGGAAGCGTGCACCCCGGTCCGAGTATTCCACTTTGTATGCTTTCGGCAAAAATTACGACCAATTTGGTAAAAAACTAAAGCAACTACTGACTAAACACCCACTTTGAAGCCCATCAATAAAATATCATCAATTTGTTGGGCTTCTCCTTTTTCCATCCATTCATTGATGGCATTTTGCATCACCTCTTTTTGCTCTTCCATAGGCATTTGATGCGTTTTCAGTAGCAATTCACGGAGGTTAGTAAGCATAAATTTTTTGCCTTTCTCACCCCCAAATTGGTCTTGAATACCATCAGAAAAGAGGTAAAAAGTAGTAGGCTCGGCTATATTAATAGTGTGTTTGGTGAAAAATCTTTCGGCTTCGTGTTGTAGCCCTCCGATAGGGAAGCGGTCTGCTTTGATGATTTCTACTTGGTTGTTCTGGATATAAAGCAATGGATTTTTTGCCCCTGCAAAACTCACTTGTTTTTGTTTTTTATCTATCACACAGAGTGCTAAATCCATACCATCGCGGCTTTCGGTGTGTTCTTGTTTGAATGCCTTGCGTACATTTTTATGCAGTTGATTGAGTATTTGGTCGGCTTCTGTGATATTTTGCATGTTTACAATTTGGTTCAGATAAGCATCGGCTACCATGCTCATCAGTGCGCCCGGCACGCCATGTCCTGTGCAATCAATCGCAGCAATGACTACCTTTTCATCAGGGGTTTGTGTTATCCAATAGAAATCCCCTGAAACAATGTCGCGGGGTTTGAGCCATATAAAAGATTCGGGGAGGGCTTGCTGAATTTCTTGTGAAGTAGGCAAAAGGGCTTCTTGAATCCTTTTTGCGTACTCTATACTATCCGTAATATCTCTATTTTTGACCATAATTTCGGTGTAGGCGGCTTCTAATTTTTGACTTTTCTCTAAAATTTGGTCATTTTGGGCATTGATTTCGTGGTTTTTTTCTTCCAATACTTTGCTCACTCTGTATTTTTCTTGGTATCTGCGATACACTACCCCTGCAAGCACTATCATCAAAAACAAGCCTGTACCTAATGAGGCATTAATAAGGAAATTTTGTTGGTTTCTGATTTCGTTTTCTTTTTTGATACTTGCCAATTCTTTTTCTTTTTTCTCTATGAGTATTTTATTTTCCATTTCCGCGCTCTTATCAAGATTGTTTTTTGCATCTAAACTATCAGAAACGGCTACATACAGTTTATAATTTTCAAGGGCTTTTGCTGGGTCTTGTTGATTTTCGTAGATTTCGTAGAGGGTCATATAGGCTTTTCGCAAAATGAACCATGCTTTTTGTTTTTCAGCATATTGCAGACTTTCTAAGAGGTAAGGCAACGATTTTGCATAGTCTTTTTTGTTTTTGTAGATGATGCCTAAGTTTGTTTTCATATTCGAGATGGAGAACAGAAAATTATCTTCGTTCATATTTGCTGTTTCTGGCGATTTTTTGCGATAAGCAGTAGGGTTTTTCACAAATTCTTTGTACTCTTTTTCCTCTAATTCTAAACTTTTAAGCAAAAAACTTAGGGCTTTGTCATACTCTTTCATTTTATTATAGTTCATGCCTATATTGTTATAGATGGTTGCTTCCATCGCTGCATTTTTTTGTAATTTGGCATATTCAAGTGATTTTTCGAGGTGGTACATACCCGAATCCAAACGATTGGTATTGAGATAACACAAGCCTAAAAAGTTATGAAAGGAAGCTGTAGTATTGTTATTTTTAATTTTTAGTGAATACTGTAGCCCTCGTTTTGCATAAGGTAGTGCTTTTTCATAATTGGCATAGCCATAATAAATTTCTGAAAATGCATACAACATTTCTGACATTTTTCTATCATCTTTTAACTCTTCAGCTATCTGAAGGCATTTTCTACCATAATCTAAGCCTTTTTCTATATTATTATTGGAGGCATAAAACTCTCCAAATGCCGAATAAGCGTTGTATAAATATTCTTTGTTTTTTAATTTTTCTGCTAACTCTGTAGCTTGAATGAGATAATCTAAGGCAAGGTCTACTTTTTTAATATCAACATAAGCCAAATGTATGAGCAGTGTGATGCGTGCAGTATCTGTTTTTGCTTCTCCATAGAGTGTTTTCAGGCTATCTATTTTTTGCCTATAGGGGTCTTTGTCTTCGGCTTTGAGTGAGAGAGTAGAAGCTATAACACAACATAAAAAAATCAATGTAAAGAGCAGGCTTGTTTTTTTCATAGACAAATTTGGTTATGTTAGTTAAAAAATAGTATAGTTTAGATGGTGGTGTTTTATTAGTACATCAAAAATACATTTATTACACAAGAGGGCATTTTTGAAGTTTTTTTAATAGACATCAAAAATGAATACAAGGTTGCAAAAAGCCCTGAAAAAAACAATAAAAATTGTTAAAAAGACGAGGCAGCAGTATAGTAATAAAAATGAAAAGAATAAGAAGTAAAAGAAGATGTATTTTATAGAACACTAATTTACCTTTAACATTGCATTATTACATCAAATTTTTTCTATATTCTGATTTGTTTTTTTGGGGCTTGCTTTTTTTATCTCAATGATACCATTGAACAAAATTCTATTGGGCACCCAAATATCTTTGCTCGTTTGTTGAACCAAAGAATAGAAAAAACCTTTTTGTACTAAAACCCCTTCCCATTCGCTGGTTTTGAGGGTTTGCCCTATCTCAAAATAATTACCAAAGATAGCCCAAAAGCCATAGACAAGATTTTGCCACATAAAAAAAGCCATTATTAGAAGAATAAGCACTATGGAAATGAACATAATTGCAAAAACATAGATAGGCAGACCAAGCAAAATACAAAATTCATAAAGAGAAAAAATGCCCAAACCTGTATACAACACCGTACTAATCATCAGATAATATGCCTCGCGATGGACAAGCATTGTAAAGCGTTTCTTGAGAGTTTGTAAAACACGTAAAAACAAAAATAATAGTATCCAAACAATTACCAAATACAGTATTTTGGGTACAGCAAATGCCAACGTACTAAAAAATAATGCCAAAGGATAGTAAGTGAGGGAAAAAAGCCACTCCGCTACAGGACGTGTTACGGGGAAAATCTCGAAAAGTAAAATGATAAATAAATAAATCAGCAGTACAAAACTTGTAGGCTTAAGCACATACAATAGCGCATTGATTGTCTGTATTTGTTGTTCGGAAGAGAGTAATTTTATTTTCCCAATAGTAAGCGTTTTTACTCCTTTGAGTTGCTTCTGATTCCAAAAGTTTTGAATATATAACAAGCTATAATTCAGTAGCCACAAAGCCCCTAAAAGAGCCAAAATACAAAAAACTACCATCAAAAGCCTACCTAAAAACATCGCAAATTGATAAAGTGCACTCACCACCGTACTACCGCGTTTGTTGTATAACTTCTTACGAAGCTCTTTTTGGTATTGCAGTGCCGTATTGACCAATGAACTTTTGAGAACTTGCGCATCGCGTTGTGTAAGCGTAAGCAATAGCGTACTACCCACCCACACATGCACATATTCCTCATTGCCTTTCAGTACTATTTGGCTTGTATCTACGCTGCCATTTTCATTGATAAGTTTATACAATCGCTGTTCTATCACAGTAGCACGCTCCTCAGCACTCATAAAACCGATGCCCTCATACAAACGAATGATGGTATCGCCATGCCAACGCACAGCCACTTCCGATTCTGACTTTTGAGCCATTGTTGGGCTACTCAATAACCCACTGCCGATAAGCAATAACACAGCAAATAAATAAATACGCATACCTTTATTGATGTTTTTAGGGGGGAAAGATAACGATTTTTTTTCAAAACTTGTTTTTTCATTGCATCATTCATAGAAAAAAACTATCTTTACTTTTTGAAAAAAATAACAACTATGACAGAAAAACAATGGAAAACCTATCCACAACCCACTGCCGATATAGTAAAACAAATCTCTGAAAGCATCAATGTAAGTCGGATTCCTGCAACTGTTTTAGCACAACGTAACATCATTACTTTTGAGCAAGCAAAGGCTTTTTTCAGACCCTCCCTCAACGATTTGCACGACCCCTTTCTGATGAAAGACATGGACAAAGCCGTAGAACGCCTCTCGAAAGCCATTGCTGAAAAAGAAAAAATACTCATTTATGGCGATTATGACGTAGACGGCACCACTTCCGTAGCCTTAGTATATGGTTTTTTACGTGCTTTGTACTCCGCCGAACGCTTAGACTTTTATGTCCCCGACCGCTACAAAGAAGGCTACGGCATCTCTAAAAAAAGCATAGATTGGGCAGTAGCAGAGGGTTTTAGTTTGGTCATAGCCCTTGATTGTGGCATCAAATCGGTAGAATTAGTAGCCTATGCCCGCGAAAAAGGCTTGGAATACATCATTTGCGACCACCACCTACCGGGCAATGAAATCCCCAATGCGGTTGCTGTTTTAGATGCCAAAAGAAAAGATTGCCCATACCCCTACAAAGAACTTTCGGGTTGTGGAGTGGGTTTTAAATTTATGCAAGCCTACTGCCAAAAACACCAAATAGATTTGCAAAAGCTCTACGATTTCTTAGATTTATTAGTCGTGAGCATCAGTGCCGATATAGTACACATGACAGGTGAAAACCGCGTACTCTCTTTTTTTGGCTTAGAACGCCTCAACGATGCCCCCCGATTGGGTTTGAATGCACTCAAAGAAGTAGCAGGATTTGCCCCTGAAAAAAAACTCAATATTCGCAATGTCGTTTTTGGATTGGCACCACGCATCAATGCCGCAGGGCGCATAGAACATGCCAAAAAAGCCGTTCAACTTCTCCTTTGCGAAGACCCCGCCGAAGCCAGTCATTGGGCAGAACTCATCAACCAAGACAATAGCCAACGCCGCGATTTAGACTCTAACATTACCCAACAAGCACTACAGATGATTGTAGACCAAGGCTGGGAAAACCACAAAAGTACTGTACTTTTCAACCCCGAATGGCACA
Organism: Cytophagales bacterium; assembly: GCA_004293905.1. Lineage (GTDB taxonomy): Bacteria > Bacteroidota > Bacteroidia > Cytophagales > Microscillaceae > RDZE01. Next base: position 200,253 of record RDZE01000014.1, on the reverse strand, counting down.
AAGGCGTGATTGGGATTGTAGCCTCCAGATGCATCGAAACCTACTACCGCCCTACCATCATTCTTACCCAAGAAAATGGCAAAGTAAGTGGCTCGGCACGCTCCGTAGAAGGTTTTGACCTTTACCATGCCCTTGAACATTGCGCAGATGTGTTAGAGCAATTTGGGGGGCACATGCACGCCGCTGGAATGTCATTGAAACCCGAAAATGTGGATAAACTAAGGGCTAAGTTCGAGGAAATTGTCAGTAGCCAAATCACTCAAGAACAACAAATTCCTACTATCAATATAGATGCTTGGGTAGAAATATCAGAACTGACCCTCAAGATGCACCAAATTATTATGCAACTTTCGCCTTTTGGTCCCTTGAATATGCAGCCTACTTTTGCCGCCAAAAACCTCATTACCGAAAATCCTCAAATTCTGAAAGAACAACATTTAAAAATGCGCATCAAACAACCCAATCATACGGCTTACATTGATGCTATTGGCTTCGGAATGGCACATTTTTACCCCATAGTCGCCGCAGGAAAACCTTTTCAGATGGCTTTTCAGACAGAAATCAATGAGTTTCAGGGCAATACCACTTTGCAACTGATGATTAAAGACATAAAACCAATGTAATTTATTTGTTAAAATCAATATTTATGAAAAACCAAAATTTTAATCTCCTTGCACTCTTTATTTTATTTTCGTTGGCTTCGCTCTCAACTGCTTGGGCGCAGTGCGATATGAAAGTGAAAAAGCAAGGCATCAAAGGGCAGATACTTTGGCGCGAAGGGAATTTTATGCCTACAATGGACGGTAATAAAAATAAGAACCAAAAGGCATTTATAGAGAAGGGAATCAGCAGAGAACTTTTTGTCTATGCACTTACAAAAACTAAGGATACAGAGCGGGAGGGTGTTTTTTTTACAAAAATAAATACTAAAAAAATAGCCCAAATAAGCAGTAATGAAGAAGGTTGTTTTGCGCTCGACTTACCCACAGGTAAATATTCTCTTTTTGTTCTTGAGCCTAATCAACAGTGGTTTGCCAACCGATTTGATGGGGAAGGCAATATAATGGTGATAGAAGTAAAAAAGAAACAAAGTACAGAAGTGAATATCATCATCGATTACAAAGCAACCTACTAAATATTTTTTTTTATTTGTTAAGAGCTTCTTCTACTGTTTCGGTATAGAAAATTTGATAATCCTCGAAGCGGAATGTTGGGTTATCCATCAAGATACGATTTTTACCAATTTCTACACTCATACGGAAAGCATTATCTTGGGGCAATATTTTGATGTATTGCTTCAAGCCATACAATGCCATTTCTTTCTTCCAACTTACATGATACCAAGTCATGGCAGTTTGGTCAAATACTTTGAGGCTTCTTTTGTCGAAAATGACCTTAGTTACTACATTATTTTTAACGATTTCGCCTATTTGTGCAAAAATTTCCTTGAATTTTAGAGTAGGTATGTATTCGGATTTTGCTTGGCAGAAAACTGTATTTAGTTCGGCAAGCCAGATAATTTTGGCATGTCTATCATCTAAGACGATTTTACCAGTTTCTAATGTTTCCACAGACAGATTTGAGATAGTATTCATATTGATTTCAAAGGTTTAAAAAATAAGTGTCTATATAGAAAACCATATAATACCTCAAAAAGTTTAGGCTTTTCTGAAAAGAGTAATAAAAAAAAGGCAAGCCTATCTGAAAATCAAACGGCATGCCCGGACAAAAATGACACCAAAATTAATAGCATTTATTCCTAATACAATAAAAATGCCATAATGTAGATTTAGCCTTTTGCTACACCTAAAAATTCGTGCATATCTAAAGAATCTACAAACTTGGTGGTGAAAATACCTTTTTTGAAAGACTCATCGTCCATCAATTTAATATGGAAAGGGATAGTTGTTTTTATACCTTCTATGACAAACTCCTGCAAGGCACGTTTCATGCGAATGAGAGATTCCTCACGCGATTGTGCCGTAACGATGAGTTTAGCTATCATAGAGTCGTAATGCGGCGGTATGGTGTAGCCTGCATAAATATGACTATCAACGCGCACGCCGTGCCCGCCGGGGATATGCAAGTTGGTAATTTTTCCGGGTGAGGGTCTAAAATTGTTCAAGGGGTCTTCGGCATTGATGCGGCACTCTATAGCATGTAGCTTTTCGGGGTAGTAATTTTTTCCTGAGATAGGGTCGCCAAAGGCTATTTTGATTTGTTCTTTGATGAGGTCAAAAGTGGTAACCTCTTCCGTGATGGGGTGTTCTACTTGTATGCGTGTATTCATTTCCATGAAGTAGAAATTGAGGTGTTTGTCCACCAAAAATTCTATTGTGCCTACGCCTTCGTAGTTGATGGCAGAAGCGGCTTTGATGGCGGCTTGCCCCATTTTTTCGCGGAGTTCATCGGTCATAATAGGTGAGGGCGTTTCCTCTACCAATTTTTGATGGCGGCGTTGTATGCTACAATCACGCTCAGAGAGGTGGCACACTTTGCCGTATTGGTCGCCAGCGATTTGTATTTCTATGTGTCGAGGTTCTTCCAAAAATTTTTCGAGATAAAGCCCTCCATTGCCAAAAGCGGCTTCGGCTTCATTGCGAGCATCGCCCCAAAGTTTTTCAAATTCTTCTTCGCTTTTGATGATGCGCATACCACGTCCGCCTCCGCCAGCAGTGGCTTTGATGATGACAGGGTAACCTATTTCAGCCGCTATTTTTTTGCCTTCTTCTACGGATTGTAGCAAGCCTTCAGAACCCGGAATGGTGGGTACGCCTGCTTTTTTCATGGTTTCTTTGGCAGTAGATTTATCGCCCATTGTTTCTATCATTTCGGGGAGCGAGCCTATGAATTTGAGACCGTGCTCGCTACAGATGCGCGAAAAATTCGCATTTTCAGATAAAAAACCGTAGCCGGGGTGAATGGCATCGGCAGCGGTGATTTCGGCGGCGGCTATTAGGTTAGGGATATTGAGGTAAGATTGACGGCTTGGGGGAGGTCCTATACAAACGGCTTCGTCAGCAAAACGCACATGAAGGCTATCGGCATCGGCAGTAGAGTAAACGGCTACGGTTTTGATACCCATTTCGCGGCAGGTGCGAATGATGCGTAGGGAAATTTCTCCTCTATTGGCAATTAATATTTTTTTGAACATATTGTTGATGTATCGGTATAAAAAATTGGGTGCAAAGTTAAGAAGTTTTTGGTTGCTTTGTATTTTTTTGCAAAAGGCAATGGTTTTTTTTTATAAACCTTCAGCTTGAGCTACCAATTCGGCTATGTCATATACTTTGATTTCGCTTTCTTTTTCTTTGAATTTTACACCATCAGTAAGCATCAGCATGCAAAATGGACAGGCGGCGGCTACTACTTTAGCGTTGGCTTCTATGGCATCTTCTATGCGTTCGTGGTGTACTTCTTTGTTGCCTTTTTCAGCATCTTTGAATATTTGTGCTCCTCCTGCACCACAACACAATCCTTTTGTTTTGCAACGTTTCATTTCTACCAAGTCGGCATCTAATTTTTCTAAAACAGCGCGTGGTGCTTCGTAGATATTATTGGCTCTGCCTAAGTAGCAAGAATCGTGGTAAGTGATGCGTTTACCTTTGAAAGTGCCTCCTTCGGTCATTTTTATTTTGCCTGCATCTATGAGTTGTTGCAAAAATTGGGAGTGGTGTATCACTTCATAATTACCACCTAATTCGGGGTATTCATTTTTGATGGTATTGAAACAGTGTGGGCAAGCTGTTACGATTTTTTTGATGCCGTAGCCGTTCATTACTTCTATATTGCTGATGGCTTGCATCTGAAAAAGGAACTCATTACCAGCGCGTTTGGCGGGGTCGCCTGTGCAACTTTCTTCTGTGCCCAAAACGGCAAAATCTATTTCTAATTTATTGAGTATTTTGATGAATGCTTTGGTTACTTCTTTGTAGCGGTTGTCAAAAGAACCTGCGCAACCTACCCAAAAGAGTATTTCGGGGCTACGACCTTCGGCGGCTAAATCGGCTACCACGGGTACTTTGTATTTTTTTTCACTCATGATGACATTAGTAATTTTGTAGTAGTAATAATGTTTATTGAACAAGGTATGCAAAACTAACTATTTTTTTTACATTTTGATTATTTCTCTCTTTTTTTTTACTTTGTAGTATGGTTTTAAATTATATAACAAGAATATGAAAAAAGCATCATTAGTATGTTTATTATGGATTTATTTTACTATAATTAATGTTTTCGCCCAAAATAACAGTATTTATCTTGAGCTCGAAAATATAAGAATGGATATATCAAAAAAGCACACTTATTTAGAAAATGTAAATGGAAAATCATTCATTGCGGCTCTTACTGAAGAGCGAACATTGGCAATGATTGAATTGAGCAATGAGGCAAAGGATACAAGCCTAATAGTAGAGTGCGATGCGATGTCGTTTTCATCGGTAGCGTACAGCAAAGGTAAGCAGCATCTTGCAACTATAGGAGAAGATGCCAAAATAAAGGTTTGGAACACCTCACTTGAGCTTGTTGCAGAGGTGCAAATACCCAAAAGTGGAATGAACAGTGGCATTGCTTTGGGGAATCAATCAACTTACTTGGCATATACTTATACTGATGATAATCAGGGCTATGTGGTGAGTATGTATGACTATCAGAGCGGTAAAAATGTAAAAGTATTGTCAGGGAATGATTTTGCTGTAAGGCAAATTTATTTTAGCCCCAATGACCAATACTTGGTTTCGGCTTCCGATTTTGATGTAGTCATTTGGGAGGTTGCTACTGGCAATACAATAAAAATAATCAGTGTTGAATATCCTGAAAAATTGACTTTTACTCATGACAATTCGGTGATTGCTTTTACTTCAGATGGGGACAGAAATCTTTGTGTTTATGATATATTTAGAGGTGAAATAAAAAAAGTTGCACTTTCTGTTACGGGTATAGAAGATTTACAATTTGATATGAATAAGATACTATACGCCGCAGGGCATAAAGAGGGAGATTGGTATGCGTGGGCATATTATTCGCTTGATAAATTGCCGCTCAGTATAGATTTTGATGCTCCGATGATTATAATGCAGGCTTTTTTCTCTAATGATGGCAAAAAGTTGATGATTACGAATGGGGCATACAAGTTGGGTATTGTAGATTTGAAATGGTAATCTTTTAGCTGATTCTGCTCCAATAGTTTCCTTCTTTTTGAGCCAAAAGATATTGTTTGATGAGTGCGTTCTCGGGTTTTTGTAAGTGAGCATCTGTTTCCAAAAGCGTTTGGGCGGCATTGCGTGCTTCCTCGAGAATAGCACCATCTTTGGCAAGGTCGGCAATAAGAAAATTCATCAGTCCGCTTTGTTCTTTTCCCATAAGATTGCCCGGTCCGCGCAATTGCATATCTACTTCTGATATTTCGAAGCCATTGGTAGTTCTGACCATTGTATCGAGGCGTGTGCGACTGTCCTTGCTTATTTTTAGGTCGGTCATGAGTATACAGTAAGATTGTTCAGCACCTCGCCCGACCCTGCCTCTAAGTTGGTGTAGCTGCGCCAAACCAAACCTTTCTGCGTTTTCTATGACCATTACGGAGGCATTGGGTACATCTACGCCTACTTCTATGACGGTAGTAGCGACCATTATTTGGGTCTGTTGTTGGCTGAATCTTTGCATTTCCTCATCTTTTTCCAGGGTATTCATTTTACCATGTACCATACTTACTTTGAACTCAGGGAAGGCTTTTTTTACTTGTTCGTAGCCATCGGAGAGGTTTTTCAGGTCTAATTTTTCTGATTCTTCAATGAGTGGGTATACGATATAGGCTTGTCTTCCTTTGTTTAGCTCGCTTCTGATGAACTCATATACTTTGAGGCGGTTGTTTTCGTAGCGGTGTGCCGTGATGATGGGTTTTCTGCCTTTGGGCAGTTCATCGATGATGGATACATCTAAATCGCCATAGAGCGTCATGGCTAAAGTACGCGGAATGGGTGTAGCTGTCATTACTAAAATATGAGGATAGAGGGCATGCTCGTTTTTTTTCCATAATTTGCTTCTTTGTTCTACCCCGAAGCGGTGTTGTTCATCGATGACACATAGGGCTAAGTTTTCGAAGAGTACAGATTCTTCTATGAGCGCGTGTGTGCCTACTAATATTTTCAGATTGCCATTTTCTAAGCGTCCTAAGAGTACGCGGCGGTCTTTGGTTTTGGTAGTGCCTGTGAGCTTATCTATAGTAATGCCCAATGCATCGGCATATTTTTTCAGTCCATTGTAGTGTTGGTCGGCTAAGATTTCGGTAGGTGCCATGAGGCAGGCTTGTCCTCCGTTGCCTATAGCAATGAGCATAGCCAAAAAAGCGACCATTGTTTTTCCACTGCCTACATCACCTTGTACGAGGCGGTTCATTTGTTTTCCTGTTTGTAGGTTATTGTATATTTCTTTTACTACTCTTTTTTGGGCATTGGTAAGCTCAAAGGGGAGGTGCTCGTTGTAGAATTGGGTAAGTAGTTGGGTATCTTTGAGTATTTGCCCTTGGTAAGATATTTTTCTAAATTGTTTGGTTTTGAGGAGTTTGAGTTGCACAAAAAACAATTCTTCAAATTTGAGTCTTCTTTTGGCTTTTTCGAGCAGGGCTATATTTTTGGGAAAATGTATTTGTTCTATAGCATCTTTGCGCGGCATAAGTTGGTATTGTTGGCATAGGTAATCAGGGAGGGTTTCCCAAGTAGGTTGCTGTCGGAGCAGGGCAATGAGTGCTTGTGTAATTTTACTAAGGGCTTTGCTGGTAAAAAATTTCTTACGCATTTTTTCAGTAATGCTATAAACAGGTTGCCAACCCATTTCTTTGTCTTTTTCGGGTGTCCATTCTTCCAATTCGGGGTGAACGATACTGAATTTTCCTGCAAAAAACTGTGGTTTCCCATATACCAAATAGATAGCTTGGTGTGTTTTTATATTTTTTTTCACTGTTTCTATTCCCTGAAACCAGAGTAGTTCTACATCGCCTGTACCATCGTTGAAGTAGGCTATGAGCCTTTTTTTCGCGCCTTCGCCTGCGGAGCTTAGGTAGATGATTTTGCCTTTGAGCTGTGCGGCGGGCATCTCTTCGAGCAGGTCTTTGGCGAGGTGCATTTGACTGCGGTCTTCGTGCCGAAAAGGGTAGTGCTGTAGCAAATCGCGGTAAGTAAATATGTTCAGTTCGTTGAGTAGGGCTGCCCTATGAGGTCCAACACCTTTCATGTATTCTATTTTGCTCTCTAAGAATTGCGCTATGGACATAGTTTTTTTAGGAAAAATGAATGGGTAAAAATACAGATTTACCAAAAGTATTACAACTAATTGGCTAAAAAACGCAAGAGGGTTTGGAAAAACACACTCAATAAATTGAGCCTAATCACATCTACGATAAAATTTTTTTTTATCTTTCATTAAACCTTTATTTCTCATTACTGTCTAAGTACACAAAGGAACAAAACAAATATTAAAATTATGAACACGATTCGCAAAAACTTTTTGAAAGTTAGCTTTCTTCTTATCTTAGGTACTGTAGCTTTTTACGGTTGTAAAATCAATGACAAATCGCAAAACGAAGTAGTCAATCAAGCAACGCAAGACAACGCAAGTTCAGAAGGTGAATTTGACGATGTGAGTAGCATCTCTAACGATGTATTAAGTTCTGTAAACTTAGGACGCACCGAAGAAACTCAAGAACAATACGAATGTGCCACTGTTACTATCTCCTTAGACCCTACCAAAGGACAAACTTACCGCCGTGTAGTGATTGATTTTGGTACAGGTTGTAAAGCCTTCAACGGACGTACACGCAAAGGAAAAATGGTCGTAGAATTGACAAACCGCCCAAGTGTGGTGGGTAGTATTGTTACTACTACTTTTGACAACTTCTTCGTTAATGATGTAAAGGTAGAAGGCACACACACTACTACAAATGTTACAACTAATGCCAACTCACCTGAATACACTGTTTCTGTGAGAGATGCCAAACTTACCTTCCCTGATGGTACTACAGCCACTTGGAAAGCCGACCGCAGACGTACTTGGAGTGCTGGTTTTTCTACACGTAGCATTGAAGATGATGAGTTCAGAATCACAGGTGCAAACGAAGGTACTAACAGAAAAGGCGTAAAATATGTGGTTGCCATTACCAACGCTTTGGTACTTAAACCAAGTTGTTGGGCAAGAGGAATATTCAAACCTGTAGCTGGTATCGTAACAGTAACCACAGACAATAATGTAGCTACAATAGACTATGGTGATGGTGCTTGTAATAATACTTTCACTGTAACTATCAACGGTAAAACCTATGTAATTAACAGAGGATAAAAAATTTGGGTTTAAACAATTTATGATAAAACTTATGGGCACTTGCTCATAAGTTTTTCTTTTTTTGGAGCAATAATACAACCAAATAACTGACTGCAACCAGACACATTAGCCCCGAAACGCCAAAAAGCATAGGTACGCGCGTATTGTCATTGGCATACAAACTCCCCGAAATAAAAGCCCCCAAGCCAATGCCTAACTCCATCGCAATAAAAAGCGTAGCCATACCGCGCCCCCTAAAACGTTCATCGCTGAGGTCTATTGCCCAAGCAAACAAGGTAGGAGAGCCCATACCTGCTGCCAATCCATACCATACCGCACCCCATAAAAAAGCCTCAGAAGAATTGCTAAGAGCAATCCAAAACATAGAAAATGCTAACAATAAAGATGCCCCCAACATTACAGGAACACGCCCATAAATATCCGAAAAACGCCCCGCAAATAATCTAATAGAGGTAGAAGCGACTGTAGTAATGGCGAAAAAAGTGCCTTTGTTAGATACTTCAAAATAAACACTGTAATCGGGAACAATTGTAAGCACCAAACCATACGGAAAACACACCAATACCATTACCCAAGCAGGCTTCAATACGGCTGGTTCTAATATCTCGTGTCTTTTTATCCAAAGCAAAGAAGCATTCAATTTTTCGCGGTGCGTAACCGTTTCAGGGAGGCTTATCAACACCACCCAAGCCAATAAAGCCAAAAACGAAGAGATATAAAACAACGTATCAATACCTACATAACTAATCAACCAACCCCCTAATGCAGGTCCGGCTGCCATTCCCGAACTATTCGCCAAGCCTATCCAGCCCATTGCTTCTCCGCGCCGCTCAAAAGGGACAATATCTGCCAAATATGCCGATGTACCCGTAGGCGTAAAACCTGTGGAAAAACCATGTAAAAAACGCATCAGAAAAAAACCAATCACAGTAGCCAACACAGGGTATAAAAAACCTGCCAACATACACACCCATAGTCCTAAAGCCATCACAGGAATGCGCCCAATTCTATCGGCTAACTTACCACTGATAGGGCGCGATAAACCTGCTGTAAGTGTAAACAAAGAAATAATCAAGCCTTTGTAGTCTTCCCCGCCCAAAGAAGTAAGGTAGGCAGGCAACTCAGGGATAAGCATATTGAAAGATGCAAAAAATAAAAAACTACTAAGGCACAAACGAAAGAAAACAGGTGAATATAAAGTGTTTTGGGACATTTTTAGAAAAAAAGTATGAAAAAAAATTGTTTTATCTCAAAAGCCTAAGTAGTTTTTACCAATACAATACTTACATCGTCATAAGGTTGTAAGCCATGTTGCGAATATAAAATATTAAATTTTCTACCCAACATATTAGGTTGTGCTAAAAATTGCTCATCTTCTAAAAAATAACTTGCAGGAGCTATTTTTTGTTCTTCAGGCGAGCGCGCGCCCTGAAATGAAAAAATACCATCAGAAGCAATCGCAAATTTTTTTGGCGCAGGTATTTCATAAATATTTTTCTGTTTTTTAAACCAATCTTCAAAATCTTCTTTTAAATGATAAGCCCAATAATCGGGCTGGTTGTTTTGGTCTACTTCGTGCCAAATACCATCAACATAAAACAAACCATCGCCTACTACAATCGCCCAAAGTCGATTGTGCACAAAATCATAGATAAAAAACAAAAGCGTTGCGAGCATTTCCTCTGTTTGCAATACCATTTGCTTCTTCAAATCTTTCATATCTTGAAAAGTAAGCGAAAGAATTTTTTTAGCATTCATACCCAATAGCTCATCATCTTCTTTATTATCTGCTTTTAAAAGTACTTCTTGAGCATTTTTGCGCAATAATTTTAATAAAAAAGCAGAAGCAAAATGCGAATCCTTGCCCGAAGAACAACCATCAGCAATAGCCCCCCATAAAAATTGATTGTTCAGCGTATTGATAAGTAAAAAGTCTTCACAAAAAACCTGATGACCTTCCCCTTTTCTGATGAGAGAATATATTTTCATAAAAAAACAGCATTAGAAACTAACTATACAAAGGAACAGAAAATTTTGAAAACTATACCCATTTGCGCAGAATTTCTCAAGCCACCCTATTCCCCTCAAAATGAGCCACAAACACCATGACAGAAAAAATACTACTCAAAAAATTTAAAAAATACCTATAAAAAAGCTATTTTTGTCTTCTCTAAAAAAGTCTATTTCCTTTCCCATGCCTACATTTTCTCACTTACACGTACACACCCAATTTTCGCTCTTAGATGGTGCCGCCAGCATCAAAAGCCTCATGCAAAAAGCCAAAAAAGATGGGATGCCCGCTGTCGCCCTCACTGACCACGGCAACATGTTTGGTGCTTTCAAATTTGTAGCCGAAGCCAATGCACAAGGCATCAAACCCATTGTAGGCTGTGAGTTTTACTTAGTCAAAGACCGACACATCAAAGAATTTGGCAAAGGAAAAAAAGACGAACGCTACCACCAACTACTTTTAGCCAAAAACAAACAAGGCTACGAAAACCTCTCGAAACTCTGTTCCATAGGCTACATAGAAGGCTACTACAGTAAATACCCGCGCATAGACAAAGAACTACTGCTCAAATACCATGAAGGAATCATTGCCACTTCTTGTTGTATAGGGGCAGAAATACCACAAACCATACTCCGAAAAGGAGAAGAAGAAGCCGAAAAACAACTCCAATGGTGGTTAGACCTTTTCGGCGAAGATTATTACATAGAACTGCAAAGACACCACCTCCAAAACCTTGACAACACAGGCATCAGCCAAGAAGACATCAACCAAATTTTGCTCAAATGGGCAAAAAAATACAACCTCAAAGTCATCGCTACCAACGACTCGCACTACGTAGACCAAAGCGATGCCGATGCCCACGATATTCTACTTTGCATCAACACAGGCGAGAAAAAAAGTACTCCCGTAGGCGATGGAAAAGGATACCGATTTGGTTTCCCTAACAAAGAATTTTTCTTCAAAACACAAGCCGAAATGGAGTATCTTTTCAAAGACATTCCACAAGCCTTAGACAATACCAACGACATCGTAGGAAAGGTAGAGAGCTTACAACTCAAAAGAGATATTTTACTGCCCAACTACCAACTCCCTACTAATTTCAAAGACCAATTTGAGTACCTAAGACACATCACTTTCATAGGGGCGCATAAAAAATACAAACAAGTAACCCCCGAAATAGAGCAACGCCTCAACTTCGAACTCGATACCATTCAAAAAATGGGATTTTCGGGCTATTTCCTCATCGTGCAAGATTTCATCAATGCCGCCATTGACTTAGGCGTAAGGGTAGGGCTTGGTAGAGGCTCTGCCGCAGGCTCGGCAGTCGCTTACTGCATAGGCATAACCAACATAGACCCCATTCAATACGACCTGCTTTTTGAGCGTTTCCTGAACCCCGAACGCGTATCTATGCCCGATATTGATACAGACTTTGACGATATAGGACGGCAAAAAGTAATAGACTATGTAGTAGATAAATATGGCAAAAACCAAGTAGCCCAAATCATTACGTATGGCTCTATGGCAGCAAAAATGGCTATCAAAGACGTAGCCCGCGTAATGGAATTACCCTTAGACGAATCGAACAAACTTGCCAAATTAGTACCCGAAAAACCCGGAACAAAACTCAAAGATGCCATAGATACCAACCCCGAACTCAAAGGCATCTACACCACCCCACAAGAAGACATGCGCAAAGAAGTCCTCCGAGATGCCTTAGTATTAGAAGGCTCCGTAAGAGGCACAGGCATACACGCCGCAGGCATCATCATTGCCCCCGATGACATCACAAAGTACATTCCCGTTTGTACTTCCAAAGACTCCGATTTATTAGTTACCCAATTCGATGGAAAAGTCATAGAAGATGCAGGTATGCTCAAAATGGACTTTTTAGGGCTGAAAACCCTCACCATCATACGCGATGCATTGATGCTCATCAAAAAAAGACATAATGTAGATATAAACATAGACGAAATAGACCTACAAGACCAAAAAACTTACCAACTGTACCAAAACGGCGACACCATCGGCACGTTCCAATTTGAGTCCGAAGGCATGCAAATGTACCTCAAACAACTCAAACCGACCAATATAGAAGACCTCATTGCCATGAACGCACTCTACCGACCAGGACCGCTACAATTTATACCCGTTTATATCAACCGAAAACACGGCAGAGAAAAAGTAGAATACCCTCACGACCTCCTCAAACCCATTCTTGAGAAAACCTACGGCATCATGGTATACCAAGAACAAATCATGCAAACTGCACAAATATTAGCAGGCTATACGCTCGGTGGCGCAGACCTCCTCCGAAGGGCTATGGGGAAAAAAGACAAAGAAAAAATGGCAAAAGAACGCGAAAAATTCATAGCAGGTGCCAAACAACTCCACCAAATAGAGGAGAAAAAAGCCTCCGAAATTTTCGACATCATGGAAAAATTTGCCGAGTATGGTTTCAACCGCTCTCACTCTGCCGCTTATTCTGTACTTGCTTACCAAACCGCCTACCTCAAAGCCAACTATACCGCCGAATACATGGCAGCAGTACTGACGCACAACATGAACGACATAGAGAAAATAGCCTTTTTCATAGAAGAGGCGCGAAGAATGAACGTAGAAGTCTTAGGACCCGATGTCAATGAAAGTTTATCAGGATTTTCAGTAAACAAAGAAGGCAAAATACGCTTTGGACTTGCCGCCATCAAAGGAACTGGAGAAGCTGCCGTAGAAAACGTAATCAACGAAAGAGAAAAAAAACAATATTTTACCGATATATACGATTTCGTAACTCACGTGAGTTTGAGAACTTTCAATAAAAAATCTTTCGAAAGTTTTGCTCAAGCAGGTGCATTTGACTCTTTTAATATCAGTCGTGCCACATTTTTCGACCCCGCCGCCGCCGCCATCGAAAGGCTCATCAAGTATGGCAACGCCGTACAAGAAGCCAAAAACGATAAAAATAATCTATTTGGAGGAAGTCCTGAAAGCAGTATCACACAACCCAAAATCGCCTCTACACTTACTTGGAACAAACTCGAACAACTAAAGCGCGAAAAAGAAACCGTAGGGTTTTATATCTCCGGACACCCCCTCAATGAATACAAAGCCGAAATAAAAGCCTTCAGCAACTGCCCTTTGAGTGCCATAGAACAGCAGCAAGGAAAAGAAGTAAATGTAGTCGGAATCATTACAAAAGCACAAGTAAAACATACGAAAAATGGCGCACCCTTTACTACTTTTGTCATAGAAGACTATAGCACTGCCCTCGAATTAGCTCTTTTTGGCGAAGACCACAATACTTTCAAAGACATTATAGAACTCAACAAGGTACTCCTCATCAAAGGAAAAGTACAAAAAAAATACGGCTCAGAAGATAAATATGAAATAAGAGTACAGAACATCAGCGACCTCGAAGACAAAAAAGGGCAGATGTGCAAAGGCATCAGAATATTTGCCGAAACTCGCCACATCAACCCACAATGGATAGACCAAATAGAAACACTGATACAGCAAAATAGCGGAAATTTAGCCCTGCAACTCATTCTATTAGACGTAGACCAGAAAATACAACTCGAAACCACCTCCCAAAAATACAAGGTAGCTTTCAATGAACAACTTACAGAAGCAATGCAAAAAATGCAACTTCGCTACGAATGGATTTATTAGAGAGAAGCAAAGAAAAAATTAGGCATGAATCAAAATCAAATCATCATTTACAGAAAAATGCTGATAAGTAGAATTTTCTTTCACAAACTTTTCCAATGCTTCTAAAGTAGGATAACCATCTTTTCCTGTAAAAAAACGAGCATCATCAATGAGTAGAATATGGTTTTTGACTCTATGAGAAAATATATTATTCAATTCAGCCAAAATAGGAGAATGCTCCTGAGCAGTACCAGTTCCCTCGCCCGAATAGTGCCCATCTAACCAAAACAAAGCAGGCTCAGAAAGTTCTTTTAACAAAAGGGGCACTTGCTCGGCACTATCGCCCAAGATTAGACGAACTTTTGGGTATTTTTTAAAAATTTGTAATGCTTTTGCATACAAAGGCTCATAAATTTCCACAGAATACAAACGCGCAAAATAAGGCATTAAACCCTGAAGCATATAACCCTTAAAAGTGCCTGTTTCAATAAAAATAGAAACGCCAAATTGATTGGCTAAATCTTTAATCACTTTTTGCTTATAATAAGTCGGAGGAGGAATAGGTCTTCCCGATTTTATCCATTGATTGATAGCCACCGTTGAGCGAAAATTATGCAAAGGACGATACAAAGGAGTGCGTCTAATAAACTCTTTAAGCATACAATATATTTTAAATCACTAACTCTAAAAACACCTGCAAAGATAATTGTTTTTTGATACATACGCGCAAGAAGATTTTTTTTTATAAAAAATGTTAAAAAAAATAGCAATTTTGTTTTAATTATGATTTTTTTTTATAATTTTGAGCAAATAATTACTCATTTTTAAACTTTATTCTATTCTTATGATGACCACAGAACAAGTTGCGAAAAGATTAGTAGAGCTTTGCCGTCAAGGTAAATTTTCAGAAGCTCAAGACGAACTTTATGCCCCCGATGTAGAAAGCATAGAACCTGCCTACTCACCTACCCCCTACGCCAAAGGAATGGACGCAATCAAAGAAAAAGACCGCCAATTTCACGAAGCTACAGAAACCATGCACAGTGCATTCACGAGCGAACCCTTAGTAGCAGGTAATTTTTTCACCCTTACAATGGGTATGGATATTACCATGAAAGGGCAAGAAAGAATGACAATGGAAGAAGTTTGCCTCTATGAAGTGAAAGATGGAAAAGTAGTCAAAGAACAATTTTTCTTCTAAAAAAAACGCACTGTTGTTTCCTTTCAAAACCAACCTTTTTGCTACAGTGCAAAGGTTGGTTCTTTTTTTGTACCACAAAAAGGTAATATTTCGCCATTTTTAGCGTTTTTATCAAAGCCAAAAGCTCTATATAACATTATTCAAACAATGACCATTAATACAAAAGTAGGGGGAATACTCTTGCTCATTTTTTGTATAGCCATACAAAGTACTCAAGCACAAGACCCACACTTTACACAATTTTACGCCTCGCCTATCTATAACAATGCCGCCCTTACGGGTACAGGAGAGCAAGAAGGTAGATTGTTGTTTAATTATAGAGCACAATGGACAAACCTCCCCGGCGAGTTTTTTACCTACCACATCAGCTACGACCAACGACTCCCTAACTTCAAAAGTAACTTTGGCATACAAGCCGATTTTGACAAAGCAGGGTCTGCGGGGCTACGCTCTACGTCCATTGCTTTGTCTTATGCCTATACACTTTCGTTGCAAGAAAAATGGCGACTCAGAGCAGGCATGCAAATAGGTTATAGTCAAAAAACACTCAATTATCTACAATTCGTATTTGGCGACCAACTTACCAACATAGGTACGAATGGACTGCCTACACAAGATTTTGGCTTCGAAAACATCAACGCCAATTTTTTAGACCTGAACGCAGGGTTTGCTCTACACGACGAACGATTTTGGATTGCCATTGCAGGAAAACACCTCAACGAACCTACTTTTGCACTTGGTGCACAAGGCAATGGGCAGTTAGCACGCCGATGGGTAGTACAAGGAGGCTATAAATTTCAATTCAAAACGGGCACTATGCTCCGAAAAAATGACTACAATAGCAGCGTACACCCCGCTTTTTATTGGGCTATGCAAAATGGCGCAATGCAGTTAGACATCGGTGCAAACATAGTCGTAAAACCATTGCTTATGGGCTTATGGCTCAGAGGAGTGCCTATCCAGAGCAATCAATATGGGGTAGTAGCTTTAGTAGGAGGCTTTAAGTACGAATATTTCAACTTTCTCTATTGTTATGAATTCCCCATGAGTCGTTTCGCGCGCATCACGGGCGCAGCCCACGAAATCTCCCTCCGCTTAGATATGGACTATCAATATGCCCCCAAGAGAAAATTTAGAAACCGAACAAACCTGCTTTTCCCTTCTTTATTGGATTAATTTTGCTATTTTGCCACCCAAAATAATAAAATTGTAAAAAAAATGTTGCTTTCCGAACTCCTCGAATCCATCGCATACGATACCACCCAAAATACAACACTCTCCATCAATCAAATTCAGTTTGATTCCCGAAAAATACAAGCCAACGACTTATTCGTAGCCATCAAAGGAACACAAACTGATGGACATGAGCACATTACCAAAGCCATAGAAAACGGAGCCGTTGCCATCGTTTGCGAACAACTACCCTCCACATTAGTTCCTCATATTACTTACATCAAAGTAGCAGACTCTGCTACAGCACTCGGAAAGATAGCCGCACAGTACCACCAAAATCCCTCCGAAAAATTACGAATAGTAGCCATCACAGGCACTAACGGAAAAACTACTACTGCAACACTTTGCTACAGACTTTTCCGACAGTTAGGCTATCAAACAGGGTTGCTCTCCACAGTTGAAAATAGAGTAAATGACAAAGTCTACCCTGCCAATCTTACCACCCCCGACCCCCTACAAATGCAGGCGTTACTTGCTGAAATGGTCAAAGAAAATTGTACCCATGTATTTATGGAAGCCAGTTCACACGCCATCGTACAACAACGAATGGCTGGGCTTAAAATCACAGGGGCAGTATTTACCAACATCACACACGACCACCTCGATTTTCATGGCACTTTCGACAACTACATCAAAGCCAAGAAAAAACTCTTTGACGAACTTCCCCCAAAAGCCTTTGCCTTAGTCAATATCGATGACAAACGCGGAACAGTAATGCTCCAAAACTGCCCCGCACAACGACAATACACCTTTGCGCTCAAAAGTGATGCAGATTTTAAAACCAAAATTGTAGAAAATACCTTAGAAGGGCTATTTTTAGAAATGAACCGAAAACAAATATGGTGCAGACTCATTGGCTCTTTCAATGCCTACAACCTTACTGCTATTTTGGGTATTGCCTCCTTATTGGGCGAAGACGAAGACCATATCTTAGCCGAGCTCTCCAATTTAGAAGGTGCTAACGGACGCTTTGAGAAAATCATAGCCCCCAATGGTGTCATTGGCATTGTAGACTATGCACACACTCCCGATGCCCTCGAGAATGTGCTCCGCACCCTCAAAGACACCTGCCAAGAAGGGCAAAACATTATCACGGTAGTAGGTTGTGGCGGCAACCGCGACACTACCAAAAGACCTATTATGGCAAAAATAGCTGCTCAATTCAGCCACCAAGTCATACTTACTTCCGACAATCCACGTTTTGAAGACCCCCATCAAATTCTTGCTGAAATGGAAAAAGGACTTTCTCCTATAGATAAAAACAAAACAAAAACCATAGAGAACCGAAAAGAAGCCATCAAACAAGCCTACCAAATGGCAAAAAAACAAGATGTTATACTCATTGCAGGCAAAGGGCACGAAACCTACCAAGAAATACAAGGAACTAAATACCCCTTCGATGACAAAGCCGTCTTGCAATCGTTTTTTTAGCCCAAAAAATTGGCTTTTTTGAAAAAAAACTAATACGTTTGTAAAAAACCCGTTCAATAAATCTAAAAATCTTATGGGATTTATTCTTGATAGTGTTATATTAATGTACTCCGCTCCACTTTTAGCCCTTTTCTTAGGCGGTTTATGGGGCGTATTCAAAAAAGCAGGCAGAAAAGGTTGGGAAGCCATTATCCCACTCTACAACTTTTTCGTTTGGGCACACATCATTAAAAAACCTTGGTGGTGGGTAGTCGCACTTTTTATTCCTATCTTAGACTTTGCCATATTTGCCCTCTTTATGGTAGGCACTGCACGCATATTTGGGCAAAAAAGCCTCCTACACGCAATCCTAAGTATATTATTATTCCCTTTTTATACAGTTTATTTAAGCCGTACTAAAACAATTACCTACCAACCCAACGAAACCACAAAAGCATAATGGACAGTATAGACATCAAATCATTTTATTATCAAAAAATAAAACAAATCTCTTACGAAGTAGGCAAAGTAGTCATAGGGCAAGAGTACATGATTAATCGCCTACTCATTGGTTTATTCACCAACGGACACGTACTTTTAGAAGGTGTGCCGGGCTTGGCTAAAACCCTCACTGTAAGCACCTTAGCCCAAGTTTTAGACCTCAAATTCCAACGCATACAATTTACCCCCGATTTGCTCCCCGCCGACCTTATCGGTACGATGATTTACAACCAAAAAGAAGCCGAATTTGAAGTAAAAAAAGGACCTATTTTCGCCAATCTCATCTTAGCCGATGAAATCAACCGCTCTCCTGCTAAAGTACAATCTGCATTGTTAGAGGCAATGCAAGAAAAACAAGTTACTATCGGCGATACTACTTATGGCTTAGACAAACCTTTTTTGGTACTCGCCACCCAAAACCCCGTAGAGCAAGAAGGTACTTACCCACTCCCCGAAGCACAAGTAGATAGGTTTATGATGAAAGTATTTGTAACCTACCTCAACAAAGAAATGGAGTTGGAAATGATGCGCCGAATGTCGAACATGAGTTTCAAAGGGCGTGTCAATCCTATCATCTCTCAAGAAGATATTTTTGGTATCCAAGAAGAAATTAACAAAGTAGCCATTTCTACTTCCTTAGAAAAATACATCATAGAACTCGTTTTTGCTACGCGTGAGCCCGCCCAATACAACCTCAAAGACGAAGCCCACTACATACAATACGGCGTTTCGCCACGCGCCACCATTCACCTCAATTTGGCTTCCAAAGCCTTGGCTTTTATGAACGAACGCGACTATGTACTCCCTGAAGACATCAAAGAATTGGTCAATGATGTATTCAATCATCGTATTTTGCTCAACTATGAAGCCGAAGCCGATGGCGTAACTACCAAACAACTCGTGGAAAATATCCTTAAAAACGTACCTATCAGTAAAGAATAAAAAGTTAAAATTTGGTAAAAATTTTGAAATAAGTATCATTTTTCTTATATTGTGTGTTCTTTCACTTAAACTTTCACAAAGCCATGAGAAACACAATCATACTCCTCTGTTTAGTGGTGTTTTTAGGTGTAGGTTTTGGGTTAGAAACCAATGCTCAAAACTTAGACTACCAAGGTTTTCATTTCCGCTCAAAAAGTATTAACAACCTTACCATTCCTTTTCGTCAATACCACAATCTAATAGTGTTATCGGTGCGCATCAATCAATCTGATACACTTAACTTCGTTTTAGATTCGGGAGCGGGCAGTACCCTCATCAGCGATTTGGCAACCGCCCAAAAATTAGGCTTGCCACACCTCAGAGATATATTTATTTTGGGCAATAAAAAAGACCAACAACTAAAAGCGCATATTTCTAATATAGATTTTTTTGCTCTCAAAGGCATTGAAGCTACCAAATTAGGCGTAATTGTGTTGGAAGAAGATGTATTGCAACTCTCAGAATATGCAGGCATCAAAATTCATGGGCTTTTAGGGGCTGACCTCTTCAACCGCTTTGTTGTACGCATAGATTATGAAAAAAAACAAGTAACTTTTACCAAACCTACTAAATTCAAACCTGCCAAAAAATATGGTGAGCCCATAGCTATAGCATTGCACGCGCAACGCCCCTACCTACAAGCGCAAACCCTCATAGAAAATGACACAATCCCCACAGGGCTTATCATTGACATCGGCGCGGCGCACTCTCTTTCGTTAGAGGTAGGTACACACCCCAAGATTCAAGTGCCTCAAAAAAGCCTTACTACTTTTTTAGGAAGTACCTTAGGTGGTGTAGTCTATGGCGATATTGCACGCATTAACAATATACAGATTGGGCAATTCAATTTCAAAGAAGTCATTACTTCATTCCCCGATACCAGCGACATGAGTAGTTTTAGGCAAGAGTACAGACAGGGAAATTTGGGCTACGGCATTCTTAGGCGTTTTCATATCACTTTCGACTATACCCACGAAAATATCTACCTAAAACCCAACCGATACTTCAAAGAACCCTTTCGCGAAAACAAAAGTGGCATGTACATTGCCGCAGAAGCCCCCGACTTTAAAATATTCAAAATTAACTATCTCTATGCCAATTCTCCCGCCCAAAAAGCAGGATTGCAAGAAGGTGATACCATTGTAGCCATCAACAATCAAATGGTCAATGATATGACTATCAGCCAATTGTATGACATGCTCGATAAAAAAGAAGGGAGCAAAATTAAAATTTTTGCCAAACGTGGCGACAACTTTTTTTATACTGAAATGTTATTATCAGACAACTTCTAAACCTCCATCCATGTTACAACTTATAGAATGCCCACGCGATGCAATGCAGGGCTTACACGAATTTATTCCTACCGAATTAAAAATCAATTACTTACAACAACTCCTAAAAGTAGGTTTTCATAGCCTCGATTTTGGCAGTTTTGTTTCCCCAAAAGCCATTCCTCAAATGCGCGATACTGCCGAAGTATTGGCAAACTTAGACCTAAGCCAAACCCAAACCCAACTGCTTGCCATTGTAGCCAACGAACGCGGCGCAGAACAAGCATGCCAATTTTCCGAAATCCGCTACTTGGGCTTTCCTATGTCTGTTTCTGAAACTTTTCAACTGCGCAATACCAATCAAAACATAGCGCAAGGGCTGGCTACTTTGCAGGCTATTCAGGAAAAAGCACTGCAACACCAAAAAAAGGTAGTAGCTTACCTTTCTATGGGCTTCGGCAATCCTTACGGCGACCCCTACAGCCCTGCTATCATAGAGGAATTTACAGAAAAATTAGTGTCTATGGGCATCGAAATCATTTCCTTAGCCGATACCATTGGTGTATCGAAGCCCGAAAATATAAGTCCTCTTTTTGAAACATTATTGGCGCGCTATCCTGCTATTACTTTTGGTGCGCACCTGCATAGTAGATTGGAAGAGGTAGAGGAAAAAATGCATGCCGCTTATGAGGCAGGTTGTAGGCGTTTTGATGGAGCTATGCAAGGTTTTGGAGGCTGCCCAATGGCTACAGATACCCTCACGGGCAATATGGCTACCGAATTGATGTGGCAATATGCCCAAAGAAATAAAATAGCCACAGGCTTATCACCGATGGCTTTTGAAAAAGCACTGCAAAGCGCGCAAGAACTCTTCGCAGTGTATAGCAATTAATGGTTATTGGTTCAAAAAGGCAAAGCCATTGGGTGCAATCCCCGCAGTATGAGTGCTTACTTCGGTTGCATCGGCTTGGTAGCGTTTTACGGTGCCTGCTCCGCTGAAAGAAGGTGCAAAACCCACATATACACTACCATCATTAGGGTCTATGCCTAAACCATAAATACTTTCGGCACTTAGAAAAAGTACGGGGTTGGCTGGAATAAAATTGGTAATATCTACACTATAAATATTGGTTTTTTTGGAGGGAAAAGCCTCTGAAGCTACAAAATAAATTTTCTTTTTATCGGGACTAATCCCTATTTTTCCATTGGTAGAAAATGTGCTCAAAGCATAGGTTTGTTCTATGGCAAGGGTATTGGTTTTAGTATCTATTTTGATGAGTTTTCCATTGCCATCATTACACATTACCCACAAATTATTTTCAGTGTCTACTACTATTTGCGTAGGGTTTTTAGGAGTGTTAATAGTCGTTTCTACAGCATCTGTGCTGGGATTGATAATGCTCACAGTATTTGCCTTTTGGTTAGCTACATAAATTTTATCTTGCACCACCACAATTCCTTCAGGGCGCGAACCCACACTGATATTTTTGATAAGCGTATTGTTCGATAAATCTATCACCGCAATAAAAGAATTGGGCGAGTTAAAACTTGCATCATAATTGCCCCAATTACTTACGTATAGTTTATTGTTAGCAACAGCCGCATAACGAGGAATGATAATTTTGGAAGTTGCATTGGAAGTAACAGAGGTTATTTTTTGCAAATTATTAGCCTCTACTATTTCTATTTTATCATTGGTATTGTTAGAGCTACCCACTGCTATATAAGCCTTGCCATTGTGAATAGTCAAAGATTGCACTAAGCCACCGGGAAGCCCACCATTGCGTGCAGTATAAGCCGCATTAGCAATTTCACGGGTTTGAGGGTTTAATAAACTCACTTCGCCATTGCCCTGCGAGAAATTGCCTTCATTAGTTACTAACACTGTACCTGTAATCGGAGGCGCATTGTCAGGCTGTTTACAAGCATTGAAAGCCAATAAAACAAGAATAAAGAAGCCACTCAAAGGGCGTTTGAATAAAGAAAATGATTGCATAATGTTAAAATTTATTGAATAGATGAGAAAATTTGATATTGAATAGAAAGCTGAAAATTTCTTCCGGGCATTGCATAGTATTGATACGTTTGGTAAGACTCATCAAGTAGGTTTTGCACCTGTGCCTGCATCTGAAAGGCATGTTTTGCCCAGCGAATCGTTTTTCCGATGCCTAAATTGACAAGTGTATAGGCAGGCAAAAATTGTGAATTGTCAGTAGTTGTATAGCGAAAACCTGTAAAGACACATTCTCCTAACAAAGACCAAGTTTGATAGTGGAGCATATAATTGCCCTGCATTTTATAAAAAGGCACATAGGCAAGTTGTTTGTTTGCGGAATTGTCAAAAGCATTCAAGGCTTTTTGATTAGTAGCTTGTGTGTAAGCCATCTGAAAAGCACCTTGCCAATGTATTTTTTTGCCCTTATAGTTCAACTGCAAAGCCAACTCACCGCCCTGAATGGTTACTTCATTGAAATTGAAGGGCGACCAAAAACTACCCGTAGGCAACCAAACAATCCAGTCTTTTGCCATAGTTCTAAAGGCATTGATTTGGGTAGAAAATTGGAAGGAAGACGTTTTATAAGTATGCAACCAACCTATTTCAGCACTCCAACTGTCTTCGCTGAGTAGGTCTATATTGCCGCCCGGTAGCCAATAACGGTCATTAAGGGTAGGCACGCGATAACTTCTGCCCAAAGAGGCTTGAATAGTTTGCTCATGTTTGGTATTTTTCCAATATTGATAGGCTATTCCTAAGGCAGGCGTAAAGGGAACTTCATAACCTGTAACCCATACCTTGCGCAAATTGAAAGAAGTTTTTAGCCGTTTAGAGGGTTGAAAAAATAAAAAAGCATATACATCTGTTCTTGTTTCGCCTATCCATCTTTGGTAGCTTGGGCTATCGGACTGAATCCAATAGTTTTGCCCCCCTATTTTAAACTGCCAATGCGGAGTTATATTTTTTTCATATTGCACTAAGCCCAAAAAACGTTGTACGCGTGCAGGTGAAAAGCGATTGAATTGTAAATAATCGCGCAGATAGCCTACTTGTAACTGAAGATTTCCCCTTGCTATTTGGTCTTCGTATTTGATAGTCCAGCGAGTATTTTCGTCTATTTGTCTATCTTCCAACGATAAATTTGTCATCGGCGTTTGTATGTGCCTATGACTGAAATGATACCAAATATGCGACTCTATGCGTCTTTTTTCGGTAAATGCGTAGGCAATACTTTGCACTATGCCATAGTTATGATACTGCGCATTGGCTTGGTGTTGTATGGGTTGTCCTATTTGCGTAGTATTTGCGAAAGGAAAATTATTTTGGCTACTATTCCAATAGGTTTGGGTTTGTCCATACCAACGCTGATTGGCATATTGCCACTGTATTGCGGTATTGTTTTGTCCAAAACTCCCTATTGTTTGCCTGAATGAAAGTTGTTTTTGCTCCAAAAAAGAGGCTTTTTGATAGATATGCACACTCCCACCGATGGCTTCATTGCCTACCAAAGCACCCGCAGCACCATATTGTACGTCTATATTTTGGGCGATGGAAACAGGCATTTGTGAAAAATCGAATTGCCCTACATTGCTGTAGTTAATCGCCAAGCCATTCCAAAGCACTGCCGTATGCCCTGCGCCCGTACCTCTGAAAGAAATAGAACTAAGCATACCCGCGCCATACTCTTTGAAATAAATCCCTGTTTGTGTGCTTAGTAATTGTGCCAAAGACTGATGCCCCTGCCACTGTTGGTAAGCACTATCAATGCGAAAAAGTTTAGTACCTACAGCATACTTCATTTCGGGAAGTGCATGGATAGACACTTCTGAGAGCTCGAGCGTGTAGCTACTACTGTCATTTTTTTGTGCCCAAACATCAGCACAAAGGAGTAAACCACCTATGATTACCCCTACACAACAACGAAATAGAAAACACTGCATAATTTGTGTTTTTTAATGGTTAATAATGTTGTATAAGGGGTGATTAGGAAAATAAGGCGTTATAAAATCCTTCTTTTTAGCATTTTGACAATACTATTGTTGTGAAGGTTTATCTTCTATAGCGTCTTCTTAGCCTTTTCACCCGAAAGCTTTGAAAAATAGTGTGTATTTGGCAGGTCTCCTGACTTGTGCTGAATGTTGTCGCCTTCCCATAATTTTTAGATACAGTGGCTCAAAAAGACAACATTTGAAATACTACTTAGGGTATTTCTGTGGCACTTACAGTTGCGGGGACAGCTACGGATTTGCACCGTATTCCCTTTTAAAGAAAATGTGATTGATTTGCATCTTTACACACTTTCTACCAATTACTTTGCAAAGGTAGTATATTATAGGAGATAAAAGTCTGTTTTAGAGATTTTTTTTCACTTCATTGTAGCTAATGTCATAGTGAGAAGCGTGAAAAAGTAGCTTTCCGTTCTTTAACAAAAAAAGTTGTGGCGACTCGTGCGTGATTCCCAAGCGTTGCGATAGGGCATTGGAAAGGGGACGTTCTTCTATCACTTTTATCAGATAGGTTTGCACCGCCTCGTGCGATTTGGTGTCCCACTGTCGTTGTAGGCGGTCTAACACATTGGCACTGATGGAACAGCGCGTGCTATGTTTGAAGATGAGAATAGGCGTTTCTTCATTTTCTGGTTGCGACAAGAGTTTTTCTAAGACTTGTTCGTTTTCTATGTTTTTCCAAGTAATCATAATGCTTATATAACTTTTTTGAGAGTGGAAAAGTTTCTCTATTTTGCAGAAGTCGTATAATGGTCGTAGACTGCTTTTGCAATATCAGCAATTATTTTTTCATTGTTTTCGGCACTTTCCATAGAGTCAGTAACAAAAATGCTGATGATAAAATATTGTCCATTGGGCAAATATACAATGCCAACATCGTTAGTTGCGGGTGTGAGTCCTGCTTTGTTTGTGCCCGAAGTACCAGTTTTGTGGGCTACTATGGTTTCTTTGGGTAAAAAACCTCTTAATCGTTTTGCTCCTGTGGTGGTTGCCTTCATTGTTTTCCAAAAAAAATCGTAACTATTTTTAGAAAGTAAGTTGTTTTTATTGTCATAAAACATGGCAAGTATTTGGTTGGTGGCGTTGGGCGTTGTCCAATTTTGAAACATATTCTCCCATTTTGCCTGCATGTCTTTCTCGTTGAAAGTAATGGCTATATCGGCAATGTTATTTTTCTTAAAATATTCTTCCACTGTTTTGGGCGTTCCGATGAGTCGTATGAGTACATCACAAGCTACGTTATCGCTCTGAATAATGCTGTATTCAATGAGTTGGGCGATGGTAAAAGTGCCACCGTTCGGATTTTCGTCCCTAAGCGGACTCCATAAGTCTTTGGGCAAAAGTTCTTCTTTTTTGATGGTTATTTTTTGTTCCAAAGAGAATTTCCCTTTGTCTATCTCCGACAAAACAACCAATGATATATGAAATTTGAACACACTTTGCAAAGGACAATGTTTCTCTCCATTGAAAGAAAGAGTATCGTTGTTATGCTTGATTGCTATACCAACGGTTGCTTTTTTTTCCGAAATGATTTGTGCTATTTTATCCCTTAATAAGTCTAAATCTGTCTTTTTAGGGGAAGTTTGGCAACTCGCCATTAGTAAAAATATTGAGATAGTTAGTAGGAGTCTTGTCATATTTTTAATGAGTGTTAGGTTAGTTGTTTTAGCTATTATTTTATAGATTTACACTATTTATCAATACAAATGTAAGTATTTTATTCAGTGAAATCAAAAAAATGGTTTTGTGTATTCGCTTCTCCTTTTTAGTAAAAATTTCGTTTTTTTTAGTAAAATTCAAAAAAAAGTATAACTTTGTTAAAAAAAATAATTCATCTATGTTTTCTTGGTTCAATTTTTGGAAAAAAAATGCATTTACTTTACACGATAAAGTATGGAAATCGCAAGTAGCGAAATGGGGAAATATTGAGAACAATTATTGGCAATCATCTAACAATATTTATTGGGTTGCTTTTTTTCCTCCAGCTTATCAGATGCTTACACAACTATTTGGCGAAAAACAAAATATTTGGTTGGCAAGTGCTTTGGAAACATCTTTGGAAACGCATAAGGTAGATGTTCAAAGCATTCAAGGAATTTGTATGGTAGAGCACCATCCTTTTTTCAGTGTAGAAGACAATTTCCTAAAAAAAATCTATGCGTTAAACCCCAAAATCTCTGATGTTTATTTTTATGTAAGTTTGGAAGACCCTATTTTTAAAAAATTTGGTGGCGAAAGGATTATTTCAATTTTCGAGAAGATGGGCTTCGCTGAAAATGAAATGATAGAACATTCTTTGATTCAGACTTCCATACAAAGAGCGCAAAAAAAATTGGAAATAGAAGTAAAAGGAGGGGAAGAAGAGCGTAAAAAATTTCTGGTTGATTGGCAAAAAATGATATGAGTCAAAATCTTTCTTTGTATTTTTGAATAATTTTGGAAGGTTTAATGTGTTATGATATGCTTCTATAATTGTTTTTTGTAATACTCAATCCAATACGCTATACGCTTTTCTAAAAGTTTATTTGCCTTTCTGTATTGCCTAAGCATAATACTTGGAGCAGGCAAGCCCTTAGCAGGTGCGCCCCAAAAGATATAATCGCAACGTTTGGCAAAGGTAATCGCATTGCCTTTATGCTTCATACTTTCAGGGTACTCTTCTTTTTTAGTTTTCTTATTGGGTTTCTTTTTAGGATATTCATGGGTAAAAGTAAAGTAACCCAATGCTTCGTTATAGGTAAGCCTTTTGATGCGTCTTGGCGTGATTTTATCTTTTGGCTCTTCTTTTGGCGTATTTCTATATTTTTTGTTCGCGCCCCTTGTACTGAACCGCCTATACAATCTTCTGCGAAATACGATAGGATTAGGCGCAAGGTCTTTGTCTTGCTTTTGGAAGGCTCGCCTAACTTGCCTACGCACTGCCATGTCCATTCTGCGATAAAATTTGTGGATTGACGCATTTTTAAGCCTTACATCTAAACGCTTGCCTTCTTTGTTTGGGGCTTCACATTCGCCATGATATTCTAAGCCTAAATATGTAATGGGATAAGGTTGTCGTTTGATTTGTATTTCGGCTTTTTCATTGCCCACTTGAAAAGCTACCTCCTTATGGGTTCTCCAAAAGCCTTGTTCATTTTTTTCAGTCCAAAAAAACTCTGTTTTGTGAGGGGCTATTTTCAAGTTAATATTTTTGATAGTCTGATTAAAAAAAGCCTCAAACATTTCTTTGTAGCATTTTTGGGCAGGAAAGACTACAATCATATCGTCAGAGTAGCGTCTATACAAACATCTTTCGTCTATTTGGGCAAGTTTCTCCATAACAGCCTCGTCAAAAGAACGCATATAAATATTCGCCAAATACGCACTGATAGGCAAGCCATGTGGTATGCCTGTTTTGCCGTTTTTGTGAATTGTGATGTTGTTTTCTGCAATATATTCGCGCATTTCTTTTGGGTTGGCAAAAAAAGCATCTATGCCTTGTTGTCTAATTTTGGCTAATCTTGCCTCATCAAACCCTCGTTTGCCATCTGTGCGCTTTAGGTCGCGCAAAAGCATATACGCATAGCGCGTTACCGCCTTGTAAACATTATACAAGTCGGGTGGGAGTTTATCATTTTTGAAATAGCTTTCCCATTCCTTCAATTTTTTATGAAGGCGTGTATAGGTTATTTTTTGCGCGGTTTTTGTGTTTTTATCTATGTTTTTGGGTTGTTCCGCATATTTTTTTATGAGTTCTAACAAGGCTTCCCGCAATTTTATGTGATTGAGCGAGGGAAAAAAGTTTTTGATGTCAAAGGTCAGGGTATAGCACTCGCCTAATTTTTGGATATGCTCAAAAACATCTTTCGAAAAATGAATGGTACTTTTACAGCCTTTTTCTTGGTCTTTTGTATCAATAGGAATTTTCCGATACCCTATTACGCTTTCGCTTAGTTTGGGGTTGAGGGAAAGTAAATGCTCATACATAGGAGCTAATAACTCCTGTGCATAAAAGGCATATATCAATGCGTCATTGTGCGTAGGGTATTCTATGGGGCGTTCTTTGGGTTCATTTTTGCGCAAAGGCTCTTTGCTATTTTTGTAGATAAAAACCATATTACCCGCTTTTTCTTCTTCTTTGTTGTTTTGCTTTTTGTACTTGTTTTCTATTTTGATGTACTTCAACAAAGGAAAAAAATTATATCTTTTGATATACTCCGCATTAGATAGCTTTTGCCCAAAACGCCTATCTCGTTCTTGGGGTGTTTCCTTCTTCTTGTCATTAGGCGAGGTTTTTATCTTGCCTGTAACGTGCATATAGCCTCGCATCTTGAGGTACTTTGGGGCTGTATATTTTGTTTTGCTTGTTTCTTGCTTGTCTGCCATGTAGGTAAGTATAAAAAAGGATAAGGGAGCATCAACCGAATGAACGGGTAAGATGAAATACTCCCCTAAATAGTGAACTTTGAATCGGATTTCGTAAGGAGGGATTAACTCCCTAAAACGAATATCTAAGGATATTGGCTTTCAAAACGTAAGTGGTTGAAACGCCTCCGCAAGAATGTTGTTACATTGCTCGAAGTAGCATTAGACCTTGCAAACTTGCTTTGCCTCCTTATGGAGTTAGGTGCAAGCACACAAGCAACTCTTACCTGTTTGTCGCTCGCAATAAAGTGGCTCAACAAATCTAATCAACACATTGAAAATAAATATAGTCAAAATGGAAACCAAACCCGCTAATTCCTCGTTATCACTTGCTTTCCTTTCCTCTATCTCAAGGGGTTGTGCATATAAAGCGAACACACGATAATTGTTCACTATCTATCCTTTTATACTTCTGCAATATTAAGGATAATTTCGGCAAAAGACAACACATGAGGGATAAAATCTTTCTTGAGGAATTTTCCTTGTGTTGTGCTGTACCATTGGCAGACAATCCTATCCTCAAAGTCATAACGAATAACCTCTTGTTTTTCATTACGCCAAACAATGGGCTTGGTATATTTCCCATCATCTCCCAAGTCTTTTGCAGTCTTAAAACCCATCACTATCAAATCGGGAGGAATAAAGTTTACTACTTCTCGGAAGCGGTTGTAGGGCTGTTTTTCAGGAAAGACCTTGCTCATTTCAAACTCGCGTGTTCTAAACATACAAGTTTTGCCAAAAAGTAATTCTTCTTGTTTTTTTAGGGCTTCCCTTGTTTGTATGTCTTGGTAGCTGGCTATCCTGAACAAAAGGCTCTCAAAAAATACATCTTCTTGAAAATCACCCTTATTCGGGTCATACCACATACAGCGATAACGCACAAAGTCTTGGCTTTGCCTACTATCTACTCGATAGGCTTTTTCGTTTCTATCTGCTCTTATGATGACCATAAAAGGCGAAACATTGATAGGCGCGCTTTCTTTGAAGTGAAATTCCTTGCCTACCTTTATGCAATGTGTGGCAAAACTTCGCAATACTACGATATCGCCTAAATTGTATTTGGCAAATACTTTAGGTTCGGATTGCTCTTTTCCATGTGAATTGGTTTGTTATAGTGAAATTGAAAGTCAAAAATAAAGTGTTTAGGGTTATGCCTTAAACACATTCGCCAAATGCCATTCGAAATTTTCCTTTTTGGGGTAATGGATTTCGCCAAAAGGCAAGGTTATGGGCTTGCCTGCTAAGGCTTTCAGGCTGTAGGGATTGTTTTCGTTTTCTGCAAAGGCATTAGAAACAAGCACCTTATAGTCAGTATCTACGCCTATCAGCCCTCTATCAAAGGCGCGGTGCAGGTTCGGACATAACGCGATGCCATTGCCTACAGTGTCGTTTTTCGACACGCTAAACGGCACGATATGGCACGCATCAATAAACAAAAATCCGTGATTCGATATAACCTTCATGCCCGAAATAGCACAAGTAAAACCATACACTTGCGGAATGAGCTTCTTGAACAGTCCGCCCCTCACAAATTGCTCCTCCTCGTCTGTGGTAGGCAAGCTGTAGGGCGTAGGCGAGTCTTGCAAAATACTTTGCTCTATGTCTTGGCTATAGCCTCCCTTGCCTTTGTTTTGTAGGTATTGCGCCTTTGTCGTAGGAAAGAAAGTATCTAACAACACGACTTTGATAATATCGCGTGTGTTCGCTTGCGCCAAAAGCATAAACAAATCATCATCAAAAAAGCCAAAATCTACTTTTTCGTTCAAGATGTTGAAACTCCGAATGAAAGTGCTAACAAGCTGATTATCTTTGCCTTGCACAAACCAAAATTTATCACCTTGCAAATAATGGAAAGGCTGTATAAAGTCTGCTTTATGGGGCGTATCTACCAAGAGCGCGAAGTTATCCTTGAAAGTCGCGACCAATTCAGGCGTAATGTAAACTTTATTTTCTGTTATCCTGCCTTGCTCTATTTCATCGAGAATAGCCAATAAAAAAACGGGTTTGTGTGGTGCTTTGCCATATTGTGTTACACCTCTGTTGAGTTTGGTTAGTTTGGCTATGTATTGGTCTAATAGTTTCATAAACCCATATTTTTTAAATGATTCTCGACTTCTTCCATTGTTTTATCAAATATTTTTGATAATTCAAATATAGTAACCCCTTGTCTATACAGTTGTATTAAACGCAGTTCTTCTGTTTTTTTCCATTGCGATATGTGTATTATTTCGTTATCTATATTTTCTATCTGATTGCCAAATTTTTTTATTGCTTCACAAAATACATTGCTAAAATTGTAAATATCTTCTTCAAAAACAAGAACTATATTTCTTTCTCTTTCACCTTTGTTATGTTTTGTTTCTGTAATTTTGAGATATTTTGAACCATCAGTAGTTTCTTTGACATCAAGAAAATAGGTTCTTCTACCTGCACTTATTTTTTCAGAATAAATAGTATTTTCCATTTTATATATATGAAATGCTTTCAGCAGTTGTCATTGTATCATGAGTGTAATGTTACAAATATACATAACAATAGATAAAATGCAAATATTTTGTCTAATATTTCATGAAAAAGCATTCTCATAGTCAACATCTTCCAAGAGAATCTAAAAAAGTAAGGTTACAATTAACAGCCTTTGAATTTTTGTAAAATACAACAAATCTTGTTTGTATATGAATCTACCCACACACCAAAATTCTGTATTCAATGATATGGTAGGGTATAGCAAAAGTAGCAATTTTTCAAAAAAACAAAAAAAAACTACACTTGTTGCGAGCAAGTGTAGTTTTGTATTGATTCTTAACAATTTTATAGTTTAGCCATTCATAGAGAGTAAAAACTCGCTATTGTCCATTGTGCCTTTCATTTTATCTTGCAAAAATTCCATTGCTTCTATGGAGTTCATGTCTGACATATATTTTCTCAAAATCCATACTCTTTGTAAGGTTTCTTTGTTCATCAGTAGGTCTTCGCGTCTTGTACCTGAGGCAGGAACGTCTATGGCAGGGAAAATGCGTCTGTTGGCTAATTTTCTGTCCAATTGTAGTTCCATATTGCCTGTGCCTTTGAATTCTTCAAAAATCACTTCGTCCATTCTTGAGCCTGTATCGATGAGTGCTGTAGCGATGATGGTCAATGAACCGCCATTTTCCACATTTCTTGCTGCACCAAAGAAGCGTTTAGGTTTGTGCAATGCGTTGGCATCTACACCGCCTGTAAGTATTTTACCTGAAGAAGGTTCAACAGTATTATAGGCACGTGCCAAACGTGTGATAGAGTCTAAGAGTATCACTACATCGTGTCCGCATTCTACCATTCTTTTGGCTTTTTCGAGCACCATGCTGGCTACTTTCACGTGTTTGTCGGCTTGTTCGTCAAAGGTAGAAGCTACTACTTCTGCTTTTACGCTTCTTGCCATGTCGGTTACCTCTTCGGGGCGTTCGTCTATCAACAAAACGATGAGGTATACTTCGGGGTGATTTTCGGCTATGGCATTAGCAATTTGTTTGAGTAGTACTGTTTTTCCTGTTTTGGGTTGCGCCACTATCATTCCTCTTTGTCCTTTGCCTATAGGTGCAAAAAGGTCTAAAATACGGGTAGAATATTCGTTGTGTTTTGTGCTTAGTTTAAGGCATTCATCAGGGAAAAGGGGTGTGAGGTACTCAAAAGGGAT
Organism: Cytophagales bacterium; assembly: GCA_004293905.1. Taxonomy (GTDB): domain Bacteria; phylum Bacteroidota; class Bacteroidia; order Cytophagales; family Microscillaceae; genus RDZE01. Next base: position 167,584 of record RDZE01000014.1, on the reverse strand, counting down.
TCTATCGCGAATGGCTTCGGTTGTTTTTCCGTTTACGCTTTCAACTTTGAGTAGTGCAAAATATTTTTCACCTTCTTTAGGAGGGCGTATGTGTCCGCGCACGTTATCGCCTGTTTTTAAGCCAAATAATTTGATTTGTGAAGGGGAAACATAAATATCATCGGGGCTTGCGAGGTAGTTATAATCGGGTGAGCGAAGGAATCCGTAGCCATCTTGCATAATTTCGAGTACGCCTTCATTGCCTATGATGCCATCAAAATCTTTGATATTGATTTGTGGTTTTCTGGGTTTTGTGGGTTGTACTATTTCTTTTTCTACTACTTCGGGTGTAGCCTCAAAAGTGCTTTCTTTGACATCTTCGCCTATAAATTCCATCAAATCTTCTTGGTTAAAAAGGGAGTTGTCTTTGGGCTCTTTATTATTGTTTTTAGTATTTTCAAAAGACAATATATCTTGGTCGGGTGTGTGTACGAAGGTTGTTTCTACTTCGCGGCGTTCTTTTTCGTTGCTTTTGTGTGTAACGTTGGCTCTTTTTACGCGGTTATGGTGCGATTTAGATTCTTGATGTCCGTTTTTATGTGTTTCTTTTTCAGCTTTTTCTGTATGTACTTGCACCGCTACCTCTTCTTTTTCTTTGGCTTGGGTTGCCTGTATTTTATCTTCTGGTAAGATAGCTTGTTGGTCTAAAATTTTGTAGATGAGTTCCTTTTTGAGGTCTTTTTTGAAATTTTTAATGTTAAGTTGTTCTGCGATTTCTCTTAACTCTGAAAGTAGTTTGAGGTTTAATTCTTCGATATTATACATAAAATTGATGATGGATAAAAAAGTGTATCAAATAAGAGGGGCTATATTTGAGGGAAAAAACAAATATAAGCCAAAATGATTTTTTGAATGGGGTAATATTGATGTATTAACTGAATACAATGAAAAGAGACAAAATAATGATAAGAAATGTGTAGCTATGCTTCGTTTGATATGTTTGGTTTGAAGTGTATTTTATAATTTTGTACGGATTATAAAATAGGGCGTTCGTGCATATCGTATATGAATAACGTTGCAAATATAGTGCTTTATTTTTGACAGGCAAATATTTTTTAAAAAATTTTGTTTCCTGCGAGCCATTCTCTAATGTTTATTCTTTTTTTGCCTTCTATCTGTAGCTCTTCTATGGCTATGTATCCATTTTGGGTTTTGGCACATAGGTATTTTTTGTGGTCGGTGAGCCAAGTAGTTTGCTGAGCGAATGATTCTCCGCTAAGTATTTGGTTATCAATAATTTGTGTTTTGTATATTTTACAATGCAATCCATTGAGCAGTGTCCAAGCACCAGGGTAGGGAGAAAGCCCTCTTACCTGATTGTGTATTTCTTCGCTACTTTTATTCCAATCTATTTGGCAGGTTTCTTTGAATATTTTTGGGGCGGGTCGTAAAGTTGGTTCAAAGGATTGTTCAATTTGTGGATATTCGCGCTGTGCGATGGCTTTTACTGTTTTCAGTACCAAGTCAGCCCCTGCAATGCACATGCGGTCGTGCAGTGTGCCTGCGTTGTCTTCGGGGTGTATGGGCATTTTTTCCTGAAAAATAATTTTTCCTGTATCTATTTCTTGTTCTATAAAAAAAGTAGTCAGTCCTGTTTGTGTTTCACCATTCATAATAGCCCAATTGATAGGAGCAGCCCCCCTATATTGGGGGAGCAAAGAAGCGTGGAGGTTGATAGTGCCTAAGGTAGGCATTGCCCAAACTACTTCGGGTAACATTCTGAAAGCTACTACTACTTGCAAATCGGCTTGGAAACTACGCAAAACATCGATAAAATCATCGTCTTTGAGTTTTTCGGGTTGCAAAATAGGTATGTTTCGCGAAAGGGCATACTCTTTTACGGCAGAAGCCTGCATTTTTTTGCCTCTGCCTGCGGGCTTATCGGGTGCTGTAACTACAGCCACTACTTCCTGCCCATTGTTTACTAAAGTTTGGAGTGTAGGAACGGCAAAATCGGGCGTTCCCATAAAAATTATCCGCATAGGTTGTAAGTAATATTACTTTTTGCATACAAACATAGTCAAAATAAATAAAAAAAGATTATCCCCTTGAAAAAGATTTGGTTAGTTATACAGCGTGAATATTTGGTGCGTATCCGCAAACGCGCTTTCATCATCATGACACTTCTTACGCCAGTGCTCTTTGCCGCTCTGATGATAATACCTGTTTGGTTGGCAACTACTTTTGAGTCAAAAAAGACTATTCAAGTGATAGACCAAAGTGGTATCTTCGAAGGAAAGAATAAAATAGCAGACAAAGACAATCTGAAGTTTTTTTATGCCAATGAAAAAAAAAATCTGAAAGAAGCCAAAGAAGAACTACTGAAAGAGAACACACCTTTTCACGCGCTGCTTTTCATTCCCGAAAATATGGACATTAACAATCCACAAGGGATTGAATTATACTCACCCAAAAATATCAGCTTCGATACACAACTCGATATAGAAAAAAGCCTACGCGAAATTGTAGAATATATTCGCATCTCTAAATTAGGCATTGACATTGTAGCCCTGCAAAAAACAAAAGCTAAAGTAAATATTAACACTATTAATCTTAGCGAAACAGGCGAAGAAAAAGACAGTAATTCTGCCATTGCTTTTATCATAAGCCTTGTTACTTCTTTCATCATTTACATAGCCATTTTCCTGTATGGTTCGCAGGTAATGCGCAGTGTGGGCGAAGAAAAAGCCAACCGCATTGTAGAGGTAATGATTTCTTCCATCAAACCTTTTGAGCTAATGATGGGCAAAATAATCGGTGTGGCACTTATTGGGCTTACACAGTTTTTACTCTGGATTGTACTCACTATAGGCATCTCTTCTTTGGCAACCTCCTCCCTCATCAATCCTAAGGACATTGATAAAGTAAACAATACTACTACCCTGAAAGATGATGCCCAAACAAAAGCAATTACCGAAAAAATGAATGACAATGCAGGAGCTAACAAAATTCTCAATGCGCTCTCTACGCTCAACTATCCACTCATTATAGGTTCATTTTTGTTCTATTTCTTAGGAGGCTATCTTCTCTATAGTGCTATGTTTGCAGCGGTTGCCTCTGCCGTAGATAGCGAAACCGACATACAACAATTTGTAGCACCTGTTTCGGCTCCGCTGATTTTTGCCATCATCACGTTGCAATTTGTAGCCCGCGAACCTCAAGGGGTACTTGCTTTTTGGCTCTCTATTATCCCTTTCACCTCGCCAATCATCATGATGACGCGTATACCCTTTGGCGTATCTACTTGGGAATTGGTGTTGTCAATGTCATTGTTAGTAGTTGGCTTCGTGTTTATTACTTGGTTAGCCGCGCGCATCTATCGAATAGGGATATTGATGTATGGCAAAAAAGTAACATTCAAAGAAATAGGGAAGTGGATGTTTTACAAAGCATAAACACATTTTACCTAAAATTATTCTTTGTAACTTTTTTCAAAAAAATTATCAATTTAGTAAGATTTTTGAAGGTAAAATCATTTATTTGTATAAAAATGAAAACACTTACACTAAAAACTTATTGAAAAATGGAAAATTTATTCATAGAAGGTTTTGAAGAAAGACCACAAGTGGATTTTAATGCAAATACTGGCATACTTGAAATTTCAGAAAGCTCTTACCCTGAATATACCAAAGAAATTTATACGCCCATAGTCGATTGGCTCACGCAATACTTAGCTACCAATGGGCGAAAATTTACGTTCAATTTCCGAATGGATTACTTCAATACAAGTACTTCGTCGCGCTTTCAAAAAATCATAGAGCAGCTCAACGATTACCACACCTCTAAAAAAGGCGAAGTAACCATCAATTGGTTCTATGAAGAAGGCGATACCGATATGTTTGAGTATGGTGAAGACTACTCCAAAGACGCAAAAATGCCTTTTAATCTCATTTCTTACCCTCCAAAATCATAAAAACACACCGCTCAGATGTCGAACAAAGCGTTTTATTTTAGCAGCACTGATGGCTTGCGCCTCTATGCACAAACTTGGGTAGGAGAAGAAGCACCCCAAGCATGTTTCTTTATCGTTCATGGTATGGGCGAACACAGTGGCAGGTACACACATTTAGTCAATTTTTTGGTAGAAAACCACTTCCAAGTATTTGCCTTCGATTTGCGTGGTCATGGACTTTCCGCAGGGCAGAAAGGACACACGCCCAACTATGCCCAATTACTGAAAGACATTGAAACTTTCATACAACAAAGCCACGCGCAGTTCGAAACCGCACATTTACCCGCTTTTCTCTATGGGCATAGTATGGGCGGAAACCAAGTACTGAACTATGTACTGAAAAAAATGCCTGATTACAACACTTTCAAAGGCATTATCTCTTCTTCTGCCTATCTGAAATTAGCTTTCAATCCGCCTCCTATTAAGATAGCCTTAGGGAAATTTGTGAACTCCATTTATCCAAAATTTAGCCAAAGCACTAACTTAGACGTAAAAGCCATCTCCAAAGACCCCGCCGTAGTAGAAGCCTATACCAAAGACCCATTGGTGCATGATAAAATCTCTGCCTCTTTTTTCCTCTCCACCAGCCAAGCCGCACTCTTTGCCTTAGAAGAAGCCCCTCGTTTTTCACTCCCTTTATTGCTCTATCACGGAACGGCTGATAAACTCACCTCCATTGAAGGCTCTAAAGAATTTGCCTCCAAAGCTCCTAAAAATCTAACGACAACCCAATGGTTCGAGGGTGGCTTTCACGAACTGCACAACGACAGCGAAAAGGAACAACTATTCCCCTTGATGCTTAATTGGCTCAAACAACAGCTCAATGCATGAAAAGAAAAAAAGAATACAAATTTGACAACCAAGACCTAAAAAAATTAGGTTTCTACGACAAAGACCTTCTCAAGGCAGCAGGCAAAACGGCTACTTTGTTGCTTAAGGAAGAAAAATATAGCCGCGATATGTTAGAATTGCATTTGGCTGCCATATTAGAAAACCCTCAAAAATACCAAGATTTACCCGATTGGGCTAAATTGGCACAAAATGTATTGCTCAGAAAAGAAAACAACCATTTTGTAGCCCAAACAGAAAAAGTATTTGCACTTAAGGAAAATTATAGCCCCTATTCTGTTTTTGGCGAAGCAGACATAGACCAAGCCGCCAGAAATCAAATGGACATAGCCATGCGATTGCCCATCTCGGTAGCAGGGGCTTTGATGCCCGATGCGCACTCAGGCTATGGACTGCCCATAGGCGGTGTATTGGCTACCGAAATAGACAAAATCATTCCTTTTGCCGTAGGGGTCGATATCGCCTGCCGAATGTGTTTATCTGTTTTCGAACTGCCTGCTGAGTACATACAAAAAAACGAAAACAAACTCAAAAATCTACTCCTTCAAAATACACGTTTTGGCACAGGCAACGGATTTGAAAAACCCTTAGAGGATAGCCTTTTCGAAAAAGATACTTGGAATAGTACCAAAGTCATCAAAAATCTAATGCCCAAAGCCATCAAACAAATAGGCTCATCGGGCACAGGCAACCACTTTGTAGAGTGGGGAATATTGCAAATAGTAACTCCAAACAACCCTTGGCAATTAGAGCCTAATAGGTATTTAGCCCTACTTTCGCACTCTGGCTCACGTGGATTTGGTGCTAACATAGCCGAGTATTATTCTAAACTTGCCATGCAACTCACCAAGCTACCCGAACACGCCAAACATCTTGCATGGCTTGACCTCAATACAGAAGCAGGGCAAGAATATTGGATAGCCATGAACTTAGCAGGCGAGTATGCCTCTGCCAACCACCACCATATACACCGCCGAATGGCTACTTCTTTGGAACTGAAGCCCTTGTTTATGGTAGAAAATCATCATAATTTTGCTTGGCGCGAAACCCTCAGCAATGGAAAAGAAGTAATGGTGCATCGTAAAGGAGCTACTCCAGCTTCTGTAGGCGAGTTGGGCATCATTCCTGCCTCTATGACCGATAAAGGTTATTTGGTAAAAGGAAAAGGCAATGAAAATGCGATTCATTCTGCTTCTCATGGTGCGGGCAGGCGTATGTCGCGTTCAAAGGCTTTTCAGCAAATTACAAAAGAACAACTTAGCACTGTGCTGCAAGAACAGAAGGTAATGCTCATTGGCGGCGACCTTGACGAAGCTCCTATGGCATACAAAAATATAGAACAAGTAATGGCTGCACAACAAGATTTAGTAGAAATCATTGGGAGTTTTCAGCCTAAAATAGTGCGAATGGCTGATAAAGAAACCCCTAAATGGAGGCTTAAGAAAGGCAATAAAAACGATGATTTATTTTCGGAAAGTTAATCTTCACTAAGTAATCGCCCTTTTTTTAAGTATGGTATTGATAAGGAATCATACAAGCATACAAACCTGCCGTTTCTGTACGCAATCGGCTTTGTCCAAAATGAATACAAGCAAAGCCAGCACTTTGGGCTATACGCACTTCATCGGGGCTAAAATCTCCCTCAGGACCTATCATTACTAATAAATTATGTGCTTGAAACCATTGTTTCGTTTGGTTTTCTTTGTCAGATGCATCTGCCGCTACATAAGCGATGTATTTATCGAGGGTAGGCGATGAGGCTTTTTTTTGTATAAAATCTGTGAAACCAATCATCTCATCTATAGTAGGTATGTAGGCTTTCAAAGATTGTTTGGTAGCTTGTAGGGCTATTTTTCTTAAGCGTTCTGTATTGATTTGTTTTCTTTCAGAGTGCTGGCATTGTAGAAAGCTAATTTTATCTATGCCAACTTCACAGGCTTTTTCTACAAGCCACTCCATACGGTCTATATTTTTAGTAGGAGCTATAGCAAGATGTAGTTGATAGTTTCTTGTTTGGTAGTTTTTTTCCACTGCCAATAATTTTACTGTACATTGTTTTAGATTATCGGTTTCGAGTATGCCTTTTGCCCAAAGTCCTTTGCCATCGCTGATGAGTAGTTCATCACCTTTACGCAAACGCAATACTTTGAGGCAATGTAGGGCTTCTTCTTCGGGAAGGGTACACCTATCTGCCTCAAAATGGTGCGCAATAAAAAGATGCGACATAAAAAACGATTATTTATTTAGCGAAACCATACAAATCTTCCTCTTTGCGAGGCAACCAAATGGCTATTTTTTGATGTGTTTGCACTTCTTCCTCTTTGGGTATTCTGTTCCAAGCTCTGATATGTGCTATATTTACATTGTAGCGCAGGGCTATGAGTTGTAAATTTTCATTTTCGGCTACTTCGTGTATGTATTTGCATTGTGTTTCTAATAATATATCTTTATCGTCTTCGCCCGAAGTAAATCCCAATTCGCGAGAACTATATTGGGCAGAAGCAGTGAGTATATCTACTTTATTTTCTTCAAAATATATCTTGCGATAAGCAGGATAGTAAAGAGGATAATCTTGAAGATAATTAGGAATTACTTTTTTCTTCAGATGAGGATTGAGTTTGAGCATGAGTTCATAAGGAACATCTATTTGTTTGGCGAAGGCTTCTAAGTTCAGAAATTGGTTCACATAAGTAGTTGTGGCTTCTATGGGTTGCTCGTACTCTTCGGGCATCATGTTGTGCTCTTTGTAATAGTTAAGTATATAACTGGCTGCAATAAAAGCGGGTACGTAGCCACGTGTTTCGGCAGGTAAGAAGTTATAAATTTTCCAAAAATCACGTTTTCCTCCTGCGGCTTGTATAGCCCAAGCCACACGCCCTGGTCCGCAGTTGTAGGCAGCCATTGCCAAATGCCAATCGCCGAACATATTGTATAAATTTTTCAGATAGCGGCAAGCAGAACGAGTAGATTCGTAGATGTCCATACGTTCGTCTATATATTGGTCTTGACGCAGACCGTATTCACTACCCGTAGAAGGAATAAATTGCCACAAGCCCACAGCCGCCGCCCAAGAGGTTGCCGTAGGGATTAAGGCAGACTCTACTACAGAGAGGTATTTGAGCTCTTCGGGCATGTTGTATTCTTTGAGTATTTTTTCGTAGATGGGGAAATAAAAAGTGCTTCTGCTGATGATGGCGATGGTTTTATCTCTTTTTTTCTCAGTGTATACTTTTATCCAAGGCTTTATAATGTTAGATTGATAGATGAGTGGGATACCTCCTTCTATGCAGTTGAGGCGGTCTATGAGCATTTCGTCATCATAACAATTTGGAACAAAATTCTTTAAGAACATGTCCATTGTATCTTTTTCAACGATTTCGCTGCCTTCGGAAGGAGGAGCGGCGATGGTGAATGTTGTTTGCGAGAAATTATTTTGCGCAGCCAATGGTAAGGTGAGTGTAGTAAGAGCAGAAAGGGCTAATATTGCCAGAAAATGTGTATTTCTCATCATCTATGTATTTAGTTCAACCATATTTTATTTCGCATGAGGTATTGAATTACAAATTTTATACCTTTTTTATTGTTTTATTGATTATTAAATTGTGTAGAAACAACTATCATCACACAAAATTAATCATATTATTTTAGTTTCCAAACTTTTTTGCTTAGAGTCTGATACGTGCCGATACGCGCACCGAGAATGGAAGCGCATTGGGAAGGTCTAAGTGTGTGAGGCGGTGAATGAAGTGTACCCTTAGAAATTTGAATATGTTTTCTACACCATATTGCATTTCTACATAGGGTATTTCGGAGAGTCTATTGCCAAAGATAAGTCCATTGGGACGTGCTGCCAAAGGGATATAGTCTATGTTTTCTTGTCTGAGGCTGCCCATGAGTGCATCTACGCCTATAAATTCGCGCCATTTGAGTTTTTTGAGTAGTGGTATTTTATTAAGAAATAAGCCATTAAAGTTGTGTTCGTAACTTAGGTGTATGTAACTGTCCGAAACGAACTCTATATAGCGCATTTGGTTGAATGAGGCTCTGTTGTAGAAGAAATTTTGATTACCTAAATGTATATATAGGAGTGGGTAAGGTATTTGTGAAGGAGTGTGATTGCCTGTGATGGAGTAAACGCCTGTTCCCCAATTGCCTAAGCGAATTTTCTGGGTGATATTGAGGTAAAATTTATGATAACTAAAGTTACTGCCAAATACATCGGGCAATCCTAAAGTATATCGGAAAGTAAATATAGGCGATTTACTCTCAAGCAGTATGCGTTCATTGCCATTTTGTAAGTAGGTTTCGCGCCTTGCGTAGCGTGCCTCAAATTCTATTTCAGTATTGATGAAATCGGTTCTGATAGGAGAATCTATGATGTTTTTAGGATTTTGATAATAGGCAAATTTGGTAAGTGTGTCTATAGTTTCAAAGATATGATTTCTAAATTCTATTTTTTGAGTAAATCCTCTGAATACTTCGCGTTGGATATAAAAGAGGTTTTCTTTTCTAATATAGGGCTGCCTTTCTTGTACTTTGTTGAAATACATCGCTGATAAGAATATGATGGGCAAATCTACATCGAACTCATTAATAGCTATTTGGGCTATGTCTTCGCGGCGTTGTATGCCTATTTCAGTCCAAGGGCGGCGTTGTAAGATGATTTTTAAACCTGCACCATACTTCCAGCGTTGGTCTTGTGTGCCATAAGCACCATAGGCATTGAAGGTAAAATACTTACTAAGCATGGAGGTAGTACGAAAACCCAAACGAATACGATGCCCTTCTACATTATTATAGGCATAAGTGTATAAATAGTTGCCAAATTCTATGTATTTACCAATATTTTTATAGCCACTTGCGATAAGGTCTATGATTTCTATGTATGATTTGATGGCAGGAATGTTTTTTATAGTATCAATCATGGCATAGGTCTGAAGTTCTGAGGTTGTGAGTGGGTCGTGCCTATTTTGTTGCCAGAAAGTTTCGTTGTTTTCGTTGGCATCTTCGGCAATGATGAGTCGTTCCTCAAAAAAGCGGGCTTCATGTTGGCTGTCAGTGTTAATATTGGTATTAGAAACGTAAAATTTTGCCAACACACCTGCCGAGTTTTTGCTCAATTCGCCTATATCTATCAATATTCTATTTTTGGTATTCACCCAAGGACCTTTGTCAGTAGGGCTAAACTCTTGTTGTATTTTGATTTTTTCTATAAAGTTAATATTGGCTTTTCGGTCTATACTTAGGTCTATTTGTTTGAAAGCAAAAGTTTCCTTATCTATCCATATTGTGCCCTTAAAAGCCAATGTAAGTTCATTTTTAGGTTCTATTTCTATTTGGTAGCACAGCCTGTCGTCCATATAAACACTGTCTATAAGGTAGTATTCGTAGTAGAGTTTCCAGCCATCAGCAGCAGGCGATACAAAATCTTTATCAGCAAGGCGAATCCAATTTTTATAAAAATTATAGTCTTGAAAAGACGAACCAATAATTTGTGCCACTACGCCATCATCTTCTACTCCTACGCCTGTTATTTTTCTTTTCAGTATTTCTTCTTTCAGTTTTTCGGGGTTTTGGTTGTAGTACATCTTCGAGATACTCTCCGCCATAAAGATAGGAATGAGTGGTTTGCCATCATCGCCTGTCATTTTACCAATACTATCAATGGTTTGCATTACCTTTTGCACGGCTTTGCGGTCGCCAAATTTTTCAGAAACATTGTCTATGTCTACTTCTGTTTTGCTATAGCTTTCATATTCGTAGTAAGCGAGATTGCGTTTGTCATTTTTATTTTTATTAGCTAAAACTTGCCTCATAATATCCCAAGCAGGATTTTCGCCTGCTACTATCTCTACTTCATCTAAGGCAGCATTATCAGGCAATAATTGAAAATCCACATTTTGTTCTGTTTTTGTAAGGTCTAATATTTTCACTTTTTTGATATAGCCTATGTAAGAAGCTACCAAAGAATCTTCAAGTGTATTGGTTTTAATAGTAAAATAACCATCGAAATCGGTAGTGATGCCTACCATACTTTTTTGCAGATACACATTGGCAAAAGGAACGGCTTCGCCTGTTTCAGCATCGGTTATTTTTCCAGTGATGGTATAGGTTTGTGCATAAATAGAAGAAGGTAGCAACCCTAAAAGAGAAAAAAGGATTACTAAGAAAAAAGAATTTTTCATAGATTTGGGTAATAAACAAATGTTATAGTATTCAACAATTTTATGTTTTTGTGGGCTTTTTATAGGGTATATAGCCAAGTCTGACCAAAATTATAGCTTTTGGAATTAGTTTTGCGTAAAAATACACAAATTGCACTAATTTATTACATAATTCAAACGAAAACAAAATATGCATGGTATGAAAAAAAGTTTTTTTTTATGTTTTTATGTCTTCATATCTATTTTGGTGGCGCATGCCCAAAAAAATAAAAAACTGACAGTACCTGCTGAAATAGAATTGCAAGAAGAGGATAAAAATACCAACCATCAACTGCTAAAAACGGACAGTACGCCACAAGCACTCATCAATGAAGTGGTAACGAATAAAGATGAGAATATACTTAAAATTACAAAAAACAATAATAATAAAAAAGGTGAGAAGAAAAACGCCAAAATCTTCATGGGCATCAAAACCAAAAAAGGATTTGCCGTAGAGGGGGAAGTATTGCAAAAATTTAGATACCCCGCCTATGAATCACAAATAGTAGCACACCCCTACGCACAAGAAATACACTGCTACGATATGGAAAAAAAGAAAATAGAGAACGTAACCTACCAAGAATTTACAACCAACATAGAAAAAGGCAAAAAATGGATTGTACTGCACGGCAGATACGAAAAATACAGAGGGAAAAGCCTCATAGAAGAGGGGTATTTCTACAAAGGAACTAAACAAGGTAGATGGGACACTTACGACAATGAATTTACGCTTTTAGAAAAACTTTACTACGAAAAAGGTTGGCAGGCAGATTCCGAAATTAGTTACTATAGTAGTGATAAAATCAAAGAAGTCATTCCAAAAGCGCACGGTACAAAAACAGGCAAATACTACAAATTCTATGAAACAGGCACTATCGCCGAAATAGGACAATATGAATACGACCAAAAAATAGGACTTTGGTACGAATACTATGGTAATGGCAGGCGAAAAAAACAAATTCAATACCCTAAAACTTTTGCCGAAAAAACCGAGCCACGCACCCTACGCGAGTGGGACGCACAAGGCAACTTGACCTATGATTGGGAGAAAAACAAAAATAAAAAATAAAATCTGAGCATGATTTGGAATAAAATCTCACAAGGTGGAGTACAACCTACAATGCCTATTGCGCAACAAAAAAGCATCATCTTACTCAACCGATTGGCACTGATAGGCATTCCCATGACTACCTTTATGGGTGTAATGCTTTTTTTCGTATATGATGTAAAACCCGTAGGTATATTACTTTGGTCTAATGCTATTTTATTCGCCATCACACTCGGATTTAACCAATACAACTATACACGAATCTCCCGTTTTCTAATATCTATTTTGCCCGCATGGTTAGTGCTGTTTGGTTCTTTGGTTTCCAAAATGAATGGTATTTCCTATAACACCATTTTCTACCTCAACCCCAAAGTAGCCATACTCATTGCTTGTGTTTTTGCCTTTTTTCTTTTTGTATTCGACCATCACAAATCTTTCCTGCTTGGTATAGCCTCTCCCCTTTTGGCATATTATCTTTTTGACCCCATACACCGATACTTTGATATTTATTTTGAAAAAATGCCACTTATCACAAATCAGTACTCCTCTTTTATGATAGCTACTACTGTATTGTTGGTAATTATTTTAACAGGAATTTTATTTGTTAAAAATGTAAATCAGGCTTACGAAAAAAAAATACAAGAACAAAATAAAGCCCTTACAAAAATCAATGAAGATTTAGCCATACAAAAACAAGAAACCCAAGATAGTATATTATACGCAAAACGCATACAAAATGCAATGCTTCCACAAGAAGAGGAAATGAAAAAAGAATTTAGCGATTTATTTGTGCTATTTCAACCCAAAGACATCGTATCGGGCGATTTTTATTACTTTGCAATCAAAGGAAATAAAAAAATAATTGCCGCCATAGATTGCACAGGACACGGCGTGCCGGGGGCGTTGATGAGCATGATAGGCAATGACCTCCTCGAACAAATAATCCATGACAAAGAAATTCATGACGCTAACAGAATACTCGATGAATTGCACAAAGGCATCAGAAAATCACTCAAACAAGCTGAAAATGATAATAAAGATGGTATGGATATTAGCCTACTCATCATAGACAAACAAGCCAAAACAATCACTTTCGCAGGAGCAAAAAATCCATTAGTATATGTTTATGATAACGAAGTCGTAGAAGTAGCCGCTGATAAATACAGCATCGGGGGCGAACAAATAGAACAAGAAAGGATTTTTACACCTCATCATATTCCCTACCCTCAAAAAGGACGAATGGTATGCTATTTATTTTCTGATGGCTACCAAGACCAATTTGGAGGGGAAAAAAGACAAAAATTTTCACGCCGCCGATTCAGAGAGTTACTCAATAGTATTGCAATATTGCCTCTTAATGAGCAAAAACAAAAACTGACAGATACCTTCGAGCATTGGAGAGCACAAGGAAAAGAACAAATCATCGATGATGTATTGGTCATAGGCATTGCCATAGATACAAATTCGTAGCTATTTTCATCTTCTTTCGAAAAAAAGTATATATATTTCGAAAATTCTTAGACAATAAACTAAATTACTCCCATGAAAAAAATATTATTTCCCCTGCTAACACTCATTTTATTAGGCTACTCAATCACAAAAACCTACGCCGACCCCGAAGATTGCATGAGTAAAGAAGAGGCAGAGTTATTAGCCAAAGAAATCAAGGCACAGAAATATATCATTGATTATTGCGATTGTTGCGCCGACGTCAATACCGATGCCATCGTTACAGCCAATTTACTACTCATCAAAACTGCCACCGTAGTACCTTGTGAATATGACGATACACGTTTTTCTGTAAAAATAGAATACGACCTAATTAAAAGTTTAGAAGTAAAAAGTGGCGAATATGTAGGTACAGCCACATGGAACGGAAATCCTATCAAAAATGCACTCCTCAATTATCAATTTTTCTATGCCGACGCAGTAGCCCTGCAATTAGGTTATGCCGTTAGAGATTCATACCAAGCACCCTCATGCAGTGGCTTGCAAACCTTTCCCGATGCAAAATGGATAAATGATAAAAAATACTTGGCTTGGTACAAAAAAAAATAACTTAAAAAGCCAAAAATACTAAAGTATAGTCAATAACTCCCAAAAGAATACTTTTCATAACTTTATTTGAAAAAAATGGAAGATTTATTTTTTAGAGTACAAGGCGAAGGAAAACCCCTCATTATTTTACATGGGCTATTCGGTACTGCCGATAATTGGCAAACTATAGCCAAAGTATTATCACAACAATTCACCGTATACACCATAGACCAACGCAATCACGGACGTTCATTCCGTAGCCCTATTTGGCACTATGAGGCAATGGCAGAAGATTTACAACTCTTCATAGAAAAACACCAAATAGAAAATCCACACCTCATAGGGCACTCTATGGGAGGCAAAACCCTCATGTGCTACACCGCCCAATACGCCAAAACCCCATTTGATAAACTCATCATCGTGGACATCGCCCCACGCTATTACCCCATTCATCACCAAACCATCTTAGCAGGGCTCAATGCCATACCCCTCTCCCAAATTCAATCAAGGCAGGAAGCCGACCAAATCCTTACACAATACATCAAAGAGGGCGATACCAGACAATTTTTGCTCAAAAACTTATACCGCGATGAGCAAAACCAATTCCAATGGCGTATGAACCTACCCGTCATAGCACAAAACATCGAAAAAGTAGGTGAAGCCCTCCCCGAAAAATACCATGCACTCGCCACCGAAAGACCTACACTCTTTATCAGAGGCGAAAAATCAGACTATATCCAAGAAAAAGATTTTACACTCATACAACAAGCCTATCCAAACGTTCAAATCGTTACCATCGAAAACGCTGGACATTGGGTGCACGCCGAACAACCTCAAACATTCATACAAACAGTACTTTCTTTTTTGTTGCCTTCTTCTTAATGGAACTCTACGAACTCAAAAAATTAGTCAAAGAGGGGGAAGGGCAATACACAGAGTTCAAACTCAAAGCCAACCACCCCGAAAAAATCATCAAAGAAATGATAGCCTTTGCCAATGCCGAAGGAGGAGTATTATTGGTAGGTATTGCCGACAACAAAGAAATCGTAGGACTCAAATACCCCAAAGAAGACGAATATGTAATCAATAAAGCCCTCCTAAAACATTGTACTCCGCCCATTAACTACCTCACAGAAGTTATCAGCCTTGCAGACGAACGCGAAGTATTAGCCTACTACATAGAAAAAAGTGAAAAAACGCCCCATGCTTTCATAGAAGAAACACCCCAAAAACAAATACAAAAAAAAGTCTACATTCGTGTTGCCGACAAATGCATACAAGCCAGCAAAGAAATGAGAGAAATACTAAAAGGAAGGCAAAAAAGCAAAGACATGAAATTTCAATTCGGTGAAAAAGAAAAACAACTGATGGAATTTTTAGAACAACACGAATTTATTACCTTAGAAAAATTTGCCAAAATAGCCCAAATCTCTAAAAAAATAGCCTCTCGCACCTTAGTACTTCTTGTTTTAGCCAAAGTTTTAGACATTATCCCCAACGAACAAGAAGACCTCTTTCTACGCCACGAAAAATAATTTTAAAAAATATACCTATTCGTGCAACCCTTCCGTTTTTATCATTGTCTTTTACTCGAAATCAAAAGACTTTATCATCATTAAACTTTTAATTATAGTATGAAAAATATTCCCATTATCGCCTATTTTTTAGGCATGCTTCTATTTATACATACCACTGCCAAAGCACAAAAAAGCATTGATGAAAAATTCAATGACATAGACGAAATAGAAATAAAAGGTGGATTCTGTGATGTAGTCATCGTTGGAAGTAATCAAAGCCAAACCACACTTAGTGCCACAATAAGTGGCTCAGGAGATAAAAACTATGAATTAGAATACGAAAAAATAGGCTCAAGACTTACCGTTTTTCTTAAAGACAATAAAAAAAATGGAAAATGGAAAAACGAAAACCTACAAGGGGTTATCAAAATAGAAACCAATAGAAAAAATAAAATTACCGCCACAACCTCCTCTGGCGATATAGGAATCAACAATTTTAAAGATAATACCTTTACAATAGCCTCTACCTCAGGTAGCATAAGTGCCACAGAACTTGACGGAACTATCAATATTGCCTCCACCTCTGGCAATATCAATCTTGAAAATAGTAAAGGAACTATCTCTACCAAAAACACCTCAGGCAACCAATGCATCAAAGATTCAGAAGGTAATATAGTTGCCAAAAACACCTCAGGCGATATAGAATTATCTCAATTTGTAGGCACGGCAACTGCCGAGAATACCTCTGGAGGCATCACCATCAAAGCCGTAGAAGCCTCCTTAAAACTTGTCAATACTTCAGGCGGCATCAGAGGCGAACAAGTGAAAGTTACCAATCACTCTACTTTTGCTGCTACCTCTGGCGATATAGACATACAATTTTCTAATAAAATAGAAGACCTCAATTTCGAACTCAAATCAAGTTCAGGCAACATCAAAGGCATCGGCTCTAAAAAACAAAGCGGTTTCAGCTCCGATGGTGGCACTATTAACTCCACCAACACATCGGGCAAATATACCATCAAAGGCGTAACCTCTTCGGGAAGCCAAAATTACACCAACTAACCCGATTTTAATACAAGTTCAAAAACGTGCTACTCATTGGATAAGCACGTTTTTTTATTGCCAAAAACTTATCCTCTTTTTCAAATGTTCTTATAATAGTCAAAGAACATTTATTGAATATCATTATGCAATCAAAACCCATTACGCTTATATTAGGCGCAACCCCCAACCCCGAACGTTATGCCTACCAAGCAGCCCTACGCTTACAAAAATACCAATACCCCTATGTGCTTGTAGGTATCAAAAAAGGAGAAATATTAGCAAAAAACATCTTAAACCATAAAGAAATACAGCCCAATATAGACACCATCACCCTCTACATAGGTGCGCAAAACCAACCCGAATGGTACGATTATATACTCCAAACCAAACCCCGTAGAGTAATATTCAACCCCGGTACAGAAAACCCCGAATTGATGGAAATATTAGCAAAAAATGAAATAGAGGTAATCCCTGCCTGCACACTCGTAATGCTTTCCACAGGGCAATATTAAGAACGAACCCAACTAAAAAATAAAAAAGCTCAAAGCATATACTCTGAGCCTTTTTGTCTTTCAACCAGCTATGGACTACAAAGGTAGGATAGCTTTTTTGAATTTCCAAATTTTTTGATACTTTTTTTGCGTTTTATTACATAAAAATTACTTCACGCCATGCATCCACTTCTTCAATAGTGGAGAAATGAGTAATAACAATAATCCAGCAGAAACAGGCACTACCAACATAAAACTGAAAAACTCAGAATAAGAATAATTTTTTGTACCTCCAATGATGCTATAAACTGCCCCACCGAAGTAATTGCCCAGTCCCGAAGCCAAAAACCAAATGCCAAACATGAAACCTGCCAAACGAACAGGAGAGAGTTTATTGATAAATGACAAACCTACAGGCGACAAACATAATTCGCCCATTGTATGGAATAAATAAGCCAACACTAACCAAGTCATACTGACAGAAGCCGAAGTTGCACCTTTTTCAATATCGCCTGAGCCTAAAACCAAAAAGCCAAAGCCCAAACCTACTAAAAGCAACCCAATTGCAAACTTTACAGCCCCATTAGGGTTGATATTGCGTTTATCTAACGCCACCCACAACAAAGAAAACAACGGAGCCAAAGTGAAAATGAAAAACGCATTTACCGATTGAAACCAAGTAGCAGGTACTTCAAAACCTCCTAAATTTCTATCTGTATAGCGTGCCGCAAATATATTCATAGTAGAGCCTGCTTGTTCAAAAGAGCCCCAAAATACTATAGAAAAGAAAGACAAGATAAACGCCACCGCCAAACGTTGCATTTCTACTGCGGTCAAAGGTGTTTTTGTTTCTACATTTGTGTCTAATTCTGCTTGTGCTTTCGGAGCTAAGCCCACATTACCCAATGCAGGTTGTGCAAAGTAAAAAATAACCAAACCCAATACCATACCTACACCCGCTGCACCAAAACCATATTGCCAGCCATATACCTCTCCTAAACCGCCACAAATCAAACTGCCAATAAAAGCCCCAATATTGATACCCATGTAAAATATAGTATAAGCCGAATCCTTCAAACGGCTTCCATCAGGGTAAAACTGACCTACCATAGAAGAAATATTAGGCTTAAAAAACCCATTTCCTATTACCAACAAAAATAGACCTACAAAAAACAGAGCCGTATTTTGCATACCCGAGCCCGCCGAAAGTGTAAATTGAGCCAATGCCATCAATATACCCCCTATAAATACAGAACGGCGTGAGCCTAATAACTTATCTGCCAAATAACCACCCAATATCGTAATGATATAAGAAGCCGCCGTATAAATACCATACATTTGACCCGCGTCATCATCTGACCAGCCCAAACCACCCTTCACAAGTTGTGTAGTAAGGTAAAGAATAAGAAGGGCGCGCATACCATAATAGCTAAAACGCTCCCACATTTCAGTGAAAAATAACCAATAAAGAGCCGCAGGGTGTTTTTCTACAGAGTTAGTAGCATCTATCATAATTTAATTTTTTTGCAATTATAACTTTGAAAAATTATATTTTCTTTTTTTTACCAAACCACAAATAAAAATCGGATTTGTGATATTTCCTAAAATTGAAGCAAAAAATTTTTAGTTTTTACAAAAACCTAAGATATTTGCACAAAATTCAAAACCCTGAAAATGAGCAACGAAACGATTATCTTCTCAATGGCGGGCGTAAATAAAATTTACCCACCCCAAAAACAAGTCCTCAAAAACATCTACCTCTCCTTCTTTTATGGTGCCAAAATAGGCGTATTAGGGCTCAATGGCTCTGGAAAATCTACCCTACTGAAAATCATAGCAGGTATAGACAAAGATTTTCAAGGCGAAGTAACCTCTGACAAAGGCTACAGCGTAGGTTATTTGGAACAAGAGCCACAACTCGATAAAACAAAAACCGTCAAAGAAATAGTAGAAGAAGGCGTGCAAGAAATAGTGAGCTTGCTCAAAGAATTTGACCAAATCAATGAACAATTTGCCGCACCCGATGCCGATTTCGACAAACTCATCGCCCGACAAGCGGAAGTACAAGAAAAATTGGACAATCTTGACGCTTGGTCACTCGATGCCAAACTCGAACGCGCTATGGATGCCCTCCGCACCCCACCCGCCGATGCCAAAATAGAATACCTATCAGGAGGTGAAAAAAGACGCGTAGCCCTCTGCCGACTCTTACTACAACAACCCGATGTACTACTGCTCGATGAGCCTACCAACCACCTCGATGCCGAATCTGTACTATGGCTCGAAAAACATCTTCAACAATACAAAGGAACAGTAATTGCCGTAACCCACGACCGCTATTTCTTAGACAATGTAGCTGGCTGGATTCTCGAACTTGACCGCGGAGAAGGGATTCCTTGGAAAGGAAACTACTCCTCGTGGTTAGCCCAAAAACAACAACGCCTCGCACAAGAAGAAAAACAAGAAAGCAAACGACAAAAAACCTTACAACGCGAACTCGAATGGGTGCAAATGTCTCCTAAAGCGCGCCAAGCCAAAGGAAAAGCCCGACTCAACGCCTACGAACGATTGCTCAGCGAAGAAGCCAAAGAAAAAGAAGCAAGATTGGAACTTTATATCCCTGATGGTCCCCGACTCGGAAATAAAGTGCTTGAAGTCAATGGAATAGCCAAAAGTTATGGCAATAAATTACTCTACGAAAACATGACATTCTCGCTGCCACCCGCAGGCATCGTAGGCGTAATAGGACCCAATGGAGCAGGGAAAACCACCCTTTTCAGAATGATAATGCAAGCCGAAAAACCTGAAAAAGGAACTATAGAAATAGGCGAAACCGTCAAAGTATCTTATGTAGACCAAGAACACGATAATTTAGACCCCAACAAAACGGTATTCGAAGCCATCTCAGACGGAAACGATATTTTAATGGTAGGGGGAAAAGAATTCAATGCACGCGCCTACGTAAGCCGATTCAATTTCAGTGGCACTGACCAACAGAAGAAAATAGGACAACTCTCAGGTGGGGAAAGAAACCGCGTACACTTAGCAATGGCACTCAAACAAGGCGGAAATCTAATACTGCTCGATGAGCCTACCAATGACTTAGATGTAAATACCTTGCGTGCCTTAGAAGAAGCCCTCGAAAACTTTGCTGGTTGCGCTGTCATCATCTCCCACGACCGCTGGTTCTTAGACCGATTAGCCACGCATATATTAGCTTTTGAAGGCGACTCGCAAGTCTATTGGTTTGAAGGCAACTTCTCTGACTATGAAGAAAACCGCCGAAAACGACTCGGAGACGAAACTCCCAAGAGAATCAAATACAAAAGCATCTCTTAAAAAGGACAATAAATAAACTTAGAAGAGCACCAAAACTCTTCTAAGTTTATATAACACTACTAACCTGATTATTAAAATGCAAGGAATTATACAATATCATTCATTTTCTTACATCAAGGTAGTCTTTGCGAAATTTTTTAAACCCACTTGCGTATAAATGCATTATGCAATCTTTGAGGATTTTATTACTTATTATGTCTTTATTTGCTGCCATAGAGTCCTCTATTGCCCAAACACCAATTGACAGCCTTTTGAGAATAGTCAAAAATCAAAAGGGGGAAGCACAAATCAACACACTCAACCAAATTTCGAAGGCTTATTTTGGTAAAAACCCCGATAGTGCGCTCTATATAGCTACTAAAGCCCTCAAACTTGCCGAAAAAGAAAATTACGACATAGGAAAAGTAGATGCAATCAGATGCATAGGAGTTGTAAAATACATCAAAGGAAATATCATAGAAGCCCTCCAAAACTACCAAGAAGCCCTCAAACTTGCCGAAGAAATCGGTTATAAAAAAGGAATTGCCGACAACTGCAATAATATAGGAGTTATTTATGCTTCACAAAAAGAATATGAAAAAGCACTCGAATATTACCAAAAAGACCTAAAAATAGAACAAGAACTCGAAAACGAAGAAGATGTTGCTTTTAGTATGAATAATATAGGCGTTACTTATCTAAGTTTAAAGCAGTACGACAAAGCCCTCGAATACCAAAATAAAGCACTTGACATACAAAAAAAAATCAATGACCCAAGAGGAATCGCTGCCAGCTATCAAAATATTGGAGAAGTATACCAAGCCCAAGAAAAATACGAAGATGCCTTCAAATATTTAAACCTAAGCCTACAAGCCTATGAAAAAATAGGCGAAAAATTAGAAATCTTGTACCCTCTATTGCATTTAGCCTCCCTATACCAAATCAAAAACCAAGATACAAAAGCAAAAGAATATGCCCTTAGAGTTTATGCCTTAGCCAAAGAAATAGGCGCAAGTAGCGAAATACTCGAAGCCTCCACACTTTTATATGAAATATTTAAAAAAGAAAAAAACTTTGAACAAGCACTCCTATACAACGAAATCGCTGCAGCTTATAAAGATAGCCTCTCTTTCAAAGACGTACAATTAAAAATAACACAAAAAGAAAACGAATACAAATACCAAGAGAAAGTAAAAGATGCTAAAAAACAACAAGAACTAAAACAAAACTCCATTTATTTATTGGGCATTGGCTTTATAATGACATTGATACTATTAGCCATTGTCTATTACTTCCAACAAAAAGGAGTAGAAGCGCAAAAAATCATCAAAATACAAAACCAAAAAATAGAAGATGCTTATACAGAACTTGCCCAACAAAATGAACAAATCAAACAACAAAATTTTAACTTAGAAACCTACAACAAAAAATTACAACAGAATCAAAAAATACTCAATAAAGCAATACAAAGCCAAAAAATTCACCAAGAAGAACTCCGACTCAGAAATGTAGAAATACTACAGCAAAAAGAGGAACTACAAAGCCACACCGAAAATATAGAACAACTCAATACAATGAAAGACAAATTGTTCTCCATAGTTTCGCACGACCTCCGCGGACCCATCAACTCCATCAAAGCACTCTTAGACCTACTACAAGAAGGTTTTGTAAGCCCGCAAGAATTTGATAGATTTTTACCAGAACTCAATAATAATATTCAAAACACAGTAATTCTTACTGATAATCTTCTGTTTTGGGCTAAAAATCAATTAGATGGATTACACACCGACCCCGAATCTATCGACCTCAAAATCATAGCCGAAAATAACATCACCCTCTTTAAAAACCAAGCCCAAAGAAAACAAATCAATATACAAAATACTATTGAACAACCTCTGATGGCATGGGCTGATAAAAACATGGTAGACCTCGTAGTCCGAAACCTTGTAGGAAATGCCATCAAGTTCTGCTCCGAAAGAGGAAACATAGCCATTCAAGCCCAAATATATGAAAACACACACTATAGAGTATCAGTAAAAGACGATGGAGTAGGCATTCCCGCAACACAACAAGAGAAACTATTTCATAGTCAGGGCATTACAACGCTTGGCACGCACCAAGAAAAAGGAACAGGTTTGGGCTTATTGCTTTGTAGAGAATTTGTAGAAAAAAACGGAGGCAATATTGGTGTAAGAAGTGAAATGGGGCAAGGAAGCGAATTTTTCTTTACCCTGCCAAAAGCATAAATGTAAAAAAATCAAAACTTTTTTTTAACTTTTTAGTTCTTTATTTGCAGAACTAAAAATAAGACAATACTTTTGCAACCTTATTTATTATTCAAAAACAACCTATTAATCATTTATGTCAACCTCTGATAATCTTAAATTAATTCAACAACAAGTAGAAAAAATAGGAATCGTTTGCGATAAAGATGGTTTCCCACCCTTAGCAGGGCGGTTATTGGGGTTTATGATTCTTGCAGAGCCCCCTCACAAAACTTTTGACGAAATTGTAGCCTTTCTCAACGCAAGCAAAAGCGCGGTCAGCAATACACTCAAATTTTTAGAAAATCAAAAAATGATAGACTATACTACTTTTCCCGGAGATAGAAAACGCTATTTCAGACTCAGTGTAGAAAATTGGTCAAATGTGCTCATAGATAAAATGGTATGGCTCAAAGCAATGCAAGAACAGCTAACCATCGCACTCAAAATCAGAACAGAAGAAAATCCCGAATTCAATGAAGGGCTACGAAATATAATAGAACTCTATGAAATAGTAATAGAAGAAATGCCTCTCATTATAGAAAAATGGAAAAAAAGAATCATCAAAAGAAAACAAATTAACATAGAAAACGAATAAAATTCTTGTTTTTTTTATACTTTTAGTTCTTAAAATACAGAACTAAAAGTGTAAGGAAAACGTAACCTCTTATACCAATCATACTAAAACCCATTACTTCTTTATAATCAACATGAAAAAAGTTTTTAAAATCCTCCAAATCGTTCTCATCACCAGTGCAATTATTGGCTCAATCGCCTTTACTTTGTATTCTAATAAAGAAAAGACAGCCGAACGTACTAAAATGGTTGAAAAAACTGTTTCAGTCTTCCCTGTGGTGGTTAGCAAAGTAGCCATACAAACACTCAGTAGCAATTTTAATGCTACAGGTACTTTCGAACCCTACCGCGAATTAGTACTCGTTTCCGAAATACAAGGCAGAGTCATCAGCCTTCAGCTTGACAAAGGCAACTATGTAGCCGAAGGACAAGTATTAGCCAAAATTGATGACCAAATGCTACAAAGAGAACTCAAAATAGCACAAATTAACTACGATAAAAGACTCAAAGACTTGCAACGATTTGAAAATCTTCAAAAAAGCAATGCCACCACCGAAGTACAAGTAGAAGAAGCAAGGTTTGCTTTTCAACAAGCAGAACAACAAATAGAAGCACTCAAAGAAAGATTGGCAAAAACCTTAGTCATAGCCCCTATTTCAGGTATTATCACCAAAAAAACTATAGAAAAAGGAAGTTATTTGATGCCCGGCACACCCATTGCCGATATTACAGAAATCAACCGACTGAAAATGATTATCAAAGTAGCCGAAAAAGACATTTTGCAAATCAAAGAAGGGCAAACACTCACTATCAAAGCCGATGTATACCCCAATAAAACCTTTCAAGGAACAATACGAAACATTGCCATCAAAGCCGATGCATCTAAAAGATACGAAGTAGAAGTAGACCTCCAAAACCAAGCCGATAGCCCCATCAAAGCAGGAATGTACGGCATAGCTTATTTTGATTTCTCTGCTAAAGGCTCCGCACTTATGATACCCAGAAAAGCCATCATCGGAAGCCTCAAAGATGCCAAAGTATATGTAGCCAAAGGCGATATAGCGGAACTACGCACCATACAAACAGGTACTACACAAGGCGAAATGGTAGAAGTCATCACAGGCTTGAAAGAAGGCGAAGCTGTAATTATTACAGGGCAAATCAACCTCCAAAACGGAGCAAAAATTTCCATCATCAAATAACACCACAACCACTACTACTAAAACTTTATGAGTTTAACAGAAATAGCCATTAAAAGACCAAGCCTGATAGTCGTAATATTTTCAGTGCTTACATTTTTGGGTGTATTTAGTTATTATAGTTTAGGCTACGAACTACTCCCCAAAATGAACTTCCCTATGATGAACATTACTACAGTTTATCCGGGTGCCTCGCCAGCCGAAGTAGAAAACTCCGTAACCAAGAAAATAGAAGATGCCATCGCCTCCTTAGAAGGGGTCAAGAGTATTCGTGCATTTTCTCAAGAAGGGGTTTCTTCCATCTTCGTAGAGTTAGAAAGAAGTGCTAATATTGAAGTTTCTATTCAAACTGCACAACGAAAAGTAAATGCGATACTCTCTACACTTCCCAACGAAGTAAAAACGCCCAGCATCATGAAAATCAATTTTTCAGAATTGCCCATTATGCGTTTGGCAGTCAAAGGGAAAAATATATCGCCAACAGAACTCTACGACATCGTAAAACAACGCATACAACCTTCCCTTAATCGATTAGATGGCGTAGGGCAAATTACCTTAGTAGGGGGCGATGAGCGTGAAATAAAAGTAAACCTCAATGCCGAAAAAATGGACGCTTACAAAATTTCTATGCTACAAGTAAGACAAGCCATTCAAAACTCTAACATGGATTTTCCAACAGGAAAACTCAAAACCGACGAAAGCCAAAAAATTATTCGTTTGGCGGGCAAATTCAAAAACCTACAAGATTTGGAAAATGTAGTCGTAGCCACAAATATGGAGGGAACTCCCGTAAAACTACGCGACATAGCCGAAGTACAAGATACTCAAAAAGAAAGATTAAACATTACACACATAGACAAAGACGATGCAATTGGACTTTTGGTAATTAAACAATCAGATGCCAATGCTGTAGAAGTAAAGGAAAAAATAACCAAAGAATTAGCAAATCTTACTGAAATTTACAAAACCAAAGGAGTAGAATTTTCCGTAGCCCAAGACACTACCATTTTTACGATGGAAGCCTCTGATGCAGTAATTCACGACCTTATGCTGGCAGTACTATTGGTAGCAGGTGTGATGCTTCTTTTCTTACACAGCCTTCGCAATGCATTGATTGTAATGGTTGCTATTCCTGCCTCTTTGGTTTCTGTGTTTATTGGCATGTATGTGCTCGGCTTTACGCTCAATCTTATGACACTCTTAGGGCTGTCATTGGTGGTCGGTATTTTAGTCGATGACTCTATTGTGGTCTTAGAAAATATCTATAGACACCTCGAAATGGGTAAAGACAGTCGAAAAGCTGCCTTAGACGGACGTAATGAAATAGGCTTCACTGCCATGTCTATCACATTGGTCGATGTAGTGGTGTTCTTACCCATCACCTTAGTAGAAGGAATGATTTCTGACATCTTAAGGCAATTTTCCTTAGTAGTGGTTTTTTCTACCCTAATGAGTTTGTTCGTTTCTTTTACCATAACCCCTTGGTTGGCTTCGCGTTTCTCAAGATTAGAAAAAATAAACCCTAAAACTTTTTTTGGATACATCATTACAGCCTTTGAAAATTGGCTTACTCGCCTCACCGAACGCTATGGAAAAGTGCTACAATGGTCTTTAAAACACAAATGGGTGGTTTTTGTAACTACCATCGTACTCTTTTTTGGGTCTTTTAGCTTAGTAGGTTATGGCTTCATCGGGGGCGAATTTGTAAGCATGGGCGACCAAGGCGAATTTATCATCAATGTAGAACTGCCCAAAGACGCTACCTTAGAGCAAACCAATTTTATCACACAACGCATAGAGAATGAATTATTCAAAAATGAGCAAATTACGCACGTATTCACTACTGTAGGAGCTTCCAGCAATATTATGGAAGGACAAAATACGGCTTATAAAGCCGAAATTAACGTGAAATTAGTAGATAAAAACGAACGTGCCCTCTCTGCTGACCTCATTGCCAATGAAGTGAAAAATAACCTCATGAGCCAAGTACCCGGCGTGAAAATCACGACCAGCCAACTTTCCATCATGGGAACTGCCAACGATGCACCTATTCAAATTATTTTCAAAGGCAATAATCTCGATACATTGTTCGCTTATGTGAGCAGACTCAAAGAAAAAGCCCGAAAAGTACAAGGAGCTACCGATGTAAAACTTTCTCTCGAAACAGGAAACCCTGAACTCAATGTACAACTTGACAAAAAGAGAATGGCTGAATTGGGACTTACTATGGATATTGTGGGGCTTACCATGCAAACAGCTTTCAACGGAAACAATGACTCCAAATTCAAAACAGGAGATTATGAATACGACATCAATATAAAACTCGATGCTTTTGACCGCCGAAGCACAGACGATATCGCCAATCTTAGTTTTGTAAATGCGCGCGGAGAACTTATCAAATTAAAACAATTTGCCAATATCAACCAAAGCAGCGGACCTTCGCGCCTCGAAAGACGCTCACGCACTGCCGCTATTACGCTTGAGTGCCAAGTAGTGGGCAGACCCGTAGGAACAGTAGGCGATGAAATCATTGCCATCATCAACCAACAAGAAAAATTACCCGCAGGCGTAGAAATGGAATTGGAAGGCGACCTCAAAATGCAAGGAGATGCTTTCGGAAGTTTAGGAATAGCCCTCTTAGCTTCTATTCTATTTGTGTATCTTATTATGGTTGCACTCTACGATTCCTACATCTATCCTTTTGTAGTTTTATTTTCCATTCCAGTAGCTATCATAGGAGCTTTATTAGCCTTAGCACTTACCATGCAATCTCTCAATATATTTTCTATCTTGGGTATGATTATGCTGGTAGGGCTGGTAGCCAAAAATGCCATCTTGTTAGTCGATTTCACCACCCATCTCAAAAAAGAAGGACATACCACTTTCAACGCACTCATAGAGGCAGGGAAAGAACGTTTGCGCCCTATTCTTATGACAACCGTAGCAATGGTAATAGGTATGTTGCCTATTGCATTGGCATCGGGAGCGGGTGCAGAGTGGAAAAATGGACTTGCTTGGGTGCTTATCGGTGGCTTGAGTAGTTCTATGTTTCTTACATTGGTGTTGGTGCCAGCCATTTACCTCACCGTTGACAATCTACTCAACTTCATCGCACACTTACGAAAAACAGATTCTTCAGCCAATACACAAAATCTGAATCTTAGTAAAGAGCCTCAAAAAGAGGTACTTACAACTATTCCAGATTAGTACAATTATATTAAGGTAAGTAATAAACAACAAAAGTTATTTTCTTATAGAAGATAACTTTTTATTTTTTTATGTAGAATGGAGAAAAAAGACATAAAAAAAAAGGCAAGCCTATCTGAAAATCAAACGGCATGCCCGGACAAAAATGACACCAAAATTAATAGCATTTATTCCTAATACAATAAAAATGCCATTTGCCTCAAAATACGAAAAAAGAAGCCTTTTTTATTTATCCACAGCTACAATACCTGTAGGGTAATCTATGCGATAACTTGTGAGGTCTTGTTTGGCTTTTAGCCCCGTACCTTTAATAATATCGCGTGGAGTGGTAATAGTAACAAATTTGTCCGTAAAAATATCACGCGTTTCGGGAGTCCAATGCAATAGTTCAGTCTTTAGCACTTCGTTGCGAAGCAAATTGACAAGTACTACATCGCCCATTGCCGTATAACGTTTCTTTTCTTTGTCGTAGCGACCTTTTTGAGCCGTAAGGCGCGCTTCGTTTTCTCCCTTTTTATTAAAAAAATTGATAGTCATACCCTTCGGAAAATCTTGATTGCCTGTCTGCCACATAATACGAAGAGGAGCTTTCAGACGGACGCGTACTTTTGCCGAATCACTATAAATGATTTCAACATCGATGGCTTGCACCTGCGGACCTTCGTATTTTTCTTTCTGCAAGGCACTGCTATCTACTTCGGCACATGAGGAAAGAAATAAGACCGACAAAAAGCACCAGCAAAGAATATATTTCATTATTTATTTGGGTTTGTGCTACAAAAGTAGTATCTTTGCACCACTTTTTCCAAAAAATAAGTCAAATAAATCAATAATTATAAATAAATAGAATACTATGGCACATAAGAAAGGGGTCGGTAGTTCAAAAAACGGTCGCGAATCGCACAGCAAACGCTTAGGCGTTAAAATTTTCGGAGGGCAGGTAGTAAAAGCAGGCAACATCATCGTTCGCCAACGCGGTACTAAACATCATCCTGGCAATAATGTAGGTCTTGGAAAAGACCATACAATTTTCGCCCTTACAGATGGTGTTGTGGTATTTAAGAAAGGTGTAAAAAACCGCTCTTATGTATCAGTAGTAGCTCCTCAAGCCTAAAACAACTCCACTAACTCATCATTTAAAAATGATTGCAAGCCGATTGCCTTTAATGTGCAATCGGTTTTATTTTTTGAAGTTACAAAATTTATCTATCCAGTTTTTGGCATATACATAGTCCAATTGATAGGCTTTCTTCCAATCTTCGCAAGCCCCAATTTCATCTCCTAAACCACCTTTTGCCAAACCTCTATTGAAAAAAGCCCTGCCAGCTTTATTATCCAATCGAATGGCTTTATCAGCATCATCATAAGCACCACGAAAGTCTTTTTTATCGTATTTAATCACAGCTCTTTCTATATAAGCCTCCACATAGTTACTATCGAGGCTCAGTGTCGATTCGCAATCTTCAAGTGCTTTGTCGCTCTCCCCTTTTTGCACCCAAACCAACGCCCTGCCGTAGTACGCGTTGGCATATTCTGGCTTTATTTCTAAACATTTATTGTAGTCGTCTATGGCTTTATTGTGTTCTTTAAGGTAAGCGTATGCGATTGCCCTGTTGTAATAGGAAAGGTAATTGTTAGCTTCTATACTGATGGCTTTGCTGAGGTATTCGAGCGCGTCCCTATATCGATTCAGGTTATTGCTCACAAACCCTGCATTGTTGTAAGCATCAGCAAAATCGGCTTTCAGGGCTATGGCTTTTTCGTAGTCTTTGAGTGCTTCTTGGTAGCGTCCTAAATTGGCTTTTGCAATACCCCTGTTATAAAAAGCATTGTAATCTTGGTCGTTCTGGTTGATTATCTCATCATAAATATTGATAGCCTCTTCATAATCTCCTTGATTGATTTTATCATAACCTTTTTTGAAAAGTGCTTCATCAGTAGTATTTGTTTTATTGGTTTCTACTCCATTTTCCGATTCGAAATCACAAGAAACGCTGTACAAAACCAAAAGGACATACAAAAGCGCGTAAGAAATTTGCTTGAATAGATACATATTATTTTTTTTGAACAAAAATATTAAAGATATGCGAAAAAATCAAATCCAAAATATCCCCGATTTTTATAA
The DNA here is from genome assembly GCA_004293905.1 of Cytophagales bacterium. Classification (GTDB taxonomy): domain Bacteria; phylum Bacteroidota; class Bacteroidia; order Cytophagales; family Microscillaceae; genus RDZE01. Next base: position 137,712 of record RDZE01000014.1, on the reverse strand, counting down.
AAATTATGTAGCAGTCGTAGAAGATTTACCCCTTTTAGAACTCTTGGAAAGCAATAAAAATGCTGTTCTGAAAGCCTTTGGCAGTTTTAGCGAAGAAAAAGGGAACTATAAATATGCTGCGGATAAATGGAGTGTCAAAGATTTATTTCAGCACATTATAGATGCCGAAAGGGTATTCATGTATCGTGCTTTGCGTTTTGCTCGCAATGATAAAACTGTATTGCCCGGTTTTGAGCAAGACGATTTCGTAACTTTTGCACAAGCCGATAAAAGAACTTTGGCGAGTTTAGTAGAAGAGTTCAAAACAGTAAGGGAGGCTTCTATTTCCTTGTTTCGTAGTTTAGAGGAAGAAGCACTACTCCGCGAAGGCAATGCCAATAAAAACCCAATGTCAGCTTTAGCCTTAGGTTTTTTTATAGCAGGGCACGCTTTGCACCACACCAAAATATTGGAAGAAAGATATAAATAAATATTGTTAAGGCATAAATTAAGTGCAAATAAAATATTTTTTTTTGAAAACTATACTAAAATGATAGAATTACTATATATTTGTACTTTCATTCTCATATTTCTTAATTTTCTATGCAAACCAATACCCTATCAACGATCACCTGCCCTGTTTCGGCGGAGCGCGTTAATGAGTCTGTAGTTCGTTTATCTGCATTTTTGGTAGTACTCTTGAGTTTATTGGCTCTTTTCATACAATCTTATGGGCTGATGCTTATTTTGGCAATTGACTTTGGGCTACGTGCCTTTACAATAGGCAAATGGAGCGTTTTAAAACAATTCTCTATGAATGCAACGCAATGGCTCAAACTACCACAAAAACTAACAGATGCCGCCCCTAAAAAATTTGCGGCAGCAGTAGGCTTTATGTTTTGTTTAGGGATAGCAATATGCCTTTATTTTGGACTGTTAAATACTGCATATACTATTACTGCTGTGTTGTTGATTTGTGCATTTTTGGAATCTTTTGCAGGGTATTGTGTTGGGTGTCAAGTATATAGTTGGGTGTATTTACCTCTCAAAAAAGCATTTTTTTAGGCAAGTAACATACTTAGTATGCCCAATATCATAATCAATTTGCACAATTGGCTCAACTCTCTAAATTTCTTCTTACGATCCGCATACATCAATTGATAAGTCAATACTAACAAAGCAGGTAGTACCGAAATGTAGAGATAAAGTGTGAAATAATCATAAAAAGTAAAAAAAGTAGACAAAATCAAAATAGAAAAAGACAATAAAAGTACGTAGATTACTCTTTTGGTACGCCTAATACCCCAAAGGATAGGCAATGTTTTGCAACCAAAACGCGCATCGCCACGAATATCTTCCATGTCTTTGATGATTTCGCGGATAAAAGAAATGAAGAATGCAAAAAGACCAAACATTGCTACCAAATGCCAATTGAGCGCATTGTAAAAAGAAATAATTAATAAACTCATTGCACTTAACAAAGCAATAACTATATTCCCAATAACAGGCAAGCGTTTCAGATAGTTAGAGTATAGCCACAAAAAAAAGGCACAAGTTAGGCTCGCTAAAAAAAAATAAAAAGAAACTTTCCAAGCTAAAAACAAGCCTATGCAATTCAATGAAAAGTTGAAAATGATGGCTTCGCGGCGTGCAATATACCTACCGATGATGACCTTATCGGGCTTATTGATGTTATCTATTTTTATGTCATAATAATCATTAATTACATAACCAGCCGCCGCAATGCATAGAGTAGCCACAATACAAAATACCAGCCCCCAAGGAGGAGTGCCCCAACCCTCAAAACCTTGATTGATAATCAATTGATAGTAAGCCAAATACTGCGTAAAAGCAATGATAAGCAAATTGTTCCAACGAATGAGTTGTAAAAAAGCCCACCAAAAAGGTCTATTCGGGAGTGTTTTCATAGGAGGCTTGTTTTTTTTGAAGTTGAAAAATCTGCTTTTCTTTCGATATATTTTCTAAAAAGAACCGACTTCTTTCAGGACGCGCATCTGTAATAAAAATTTGCCCGAAACGCGATTCATCTATCATTTTTACTAATTGCTGTATGCGATTGTCATCTAATTTGTCAAAAATATCGTCTAATAATAACATCGGTGTGTGATTTTTTAAACTACGCATCAACTCAAATTGCGCCGTTTTGAGTGCAATAATAAAAGATTTTTGTTGCCCTTGCGAGCCAAACTTTTTGAGTAACTGCCCCTCAATCTGAAAAATAAAATCATCACGATGTACCCCCATCGTTGTCCTTTGTAGGGCTAAATCTTTCGCAAGTGCCTGCCCAAATAATGTTTTGTATTGAGGGTGTAAAAAATCAGATTGGTAACCAATACTCACCTGCTCATCTTGTGCCAAAAAAGCATAGTCCGTTTGCAAAAAAGGGCTAAACTGTTCAATCATCACATTTCTACGTGCCGCAATGCTTGCCCCTTCTGTTAGTATTATTTGGTCATAATAACCCAATAACTCCCTATCCGTTCTGCCTTGTTCGGCAAACTGTTTGAGTGCTGCATTCCGCTGTTTAAGTGTGTTTTTATAGCGTGAAAGACTTTCTAAATAATCGGCATCTACTTGGCAAAGCATTGTATCGAAGAAAGTACGCCTTACCTCGCTCCCTTCTCTGATCAATTCATCATCATAAGGGGTAATAAAAACTATAGGAAAACGCCCTATATGTTGACTAATTTTTTCATAACCCACCCCATTCACCGTAAATTGTTTCTTCTGACCATTTTGCAAAGCACATAATATTTCGTAAGTTTGCTCTGCTTGCTTCATTTGCGCTTTCAGGATATAATACAGCGAACCCAAACGAATATGCTGTTTATCAGTACTTTCAAAAGCACTCTTAGTGATACAAATATGATAAATCGCATCTAAAAGATTGGTCTTACCGCTACCATTTTCTCCTGTGATGAGATTGATGTGAGGCGAAAAATGAAAATGAGCCTCCTCATAGTTTTTAAACTCATAAATAGCCAAGTCTTGAAGATGCATGAAACTTTTTTTTTACAAAAATATAAAAAAATCAATGATGAACAATACCCTCCTCAAAGGCTTTTGCCTATGCCTCACTTATCTGAGTATTCATTTTTTACAAGCACAACCCGAAAAAGAAATTAGAATACTTTTACAAAAACAACAAGACGCATGGAATCAAGGAAACCTTGACGCATTTATGGACGGCTATTGGCAGTCTGATAGCCTACAATTTATAGGCAAAAATGGCATCACTTGGGGCTACAATGCCACACTTGCGCGCTATAAAAAAAGCTACCCCGATGCAAAAACAATGGGGCAACTAACCTTTACTATTTTACAAATGCAACCACTTGGCAAAAAATATTATTTTATTACAGGCAAATGGCACTTAGCACGTGCCCCCGAAATAGGCAATGCAGAAGGGCATTTTACACTCATTTTTAAACAGATAGACAAAAAATGGTGCATCATTGCTGACCATTCTTCTTAAAGAAAACTTCTGTGTAAAAAAAAATTGCATCAAAAAATCTTTTTATGAAGATATAAGTTATAGCTATGTATATATTTACGTCAGTTTTTTTTTGATTGAATATGATTAATACCATAGAAGAAGCTATAGAAGCCATAAAAAAAGGCGAAGTAGTCATCGTTGTCGATGATGAAGACCGCGAAAACGAAGGCGATTTTATCTGTGCTGCCGAATGTATCACCCCCGAAATTGTCAATTTTATGGCAAAAGAAGGGCGTGGGCTCATTTGTGTATCCATCACCGAAGAACGATGCCAAGAACTCGGACTCGAAATGATGGTCGGAAACAATACCGCTACACACGCCACACCCTTTACCGTATCCGTTGACCTCTTGGGCTACGGAAACACCACAGGTATCTCCGTTCACGACCGTGCGCGCACCATCAAAGCACTCATAGACCCCAACACCAAGCCCGATGAAATGGGACGACCCGGTCATATTTTTCCTCTAAAAGCCCGCGAAGGAGGCGTACTCAGACGCACAGGACACACCGAAGCCTCTATGGACTTGGCAAGACTCGCTGGCTTCGCACCCGCAGGCGTACTCGTAGAAATCCTCAATGAAGATGGCTCTATGGCGCGGTTACCCAACCTAATGAAAGTTGCCGAAAAATTTAACCTCAAACTCGTTACCATCAAAGACCTCATCGCCTATAGACTACGCAACGAAAGCCTCATACAACGCGAAATAGGCGTGCAAATGCCCACCGAATGGGGTAGCTTTGACCTCATCGCCTACCGACAAACCAATACCAATGACCTGCATTTAGCACTCATTAAAGGAACATGGCAAGCAGACGAGCCTGTAATGGTAAGAGTACATTCCTCTTGTGTAACGGGTGATATATTTGGCTCCTGCCGCTGCGACTGCGGAGCACAACTCCACAAAGCAATGGAAATAGTGGAAAAAGAAGGCAAAGGAGTCATCTTATATATGAACCAAGAAGGAAGAGGGATAGGGCTTATGAACAAACTAAAAGCCTATAAACTTCAAGAACAAGGCATGGATACTGTGCAAGCCAACCTCGAATTAGGCTTCAAAATGGACGAAAGGGACTATGGCGTAGGAGCACAAATACTCCGCGATTTGGGCATTACCAATATAAAACTCATCAGCAACAACCCCAAAAAACGTGCAGGACTCATAGGTTATGGTTTGCACATCGTAGATACCATACCCCTCGAGATTCCTCCCAATCCGCACAACGAAGCATATCTGAAGACAAAAAGAGACAAAATGGGACATAGCATACTGAACAAATGAAAATATACCAATGGTTAGTTGCAATCATGCTCATCAATGCATGGGGCAATACAAAAGCACAAGAACTCACTACCGTATTTGAGCAAAGCAATGGTACGCAAACCGTAACTTATGAAGAAGGTATCAGTTTTTTAGAAAAACTACACCAAAAATACCCCAATATCACCCAATTCGAACCCATTGGCACTACCGATATAGGCTTACCATTGCATACTTTTGTACTTTCTACCAATGGTATTTTTCAACCTAAAACACTACAAGAACAAAAAAAACATATACTACTTATCAACAATGCCATACACCCCGGCGAGCCCGATGGCGTAGATGCTTCATTGATGTTGCTCAGAGATATTTGTCAAGACAAGCAAAAACAAAAACTCCTCGAAAATACTGTCATTGTTGTCATTCCTTTTTATAATGTAGATGGTGTCATCAATAGAGGCAAATACAGCCGCGCCAACCAAAACGGGCCTATAGAATATGGCTTCAGAGGAAATGCCAAAAACTTAGACCTCAACCGCGATTTTATAAAATTGGACTCCAAAAATGCGCAAACATTTACCCAAATATTTCAAAAATGGCAACCCGATATTTATGTCGAAAATCACGTGTCGAATGGCGCAGACTACCAATACACTTTCACCTGCTTAGGCACTCAGCCCGATAAATTAGGGGGAGCATTGGGCGAATACCTCAAAAAACAACTTTTCCCTGATTTGCAAAAAAGAATGGAAAAGAAAAAATGGGATATGACACACTATGTAAATGTACACGGAACTGTACCCGATTCGGGCTTTGTGCAGTTCAATGATTCGCCTCGTTATTCCTCAGGCTATGCCGCTCTTTTTCATACCATTGCCTTAGTACCCGAAACCCACATGCTTAAACCTTTTTCTGACCGCGTAAAAGCTAACTACGATTTTATGATGGCTTTGTTAGAGCATCTGAGCGAACCCAATATCCCGATAAAAACGATAAAAAAACAAACAGAGGAAAAATACCAATCCCAAACCACGCAATTTCCCTTGAAATGGCAAGTAGATAAAACCACTTTTGAGTGGTTGCCCTTTAAAGGTTACACCGCCCAATACATAGAAAGCCAAGTAACACAACAGCCACGCCTTTTCTACGACCGAAAACAACCTTTTACTAAAAATATCAAATTTTATAACCAATACAAACCCTCCCTCACACTGCAAAAACCCGTAGCTTATCTTATTCCACAAGCCTATACCCAAATCATAGAAAGATTGCAATGGAATGGTGTGCAAATGATGGTGCTTAAAAATAACCAAACCCTGCAAGGAAGTTATTACTACATCACCCAATTCGAAACCGTAAAATACCCCTTCGAGGGACACTACCTACACTATAATACACAAGTGAAAAAAATGGAACAAACCCTACAAACAAGGGCAGGAGATGTATTAGTGATTATGAACCAAACCGCCAACCGATACCTTATGGAAACGCTGGAGCCCGAAGCAACCGATTCTTTTTTCAATTGGAATTTCTTTGATGCTATTTTACAACAAAAAGAAGGGTATTCAGAATATGTTTTTGAAGACATAGCCGCTACCCTCTTACAACAAAATCCAACTTTGGCACAAATGTTCAAAGATAAAAAAGCACAAGACCCCGATTTTGCAAAAAATGCAGAAGCACAACTCGATTTCATCTATAAAAATTCGCCTTATTATGAAAATACACACATGCGCTACCCCATCATACGCATAGAACAAACCAACACATTAGAAGAAATTCTCAATCGTGAAAAATAACAATGCAATTATGATTTATTTCACTTTTTTTACCTGCACAAATTCGCGCTTGTAAATAATTTTATCCATCATTTTAGGAAAAAAACGATTTAAGAAAACCGCCAATTTACCTTCACGCGTCAAAATCAAATCACGCTTTCTTTTTACTGTGGCTTTCAAAATCAATTCCGCTACAGCCTCTGCTGTCATCAATTTCCCTTCCTCGCGCGGCGAAGCCCCTTGTTGCGAACCATCTTTAGTCAGTGCCGTATTGCGAATATTCGAAGCCGTATAGCCCGGACAAGCTACCAACACGTGTACCCCTTTCGGAAGCATTTCAGTACGCAAAGCCTCCAAAAAACCATTCATCGCAAATTTAGAAGCCGAATAGCCACTCCTTTCAGGCAAACCACGATAGCCCGCAATCGATGAAATACCAATAATAGAGCCTTTTTGCGCAATAATATGCGGCAAAGCATATTTAGTAGCATACACAGTCCCAAAGAAATTGACCTCCATCAACTGACGAATCACCTTCAAATCTACTTCTTCGAAAAGCGCGCGCATAGAAACACCCGCATTGTTCATCAAAATATCCAAACGACCAAAAGCCGCCACCGTTTGCGCTACCATTCTCTCATTGTCATCTTCTATAGCCACATCTGCCCTGATAGCCAATACCACAATGCCTTGAGCCTCCAAATCTTGTTTAGTAGCTTCCAATGCTTCTTCATTGCGCCCCGTAATCACGATTTTAGCACCCGCCTTACCGAAAACCTCCGCACAAGCCTTGCCTATGCCCAATGAACCACCCGTAATGAGTACAACTTTATCTTTTAATACCATTTTTTTAAAAAATTATTGATAATAATTAGCAAAAATAAATAACTATTCTCTAAATTGCATCATAGCACAATCATTAATTTTTTTAAACGCCAAAATAATGAAAGACGACGAAAAACCTATCACCGAAGAAGAAAAACAAAAACGAATAGCAGAAAAAGACCGCCTTGTGCGCATTTTATCCATAGACGGAGGAGGCATCAGAGGCATCTTAGCAGGGCAGATATTAGTAAGCCTCGAAGAGCGTATTCGCCAACGAACAGGCAACCCCAACGCCAAAATAGCCGAATACTTTGACCTCATAGCAGGGACAAGCACAGGAGGTATATTAGCTTGTATTTGTTTAGCTCCTGACCCACAAAACCCTACCAAGCCGCTCTACTCTGCACAAGAAGCCGTACAACTTTACATGAAAAACGGAAAAAAAATATTCACCCAATCTACTTGGCATAAAATACGCACCTTATTTGGCATAATTGAAGAGCGTTTCCCTTCACGTGGAATGGAAGAAGTACTCAAAGACTATTTAGGCGACTTAGAACTGAAAGACCTTGTAAAACCCTGCCTAATTACTTCTTATGACATAGAGCAAGGAAAACCCAACTTTTTTTCACAACACAAAGCTCGCAAAGACCCCAACCGTAATTTTCTCGTTCGCGAAGTAGCACGCGCTACCTCTGCCGCACCTACTTATTTCGAATTAGCCTTAGCCACCTCAAAAACCAATATCGCTTTCCCTCTCATCGATGGAGGTGTTTTTGCCAACAACCCTACCCTGTGCGCATACGCCGAAGCAAGACAATTAGACTTTGGTTTAGGAAGAGAAAAACCCTCTGCCCGCGAAATGTTTATCTTTTCATTAGGCACAGGCACTACCGATAAATCTTACAAATACAAAAAAGTAAAAAAATGGGGCGTGTTGGAATGGATAAAACCCCTCATTGATATTATGATGGACGGTGTATCGCAAACGGTAGACTACCAACTTCGTCAAATCTATGATGCAATCAACTGCTCCGAACAATATGTTCGTATTAATCCCGGACGCGGAGGCGCACGCTCTGACATGGACGATGCCGAAGACGATAACCTAAATGCACTCCTTCGCGCTGGATACGCCTCTTCCGAAACGCATAGCCGCACCCTTGACAGAGTCGTAGAAGTACTTCTGCAAAACCATACAAACGAAGATGTAAAAGTAATGCAGTAGCCTTTTTTTATTTCGAATATAAATAGCAAAAAAAAATTAAAAGCTATTGCAAAATATATAGAAACAATTATTACATTTGCGCAATCAACTATATACTATTATATTTCAATAAAAAGTATGTTGCAAAATAAAACCAAAAAATACTTAGTAGGAATCTACAACGACGAGAACGTACTAATTTCTGCTATCAAAAAACTAAAAGGCGAAAACGTAAGCATAGAAGAAGTTTACACCCCTTACCCTGTTCACCACCTCGATGAATACTTGGGGCATAAACGCTCACGCCTTTCCAAAGCCGCCTTCTTATTCGGAGCTACAGGCACGCTTACAGCCATTACTATCCAAACATATACTATGGGACTCTCATGGCCTATGATTATTGGTGGTAAAGATTATATCTCGCCTCCCTCTTTCGTACCCGTAAGTTTCGAACTTACCGTACTTTTTGCCGCATTCGGAATGGTAATTACCTTCCTTTTGTCCAACAACTTATTACCTTGGCGTTACAAACCTTTTATGTTTGACCCCCGTAGCACCGATGATAAATTTGTAATGGCAATAGATATGGAAAGTAACAGCAAATCGGAAGACGAAATCAGCCAATTGCTCAAAAATACAGGTGCCGAATCGGTAGATACTAAAGAAAAACCCGTAAGCAACGACTTATAACAATAGCTTAAAGAAAATACCTATGAATATTCAAAAAATATCCTTATTTTCACTCATACTCCTTACTTTAGCCAGTTGTGGAAAAGACCCTAACAACCCCGGCTTAGAGTATGCTCCTCAAATGTATGTATCCAAAGCATACGAGCCCTATGTACAAGTAGAGGGAGTTAAAAATAAATTCAACGCTTTTGGTATTAATATGCGTGTACCTGCGCCCAATACCATTGCACGCCGTAATTATAAAACCCAATTCAGCGACTCAACAGGCAAAATGGTAAGTGAAGACCTAATGCTTTACAACATACACCCTGATAGCTTATTGTTGGCTGAAAAAATTCTTAAAAACCCTATCCCTCTTACCGAAGCCGTACTCAAAGATGGTGAAGTACTTTACAATCGCTTTTGCGAGCACTGCCACGGAGCCGCAGGAGATGGCAAAGGAAAAGTAGCAGACATTTACAAAGGGGTAACTAATTATGCTGGTGTTACTAAAAATAATGGGCATATTTACCACGTAATCACTTTCGGAAAAGGACGCATGTGGCCACACGGTTCACAAATAAGCCCAGAAGAAAGATGGAAAATCGTACACTATGTCAATAAATTACAAGGCGGACCTCCTGTAGAAGAGCAAGCAAAAGAGAAAGACGACAAAAAGAAAGATGCCGCTGAAACTAAAGATGCTGCTACCGCAAAGAAATAATTGAAAATAATAGTAATAGTAAAAACAAAAAACTTTCTGAGTAATCATTCAGAAAGTTTTTTTTGTATAGATGCTCTCTAAAAATAATTGACTTCTACGGGCATCAATCCCTTCTCTATCAAATCGCGCTTAGGCTCATACCATGCAGGGAGTTTTAATCTACTGCCTAATTGTTCCAAAGGTTCATCAACCGCAAAACCGGGAGGATTGGTTGCTATCTCAAATAAAATATTGCCGGGCTCGCGAAAATAAATAGAGTGAAAATAATTTCTATCTATCACAGGGGTAACTTGATAGCCACTACTTAGTAAATTTTCCCTGATAAGTAATTGAGTATCATCGGTTTGTGTAGCAAAAGCCACATGATGTACTGTGCCAGCACCTTGCAAACTACGTACAGAGTCAGTAGTATAAAGCACATCAGTATAGCTACCAGCCCCACCACTACCACTCTCAAAACGTAGACGACCATTTTCTTCTGCCACTAATTTGTGTTGCATGGTTTCAGTTAGTAATTTTACAGTACGGTCTATGCTATACTCGTGCAATGTAACTGTATAAAAACCCTTGATAGCCATTTCCGCAGGAATTGTCCCAGAGGCTCTACCTACACGCTTATCATGCTCAGTAACGACTAACTCTACTCCTAAACCATCAAAATCTTCAAACTGAATATAGGTTTCATCAAATCTTTTTTGAGGCATTGTGTAGGCAATTTGATAGGTTTGGAGGCGGTCAAGCCAAAAACCCAAAGCTGATACAGGAATAGAAAATGCTGTGTAGGTCAATTGACCTGCTCCTTTTCTGCCCTTTGGTATGTCCTGATAAGGGAAAAAGGTCATAATTGTACCCGGATTTCCGACTTCATCGCCGTAGTATAGATGATATACATCGGGTGCATCGAAGTTGATGGTTTTTTTTATCATTTTAAGCCCTAAAATGCCCGCATAAAAATCTATGTTTTTTTGTGGATTGCCTGCTAAGGCTGTTACATGGTGTAAGCCACTGATTAACTCTTGCATAGTATTATTTTTTTATGGATTGAGAATGGAAAATAATATAATATTTGTATATACAAGTATTATATTATTACAACAATAAAGCTATAAAAAATGTTCAAATAAGGTCTTTTTTTTGTTTTTTTGATACATTTGCAATATGAAAATTCGTATTCTCTTATTTATTCATTTTTTGGTTAGTAGTTTGTTCGCTTTTCAAAGCTGCCAAATATCTTCGGAACGCTCATTTAAAAATGCGCCTACTATCGGTTTTTTAGATGCTTTTCAAGATGAAACCATTGCACAAGCCAAGCAAGGTTTTTTAGATGCATTAGCCAAGCAGGGCTTTAGCGAAAAAGACTCTACCTTAAATGTGATTTATAGAAATGCTCAAGGAGATATAACCACACTTACTCAAGCGGCAGATTATTTTGCTTCGCAAACAGATTTATCTTTGATAGCTACCAACCCTACTTTGGCTACGATTACGATGGTGCAAAAAACCAAGCAGATTCCTGTATTTATGATGGTTTGCGGAAGCCCTTCGTTGATGGGCTTGGTAGATGCTTCGCAAAAAGCACCCAATAATTTGAAAGGTGTTTATGAAACTTTAGAATACATAGCCACCTCTATAGAATTACTGAAAACGATGATGCCCAAAGCCCAAAAAGTAGGCGTAATTTATAACCAAGCAGAACCTCAATCGCAAAATGCATTGCAAGCAATCAAAGAGAAAGCAAAAGAGATAGGATTGGAGTTGGTGGTATTGCCTGTAAATAATTCATCGGAAACCCAAACGGTAGTACAGACGTTACTTAGTAAAGACATAGATGCATTTTTTGCTCTTCCTGACAATGTTGTATTTGCTTCTTTTGAAGTAATTTATAAAAATTGTGATGCGCAAAATGTGCCTATATTTACAAGTGAGGAAGGTTTGGTGGTGCGTGGTGCAGTTGCGGGTTATGGCGCAGATATGTACCAATGGGGTTACCAAGCAGGCGAACAAGCCGCCCTTTATTTGAAAGATAAAAATACTAAAATAGAACCAGTCAAAGTAAAATTACACAAAAAGGTATATAACTCTAACGAAGCCCAAAAATACAAACTTAAAGTCGATAACTCTTTCACTGCTGTTAGCAAAACAAAATAAATGAAATACCTTTTGGGTGAGGCAATTGCCGTTTTTTCACTTTCCTACTTGATTAGTTTTTTCGCTATTCCTGCTCTGATTCGGATAGCAGAAGAAAAGCATCTTTATGACCAACCTGATAATGACCGCAAACGGCATATTCACAAAACGCCTACTTTGGGAGGGGTGGCTATTTTTGGAGGGGCTTTCATTACTGCATTTCTATTCGTAGAAATAAGTAAAATACCTCAGTTGAGTTATATATTTCCCGCTATTCTTATTTTATTTTTTATTGGTATCAAAGACGATATTATACCCCTGAGTGCGAGTAAAAAAATCATTGCACAATTTTTAGCCGCTTCCATTGTGGTTTTGCGGGCTGATATTCGGCTTACGGGGTTGTATGGTTTGTGGGGAGTAGATGAAATTAATTACTATGTAAGTGTTTTATTGTCTATTATCACGATACTACTTATTATCAATTCTTTCAATTTATTAGATGGCATCAATGGTTTGGCGGGCAGTATTGGTTTATTGGTTTGTATGAGTTTTGGTATTTTATTTTATATGATGGGCGATATTTCTTGGCTTATTTTTGCCTTGTCTATTTGTGGGGCTATTGTTGGGTTTCTCTACTATAATTTTAGCAATAAGGCTTCTATTTTTATGGGTGATACGGGTTCAATGACTATTGGTCTTTTTGCTTCCGTTTTAGCTTTTACATTCATAAACGAAAATAGCCGAAACACACCTTTTCTACTTCCTTATAGTTTCGCACCTTTTTTTGCTTTTGTGATTATGGGTGTGCCATTGATAGATACTTTGCGGGTATTTGTACTTAGGCTTTTGAGCAAAAAATCGCCTTTTAGCCCTGATAGAAAACATTTTCACTATTATTTGATAGATTGGGGTTTTTCGCATGTGCAAAGTACATTGATTTTAGTATTCTCCAATATTTTTCTAATTGTGTTGTTTTGGTTTTTAAGTACTTATTCTATGTTTATTTTGCTCCCCTTATTAATTGTTCTTGTTGTATTGGCTTTAATGCTTATAGAGTGGAAAAAATATAAACAAAAATAGTATAACAAGATTTATTTACTTTCTACTACCCAAAAAGGTTTGTAGTATTGTGTTAAATCACTCGTGCTCATCCAGGGAGTATGGTTTTGTGGGCTTTTTTGAATATACCATTCATTTGTTTGGTTGATGGCAAAAAGATACAAATATTTTCGTTCTTTGGGAATGAATATGCGGTCTGCAATCCAACCAATGATTAATGTATCTTTACTAAGCAGTACATCTCCAATGGCTAAGATTTTTTTTTGGTAAAGCATCATTGCATCAAGATTAGGCGGTTTGTTTTGTGTTTTAAGACTACTAATTAATATAGGTAAGGTTTGTTTGAATCCTTTGGCGTAGTATTTTACTTGTTCTGAATTATTGCGTATGATTTTCGTTTGGTAAATGCGATAAGCCAATGAACCTACGGCGACTGCTTCGCGTTGATAATGAGAGGGAAGGCGTATGTGTTGTACTAATATGGTATCGTTTTTAGATGATATAGAGTCTTTTTTTACCTGCCAATTGAGTTTTTCGAAAAAAGTAGTAGGATTGAGCCAATAAGAGATGATGATGATGGCTAAAAAAAGTAAAAGTACCCAGTCGCGTTTTTTCATGGCATTGTTTGGAATGCTACAAAGATATAATTTATTGTGCAATTTTGGAAAAGAACAAAAACAAAACTATTTTTGGAATCATTTCTTAGTATTAACCATTAAAATAAACAGATTATGGCACTTAAAGTAGGTGATAAAGCCCCTAATTTCAAGTTAGCGTCTACTTCGGGAGAAGACTTTGTACTTGATGAGACATTGCAAGGCAAACCTTGTATTTTGTATTTCTACCCCAAAGACTTTACAAGAGGTTGTACGGCAGAGGCTTGTGATTTTAGAGATAATATTACATTTTTCAACCAGTTTGAGGTAGATGTGTTGGGGATTAGCCGCGATACCATTGCCACTCATCAGTCTTTCCGAAGTCAGTATGAACTTCCTTTTCATTTATTATCTGATAAAAATGGAAAAGTATCGGCAAAGTACAACGCACTCATTCCGATTATTGGTATCAATAAAAGAATTACTTATTTGTTAGATACTGAACATACGATTGTGGCGATTTATGATAATTTTTTTGGAGCGAAGGAGCATATCCAAAATATGATTGCTAAAGTGAAAAACCTTGAAAATAATTAAATATCAACACTATCATCAAACGATTTGGGATAGTTTTGTGAGGAACGATGCCAAAAATGCCACCTTTTTGCATGAACGTTCCTTTATGGAGTATCATGGGCATCGTTTTGAGGACTTCTCTCTGCTTTTTTGGAAAAATCAGGAATTATTAGCTGTCTTGCCCGCCCATGTGGTAGAAGATTGTTTGTATTCTCATCAGGGCTTGAGCTTTGGCGGTATTTTATGGCATCGCTATGTTCGTCTTCAGGAAGTGAAGGAGGTCTATCAGGCTCTTTTTACTTATTTACAAGAATGGTCGTTGGAGGGATTTTATTTTTCGCCTACACCTACTATTTATCATAAGGCTATTTGCGAAGAAGATTTGTATGCTACTTATCTTTTTGGGGCTAAGGTGCAGGCTTGTGAAGTAGGCATGGTGATTGATTTAGAGCAACCTTTCCCGATGCAAGATAGAAGATGGAGGGCTTTTGATAAGGCAAAAAAACATAGCCTTTCTGTGGAAAAGAGTGTACAATTTGAGGAGTTTTGGACACAAATACTCATTCCTCAACTTACTGAAAAATATGACCGTTTGCCTGTTCATAACATAGAAGAAATACGATTATTGGCACAACATTTTCCTTTGCAGATACATTTGTATACAGTTAAAAAAGAAGAAGAATTATTGGCAGGGGTAGTTGTTTTTGAGCATCAGGAAGTGATACACTTACAGTATATTGCTTCTAACACTGTAGGTAGGCAAGTAGGTGCCTTAGATTTCCTCTTGTTTCATCTGTGGGGAAATGTTTATTTTCACAAGCGATACTTGAGTTTTGGTATTTCTAATACACAACACAAACAAAATGCCTTAAATGAAGGACTACTGGAGTGGAAAGAGAGTTGGGGGGCACGTTTGCTAACGCATCTGCATTATGGCATCGATTTCAGACCTTAGTTTTCGTCATAGCTCCAGTCTATTCCTTGTTTGGTATCTTTGATAATCAAGCCATTTGTTTTGAAATAGTTTCTCAAAGTGTCTACTTTTTCATAGTTTTTGACATTTTTTGCTTCGGCATATTCCTGCAATAGTACCTGAATGAGTCCTTCTTGGTTGTCAGGGCGTTCTTCTATGAGTCCTAAAATATCGCGGACAAAAATGGTGAAAGTATTTTTCAGTTGTTCGAAAGTAGTTGCACTTATTTGGCTGAGAGTTTGGGGTTGTGCATAAAATCCATTGATTTTTTTGACTAAATTGAAGAGATGCCCTATTGATAATGCTGTGTTGAGGTCATCATTTAACCCTTTGTATAGATTTTCTAAGAGCTGTAAAATTTGTGTTTCGTTTTTCTCGTCTTTTTCTGCTTTTTCATCAGGGCTATATTCCATTTTCTCGATGGTTCGGAGGGCATTCATAATTTTTTTGTAACCCTTTTGTGCTGATTGTAGCCCGAAGTTAGTAAAGTCGAGAGTGCTTCTGTAATGAGCCTGTAAGATGAAAAAGCGCATAGTCATGGGAGAGTAGCTTTGTTCTAAAATAGGGTGCTCGCCTGTTAGAAGTTCAGCAATAGTAACAAAATTCCCAGCAGATTTGGACATTTTTTCACCGTTAATGGTTATCATGTTATTGTGTAACCAATAGCGCACAGGAGGTTTATTGGTAGCCGCTTTTGCTTGTGCTATTTCACATTCGTGATGTGGGAACATTAAATCCATGCCTCCTCCGTGAATGTCGAAGGTTTCGCCTAAGTATTTGGTACTCATAACAGTACATTCTATGTGCCAGCCGGGGAATCCTTCTCCCCAAGGCGATTGCCAACGCATGAGGTGTTCGGGTTGTGCTTTTTTCCAGAGGGCAAAATCTAAGGGGCTTTTTTTGGCATCTTGCCCGTCTAAGTTGCGTGTATTATTAATGAGTTCGTCTATGACTCTGCCTGATAATTCGCCGTAAGGGTGTTTTTGGTTATATTTTTCTATGTCAAAGTATACTGAACCTTCGGAGATATAAGCCAAACCATTGTCTAAAATTTGTTGTACGATATTGATTTGTTCTACGATATGCCCTGTGGCAGTAGGCTCTATGCTTGGTCTTTTTACTTGGAGTTTGTCCATCACTTCGTGGTAGCGTTGTGTATATCTATAGACTATTTCCATAGGCTCAAGTTGCTCAAGTCGTGCTTGTTTGGCTATGCGGTCTTCGCCTTCGTTGGTTTCGCCCAATAGATGCCCAACGTCTGTAATATTTCGGACATAGCGCACTTTATAACCTAAAAATTGTAGGTATCTGTATAAAACATCGAACACTACTGCGGGTCGTGCATTGCCTATGTGTGCATCATTATAAACGGTAGGACCGCATACATACATTCCTACGAAGGGAGGATTGAGGGGTTCGAAGGTTTCTTTTTGGCGTGTGAGTGTGTTGTATAATTTGAGCGAGTTAGTCATAGATTGAGAGTAGAAATATAAATATAAATGAATGAGCAAAGGTAAGTAAAAACTTGGTTTTTAGTTCTAAAATGGGTGAGGTTTCAGGGGTATGATTTTAAATTTAACATTTTTTTGTAGTTTTCAAAAAGGCTTCTGTGGTTGTTTTTCGTTGTATTTTTCCTGTTTCGGTATATAAGAATGGGCTAAAAAGATGTATTTCTTTGGGCATTTCGTGTGGTAGTAGTATGGGTTTTAGTTTTTCTTTGATGGTATTTAGGTCTATTGTTTGGCTTGATTGAATGAGTAGTACGACTTTGTTGCCCCAATAACTATCTGCAATGGCAGTGATGAAAAATGGGGTATCGGGTGGTAGGAAGTGGGCTATTTTTTTCTCTATGGTTTCAGGTTGTATTTTTATACCGCCTGTGTTGATGATATTGTCGGCGCGTCCTAAAAGTCTAAAGCCTTGTTTTTGAGGTAAAACCTCTACAATGTCATTGGTCGTAATCCATTCATTGTCAGTTACTTGTGCTTTTATTTTTAGGCATTGCCTTTCGTCTTGGTCTATGTCTACTTGTGGTAGGGTTATGTAATAATTGGTTTTTTCTGCCCCATTGATTCTTCTCAGGGCTATGTGCGAGATAGTTTCGGTCATTCCATAAGAGCTATAGATGGGGGTTTTTATGCTTTGGCATTGTTCTATGAGTGTTTCTTCTATTGCGGCACCTCCTATGAGTATGCTTTGCATTTTTTGCGCAATATGCTGAGTATGAGTATTTTGCAATATATTTGTGAGTTGTGTAGGAACTAATGCAGTAAAATCGGGCTGATAGTTTTGGGGGAGTTGCTCTAAAGGATTGGCTTTTGGAGTAGTGAGGTAGATGTCCCAATGGTGCTCTAAGGCACGTACAAGCATCATTGTTCCTGCGATGTATTGTGTGGGTAGGCAGATGAGTGCTTTTTTTACGTTCTGGAGTTGTAGTGCTTTGATAGTGGCTTTTGCGCTCCACTGCATATTTTGTCGTTTTAGAGAGATATTTTTTGGAGTGCCTGTAGAGCCAGAAGTTTTTAGGGTAAATTCTTCTTTTCCTTTGAGCCAATCTATGCAAAATTGTAGGGCGGTTTGTTCATTGGCTTCAAGAATTGGTATTGTTGTTTCGGGCTCAAGTATTTTTTGGAGGTCAATGGTTTGATGATTGATTTGTAGAATCATAGTGGATTTTGTATATAAAAACAATTTCTTGACTACTATGGTAGCAATCAAGAAATTGAGAATATGAATGTAAGATGATATTAAAAGCGTTATGCTTTTGTTTCGGAGGTGTTTTTGCGTATCGAGAGTGTCAGACTTTCTCCTTCGCCTGTATAATCACCGATGATGGTATCGCCTTCGGCTACTTCGCCTTTGAGTATTTCTTCGGCTACGGGGTCTTCCAA
Source organism: Cytophagales bacterium (assembly GCA_004293905.1). Lineage (GTDB taxonomy): Bacteria > Bacteroidota > Bacteroidia > Cytophagales > Microscillaceae > RDZE01. The sequence continues at coordinate 119,526 of RDZE01000014.1, read as the reverse complement.
GTATTTTTGAATCGCTCTTTGGAGTGGTCTTGCACCGTACTGAGGGTCATATCCTTTTTCGGCTAAGAAGTCTTTGGCTTTTTCAGTAAGTTCTACTTGGTATCCTAATGTGCTGATGCGTGCAAATACTTTGGCGAGCATGATGTCGATAATTTGGTGAATGTGTTCGCGTTGTAGTGAATTGAACACAATGACATCATCGAGGCGGTTGAGAAACTCAGGCGAGAATGCTTTTTTAAGTGCATTTTGAATAGTGCTCTTCATGAGTTCGTCTTGCTGTTCTTCGCGCGCTTTGGTAGCAAAGCCTACGCCTGCGCCAAAGTCTTTGAGGTCTTTGACACCGATGTTGGAGGTCATGATGATGATTGTATTTTTGAAATCTACGCGGCGTCCTAATCCATCGGTGAGAATACCATCATCTAACACTTGCAAAAGGATGTTAAATACGTCAGGGTGAGCTTTTTCGATTTCATCGAGTAGCACTACACTATAAGGTTTTCGGCGTATTTTTTCGGTAAGTTGTCCGCCTTCTTCATAACCTACATAGCCCGGAGGCGCACCTACTAAGCGTGATACGGAGAATTTTTCCATGTATTCGCTCATGTCTATTCTTACGAGGGCATCTTCTTTGTCGAAGAGATAAGTAGCGAGTGTTTTTGCTAATTCTGTTTTTCCTACACCTGTGGGACCGAGAAAGACAAATGAGCCAATTGGTTTTCGGGGGTCTTTGAGTCCTACGCGAGTTCTTTGAATGGCTTTTACGAGTTTTTGAACGGCTTCATCTTGCCCTATGACTTTTCCTTTGAGGGCATCACCCATTCCGAGTATTTTGAGGCTTTCTTTTTGGGCTACGCGCTGTGTAGGTATGCCAGTCATCATGGCGATTACTTCGGCTACGTTTTCTTCGTCTACGTTGTATCTTTTTTTCTTGGTTTCTTCTTCCCAATTGATTTTAGCTTGTTCGAGTTCGTCTTGTAGTCTTTTTTCTTTGTCGCGGAGTTGGGCGGCTTGTTCGTATTGTTGACTTTTAACGACTTGATTTTTTTCTTTTTTTACGTTTTCTATTTTTTCCTCGAGGTCTAATATTTCTTTGGGTACTTGTATGTTGTTGATGTGTACTCTTGCGCCAGCTTCGTCTAATACATCTATGGCTTTATCGGGTAGGAATCTGTCGGAGATGTATCTATCGGAAAGTTTTACGCATGCTTGAAGTGCTTCGGGGGTATAGTTTACGTGGTGGTGGTCTTCGTATTTATCCTTTATGTTATTAAGGATTTCGAGTGTTTCTTCTGGGGTGGTTGCGTCTACCATTACCATTTGGAAACGGCGTGCGAGTGCTCCATCTTTTTCGATGTATTGTCTGTATTCGTCTAAGGTGGTTGCGCCAATGCATTGTATATCGCCTCTTGCGAGTGCGGGTTTGAACATATTTGAGGCATCTAAAGAGCCTGATGCGCCTCCTGCGCCTACGATGGTATGTAGTTCGTCTATGAAAAGGATTACATCGGGTGATTTTTCCAGCTCGTTCATAACGGCTTTCATTCTTTCTTCGAATTGTCCTCTGTATTTTGTTCCTGCTACTAATGAGGCAAGGTCTAAGGTTACGACTCTTTTTCCGAAGAGTACGCGTGATACTTTTTTCTGAATGATTCGGAGTGCTAAACCTTCTGCGATGGCTGTTTTTCCTACGCCGGGTTCTCCTATGAGTATAGGATTATTTTTCTTTCTTCGGCTTAGGATTTGGGCTACGCGTTCTATTTCTTTTTCTCTTCCTACGATGGGGTCTAATTTTCCGATTTCGGCAAGTTTTGTGAGGTCACGTCCGAAGTTGTCTAAAACGGGGGTTTTAGATTTTTCAGCTCTTGAGCTTTCTCTTCCGCCTCCACCGCCAAACATGCGTGATGAATCTTCGTCAGAGTCGTCTGTGTCGTTATTGGCTTGTGGGTTTGGTTGTTGGGTAATGCCTTGTTCGAGTAGGTCTTTTACGTTGTCATAGGTTACATCGTATTGTGCTAGTATTTGTGTAGCTACACTATCAGTATCGCGTAGGATAGAGAGCAATAGGTGTTCTGTGCCTATGAGTTGGCTTTTGAAGGCTTTTGCTTCGAGATAGGTAAGTTTGAGTGCTTTTTCAGATTGTCTTGTGAGTGGTATGTGAGATAAGTTTTTAACATTGGCAGCAATACCGCTTTTTTTTGCGACTTGTTCGAGGTTAGCTTTGAGTTCCTCTAAGGCAATGCCTAATTTTCTGAGTACGTTAATAGCTATTCCTTCGCCTTCGCGTATGAGTCCGAGCAGTAGGTGTTCTGTGCCTATGTAGTCGTGTCCTAATCGAAGTGCTTCTTCTCTGCTGAGTGAGATGACTTCTTTGACTCTGTTTGAAAATTTTGCTTCCATTTGGCTTTTTATTAATAGTATATTTTTATGCAAAGATTATTGTTGTTGTTTATTTTGCTGATTGAGTATTTAGGTTTTAAACACAAAAAAAAATTTTTTGTTGCTTAGTAGGTAGTAAATTAGCATATAATTTTTGACAAAAACAAATTTATGGATTGGTTATTTGTCTTAAAAATTTTTGTGCTTGATTGCCTTGACAAAACAATAAATCTATGATAGAAAGTTCTTGCACAAAAGCATTGCCAAAAACTTGTGGGTAGGTTTTTTGGGTGGTAGGATTGGTGGGTGTATTTTTTTTGGGTGGGGTGATGGTGTTTCTAAGGTCTTGATAATGAGCGGTTTCAATTATTTTTTCTGCTGTTAAATTTGCTTCTGAGAGGCGTTGTAGTGTGGGGCTTATTTTCAACAGTTTCAGACAAGTTGTCATTAGTTGGTGGTTGAGGTCTGCCAAAAAGTCAATTTTTTTTTCCAAAAGGGAAAATATCTCAGGAGCTATGAATTCGTAGAAGGGCGATTTTCCATAGGCGGCTTGTAGGCTTCTGATGTGTTTGAGATGCCATTTTTCACTATAATCTATTTTGGTGTCTTTGACTTTTTGGTTGGTATTTTTTTGTATAGGTATAGAGAGGAGTTGTTTTCCTTGTGAGGTGAGGATGTAGCAACGGTTTTTATAGGTTTGTTTTTGGTAGGTTTCGTTATCGTCTAAGTAAATGTTATTGTGCTGTATGATTTTTTGCCAATAATGGGTAGGTGGGAGGTATTGTAAATCAATGATTAGTGGTGTTTGTATTGTTTCCAATTATAGTTCGTTGTTGTGGGTAATAAATTTAACATCTTCGGGGCGTTTCATGTGCATTTTGCCGTCTTTATCTCTGATGATGGCTATTACGCTGGCATCTTGTGGGTGTGTAGTCCAATCTTGGAATGTACCTTTTTGAGTTACATAGGTGGGTTTGCCGTTTTTGAAAATGAGGGCTTCAAATTCTACTTCGTTGTGTTTGGGAGAGTTTTCTTGCCTTTCGTTGATTTTATTATTTTCTGCTTCCATTGGATTATTTGTTTGTTAAGTAATAAGTAAGAAAATGTAATATTTTTTGTATAAACGTATATTTTAGTTTTTTGTTTGCTGAAATTTTATTTTTGTTCAGCAAAATAGTGATAATCGTTAATGATGGTTTTTAGAAATTCTATATTTTCCATTGGTTGGGGTAGGGTTGCTATTTCCAGTGTATTTTTTATCTTCTGACTTAGTAAATTGATTACTTCTTCATTCTTGTTTTGCTTGTATTCTTTGATAGTTTCTTTAATTAGTGCTATTTGTGAGCCATTGAGCAAGGTTACTTGAAAAAATAGGGGTGTGTAAGTTTCTTGAATTGTTGGGGCAGGGGTGTTATTGCTAATAATTTGTTTCAGGGAGGTATTTTGGGCTTTGATATTGACTACGGTAGTGCCTGCGACCATATCGCCTAAGCGTTGTCTTTTTGAGCTGACGGCTGCCGCAATGAGGGGTATGCTGCCATATAGTAGAAATACATTTTCGATGATTCGGAAGAGCCACCTGATGAGGTAACTATTGATAGGCGTTTCTTTTCCGTTGATGCTGACTACTTTGAGCCCTAATAATTTTTTTCCTATGGATTGTCCTGCTAAAAAGTATTCGCAGAGGAAGTCGTAGAATAAAAAAGGGATAGTGAGTAAGAAGGTGATGACGTAGAATAGTGTTGTGAGTGCTTCTATATCATCTAAACCACTACTATTGAGTAGTAAATTTGTATAGTATAAGTTATACATGAGAACATACACTAAAAATAGGTAGGAATAACAGATGATGAGGTCTATGAAATAAGACAGTACTCTGATGCCTAAATCGGCGGTTTGGTAGGTTATTTTTACGTTTTGGGTGGTTTCTATTTGTATGTTCATAGCGAGTATTCTATGTTTTCTTCTTTGATAAGTGGCTTTAGGCTATATTTCATGATTAGCTGTGCGGTGGCAACTACATCTTTTTCACAATATTGGGCGATGGTTTTGTATTCTTTCCTTTCCCAGAAGTATTCCCCTACTTGGCTTCCGTCTATGTTGTCTTTTGGGCTTGGTATGTCGAAAATATGGCAAAGGAGTTCTAATTTTGTGAAGTTTTTTTTGTCGCCAAATTTCCACATTTCCATCGTGTCTAAGAGTTGTACTTCCCAAGGTTTTTTGTTTTGTATTTGTAGTATTTTGGGGAGTTGTATTTGGTTGATGAGCAACCTTCGGCACAAGTAAGGATAGTCAAATTCTTTGCCATTGTGGGCGGCTAATTGTAGATTGGGGTATTTTTTTGGGTCAAGTTTTTGGTCTAATAGTTCTTTGAATTGTAGTAATATTTCGTTTTCGTTTTCGCCATAGTATGATTTTAGCTTGAGATGTGGCTCATTATTAACAAAATGAATCAAGGCTACACTGATGCATACAACTCTGCCAAATTCGGCAAATATGGCGGCTTTGTCTTTGTATTTTTCTTGTGGGGTTTGTTCGCTGTCTTTGTCCATCATTTGGGCTTTGTGTTCCCACATTTTTTGCATTCCCTCCGATAGTTCATTGAGTTGATAGTGGCTGCGTGCGGTTTCTATGTCTAAGAATAGAATATTGCTGAGTTCTTTGTCTGAAAACATGTGATTTTATTTTTCTAAGGCTTTTCTTACGCTTCCGTGTTTTTGGAGTAGTGCTTGGGCTTCGTTTTCGGAGATTTGGAGTTCGTTCATGAGCATTTTTATGCCTCTGTTTACTAATTTTTGATTGCTAAGTTGCATATCTACCATTTTATTTCCTTTGATGTGTCCGAGTTGTATCATGGTGGCTGTTGAAATCATATTGAGGACAAGTTTTTGCGCTGTTCCTGCTTTCATGCGGGTGCTTCCTGTAATGAATTCTGCTCCTACGATTACTTCAATGGGTATTTCTGCGGCTTGTGCGAGTGGCGAGTTGGGGTTACAAGTGATTGCACCTGTGAGTATTTGCTGTTGCCTTGCTTTTTCAATGGCTGCTACTACATAGGGGGTTCGTCCTGAGGCGGCTATGCCTATGAGGGTATCTATGGGTTTGATGTTGAAATTTTGTAAGTCTTTCCAACCTTGTTCGGTATTGTCTTCGGCAAATTCTACGGCTTTTCTGATGGCAGTATCTCCACCTGCGATAATTCCGATGACTTTATCGTGTGGTATTCCGAAGGTTGGGGGGCATTCGGAGGCATCAACAATTCCTAATCTGCCGCTTGTCCCTGCTCCTATATAGAAAAGTCTTCCACCTTGTTTCATTCTTTGGGTGATTAGGGATACTAATTTTTCTATTTGTGGAATTACTTTGGCAACTGCTTGTGGAACTGTTTGGTCTTCGCGGTTGATGTTTTGCAACAATTCTTGCAGTGGCATTTGTTCTATATTTTGGTAGTAGGAGTCGTTTTCGGTGATATTTTGAAAGTCTGCCATGTGTAAAAAATAGTTGTTAATTTTTTAGTGAGTTGATTTTTTGTGGGTCTATGGTTTGGTAGTATTGATAGGTATTGATGATGATGGCTAATGCTACGGCTGTTTCGGCGGCGGCAACGACCATTACAAACAACGCGCTGGTGGTACCTTGTAGCTTTGTTGGGTCGTATTGGCTAAATGCTACAAGATTGAGATTGGCGGCATTGAGCATTAGTTCTATGCCTATGAGTATGGCGATGGTATTGCGTTTGGTAAGGCATAAAAAAATACCTGTGCAGAATAGCGCGGCTGCGATGATGAGGTAATGGCTAAGATTGATAGTTAACATGGGGTAAAGGTACTAATTTTATTTTAGAAAACAAGAGTATGGCATGTAAAATTATTTGTTTTCGGGTGGTTGATAGTCATAAGGTAGCATTTCGGCTACTTTTTCTTGCCAAGCCCAATATTCTTCGCTCACAACTGTTAGAGGGTTTAGTAATATTCCTTTTTTGTCTATGATGGCATAAGGGGCTACAAGGCGTAGTACTGAAGATTGGTTTTCGGCAGTTTGTTTCTGCTTTCTTTGGTAGCTATAAGTGGGGTCTTCTGGTTCGTGTTGATAAATGATATGCAGGTAGTCATTGAATTGTAGTAAAACCATAGAGGAATCGGTTGGGGTAGAAATGCTATCGGGGGGAAGTAGTTCGGAGTGTAGTATTTCGGTGATTCTTGGTTTTTTGAGTTCATTTTGCCAATATTGCATGGTATCACTACTGAGTGAGTATTTTTGTTGCATCAAATTTTGAAGGTTTTTTTGTATGATGTCGTCTGATAGTCGGTTTCTGTTGGGTATTCTTTGTAATTTTCTGACCCAAAAGCCTTCTTCGCGATAGTTTTGGTGGTGAACGGCTTTCAGGAAGTGGGTGAGCGAGCCATAATAGGCTTGTGCTCTATTTTGTGCCCATTGTTTTTGCTTTTTTTTGTTTTTTGTTTCTATTTCCTGAAAAAAGGCATTTCCCCAATAGGTTTGATAACCTAATTCAAAGTTGAGGGCAAAGTCTTCTAATTTATACTTGATTTGATAGCCCAATGCTTTATTTTCTATAATCAGGAAGTCTTTTGCATAGGCTGTGAGTTCTCTTTTTGGAGCATCGAAGAAAAATTTAAGGGCTTTTGGGTTTTTGATTTCGCATTGCAGGGCGTTGGGGGTAGTGCCCAAAAAGGCTTGGCAAAAAAACAAATAATTATCTTCCCAATGTTTATCTTCCGTGATGGTTACTTCTTTTAGTTCTATGGTTTGTGGGCTGAGGCTGATGCGAAGATTGAGGTTGGCATTTTTAGTAATTTTTATGGGTTGTATATAAGTTTTATACCCAATAAATGAGGCTACTATTTCATAATTGCCTTCGCTGACATTCTCAATTTCAAAGTAGCCATTGGCGTCAGTGAGGTTTCCCTTTTGGGTATTATTAAGAAATACTTGTACACCAACGATGGCTTCTTTTTGGGTACTATCTACGACATAACCTTGAATTGTGCTTTGTGCATTTGCGACTATAAGAAGACTATATAGTAATAATGAGCATAGAATATGTTTTTTATTCATTTTCGAGATTAGTAACATAAAAAATTTTCCAATTTTTATCAAATTTTAACTCACCTGTTCTTTTCACTTGTTTATTTTGAGTATTATTTTGGTTCTTATAGTGATAAATATACTCATATTGTAAGGAATAGTTTTGCAAAGAATCTTCCTCTACTATGATAGAGGTAGTATCTATATCGTGTTTTTCATAGGGGTATGTTTTCCAGCCATTGCGCAAAGAGGCTTTGATGTCAGGATCGGGGCGTACATCTATATAACTGAAATATTTATTTACTTTTTCAGCATAAAAAGGGGCTACATTGTCAAAATTATGTGTTTCGAGGGCTTGATAGTAGGCTATCAGGTTATTGATGGCTTTTTGTCGGAGTTGTCGTTCGTAGGCATATTTCTTTGTGAGGTCTTGTTTTTCATTGTTATAAAATGCAATTTTTTTGAAAATGCTGAGCCCAAAGGGGTTTAGAAAAACAATAGCACTTACAAGTAGTAGCAGAAATAGGGCAAAAAACCAAAATGTATATGAGGTAGTATTTTTATTTTTTACTTTATTTTTTGTGGTGGTTGTTTTTTGTGATTGCTGTGTAGATTGAATTTTGATAGGTTGCTCCGATGACGAATGTTTTAGAAGTGCTTCTTTAAAAAGGGCACAACTCTGAAATCTGTCTGCGGGGTTTTTGGCTGTGGCTTTGTCTATAATATGTTGTATATGAGCAGAAACACTTGGATAAAAAGTATTGGCTCTTGGGAGCGGGTTATTTACTATTTCGGAATAAATTTCGTATTCGGTGGCTTTATTTTCGTTATAAGGTACACGTCCTGTAACCATTTGGAACAGTGTTACGCCTAAGGCGTACACATCACTTCTTTTATCAGTAGGTTCTCCTTTTACTTGTTCAGGGCTCATATACAATACCGTTCCCATGCGTGTGCCTACTTTGGTGAGGGCTTTATTGTCTTCTACTATTTTTGCAATACCGAAATCTAATATTTTGGCGTGAAAATCGTCAGTTACTATCAAATTAGAGGGTTTTATATCTCTATGCACGATGCCACGATTATGCGCATACTCGAAGCCCTCTAATACTTCTGCCATTATTTGCAGGGTTTTGGCTTCGCTGATAGGTCCTGAAACTTGAGAGATGTATTCATCGAGGGGCTTCCCTTCTATGTATTCCATAATAAGATATAGCCCTTGTGGTTCTTCGAGATAATCGTATAGGCTTACTATAGTAGGGTGTTTGAGTTCAGCGAGCAGTGCGGCTTCTTGTCGAAAACGTTCGCGAATGTAAGGATTGCTCACATAGAGAGGGTGTAAAGCTTTGATGGCAGCTTTTCTGTTGAGTTGTAGGTGGTGTGCAAGGAATACAGTTCCCATACCCCCTTCTCCTATTTTTCTTTCTACTACATAGTTGAGTATTTGTGCGGGTATCATGCCTTGTTTGAGTAGTGTTTTATGGGGGTAAAGATAGTTTTTTTTGGCAAAATAAATGTACATTTGTGCCAATAAAATTTAAAAGTACTAATGCATATAGAGTATACAATTCGTTTAGGTCAGCGCGAAGACGTACCCGCTATTTGGGGTTTGGTGCGCGAGTTAGCTATTTATGAAAAAGCAGAAATTGAGCACACAAATACTATAGAGATGATGTATGAAGATGGTTTTGGTGCGATGCCTATTTATCAATTTTATGTAGCAGAGGTGGGTAGTGAAATAGTGGGAATGGCTTTGTTTTACTACCGCTATTCTACTTGGAAGGGCAAATGTTTGTATTTAGAAGATTTTTATGTAAAAGAGCATTACCGCCAATATAAAATTGGTTTTGGTTTATTCAAAACCATAATTCAGAGGGCTTACCAAGATGGGTGTAAGCGCATCAGTTGGCAGGTCTTGGACTGGAATCAGTTGGCGATTGATTTCTATAATCGTTTTGAAGCCTCTATGGAAGCAGGGTGGCTCAATGCCGCACTCACTGAGGAGCAAATAAAATATTGGCATCATCATCTATAATTTCTTATAAATGATGATGCTTTGATGGAGTAAAATGCACTATACAATTAGGGTTTTACTTCTGCTTTTTTAACCAATGTGCTTGTTTGTTTGGCATAAGTGGGGCAAGTGTATTGTTTTTTACATGCCGAAAGCCCTACTACGGTAAAAATGGCACTGAATATCAGAATTTTTTTCATACGTCTGTCTTCTAAATAATTTATAATTAGTACGTTTTTTCCCAAAAAAAAGTATTTTTAATAGCCTAAAATTTTCAACATTGGCTCACTATCTTGTTCTGGGGCAAATAATCGCGTAATGATACCATCATTTTCATCTCTATCTACAATGATGTGCTTGGGTGCAGGAATGAGGCAGTGCTGAATGCCACCATAGCCCCCGAGTGAGTCTTGGTAAGCACCTGTATGGAAAAAACCTATGTATTGCATTTCACCTTCATTGATCATTGGCAAAAACACTTCTGAGGTATGGGCTTCGGAGTTGTAGTAATCCATAGAGTCGCAAGTGAGCCCACCCAAATTAACTTTGTGGTGAGGGTTGTCCCAATTATTGACAGCCATCATGATAAATTTTTGATTCATACCCCAAACATCGGGCAGGTGTGTAATAAAAGAACCATCTATCATGTACCAAAGTTCTTTGTCGTTTTGCAGTTTTTGGTCTATTACCGAATAAATGATTGCACCACTTTCGCCTACTGTAAAGCTACCAAACTCGGTGAAGAGGTTAGGCACGGGTACGTTGCTTTTGTTGCAAATCCATTGGATATTTTCTATGATTTGCTCTGCCATATAAGAGTAGTTGTATTCAAATTGCAAAGAAGTTTGAATAGGGAATCCACCTCCGATGTCAATAGTATCTAAATCGGGGCATACTTTTTTGAGTTCGCAATATTTATACACAAAACGGCTCAATTCACTCCAATAATATGCACTGTCTTTGATGCCTGTATTGATGAAGAAGTGCAGCATTTTGAGCTTAAATTTGGGATTGGTTGCTATTTTTTCTTTGTAGAGGGTGTGTATATCTGCGTAGCGAATGCCTAAACGGGAAGTATAGAACTCGAAGTTAGGTTCTTCGTCAGAGGCTACCCTGATGCCTAATTCAATGGTTTCACATTGCGCTTGCTCATATTCATTGATTTCTTTCAAATTGTCTAAAATAGGAATGCAGTTGAGTCCCATTTCTAAAAGTTCGCGAACACCTCTTGTGTAGTTCTCTCTTTTGAAGCCATTGCAGAGCAAATAAGTATCTTTATTAATGGAGCCTTTTTCATAAAGTTTTTTGACGATGGCTATGTCATAGGCGGAAGAAGTTTCTATATGTACTTTGTTGTCTAATACTTCTTCTAAAACGAAGTGAAAATGAGAAGCCTTTGTACAGTAACAGTAAGTATAATCACCGTTGTATTTCAACTTACGAATGGCATTTTTAAAAATGCGTTTTGCGTAGCGTATGTGTTCACTGATTTTGGGTAGATAAGTGAGCTTTAGGGGAGTGCCATACTGTTTGATAATGTCCATCAAGCGTATACCATTGAACAAGAGTTCATTGTTTTCTACTCTGAACTCTTCAGTAGGAAATTCAAAGGTTTGCTCTATGAGGTCAATATAACTTTTCATTTTAGTTTTTTACTTGTTGGCTTATGAGAGATAAATATTTTAATTTGATATTTGTTTTGGTAGGGCAAATTTATAATATTTGTAAGTTATATTTTTAATAATAGATAAAAAAAAATTTTATGCGTAAAAGTTCAACAATAAAAAATGAAATTTTTGTAACCTCTGAAATTGGTCGTTTGAAACGTTTGATGATTCATAGCCCTGATAGCGGATTGGGCAAGGTAGTTCCTTCAAAGGCTCAAGATTGGCTTTTTGAAGATATTATTCACTTAGATAAGATGCGCAAAGAGGAGTACGATTATTATGTGAAAATCTTACTTTATTTTCTTGACCCCGAAAAAATCAAAGGAAAAATGAAGGAGGTAGATGCTCCTGAAGCCAATCGTGAGTTTTATAAGCCCGATAGTACCCAATACTTCAAATCGGATAAAGTGATAGACCCTCAGTATTTACTCTCAGAAATTCTGAAAAATAATGATGTAAAAATACGTTTGGTATCGGCTGTATGTGCCATTGAAAAGTGCTCTTTCGAAACACAACATAGATTGGTGGGGCTGTCTGACATAGATTTAGCCAAAACATTGGTTTCGGGTAGTTTGCCCGATAAAACGATGCTTTTCCCACCTGTGCCCAATTTTATATTTACGCGTGATATTGGTATTGTCATCAATGACCATATTTTGCTGAATAGCCCTGCCAAATTAGTCCGTATGCGTGAGTCTTTGATGATGAAATACATTTTTAATCATCACGACTTATTTCAAAATTATAGAGATAAAATTATAGAAATTACTGAAGATGAGCATCATTTTTTTGCTACTGACGAAGAAAAAGAGGACTATAGGGTTACCTTAGAAGGAGGGGACGTAATGACGATTAGTAATGACCACATCTTGATTGGTTGTAGTGAAAGAACTACTCCGAAGGCAGTGAACCAAGTTATAAGTGCTTTGTTCGAGAGAAATGTTGTTCGCAAAGTTTCAGTCATTGAAATTCCTGCTAAACGCGATTTTATGCATATTGATACTGTTTTTACACAAGTGAAAAGAAATGTGTGGGTACTCTACGAGAATCTATTTGTACCAAAGAAAAAGAAAGCGAATGAAACGTTTTATCAAAAAACAGATGCAGATGAAGCTCTTCATGTGCGCATTAAACAATATGAAAAGGGACGTAAAAAGCCTAAAAATTTTAAGAGCATCAAAGATTTACTTAAAAACATTAGTTTTGAGGATTTTAGATGCAATGATGAAGTTAAGTTTATTTACTCTGGTAATCGTGAGTTTCCTTTTGCTTCGCGTGAGCAATGGACAGACTCTTGCAACGTATTAGCCCTTAAAGAAGGTGTTGTAGTAGGGTATGACCGCAATACCAAGACTGCGGAAGCCTTTAAAAAGTATGGTTTTGAGGTGATTACAGCAGGAGAATTATTAGAAAAATTTGAACAAGGCACACTGCAACCCGATGATGTAAAAGATACGCTAATACTGCTCCCTTCGGCAGAGCTTTCGCGGGCGCGCGGTGGTTCTCATTGTATGAGTTTGCCACTATTAAGAGAAGATATTTTTACTGAAATAGGATAAGGGAAGCTATAAAATAAAAAAAACAAAGTGTTTGTACTGACGAAGTATAAACACTTTGTTGTATCATACGAACAAAAAAACAGAAAATTAACGTTTGCTTTGTGCAACTTCGTTTTTCTTGCCTTGTACTTCTGTACGAATGGTTTGCGCTATGACTTTAAGGTCTTGCATACCTTTGCGTACACGTGTGCCAGCGGCTTGATTGTTTTTGTTGTAGAATTTGTCGAAATCATCTTTCAACTCTGTTATTAGATTGTAGATTTCATCGTATCTGCTCATAGTACTAAAAAGATTAATTAATTAATATGTTAAACGTAAAGTAAATAAAAATAATATAAATAAGTGCAATAATTGTGCTTTTTTTTACAAATTAGGCTGTTTGGAACTGATAAAGTTGTCCTTTGTAGTTACCTGACTTTAATTTAGGAGCTATTTCGGAGAAAGCCTTGATGGTTCTTTCCACGTCTTCGAGGGTATGAGCAGCGGTAGGAATCAATCTTAACATAATCACACCTTTGGGTACTACAGGATAAACTACGATAGAACAGAAGATTTTATAATTTTCGCGCAAATCACCTACTAGATTAGTGGCTTCACTTTCATCACCTTCTAAAAATACGGGTGTTACGGGAGATTCTGTTTTGCCTAAATTAAAGCCATTTTTGCGTAAGCCATCTTGTAAGGCACGTACTACTGTCCAAAGTTTTTCACGAAGTTGAGGCTGAGAACGCAACAATTCTAATCGTTTGAGCCCACCTACTACTAAAGGCATAGGTAATGATTTGGCAAAAATTTGAGAACGCATATTATAACGCAGGTAGTCGCATACTTCTTTTTTAGTGGCTACAAATGCGCCAATGCTTGCCATAGATTTTGCAAAGGTAGAGAAGTATACATCGACACCCTCTATCACGCCTTGTGCTTCGTGTGTGCCAGCACCTGTAGCACCCATTGTACCAAAGCCGTGTGCGTCATCTACAAATAATCGGAAATTGTATTTTGATTTTAGTGCTACAATGTCTTTTAACTTACCCATTGCACCTGACATGCCAAAAATACCTTCTGTGATGACCAAAACGCCTCCACCTGTTTCTTTGGCTAATTTATCGGCACGTTCAAGTTGTTTTTCACAGCTTTCTATGTCATTGTGTTTGAATACAAATCTTTTGCCTACGTGCAAGCGCAAGCCATCTAAAATACATGCGTGCGATTCGGCATCATAGACGACAACATCGCGGCGGTCAAGAAGTGCATCTATGATAGATACTACACCTTGGTAGCCGTAATTGAGCAGTACGCCTGCTTCTTTGCCTACAAAAGATGCCAATTCTTGTTCTAATTGTTCGTGGTATTTAGATTCGCCCGACATCATGCGCGCGCCCATCGGATAGGCTAATCCCCACTGTTGAGAGGCATCGGCATCGGCTTTGCGAACTTCAGGGTGGTTTGCTAACCCTAAATAATTGTTAAGACTCCAATTTAGCACTTCTTTGCCTTGAAAGCGCATGTGAGGACCTATTTCGCCTTCTAATTTTGGGAAAGCAAAGTAGCCATGAACTTGGTCGGAGTACTGACCCAAGGGTCCTCTATTGTTGATTACTTTTTCGAATATATCCACTTTTCTATTGATTTTCTGTTGAGTATTTAAGAACACATAAGGGGCAAAATTAGTGTTTTTTTACCTTATTCGCAAATATTAGGCTTTATTTTGGCTTATTTTTTCCAAAATTTCCTGTAATGAATGTAGCCAATTATGTGTTGGGTTTTCGCTGAGGGCTTGTGCGATGGCATCTTGTAAATTTTGCTGTTGTATTTTGGCGATTAATTCGGGGAGGTGCTGATGAAGTTCTTGTTCTATTTGGTTTTCTATGTTAAGTTTTTGTAGTATCATCGTTCTGATTTGGTTTTTGAGTGTATTTTCAGCGGTTTGAGTGGCGATGGTCTGTAAATATTGGGTATCGGGGATTACTTTTTGGGTATGGTAAGGTTGTATTTTTTGTTCTAACCAATTCAAAAAAGTAGGAGTGTCCATCGCATTGAGTTCTATGCGATAGTGTTGTAACCACTCTTCCCAGTTTGGTTGGGTGTATTGAGGGTTTATAAAGTCTTGAGGAAGTATTTCTGTGGGTTGTTTTTGAATATAATCAGCGGCTTTTTTATTTGATTTTTTTTCTAATTTTTCTACTTCTAAGCCCATTTTTAAACCTTCCCAAGGTTCTAACCCTAAATTGATGATATTTACTTTGCGCTCAGGGCGTGCTTTAGTAGCACCTTGTAGGGCTTGGTAAATGAGCGTGCCCGATAGGTCGGCATCGTGAATACAGAAAAAGGTGAGAGCTTCTTCAGTATTTGCCAAAAGGTCTATGACATCGCGGGCGGCACGGCTGGCAAAACCTTTGGAGGTGAGTAGGGCACAATCATAACGCTCTAAGAAACCTGTGTCTTTGAGAATTTCGAAAAAACCTTCTTTTTCGGAGTATAAAATTTTATTGAAATTATAAACAGGTCTTTGGTATTTTTCTATGTTTTTAGTGCCTAAGCGTATTTCTTGGTGGGTGTGTGGGTGTAGTAGTGTGCCGCGCTCATCGCGATAAATACCTTGCAAATCTTTGCCCGTTTCATATTCATATTCGGTGATGAGTTGGGTGAAGTGGGCATATTTTAGCTCTTTTTGGGTGTGTGTGATTACTATAGGGCGGAGGGCATAGTAAAGTTGACGCAACGAATAGCGATACTGACCTTCGCCAGAGGCTTTGTTAATGGCTTGTGTCAGGTACTCTATTACGATTTGTTTTTGTGAGGGGATTTTTTCTTGCGAAATGGAGAAATTGTTTGTATTGGCTTGTAATTGCTTTTTACGAAGCTGATTGCTTATTTTGGTGATGCCTTCTGAAATAAAATGATTGAGGACGGAAAGGTCGGGTTCTTTGCCGTTGCTTACAATGGGCATATAAGGGGTGAGCACATTGACCCATACAATGGGTGGTTTGAGAAGGGTGGCGCAAGGGGTGAAAAGATGAAGACCGCAACCAAAAATGGATATATTTTTTTCTAAATAACTAATGCCTACTTCACCAATGATAGGGGTTCTATTGACAAAAAACTGTATTTGTGCTATATCGGGGCTGGTTTGTGCAAAAAACTCTATGATACAAGGAATTTGCGCATTGTGATTGCCTTGTGTGGTAGGTAGCTCATAGGAGGCTTGTTGTAAATAATAAGCATCAAAATTGGGGATTGTACCCACTGCGCCCATTTTTTTGGGGGGAAGTGGTTGGCTATTTTCACGGAGTTGGGTGAGTAACTGCTCTGCTTGTTGGCGATTGAGTGTATTAGTGATTGTATTAGAAGAAAATAATTGACTAATTTGTTTTGCTTTGTTCGTATTTATACCTTCAAAGAGCAGTATAAACGAGAGCAGTGTTAAATAAGAGGGGCTGGTTTGGCATAAGCTAAAAAAACTATCTGAATCGTACCAATAAGCATTGGTTTTGCCTTCGTACAGTGTCCCTTGATTGATTTTGAGGGCTTTTTCTGCCCAATCTAATGATGTAGTGCCAAAAATATTTTCAGGAATGATTACCTCTATAATGGTATCAGTACCTTCGTAAGGAGCAATTGGGATAGCAGTAGTGGTGCCATCATCTTGTGGTATGAGTTGTAAGGTTCTGCCGCTTGTGCTTATTTTGAGGTTTCCTTTTAGGCAGTACACAATTGCCACCACTACCCTTAAACCATTGCCTAATGCACCTCTTTTAGGTAGGCGAAGGCGTTTGCTACTGGTGAGTGGGCGTTTTACAGAAAAAAGATGGGCAATGGTATCATCATCGCCCTGAAAAGTTTTATTTTTATTGATAAATCGAAGTGTGGTATTGTAATGGTCATCTATTTCTTGCTCAATAGTTACATCGGGCGAGGCATCTAAGGCGTTGTCTGTGAGTTCTTTTGCCAATAATTTAGTGAGTAAATATTTGGCTACCCCTGCCTGTTGAGGCAAGGTATTAATATTAAGAAATAGTTGCCAATCTGCTTGAGTAAAAAAAATGTCTGTCATTTTTTATTATACTCTGTCAAAATACTGTAGCCTGTCATTTTTCCTGCATCATCATAGGTTTCGTTGCGTACCATACCATAATTTTTGGCATACCAAGTGATGGTTTTGAAAGTTCTTACTTTACCTGTAGCTCCTTTAGTATCTACCAAATAAGAGATTTTATAGGCATCAAAAGTACCTGCGGGAGTAGTTACTTTTTCGTAGGCTTCTACTTTTCTATCTTTGATGGTAAAGTCGCGGTTCATTAAATTGACACCACTTAAAGATATTTTTATGTTATAGGTTACCCCTTTGAGTGTTTGTCCTACGGTGAGTTGGTTTGGCAGTTCTAAGGCATCGCCCGAAACGACTACTTGTGCTTGTGGATTGCTTTCCATTGCTTGCATATCGGGCATAGAGATAGTGCGCATATCGAACTGAACGACACCATCAGTACATTTAAGATTGCTTGTGCCTTTTACCATAGATTTTCCTTTGGCATCAAAACTTTCTGTGTTGATATTGGTGGTGAAGCCATTGGCTGTTTGACTTACTCCTGTATATAGATAAGTGGCAAAGGAAGTGAGTTTACTTTGGGCGTTATAATTTTCTATTTTGTACTGAGTTCCTTCGGTAATATTGTAAAATTCATTACAAGTATTTTGCGCTTGACTTATTATTGTTTTTGTTAAAAATAAAACAATGAAGATAAAAAATTTTATTGTATGTGTTTTCATAATTTTAAATTTTTATTAAACATAGTAAATATAGAAAAAAGTTAAAAATAAAGTCAGTTTTAACTTACTTTTTTAGCGGGGTTTCCAAAAACAGTTTGTTTGGGTGCTACATTGTCAATCACTACAGAGCCTGCTCCTATTCGTGCATTTTTACCTATTTGTACGCCTGCAACGATATTAGCCCCTGCGCCAATGAATGCGCCTTCTGCAATTTGTACGCCTGCGCCAATGACAGCCCCTGCACCGATTTGTACGAAATTATCTATTTTAACATCTGTTTCTATGATGCTTCGGCAGTGCAATATACAATGATGCCCAATAGAGGCTTGTGGCTGTAAGTATACTCCAGCCGCAATGAGATTGCCATGCCCTATGGAAGCACTGTGGCTTAGGTGAGCTTTGGCATGAATTGCGTTGACAGGCATAGTATTCCGTTTTTTTAATAGCATTTCGGTAATGTTTTTCTTGTACTCATTATCGTCTATTGCTACAAATGCTTCACATTTATTGCCTATCAATTTCAGATAGCCTTCGTGATGAACATTGCCTAATACACTGATACCGTCTATTTCAGCGGGTCTGTTTTCTTTGTTTTCGTTTTCGTCGAGCATACCATAAATAGCAACATCATTGCTTTGAAAAATATCTAAAGCAATGATGCCCAATGTTTTGATGCCCAAAATAATTACGGGATTTTGCATGGGTTGAGGGATAAAATGATGGGTTTATTTTCCGCCAAGGAATACAGATGCACCGCCTGCGCCTACATATTGAGGATTCTTACCGTCCCATTTTTTTACTTTTTCATATTCTATTAGGTTCGGTGAAAGCGACTCAGTCATAAGTTTATTGGCGTTTGCTTCGGCTTCAGCTTTGATGCGGGTTGCTTCGGCAAAACCTTTGGCTTTTTCTATTTCTTTTTGCGCTTCGGCTTTTTCTTGGGCTACCTCTTGTTCTTTTTTGAGAGCAATCTGGCGTGCATTGATTTTTGCGTTTATGTTGTCTACTACGGCTTTTGGCAAGCGCAAATCATTGAGCAATACTACTTGTTCTACAATAAAACCTTCTTTGAACAATACTTTTCTGATAAGGTTTTCGGTTTCTTCTACAAATTTATTTTTATTTTCGTAGAGTTGTTCAGCAGTATATTTGCCCGATATATTGTTATAGGCATTGCGGAGGTAGTTGCGCATGAGCGATTTGTCTAAATCTGCGAGCGGCTTGCGGTATTTAATAAATATCTGTGTTACTTTGTTGGGGTCTACTCTATAGTGCAATGAAACATCAAAAGTAACCGTTAGACCATCTTTGGTAGTTACTCTAAATTCTTCATTTTCAGAGCTGCCTTCATTTTTATCAGCCGTATACACCACATTTTGTACATAGGTTGGAAATTCGTAAACGGTAGTTGTAAAAGGATTGTACCAAACTACACCCGTTACTTCGGTTACATCTTGTACGCCCTTTTCAGAGCCATAAAGTTTTACAACTAACCCCACGTGTCCGGCATCGATACGTGTGCAGGAAGCAAAAACAAACATCAAAATGCCCCATAGTAGAGGGTTGCGAATAGCTTTCTTCTTCATAGTTCTTATTGTTTTATTTTGAGAGAGAAAAGATACGAGTTAATTTTTTATTTACCAAAAAAACTGCCATATTTTTATTGTTTCAGTCAAATCTGATGGCTCTTATCGGGCGTGTGAATGCTACTACGCTAATAGGCACTATCATTACCAAGGTAGTTAATAATAAAGTAAGTAAATTGACATAAAGAATAGAGAAAAAATCCCACGCTACAGGCACTGCATTTACATAGTAATTTTCAGGGTCTAAGGGTATTAGTTTGAAATAATATTGTAATACTACAAGAAAAATCGCAACCAAATTGCCCCATAACATTCCTTTTAGAAGCAATCCATAACCTTGATAAATAAAAATGACACTAATCTGCCAATAAGTAGCCCCAATCGCTTTTAGTACGCCTATCATTTGTGTTCTTTCCATGATTAAAACCAATAAAATAGACAACATATTAAAAGCTGCTACGCTCAAAATCAGTATCAAAATGATGCTTACATTTGTATTGAGCAACAACAACCAATCAAACAAACCTAAATACCTCCTTTCAGCAGAGTCTATTTGCATATCATAGTCCATGTTTTCATATACTTGTTGGTAGGCTTCTGGTATTTTCTCAAATCGATGCGCAAAAATTTCATAACCTCCCACCAAAGTATCGCCCCATCTATTGAGTTGTTGGATGAGGCTGATATGGCAAAAAGCAAATTTTTCATCAAATTCTTCCATACCAGTTTCATAAATACCACCTACTACCAATTTCCGAAATTTGGGCGGGTTTTGAATAAAAAACATCAGAATTGTATCGTTGCGTTTCAGTTGCATCTTTTTAGCTATTTTTTGGCTTATCATCACAGAAGTTTGCGCGGTATCACGGTAAGGCAAAGAGCCTTCCAAAACATTGGGCGCAAAAAAAGTAGTATCATAATCGCGGTCAATACCCTTCAAAACCACCCCCGAAACCTCATTGCCTACCTTCAAAATGCCTGCTTTGTGTGCATATACGTGCAAATGACGAACCGCCGATAATTTACTATGATGTTTGAAAAGATATGTATTTTTAGAAATAGGCAACCCCTCATAAGAATTGTTGGTATTGTATTGTGAAACCTGAATATGCCCCGCAAAACTGAATATTTTTTGCTGAATAACTTGTTCATATCCTCTCAAAACAGCAAACGATAACACCATTACTACTAACCCAATAGCAATACTAAAAATAGCAATACGACTTACAATGCCCCCAAAAAAACGCTTTTCGCCACGTTGTTGCAAACGTTGGGCTATCCACCGATAAAGATTCATAATTCTTTTATAGTTCTCATTTTGAGCAGGTAAAGGTAATATCCTATTTACCTAAAAACAAGTTTTAAGGATTGAAATTCACATATTTTGCCATAACAAAATTGTTAAAATCAAACTCAAATTTGGTAAAAAAGAAAAAAAGTATTATTTTTGAGCAAACATTTCGTATAAAACAATAGATTATACAAGTACCAGATTATATCTTAATAGTTTATGACAAAAAGAATCATATATCTATCATTGTTCATATATACACTCACCCTCTACCTAAGCCCCAAAGCCTATAGCCAAGGAGAACAACGCCTCGTATTGCTCTCAGGCGTGATAGTAGATGGAGCAAATGCAGACCCCGTGCCCGGCGTACACGTTTATATTCCTATGGCTGGCAGAGGCACTACCACCACCGCTGAAGGCTTTTTTGCCCTTCCCGCCTTAGCAGGTGATAGCATCATCATCAGTGCCATTGGTTATAAAAAACAATATTATATAATGCCTTATAAAAACACTACTTCATTTTCAGTAGTCATAGAAATAAAAGAAGATACCACTTTATTACCCATCGTTGAGATATTCCCATACCCCACAGAAGAACTATTCAAAGAGGCAGTATTAGCCCTACAACTACCAGACGAAGAGAAAGTACAACGCTTGCGCGAAAACTTAGAACGCCAATTTATGTTCCGAGCCGCAGTCAATGTAGGCATGGACGGTGCAATGAACTATCGTACCTACATGAACCAACAATATGCAAGAATGGGTAACCAAAACATGTATCCTACACTCTCACTACTCAACCCGTTTGCTTGGGCAGAGTTCTTCCGCTCCGTCAAAAGAGGAGATTTGAAAAAAGATAAATGGAAAAAATAAATGGAAGTATTAGCATTTGTATTTATAATGTTTTTCGTAGTAGGTGTTGCCCTCCTGATGGGTTGGCACAAAGACCTCTCATACCAAGACCGAAAAAAGTACAAAATAGGGATTCAAACCTTAGAAAAACACGATTATAACAAAGCATTTGACTATTTCGATAAAGCAATCCAAAGCAACCCAAAAACTTCTGCTATCTTATATGCTTTCAGAGGCAGATGCCATTTACACTTCAAAAACTACTACCACGCTCTTAGCGATTGCCAAAAAGCACTCCAAATAGATTATAACCTCAAAGAATGTTATTTAGACAGAGGAAAAGCATTTTTCTTTTTACACCAATACGAAGAAGCCCTCCGCGAATTCGAAAAAGCCGTTTGGTACTACCACGAAAAATCACCCGAAGCCTACCGTTTCAAAGGGCTTACCCACTATGAGTTAGGCAATACACGCGAAGCCGAAAATGACTTCAAACAAGCCATAAGGCTCAAAGACGAAGAAGCCAATTACTATTTATTACAAATTAAAAAAAGACAAGACGTTTTCTGAATAAAATACAAACTATGGCATCTATCTTTACCAAAATCATAGAAGGGCAGATACCCGCCCACAAAATAGCCGAAAATGAATACTGTTTGGCTTTTCTTGACATAGCTCCCATCACACAAGGGCATACGCTTGTAGTCCCCAAAAAAGAAATAGACTACCTCTACGATTTGGAAGACGAACTACTCACAGAACTCAACCTATTTGCCAAAAAAGTAGCCCAAGCCATCAAAAAAGCCATGCTTTGCCAGCGAGTAGGTGTAATTGTAGCGGGCTTCGAAGTACCCCATGCACACATACACCTCATACCCGCCAATGATATGAGCGTCTTTACATTCGAATATAAAAAACCTGCCACACAAGATGAGTTAGCCAAAACCGCAGACCTCATCAGAAAATATTTCGAATAATTTTTTATAGTTCTCCTAAAAATTACTAACTTCGCCACAGTTTTTATACAAACCAATATTTTAATCATAATTAATTATGTTATTATCTATTCTTACATTAATTTTAGCCGAAATGAGCGGTAGCATCGCAGTAATGGGTGCAGGCGTAGGTGCAGGCTTAGCCGTATTAGGCGCAGGTTTAGGCATCGGTCGTATCGGTGGCAATGCAATGGACGCTATTGCACGCCAACCCGAAGCTACTCCCCGTATCCAAGGTGTTCTTATCATTGCCGCAGCCTTGATAGAAGGTGCCGCATTGTTCAGCATCGTAGTATGTTTGCTTATAGCAGTAAGCTAAGATTAAAAAATTATGCTCAATCCAAAAAGCATTCTTCGTCGTTAGGGCGAAAAATGCTTTTTTCATAACTACCAACTCCCCCTAAAATTTGTGTAAAAATGATGAAAAAAATACAGAAACTACTCATCGCCAATCGTGGCGAAATAGCCCTACGCATCATGCGCTCCGCCAAAGAAATGGGCATCAAAACCGTAGCTATCTTTAGCGAAGCCGACCGTAACTCTCCCCACATACGTTTTGCCGATGAAGCCATCTGTGTAGGCAAAGCCCTCTCTTCTGAGTCATATCTTCGTGCCGATTTTATCATCAGCGAAGCCCTTCGCCTTGGCGTAGATGCCATACACCCAGGATATGGGTTTTTATCTGAAAATGCCGAATTTGCCCAAAAAGTAACACAAGCAGGTATCATATTCGTAGGTCCTTCACCACAATCAATAGCCATTATGGGAAGCAAACTCGCCGCAAAAGAAGCCGCCGCAAAATACGATATTCCTATGGTACCAGGTACTCCACAAGCCATCACTGACCTCCAAGCCGCCAAAAAACGCGCACAAGAAATAGGATACCCCGTCCTCATTAAAGCCTCAGCAGGTGGAGGCGGAAAAGGAATGCGAATCGTAGAGAAAGAAGAAGAGTTTGAAGAACAAATGCAAAGAGCCATCAGCGAAGCTACTTCTGCCTTCGGAGATGGTGCCGTATTCATAGAAAAATACATCACCTCCCCAAAACACATAGAAATACAAGTATTAGGCGACCAACAAGGTAATATCGTCTACCTTTTCGAGCGTGAATGTTCCATTCAAAGAAGACACCAAAAAGTAATAGAAGAAGCCCCTTCAGCAGTAGTAAGCCCTACTATGCGAAAAGCAATGGGCGAAGCCGCAGTAAGGGTAGCCAAATCTTGCCAATACTTTGGCGCAGGCACCGTAGAATTTATCGTAGATGAAAAACTTGACTTCTACTTCCTCGAGATGAATACACGCCTACAAGTAGAACACCCCGTAACAGAGCAAATAACAGGTATAGACCTCGTAAAAGAACAAATCAAAATAGCCGAAGGACAACCCCTATCTTTCCAACAAGAAGACCTGAAAATAAATGGGCACGCTATAGAAATAAGAGTCTATGCCGAAGACCCACAAAATAATTTCTTACCTGATATAGGCACGCTCACTACTTACCAAAAACCACAAGGCATAGGCATCAGAGTTGATGACGGCTTCGAGGAAGGCATGCAAATACCTATCTACTATGACCCCATGATTGCCAAACTCATAGCACACGGCAAAGACCGAAAAGAAGCAATAGAACGCATGTGTAGAGCCATCAAAGAATACAAAATTACAGGCATCGAAAATACATTGCAATTCTGCCTATACGTACTCCAACACGAGGCATTTACCTCTGGAAAATTTGATACAAATTTCGTGAATAAATACTACCAACCCCAAGTACTACAACAAAAAGCACAAAACGAAGAAGCACAATTAGCCGCTTGGGTGGCGCATCAACTCTTAGAAAAAGGACAAACCAATTTCAATAACACAACACAAAAAACAACACAACGCAAAATCAAAAGCTGGCGCAATCGTTCATGAAACCATTACTAACCACTTATATAGTAGACGCTTTTACAGAAAAAGTATTCTCAGGCAACCCCGCAGCCGTATGCCCATTAGAAAAGGAATGGTTGCCCGAACAGACTATGCAACAATTAGCTGCCGAAAATAACCTTGCCGAAACTGCTTTCTTTATTCCCGTAGAAAACAATCAATTCCATATCCGTTGGTTTACACCCACCACCGAAGTAAAACTCTGCGGACATGCAACATTAGCTGCTGCACACGTATTGTGGAATCATTTAAAATACCCTCACAATACCATTCTCTTTCATTCTAAAAGTGGAATACTCAAAGCCACACAAAAAGACCAACGCATTTGGCTCGATTTCCCCTCCGATATACCACAACCCATAGAACCTCCTCCCTACATTGCAGAAGCATTGGGCTTCGAACCCATCGCCTATTATCGCTCCGAATTGAACGACATGGCACTTCTCCAGTCCGAAGCGCAAATCACAGCCATAAAACCCCAACTACCACTAATAGCCCAAATCCCCAAAACAGGGCTCATTGTTACTGCCAAAGGCGACCAAGTAGATTTTGTTTCGCGCTACTTCGCCCCTCAATCAGGTGTAAATGAAGACCCCGTAACAGGTTCAGCGCACTCCCTACTCATTCCTTTTTGGGCAGCACAACTTAAAAATAATAATCTCATAGCACAACAATTATCAACACGAAAAGGCACACTCTACTGCCAACTAATCAATGAAAAAAGAGTACTTATCGGAGGCAATGCGGTTACCTATAGCATCGCTCAAGTAATAAATGTAGAGTGAAAAAGTATACTCATTAACAAATAGGCATACTTCTTGCTTAATGTAATGTATTAATACCAAAAAGAGATGACAACAGTAGAAAAAGAGGAAAAATCACAAAAAAACAACGAAACCGCCTCCGAAAAAGCGAAACGAATCAAAGAAAAAGCAAAAAAATTAGAAACTGCCATTGAGCAGCTTGATGAGGCACTCGAAAAACTCAAAAAAAGTAAAAAATAATACTTTTTTCGCACTCACTTATGCTATTTTTTGCGGAAAAAACATGAGTAAAGTAACCCATTTTTTATATCTTTGTGAGAAAATATCTTTATGCGTTATGCAGTTGTAGACATCGAAACCACAGGGAACTTTGCCAATGAAGATCGCATCATAGAAATAGCCATCATTATTTGCCAAAACAATACCATTATTCAACACTATCAAACGCTCATTAACCCTGAGCGTTTTATCTCCCCTTTCATCACCCAACTCACAGGCATCAACAACGAAATGGTGCAAGATGCCCCCAAATTTTATGAAGTAGCCAAAAAAATTATCGAACTTACTCAAGATTGCATCTTTGTAGCACACAATGTCCATTTCGACTACACCTTCATTAAGCGAGAATTTGCACAATTAGGATACAAATACAACCGAAAACTACTCTGCACACTACGGCTATCAAGAAAACTCATCAGCGGACTGCCTTCTTATAGTTTGGCAAATGTAAGCAAACACCTCAATATCAACCTCACGCAGCACCACCGCGCACAAGCAGATGCACAAGCCGCTACCGAAATTTTGATTTACTTATTGGAAAAAAATCCACAAACCACCGAGAAAAACATAATACAAGGGGAAATCACAGCCAAAGCTTTGCCCCCAAAAATAGAACCGCAAACCTTCGAACAACTACCCGAAAAAACAGGAGTCTATTATTTTAAAAATGAAAAAAACGACATTATATACATAGGGAAAAGCAACAACATAAAAAAAAGAATTGCTTCACATTTCAGTACTAACCTCAACGACCGAAAAACCATCGAGTTCAAAAACCACATAGCCCAAATAGACTATCTACTCACAGGCAGCGAACTCATCGCACTACTGCTCGAATCAGATGAGATAAAAAAACACAAACCAATATTTAATAAAGCACAAAGGAGAAGCCAATACGCTTTCGGAATTTTTCAATACACAGACGAAAAAGGATACATACGTTTTATAGCCGATAACCTCAGCAAAAGAAACGAAATACCGCTCTACATTGCTGGAAATCTACAATTTGCCCGAAAAATGCTCGCAAGCAAAGTAAAAGAATACCAACTCTGCCAAAAACTTTGCCACCTCTACGACCAACACATGCCCACTTGTTTCGATTATCAAGTAAAACAATGTTACGGGGCTTGCACTGAAGAAGAATCACCAGAATCTTACAACCAAAGAGCCAACGAAATGATGCTTAGTTTTCAGACCTTGCGTCAAAAAAGTTTTATCATTATTACACAAGGTAGAAATAGGCAAGAAAACGGATTAGTAATTATAGACAAAGGTATTTATCAAGGTTTTGGCTACCTAAGCCCCGAAACAGATTCTTTTAGCTCCATAGAAGAAGCCTACCAATACATAAAACCCTACCAGCATACCAAAGATACTCAAAAAATCATCTTGCAATGGCTCAAAAAATACCCGCAACAAAAAATCATTACACACTAAATACTATCCTAAAAAAATGACCAAAACCATAGAAAACCAAAGTCAAACGATGCTCACACGCTTTAAGCTAAGGCATACTCAAGGTAGAATAGACATACTAATGTTATTTAATCAGTTTCAGTTCGCACTCTCCAATGCAGACATAGAAGAAAACATAGGCGCACAATACGACCGCGTAACCATCTACCGAACGCTCAAAACTTTTTTAGATAAAGGGTTGATACACAAAGTATTAGACGATTCAGGGATACTCAAATACGCCCTATGTTCGCACGATTGCCACGAAGAAGAAGGGCATCACCACCACCAACACGTACATTTTAAATGCATTGGTTGTGGTCAAACCAATTGCTTGGAGCATGTGGAAATCCCTAACTTATTACTTCCAGAAGGCTATAAAGCCGAAGAAGCCAACTTACTCATCAGTGGCACTTGCAAAGCCTGCAACGAAAAGCCTAAAAAATGATGGACTAATTAGGAGCTACCAAAAATAAAGGTTGGTCATATTCTACAGGAGAAGCATTTTCAACCAATACCTTTACAATGCGTCCTGAAACTTCCGATTCAATTTCATTAAAAAGTTTCATCGCCTCTATAATACAAACCACTTGTCCAATACGTACTTCATCACCTACTGATACAAATTGAGGAGAATCGGGGTTCGGAGAACGATAAAAAGTACCAATCATGGGCGATTTAATAGCCACCAACTTGCTTTCATCTACTTCTTGCGAAGACGAAGGAGGGGGCGTTTTGCTCTCTTGTACTTGAGTAGCTACTGTTTGAGTAGTATTGACAGGGTTCGATACCACTACAGGGCTCTGTGCTATCACCATAGGGCTTGAGGTAGTTTCTACCATCTTGCGCACGCTTAATTTAAAGCCCTCTGTCTCTATATTTACCTCCGCTAAACCTGATTTCGAAATAAAATCTATTAGCTCTTGTATTTCTTTAGGTTTCATGCTCATAATCTAAATCCAAATCTTATTGAAGCGCAATATTAAATATTATTTTCGTTTTTTTTATCACAAAAAGGTAATTTTATTTTTAAATTCAAAGCCAATGATAACACATACTTTTTTATTTAGTGTGTCATAGGGGCAAACAAACAAGATAAAAAAATCCTCTTGACTACTTTCAAAAAAAACAGAAACCCTCATTGAGCAACTCGAAAACTCATTTTTAAACTGAAAAACAACTAATCAGCTTCACTCCTATTCAGCACCATCAACAAGATTTAAAAGTTCTATTTTCAATACTTGTTAAATATTTTGGAAAATATTTGGTAAATTGACTATGATTTACTATATTTGTATGTAGAAAGGCGTGGGCAAATAAGTTTCTCAAAAAATTACCTATTATCCAAGAATTTTTAGAAAATAGCAACATAAAAACTACTTTGCGCTATACCTCTATGTAAGTGAAAAAAGCATCAAAAAAATTAAGTCCTTTAAAAACAATATAAAAATGCATTGCACATTTTGTATTGTTTATAAACATAAGTAATTGATAATCAAATATTTGAATATTTTAACTGAAAATTTGTAAGTGTCAAAAACAATCCCTACCTTTACTTCAAAATGTACGTGAGTTGCGTATATTAACGAGTTAGCGGTCAGCTTAGGACAATACGACACACTAAACAAACAGACTACTAAATGAGAAGTTACGGATACGGAAATACAATTAAATCATTCAGCGAAATCAGCAGTTTTGATTTCACAAGACAACTTAGTGACAAAATCAAAAGTGAAATTGAGGGTAAAGGAAAAGAATACATACTTGGCGTTGACGAAGAAGAATTTAAAGCATACTTAATAGACCAATACTCGTTAGAACCACTTACCATTGACTATAACAGCGAAACAGTTGACGAACCGACAGTTTCAAAAGAATGGGTTGAGGATAGATTTTACAGAGAAAAATACCAAACTGAAGTTTTCAGTTTCACAATTAGATACAAGTTCACTGGCTCAAGTGTGCTATTCAGAGTTCAGCCAAGCACTTGGACAATGACTTCTGCTGAAATATACGTTAACGAGCAAAATAGCACAGTTTCATTCAGCTTTAAGCTATACAAAAAAGACCCCGAAGAATTTAAAAGAACTAAGAGCGATTTTCAAAGAAGAGCATTTACCAATTTAGGTAATACTAATCAAGTTGCGACAAGTTGGATGCAATCTTTGCCAGGAACGGTGAACTCTTTGTTTCAGCAACAAAAGAATAAATACTTACAAGAGAACGATTTCTTCACAGCTATCAATGTAAAAGTCAACAAGGACACAACTTCTGTTTTTACTGCACCGACAATTAAAAAGAAAGTAATTCCACAACCAGCTGTTTCTAAACACAAGGAATTTTCCTCTGAACCTATGATGGCAAAAGAAATGTATGACGACATTCTTAAAGTTATCTACGACTTAGGGAAAAGTATGGAGAAGAAGCCATCAACCTACAAGGACAAAGACGAAGAAGGAATTAGAGACCAATTTCTATTGGTTTTAGAAACTCGCTACGACAGCACAACAGCAACTGGTGAGACTTTTAACAGAGGTGGCAAAACTGACATTATTCTAAAGTATGCGAAAGACGGTAGCAATTTGTTTGTTGCCGAATGTAAATTTTGGCACGGTGCATCTGAATTTCACAAAGCTATTTCACAGCTATTTGACAGATATCTAACTTGGCGTGACTCTAAAGCTGCACTTATGCTATTTGTAACAAACAAGGACTTTACAAACGTTATTGAAACTATCAAAAAAGAGACACCAAATCATCCTTACTTTTTAAAATCAACTGGGACAAGAGGTGAAACATCTTTTAGTTTTCATTTCCATTTACCGCAGGACAAAGACAAAATAGTATTCTTGGAAATAATAGCATTTCATTATGACAAGTAACACCAGAAAAGAAAGCCGAACCGCTAACACGATTTTTGCGTCAGGCGGGGGGACGTGCATACTTGAAGCTTTGTGCTTCTCAAGTTCAGTGCTGGTTGACAGTTTTGTGCTCCGAAACCCGCCCGAACGCAAAGCCCGAAAACGTTAGCACCAATTGTAAGACGACACCGTAACAGACGAATATAGACAAGAAATGAAGTATCAAAACATAAGAGAAGAAGAACTGAAAAACAAAGTAGCCCAAGACTACTTTTGGATATACGACTGCTCCAAAATAATTGGTAACGTGGACTTTTGTGTTTGTATGCACCAAAGCAAAAAAGAACTTTTTGAACAGGAATCTTTACTCTGGGCAGAAGCTAAAAAAGGTTCGTCAGACATTTACAAATCAATCGTTCAACTCATTTTGACAATTGGCAAGGCAAGGACATTTGACAAGTTTTTACCACCAGCAATGTTAGGAGCATTTGACGGAGAAAAAATTGCTTTCATTCCCTACAACGACATTCACGAAGTTTTTTACATCAACGACTTTAACTGGAACGTAACACCGTCAAATTACGATACAAAGGAATTTAAGCTCATTCACCAAAAAGTAAAAACGCTAATTGACAACAAAGCCTTGCTTTTTAACTTTCTCAATGACGACCGAGAACTGAAGAAATTTATCAAAAACAACTTCATAGTTGGTAAATTCGGCTTGACAAAAACAAAAATTGACAAAAACAATTTTATGGTCATTTATAACAAATGGCTACAAAACGTAAAACCAACCATTGCTGTAAACTGGGATATTGCCAAAAAAACAGGAATTATTGATGGCGACTTTTATCTTGCAGACCTCCTTTCGCAAGAAAACAATACGCTTAAAGAAAAACTTTTTGTTTTACTCAAACACGACCACTACGAGCTTGACCGCAAAATAGACGAAGCAGGAATGTTTAGCAGCAAACGAACGGACTTCAAAGACAAGCAAGTGGCGCACACGCAGTTTTGGAACAAATACGACCGACCACCCAAAGAAGAATATTGGGATTATATTGTAGAACGTAGGGATTTACTTGTTCCGCAAGACGTAAGAGAACGAAAAGGAAGTTTCTTTACCCCGCAAATTTGGGTTGAACTTTCACAAAAATATCTGACTGATGTTTTAGGCGAAGATTGGCAAGACGAATATTATGTTTGGGACTGTGCCGCTGGTACAGGGAATTTGCTGGCGGGGCTTACCAACAAATATAATATCTGGGCTTCTACTTTGGACAGCCAAGATGTAGAAGTGATGCGTGACCGTATTAAAAACGGGGCAAACTTATTAGACGACCACGTTTTTCAATTCGACTTTTTAAACGATGATTTCACCAAATTACCAAAGCCTTTACAAGAAATTATAAACAATCCTGAAAAAAGAAAAAAATTAGTTGTTTATATAAATCCACCATATGCCGAAGCACCTCAAAGAAGTTTTGGAAAAGAAACAAAATCAGCAGTTGAACAAAATTCCATAAATAAAAAGTATTCAAAATTATTGGGTCAAGGTAATAGAGAATTATTTGCTCAATTTTTAACAAGAATTTATTACGAAATTGATAGTTGTATTATTGCTGAATTTTCAAAACTAAAAATTCTACAAGGTCAACACTTTGTTGATTTTAGAAACTTTTTTAAAGCAAAACTCATTAAGGCTTTTGTGGTGCCTGCTAATACATTTGATAACGTAAAAGGAATTTTCCCAATTGGTTTTATGATTTGGAATACAAGCATAAAAGAAAAATTTGAACAAATACAAGCAGATGTTTTTGATAAAAATGCCGAACTTATTGGTAGTAAGAACTTTTATGCATATGATAATAGTCACTATATAAATGATTGGATTAAACCATATAGAGCACAAAAAACAGATTTAAATGTAATTGGAAAATTCCCGTTTATGGGTAATGATTTTCAGCAACAGAATATTGTTCAAATTAATCATATCAATATGGTTTATAATAAAGCTGCTGGTCAATTTCTAATAAATTCAGAAAATTTAATAAAATCAAGTATATATTTTGCAGTACGAAAATCAGTTGAAGCAACATGGCTAAATGACCGAGACCAATTTCTTTTTCCTAACAATAGATGGGAAATCGACAGTGAATTTCAAAATGATTGTTTTGTTTATACTTTATTTAGTAATAATATTCAATCACAATATGGTACAAATCACTGGATTCCATTCACAGAACAAGAAGTAAATGCACGAGAAAAGTTTGAGAGCAACTTTATGAGCAAATTCATAAATGGCAAGCTCAAAAACGACACCAATGAAAACTTGTTCGGCAATCAAAACCATAGAACAACGCCACTTTTATTTTCAATAGAAGCAACAGAAGTTATAGACTCTGCCAGAGAAATCTGGAAATATTATCACAGACAGCCAAACTGCAATGTTAATGCTTCACTTTACGACATAAGGGAGCATTTTCAAGGCAGAAACGAAGCAGGGAAAATGAACAATAAAAGTGCAGACGAAACATATATGCGCTTAATTGGCGACTTAAGAGAAAAACTTAAACAACTTGCAGGCAAAATAGAACCG
This sequence comes from Cytophagales bacterium, assembly GCA_004293905.1. GTDB lineage: Bacteria > Bacteroidota > Bacteroidia > Cytophagales > Microscillaceae > RDZE01. The sequence continues at coordinate 87,480 of RDZE01000014.1, read as the reverse complement.
AAGGTTTATGAATACGGCTTTTTAAAACAATAATGAGAGAAGAACAACTGGTACTAACAGCGGTTTGGCAATATGGCAGCTAAAGTGCTTCTATGAAACATTTTTGCAAGGTTCAACAGTAGTAATTCGATTGAACTTTTGTGCTAAAATCCGCCACATCGCCAAGCCACAAAACGTTATGTAGCATTATAAAAACACACCGTCAAAAATATGAGAATAGGAATACTTATAGGAATTAGCGAATATAAAAATGGTAACAATCTGCCAGGTTGCGATAATGACATCAATGCTATATCAGAAGTTTTAAACGCTTCAAAAGAATTTGCCGAAATAAAAGTATTCAGCAAAAATGTTAAAAGTAATATAGTTAAGTCCGAATTATCGAAATTATTTGAAGGATGGAAGGGTCAAAGCATTGAAGAATTGTTTTTCTACTTTTCAGGACACGGAAGTTTCATAAGTAACGAATTTTATTACATTCTTTCAGACTATGATGAAAGTCAAAAAAGACAAACATCACTTCAGAATTTGGAGATTGACAGTATGATAAAGAGCATTAAACCTAAAATGGTTACTAAAGTTATTGATGCCTGTCAATCTGGAGTTTCATACATTAAAGAGAATACCAATATTGTTGAAAAGTATTATTCCAAAACAGTTGACAGTTTTGATAAATGCTATTTTCTTCATTCGAGTATGACTTCTCAATATTCGTATCAAAATGACGAATTAAGTGATTTCACGAAAAGTTTCTTAAAGGCGATAAACAGAAGTGATAAACCTTCCATTCGGTATAAAGACATTATTGATTTTATATCTGATGAATTTGAAAAAAGCACTAACCAAACACCTTTTTTTATAACGCAAGCTGACCACACAGAACGTTTTTTAGACACTTCGCCAGAATTACAAAAAGTTATTGATAAATACATTACTGAATCAGTAAAAGAGATTGAAAATGTAAAAGAAGAAGAGTCTGTAAAGTATAATTCATACATAGACAAAATTAAAAAGGAGGCTGAAATTTATTCAACTCAAGAAGATGTTTCAAATCTTCTTAACCAAGTCAAAGAACTTATTGAAGAATCGGAGCTGAAAACTGAAATCAATGAATTGTATGAGTATAGGTTTTCATTCGAGCATAATCTAAGGTATCTGCCAAAAGGAATTTTAATTGCTAGATGGTTAGAAGATAACCCTAATGACTTTTTTGCAAAACCTGATTACGAACAAACATCATATCAAGAGGAAGAAACAGCTAATCCCTTTTGGGGTTTAACCAGTATGATGAGAGGAAATAAAATTGTTACAAAATATAGAAATGAATTAAAAGGTTTTGAACAACCTATTGATATTCCCTATAAATATGTGACTATCGATTTTAAACCATTATTCCCAAATTTGAAACAACACGCTTTGTTATTAACTTTTTTAATCTCAAAAAAGGATATTAAATTTTTCTATGCATTCACAGGTTATAGTGAAACTGATTGGAGTCTCAGAGAGATTATTACCAATTTTAAATGGAGTTCTTCCGATTTCCTAATAAAACAGACGGATAAAATACTGGAATTTCTTAAAAACAAAATATTGGAAACTGAAACTAAATTAGTTGAAATTATTAAGGAAAAATTTGAACACGAAAAATAACGGTGCATAACAGCAGTTTGGCAAAATGGCGGGGGGGACTTTTTAGAAAGATTTGTGCTATATTTGTAGTTTGGGACAATCAAGAAAGTAAGTGCTAAAAATCCCGCCTTCGCAACTATTTTTTTTCGTTGCGCCTTACCTTATAAATAAAACAATGACCCAAAGACAACATTCATGGCAGATAAATTGTAAATTTGTGCAAACTTTAAATTCGTAGAAAAATGGTAGAATTCAAAATACAATTAGATGAAAGTTTTGTGCAAACAATGGGTTACAAACAGATAGAAACCCATTTACAGGAATTTATGCAAAAAGTTGTTCTCAAACTTGCCGCACAAGACATTTTAAAAGACTTGGAAAACATTGACCTTGAAAATGACAAAGAATGGCAAGTATCAAGGAATTTAGCTTGGAAACAAGAGAAACATAAATATTTTGCGTAACAATGACAGACTTCGTAATTGATGCAAATATTTTGATGAGTATATTAATAAGTGGTAAGGCAAGTTACAAACCCTTATTAACGTACTATAATTTTATTCTTCCTGATTTTGTGTTGGTAGAAGTTGAAAAGTACAAACATATCTTGAAAATGAAGACAAAAATGCAAGATGATGAGTTTTTGCAATGGACATATTTTGTGTTTTCGCAAATTACAATTTTACCACAATACGCTTTAAGCGAAGAAAGCCTTGAAAAGTCTAAAAAGTTACTTGACAAAATAGATTTAAAAGATGCGACTTATGTAGCCTTAGCAATGCAGTTAGACCTACTACTTTTGACAAGAGATAATCCTTTACACGAAGGTTTACGAAAACAAGGGTTTAGGAAGGTTATGCTTTTTGAAGACTTCTTGCGAACGCTTTGACGAGAAAAAAAAACACCCTAATATCCCAAATGTAGACTTTTACACCTTCTATCAACTTTGTGCATAGGGCAAGGAAAGTGCTAAAAATCCCGCCTTTCATAAAGCGGTAATTGTTATGGGTAACTTTATAAACACAACACAATGAATAGAGCTTTAAGCCAACCTTACTCAATACTACTCATTTTAGGGAGCAGTATAGTTTTTTCTTACAAAAAATGAAAATATTTAGATTAATGCACTTTAAATTTTAACTTTGCAACCTGCAAAATCCTAAATAACTGAACAATATATGTCTTCACAACAACAATACGACCTCATCGTCATTGGCTCAGGCCCAGGGGGCTATGTAGCTGCCATTCGCGCCTCACAATTAGGTATGAAAGTAGCCGTTATCGAAAAAGAAGAATTAGGGGGTATCTGCCTCAACTGGGGCTGTATTCCCACCAAAGCATTGCTCAAATCAGCACAAGTTTTTGAGTACATACAACACGCCAACGATTACGGTATCAATGTGCAAAATCCTACTGCCGACTTCAAAAGCATGATAAAACGAAGCCGCGATGTAGCGGGCGGAATGAGCAAAGGAATACAATTTTTGTTCAGAAAAAATAAAATAGAACACATCAGCGGCTTCGGAAGCCTTACCAAAGACAAAAAAGTAGAAGTAACCGATGCCAACGGCAAAAAAACACAATACACTGCCAAACACATCATTTTAGCCACAGGAGGACGCGCACGCGAACTGCCCAACCTCAAAATAGACGAACAACGCATCATAGGCTATCGCCAAGCCATGTTCCTTGACAAACAACCCGAAACAATGGTTGTAGTAGGCTCAGGTGCCATAGGCGTAGAATTTGCCTATTTCTATAATGCCATCGGAACTAAAGTTACTATAGTAGAATATATGCCCAATATCGTACCCGTAGAAGACGAAGAAATCTCCAAACAACTCGAAAAATCATATAAAAAAGCAGGTATCAACATCATCACCAATGCCGAAGTAACTAAAGTAGACACCAAAGGCAAAAAAAATAAAGTAACCATCAAAACTGCCAAAGGAGAAGAAAATATAGAGTGCGATGTAGTCCTCTCGGCAGTAGGCGTAACCACCAACCTTGAAGGATTAGGGCTCGAAAACCTTAATATCAAAACCGACAAAGGAAAAGTAATAGTAGATGAATACTACCGCACCAATGTAGAAGGGATTTATGCCATCGGTGATATTACACCAGGGCAAGCCCTTGCACACGTAGCCTCTGCTGAAGGCATCATCTGTGTAGAAAAAATAGCAGGACACCACCCCGAACCTCTTGACTATAACAACATACCCGGCTGTACTTACTGCCAACCCGAAATAGCCTCCGTAGGCTACACCGAGAAAAAAGCCATTGAAGCAGGCTACGAAATCAAAGTAGGAAAATTCCCTTTCTCTGCCTCAGGAAAAGCCAGCGCAGGGGGGGTAAAAGATGGATTCGTAAAAGTAATTTTTGATGCCAAATACGGCGAATTTTTAGGTGCGCACATGATAGGCGCAAATGTAACTGAAATGATAGCCGAAGTAATCGTAGCACGAAAATTAGAAACCACAGGGCACGAAATCATCAAAGCCGTACACCCTCACCCTACTATGTCAGAAGCAGTGATGGAAGCCGCCGCCGCCGCCTATGGTGAAGTAATACATCTCTAAGAAAAAACAAATAAAACATATACTCAAAAATAAAAAAGCCTACAGAACAAAAAAACTGATAGGCTTTTTTTGATGAAATGACTATAAAAAAACTATTTATACTTATTCTAAATAAAAAAAATAACCCTCATTTTTACCGCTAAAATACTCAAAATCAGCACTTTAATAAAAAAATAAACCCTCATTCAAAACCTCTTATAGATAAAGAAGTAGATTATTTTTTGCCTCACTATTTGAATATATCAGATTGAATATTAGATTTGCGTCTAAATAGCTAAAATATTTATTAGAATTATGTTTGCGAATAAAAGAATATCCTCTTTTCTCATAACCCTCCTCTTTTTGGCAGCTCCTCTTGCCTATACACAAGCTCAGGAAGCCAAACAAGACAGCGTAGCCCAAAAGGTAGAAACCAAAGCTGGAGGAGCCACTGCCGACTTAGAACTTGGCAAACAACTATATGAACTTAAATGCTCTTCTTGCCACGCACTTAGCGACGAAGTAGTCGTAGGACCTGGACTCAAAGGCATTTTAGAACGCCGCACTGAAGCATGGCTTATCCCTTGGATTCGTAACTCGCAGAAAGTAATCGCAAGCGGTGATGCTTATGCAGTTGCCCTCTACGAAAAATACAACAAAGCCCAAATGTCGAGCTTTGAAGACCTCAAAGACGATGAAATCAAATCTGTCATCGCTTATATAGACGATGCAAGCAAAAAAGTTAATACAGGAGGTAATGGAAATGCCAACGGAGGTACAGACTCTACAACAGTTAACGATGGAGAAGGAGGTGGAGGTACTTCATCAGGCTACATTAACATCATTTTAGGTGTTTTAGTAGTTGTATTGTTGCTAATGGTAGTTGTGCTTAGCCTATTAATGTCTGTACTAACACGCTATCTCAAACAAAGAGAAGAAACAGGCGAAATGGAAGAAAGCGACAAAGAAGTGCTCAATCAACGTTATGACATTTCTAAATTCTTCAAACACCCTGCCTTTATAGGTTTAGCCGTAATGCTCTTTGCGGTCGTTACCACAAAATCGGTGATTGATACATTGGCTACTGTGGGTGTGCAACAAGGATATGCACCTACACAACCTATCGCATTTTCACACAAATTGCACGCAGGGCAATACGAAATAGACTGTAACTATTGCCACACAGGAGTAAGCAAAGGAAAATCGGCAACCATACCCGCTGCAAACGTGTGTATGAACTGCCACAATGAAATCAAACGCGAATCTCCTGAAATCAAAAAAATATATGCCGCTATCCAAAACGACAAACCTATAGAATGGATACGCGTACACAACTTACCTGATTTTGCCTATTTCAACCACGCACAACACGTAGTAGCAGGCGGACTCGAATGTCAAAATTGCCACGGGGAAGTACAAGAAATGGAAGTTGTTCAACAACGTGCCACCCTTACAATGGGTTGGTGTATTGATTGCCACCGCCGCACCGTAGTAAAAGCTGAAGGAAATGCCTACTACGATAAATTAATGGCTGCTCACAAACAAGCAGGAGGCAAACAACTCAAAGTAGAAAACATAGGTGGTTTAGAGTGTGCCAAATGCCACTATTAATACCCTTTGCTTTCGCAAAAAAAGAACAATCATAATTCTATAAAAGACCTACAGAAATAGCCTCTCGCGCTTCCGTAGGTCTTTTTTACACATAAATATTTTTTCAGGAAAAAGGAGAAACTATGCATCAAAAAATAACCTATACTTTGCTCACATTCCTCATGTGCATTTTCTATGTCCCAATGAGCCAAAGTTGTTATAGCCCTGATTTTATGGGGACTGATTATTATCTCAAATACAGTTTCTTTCTTCCCTCCGAAAAAGCCATTCGCGATTATTCACCTATACAATTTGTGCATATTCAAAAAACATACGGCTATGGTTATGAAGACGCGGAAAGAGCCATGCTTTATGCTTCTTACTACTATAACAATAAATATGGACAAAGAAACTACGACTACCAAACCAACCTAAGCGAATGGACTACTTATACTAAAAATCAGACAGATGAAAAAGACATACAAGATGCCATCTATGACTTTACGGAAGTAGATTGGGAAAAAATCTACCAATCTGTACAAAATCCTAAAAATAAAATACTATCCCCTTATATAGAGAGTAATACTTTTGTCCAGTATTTGCTCAATACACAAGACAAAGCCGCCATAGAATATCTTTACCAAAGTAAAATCATAGAGCCTTCCAATGAAAGAGGCAATGTAGAATGGTTAGAAGAGGCAACCAAAGACTTTAAACCTACTACTACAGATTTTAAGGTAGAAAAAGAAGAAGGATACAGTTGGGAAAGACTTGATAATTTAGGTAAAATTAGTACTTTTTATGACTGTAAAGTTAGTGATATACTACGCCTCAACCCTCAATTAGATACAATCACTACACAAGAAAATTACCTGTTTACTTCCCTGCCCGTAGGCACAACCCTTAAAATACCTGTTTTTGTAAAAACAATTACTATAGAGAAAGAAGAAAAACTCTCTGAACTGATTAAGAGTCATATTTCACTTTTTTTACAAGATAACCCACAAACAATAGATAAAAAATTCAGGGTATGGAACAATCTCCCTTCAAGAGTAAAAAGTTATTTTCTCTTTGGGGAAGATAAAGATGAGGAAGATATTTTGTTAAAACCTCAGCAGTATAATATATATATCGGTAGTGCAACTTTTATAAGCAAAACAATCATCAACCAATTAGAAAATAAGCTCAAAACAGAAAATAACACTTGGTTAAAATTGCGTTATGCTTTCCAATGTATGCGACTTTATAACTATGGACAAATGCCTGAAAAAAGTATCGCCATTTACGACAATGAAGTAACCAAACTCCCACAAGTAAATAGCATAGCACAATACTGGGCATTAGAGCGCAAAGCCGATGCACTTACCCAAATCAATAGACGCGGTGAAGCCAACCGACTTTATGCCATCGTATTCGATAGAGTACCCGAAAAAAGAGCCGACCTACTCAAAAATATTCGCTATGAATCTGATGCCGATTTTGAGAATACACTTAAGGCTTGCGAAAATAGCCGTGAAAAATGCCTCATGTACTTCATCAGAGCCTTAGCACCTTTTAGCCAGCCGATAGAAGAAATGAAAAATATCTACCAAATAGATAATAAATCTGAGTTCATCGAAATGCTCATTCTCCGAGAAATCAATCGAATAGAACAATTTGCATTGGGCGTAAAAAAAGAAGAAAATCTTTTATTTATGACCAATGTAAAAGAGCTTCCTAAAAACGAAACACTCAAAAAAATAGACGAACTACGCGAATGGCTCATTATATTGCGCAACCAAAATAAAGTGAACAATGGCGATTTTATACAAATAGCTTTAGCCTATCTCGATTATCTCGCGGGCTTCAAAGCAGAAGGCAAACAAGCCTTACAAAAAATGATAGAAGGAAGTAAAAAAGCAGACTTAGTAAAACAAGCCAAAATATTACAAATCGTCATCGAAATCGTTGAACTCAATACCTATAGCCCTGAGTTAGAAAACCAACTCTTTCAACGCATCAAAGCCTTAGAATTAAAAAACACATTGCTCGGTGTTAATCCTAATGACCTAACCGTTCCTGCAAGTTTAGAAGAACAATTACTTTCTTTTCTAAGTGCTACACTACAACCCTACTACAATTCCTCCAAAAAACCCGAAGAAAAAGCCAAATTTACACTTAGTAACCCCCAATTTTCAATCTATGTCGATTTTATGCTCGATTTACAAGCAGACCGAGCACAATCTATGGTAGCACTCTTCGAAAAACCTAATAAAAATGACTACGAGTACTACTTACTATCAAAAATAGATGCCGTAGAAGAGCTACAAAAAGTAAAAATATACGAATATTTAGGCACAACACTCCTCCGCGATGGCAGAGCACAAGAAGCCCTCATTGCCTTTGAAAAAATCCCAAATCCTAAAAAATACCTCCGAAAATATGAAGATGAGATATTTCAAGTCAAAAGAATGCCACTCCCTTTCACCTTAGAAGAAACATACAACCTCAAAAGTTTCACCAAAATAGAGGTAGCACGTTGGTACATAGATTTGGAAACCAAAATCAAGAAAGACCCTAAAAATGCCGAAAAATGGGGATTATTACTCGGAAACTTACAATACAACATAGGTGTCCGAGGAAAAGCATCTACACTCACAGCCTATTTTCATACCGCAAGGACTGAATACGACTACACCGCTGGCAAACTCATAGGCAGTGGGCTTTGTCAAGATTGTATACTAAGCCTCAGTATAGAACCAAATGGCATCTTAAAATACAAAAATCAAAGCATGGGATTAGAAGTAGCACAAAATACCTATCAAAATGCATTAAAAATAGCAAAAAAGAAAAAAAATAGAGAAATTGCAGCCGCATTAGCACTCATGTTGGCAGAATGTGAACAACGATTAGCCTACTGCAAAGACAAGGAATTCAGTTTTGAGCCTGCTTATTCTATTTATTACCAACAGATTAAAGACCAATATCAAAATACCCAATACATACAAGAAGCACTCAAAGAGTGTTATTATTTGGATAGTTTTCTAAATCTATAGATATGAAAAATACAAACTATATTCAATACGGAACAAAGTGTAACACTACCGAATTGGTGGATTTTATCAGCCACATCATCAAAACCAATGAGGAAGCCGAAGAAAAAAACAGACGGAAAACACCTATATGTATCTGGGGAGAGCACGGTATCGGCAAAACACAAACTGTAGAAGCCTTTGCCCAACAGATGAAATATGAGTATAGATACATAGCTCCCGCACAATTTGAAGAAATGGGCGACCTCTTAGGAATGCCCAAAATCACACAAAACGACCAAGAAAAAGACACTACCACTTTTATCCCCCCCGATTGGGTGCCCACAGAAGAAGGACCAGGAATACTACTCATAGATGATGTCAATCGGGCAGACGACCGTATTTTGAGAGGTATCATGCAACTACTCCAAAACTATGAACTCGTAAGTTGGAAACTGCCCAAAAAATGGCACATCATACTTACCGCTAACCCCGATGGCGGCGATTATTCCGTTACTCCTATGGACTTTGCCATGCTTACGCGCATGATGCACATTACCCTCACCTTCGATGTGAAAGCATGGGCTATGTGGGCAGAAAAAAATCAAATAGACCCACGAGGCATCAGTTTTGTGCTCACTTACCCCGAAATCGTTTCAGGAGAAAGAACTACCCCCCGAACCTTAGTCCAATTTTTTGAAAACATAGCCTCCATTAACGACCTAAAAAAAGAAATTGCTTTAGTAAAACTATTAGCCGATGCTTGTTTAGACCCTAATACCGTTACAAGTTTTATTGCATTTCTTAACAATGATTTGTCAAAACTCATCACTCCTGAAGAAATAGTATTTTCTAAAAACTTTGAGAAAGATGTATACCAAAAAGTGAAAAACGTAGTAGAACAACAAACCAAAAGAGTTGATATTCTTTCTGTTATCATGACAAGATTGGTTAATTATATCACCATCAACCATCAAATGAAATTTAAGGAAGCTGAAATCAACAATCTTAAACAATTTCTAAAAATGGACTTTTTGCCTAATGATATGCGCCTCATCGCTCTGCGCGATATAGCAAACTCACCCAATAAATCGATAATGAGTATCAACTCTGACCCTGAATTGGGAAAAATGCTACTTACAGGAAAGGCAACAAAAGCCAAATAAGACTATTTTTAAAGTATTAACAGATATATAGGTGAAAAAAATCAAATAAATGCCCTCTTTTTAAAGAAAAGGTATTAACTTTGCAAAAGTTTTTATAGTTAATAGGATAGGTCGAGATACCTAACCTAAATTTCTCACCAAAACATATACTTATGGCAAGACTGAAATATTACTACGACCCCGAAACGTGTAAGTATGAAGTCATCAAAACAAAACCTGCGGACATCGTCCTCAATCTGTTAGGTTTCCTTACTCTTTCAATTATCTTATCTATAGGGCTTACATTTTTGTACGGTCAATACTACAAAACAAACCAAGAAATAGCCTTACAAAAAGAAAATGAAGAGTTACTTTTACACTATGAACTACTCAATAAGCAAATAACAGAAGTAAATAGTGTTCTCGAATCGCTCCAAAAAAGAGATGACAACGTATACAGAGTTATTTTCGAAGCCGACCCTATTCCTGCTTCTGTAAGAGCGATGGGTACGGGTGGTTCAGATAAATACAAGGCTCTACTCAAAAAAGGACTCAAACAAGAAGACCTCATCGCAAGCACAATGCAAAAAATAGATAACCTGAAGAAGAAAATGTATGTGCAAACCAAATCTTATGATGAGATTATCCAATTGGTAAAAAATAAATCTAAAATGTTGGCATCTATCCCCGCCATACAACCTATAGATAATAAACAACTCACAAGGCTCTCTTCTGGCTTCGGTATCAGAATGCACCCTATTTATAAAGTAGCTCAATTCCACCCCGGAGTAGACTTTGCCGCGCCTAACGGAACACCTATTTATGCTACTGGCGATGGAGTAGTTACAGAAGCAAAATTCAATAGTGGTGGTTATGGCAATGCCGTAAAAATCAGTCATGGCTACGGATACGAAACTTTTTACGCCCACATGTCAAGTTTCAAGGTAAAAGAAGGGCAAAAAATAAAACGTGGCGAGTGTATAGGATATGTAGGAAGTACGGGCTTTTCCACAGCTCCTCACTTGCACTATGAGGTTTTTTATAATGGCGAGCATGTCAATCCTGTATATTTCTTCTTCAATGACCTAAGCCCAGAAGAATACCAACGCATTTTAGAGCTTGCCTCTATGGAAAACCAATCACTTTCCTAAAAAAAAGCCTTCATTACTCTAAAATGAAGGCTTTTTTGTATCCTAAATATATAAGTTTTAGAAAGGTAAATCATCGGGGTCTTGGTTAGCAGAAAAATTATCTTCCTCCAATTCTTGTGATGCCTTTTTAGTGTTACTGTTCGCACTCACAGCACTTGCACCACTTCCTGCATCAGCCAATCTGCCCCCTAAGAGTTGCAAAGCAGAACCTAATACTTCTAATGAAGTTTTCACACTGCCACTACTATCTGTGTATTCGCGCGAGCCTAAACGCCCTTCTACAAATACTTGGCTGCCTTTTTTGAGGTATTTTTCTACGATTTCGGCTGTAGCTCCCCAAAAACTAACTCTAAACCAAGTAGTACGTTCTACTTCTTGCCCGCTTTTGTCTTTATATTTTTCATTGGTTGCCAAAGAAAAATTCGCTACTTTTTTATCGCCTACTGTATTGATGGTAGGGTCTGCACCTAAATTGCCGATGATGGTGATTTTATTGTAACTTGCCATAATTATGAGTAAATGTTAAAAAGTATGTCATAAATAAAAGATAAAATTAACGATTATTTTATTCTTTGCCAAGTTTTTTCCTACATTTTTTCACAGTCCTAAAAAACTGCATTACTTTTGTAATAAGTTTATGAGTATGAAAAGATTGTCGCTATTGTTTTTTTTGAGTATGTTGCTCTTTTTTCTTGTGAAAGCTCAGGTTACTTCTGATAGTAATCGGGTAGTAGATTGGTCGGAGCAACTTTTGATGATAGAGTACTCCACACCTGAGTATGAGGGTGGTCAGGCTGCCATTGATAGCTTTGTTAGGAGTTATATTGTGCTCTATGCCGATAGCTTACCTATCATTGAGGAGGGTACGGTCATTATCAGTTTTTTATTAGATAAAAAAGGTAATACCATTCAGCATAAAATAGAAGCAGGCGAAGACTTAGGTTTCACGCCTTTATTGATGATGGCAGTGAAGGCACTCCCCCCACGTTGGGTATGGGCATCAGGAGGAGCACGGCGGTATCGCAATATGCGCATTCATCTCCCTCTAAGGGTATCATTTTTTTGAGTCTTCTTCTAAAATATTTTCTTTGTTTTTATCTTCTAAAATGATGGCATCTATATTTTTGGGGCTTTCTTTTTTCTGTTCATCTTCTTCACCTTCTTTGTCTTTGCTTTCTTCTTTGTCAGCTTTGCGAGGCGCACGCGATAAGAAGTTTTCAGGGCGGGGCTGCCAATAGTAGCGTGCGGCATTGCGCGTAAATGTGGCATTCATCATAGAGGCTTCTATGCCTGTGCGTGATACTTCTCCTTTGATGTATTTCTCAATAATAAGGCTGGCTATAGGAGCAGAAACAGCCCCTCCAAACCCTCCATTTTCAACATAAACAGCAATGGCTATTTTGGGATTGTCCATAGGTGCAAAAGCAATAAAAACGGAGTGGTCTTCCCCATGAGGGTTTTGTACAGTGCCTGTTTTACCACACATTACTAAATCATATAAAATACCTTGAGGGTTCACAGTACCTGCATATACCACATCGCGCATGGCTCTAATGACTACGTCGAAATGTTTTTTATCTATGCCTGTTTCTCTTTTCTGGGTGTATTCGGGGCGTTTGTGCCCATCTTTACCTATAGATTTCACCAAATGAGGGGTATAAAAATATCCCTTATTGGCTATAATAGCAGCAATATTTGCCATTTGCAAGGGTACAATAGACATTTCTCCCTGCCCTATGCCCAATGAGTATATATTATTGAATTGCCAATTTCCTTCGCCGTGTTTTTTATTGTAAAAAGCAAAATTAGGCATAAATCCTCCTAAATCATTGGGAAGGTCTACACCAATACGCTCGCCTAAACCAAAGCGATGCATGTATTCATTCCATTTATTAAGTCCGATACGACCATCACCATCAGGTAATTCTTTCATTACAGTTACGCTATCATTGATTTTTTGCTTAACTATTTTATTTTGGTAAATAATGCGTCTGAATACTTTAAAATAATAAGGATTACAAGAGTATTGTATTGATTCATGTACGTTGGCGGGGCTTCCGTGGGGGTGGCATTTCACCAAGTTCCAATCGCATAGGAGGCGCGTTTCGGGTACTAATACTTCTTCTTGTAGCCCTACTAAGGCTTGTACTACTTTGAAAGTAGAGCCGGGAGGGTAAAGAGCCATTACAGGGCGGTTGAAGAGGGGACGCTCGTCATCTTTAGATAAGTTTGCGTAATTTTTGATGAACGATTTTCCTACTATGAGCATGTTGGGGTCGTAGGTAGGGCTTGATACCATCGCTAATATTTCGCCTGTGTTGGGTTCAATAGCAACAATACTACCTCTTTTGTTACTCATAATTTTTTCAGCATACTGTTGTAGGTCTACATCTATAGTCAGTGTAAGGTCTTTGCCTGCTTTGGCTAAGGTATCTGAAATACCGCTGTTATAAGCACCCTTGTCATTGCCTTGTGCATCTACTAAGGTATATTTTACTCCCAAACGACCTCTAAGTTCTTTTTCATAAGAGGCTTCTATACCGCTAATGCCTATATAATCGCCGGGTACATAGCTGTGTGTGGTGTCTTTGTCAAGCTGCCCTTTTGTAATTTCTCCTATGTATCCTAAAACGTGCGCTAAACTTACACTTGGGTAGGTTCTGATGGTTTTTAGTTCAGCATAAAAACCCGAAAAATCAATGAGACGATCTTGTATTTTGGCAAATTCTAATTGAGAGATTTGTTTGATGAAAACAGAAGGAATACGTGGTGTTTCTTTGGCTTTTTTCATCTTGGTATTGAACTCTTTCAAGGTAATTTTGAAGAGTTGGCATATTGTGAGTGTATCTTGTGTAGATTGTAGTCTTACTTGGTTGGGGATAACCATAATGGTAAAGATAGGCTCATTTGCCACCAAAAGTTTGCCGTTGCGGTCATAAATCAGTCCGCGATGAGGGTGTTTGATGGTTTTTTTTATCGCATTGGCTTCTGCTGCAAGTCTGTACTCTTCGCTAAGTACTTGTATGCTAAATAGTTTGAGGAGAAATACTAACCCTACAAAGGCAAATATGGCTAATATAATCCATCTGCGTTGCTCATTCATATATTTTTTCTTTGAGATAAGAACAAAAATTGTACGATAAATATTACTACAAAGGTAAATAAAACGCTTGAAATAATATGGGTTAAGGTTTGGGTAATGAGTAAATTATCTCCCATATCGATGGCAAATACCAATGTGTGATGGAGTGTAATGGTGATGAGTAGGTAGGTAAAGAAGGCATTGAAGCCCATTTCACGAAGCGATATATCTGTTTCTTTGTCTTTTGGGGTAAGAAAAGAAAGTAAAAAGGGTCTTAGGAAGGCAATAGAAACACAGGCTGCGCTATGTATGCCCAATGTGCCATAAAAAATATCTACTGAAAAGCCCAATAGGAATGCAATAATTAATAAAACTGTTCTGTCTAAATCTTTGGATAGTGTAAGTAAGAAGTTGAGGTATAAGAAGCATGTGGCTACTTCGAAAAGTTGTATTTTTCTCAAAATCAATACTTGGATACTCCAGTAAATCAGAAAGTTTAGTATGGGTGTAGCGTTATTCATTTTTTTTCTTTCCTTCTATTTTTTCTGTGGTTTGTTTTTCCAATTCTTCTTGTTCTTTTTGGAGTAAATTTTTAATGACATATACATAAGAAAGCTGATGAAAATGGGTGGAGAGTTTGATATCAACATCATAAAAAGTTTCGTCATATTTTTGCCCTACTTTTTCTACAATGCCAATAGGTATATCGGGTGGGAATACTGCATTATAGCCAGAGGTTTGTACAGTATCTCCTACGCTGATGCTCAAATGAGAAGGCACGTGCAAAAGTTTTGCTTTGAGTGTGCTATTAGGATACCATTGCAAAGAGCCAACAACTCCGTTGCGACGAATGCTCGCAGAAACAGACATATCTATATGTAATAATGAGATAACAGTAGCATAATGCGAAGAGACCAATACAACACGCCCCACTAAACCAGAAGCTGAAATTACGCCCATACCTACTTCCAAGCCATGAATGGAGCCTTTATTTATTGTTACATAGTTTTTATTCTTGTGGGTAGTTTGGCGAACTACTTTTGCTACCACTAATTCATAGTTTTGGCTTACTAAAGTATCTTTTGCTTTTAAGTTCTTTTCTATTAATTTATCTATTTGTTTTTGTTTGGCTGTAAGCATCAAGTTCAGGCGTGCATTTTCCTCTATGAGGTCTTGGTTGATGTTCTTGAGGTTAAAATATTCCCAAACATTATCAGTTTGTGCAGAAATATTGAGGGTATAGCGTTGTAGGGTGTCAAAAAAAAGGGCATTATAATATCTATGATTGAATACAATCATTGATAAGCTCATTATTTCTAAGAGGATAAATACAATAAATGTTCTGTATTGTTGTATAAAGAACAATAATGATTGCATAGATGCGGTTTTGTTTGGATAATAAGAGAAGAGCTAAATAACTCCTCTCTTAGGGTGATAATTATTGCACTAATACAGATTTATAAACATCTAAATTTTTGAGTGCCATACCTGTACCACGTACTACTGCTCTTAAAGGGTCTTCTGCCACATGGATAGGGAGTTTGGTTTTCAATGCAATGCGTTGCGCCAAACCTCTCAATAACGCACCACCACCTGTCAAATGAATACCTCTGCTATAAATATCGGCTGCTAACTCAGGAGGCGACATTTCTAAAGTTTTCAGAATACCATCTTCCATTTTAGCGATTGATTTATCGAGGCAGAAAGCAATTTCAGAATAACTTACTTTTACTGTTTTAGGAATACCCGTCATCAAATCACGACCACGTACATCATAATCTGAGGGAGGGGTTTCTAACTCTGACATG
Organism: Cytophagales bacterium; assembly: GCA_004293905.1. Lineage (GTDB taxonomy): Bacteria > Bacteroidota > Bacteroidia > Cytophagales > Microscillaceae > RDZE01. The sequence continues at coordinate 71,506 of RDZE01000014.1, read as the reverse complement.
GCTGAGCCAACTTCTATCTTTACTAACTCGGCTGAGCGTTCTCCAATTAATAAATTATGCTGACGGCGCATATAATCCATTATATCTTTGGTAAACACATCACCAGCTATTTTGATAGATTGCTCACACACAATCCCAGAGAGCGCAATTACGGCAATTTCAGTAGTTCCCCCACCTATATCTACAATCATAGAACCAACAGGCTCTTGAATATCTATTCCGATACCAATAGCTGCCGCAATAGGTTCATGAATCATATACACTTCGCGTGCGTTGCAGTGTTCGGCAGAGTCTTTCACAGCGCGCTTCTCCACCTCTGTAATTCCCGAAGGAATACATATAATCATACGATAGGAGGGCGTAAAAAATCTGTTGCTGTTAGGAATCATTTTGATAAGTCCTCTAATCATCTGCTCAGCAGCAGTAAAGTCAGCAATTACTCCATCTTTAAGAGGTCTGATGGTTTTGATATTTTCGTGTGTTTTCTCGTGCATCTGCATGGCGGTTTTCCCGACAGCAAGCACTTTGTTTGATACGCGATCAATCGCGATAATAGAGGGTTCGTCTACGACAATTTTATCTTTGTGGATGATGAGTGTATTCGCCGTTCCTAAATCTATGGCTATTTCGCCTAAGAACCAATCTTGCAATCCCATGTGTTATGATAGTTAATGATTGTATTTCTTTGTATGTAATATTTTGGTTACCATTATGTAAAAAACGTTGCAAAATTAAGCATTTATATTATAATTCCTATCTCTTATTTAGCAAAGTGGTTATTTTTTTTCATATATTTATTCTCATTAAAAAAGATTTTATGATGGATACTAAAAAAATGAGAACGATGAGTAAATTTTTATCTCTCGTTCTAAGACACAAACCTGAAACGATTGATATTCAGCTCGATAAACAGGGTTGGATAGCAGTAGAAACGCTACTCGAAAAGGTGAATCAACAAAACCAAGATTGGCAATTAGATTTTGCACTGTTAGAATATATTGTTGTTAATAATGACAAAAAACGTTTTGCTTTCAATGCTGACAAAACCAAAATAAGGGCTTCACAAGGGCACTCACTTGGATTAGATCTCGATTTAGAGTATGAGCCACAAATGCCTCCTGCAATACTATATCATGGCACGGGGGAAAGCAATGTAGCCAGTATTCTTGCTAAAGGGATAGAAAAGCGCGAACGCCAATATGTACATTTAAGCAGAGATATAGATACTGCCGTTGTTGTGGCTCATAGAAGGCAAAAACCTACTCTATTGCAAATAGAAGCAGGTAAAATGCACAGTGAGGGCTATATTTTTTATCTATCTGAAAATAAGGTATGGCTTACCTTGTATGTTCCTCCTCAATATATTGCTCTATACAGTGTCGATGAGTCGGTGTAGATAATCTTTGATAGCAACAATAGGTATTTTTTCTACTACTTCATTAGCAAAGGCTTGCACTAATAACACCTTAGCTGTTTGTTCTTCAATGCCACGAGCGCGTAAATAAAACAATGCATCTTCGTTTAGTTTGCCAGTAGCAGCCCCATGCGAGCATTTCACGTCATCTGCCCATATTTCTAATTGAGGTTTTGCATTTACACTTGCATGCTCCGAAAGTAATACATTGCGATTTTGTTGGTAGGCGTTCGTTTTTTGTGCTTGTGGGCGAACGTATATCTTACCATTAAAAACAGCCTTTGAATAATCACTCAAAACACCTTTGTAAAATTCATTGCTTTGACAATTAGGGCGAAGGTGATCTACTGAAGTATGGTTATCTACATGGCTCTTTCCCTCTAATTTGTACAACCCAAACATATTTCCTTCACAAAATTCACCATCTAAGAGCAGGTTTAGGTTATTACGAATCACCGCACCTTCAAAAGAAAAAGTATAGTTGGTAAAATTACTATGTTTTTGTTGATGCACTTGAGTATGATGAATTTGGTATCGCTTTGCACCCGAAGTTTGCAATAAATAATGCTGTACTATTGCTGATTCTTGCACGTAAAACTCGGTTAGGGTGTTATCAAAATGGTAGTGATCGCCTAAGGCATCAAATTTTTCGATAAAAGTAACCTGACTATTTTTCTCCGCCACAATCAAGTTGCGTATCAAAGAAGCATTTGCTTCTTGTCCGCTATCTGCAAGAGCATACAAAACAATCGGTTTCTCTAATTGTACATTGGCTTCTAAATGAATAAAAACACCTTCTTTTGCAAGAATAGTATTCATGGCAGTAAAATATTCATCTTTTCCTGCAAGTGCCTGAGCCATATATTGGGCAACTATCTCAGTTTTTTGTGTAAAGGCAGTTGCCAAAGGCATAATACTAATTCCTTTTTGCGACTCAAGAGAAGAAGATAAATGTGGTTGAAAAAAACCATTGATGAATACCAGCCTGAAGCAGTCTTCTAAGGGCAGCAGTAAGGAAACAATGTCTTTTTCTGTCTTTTGCTGATGGTTGCCTATGGCATACGTTTCTTTGGTGAGTGCTTGCAGATTGGTGTATTTCCATTCCTCATCTTTGGTAGTAGGAAAAGAGAGTGCTTCAAGAGCTTGCGCCGATTTTTGTTGTAAGGTTTCTAAAAAAGTAGGATTAGCGGTTTTTGAGGGTATATAAGCAATGGGTGTTCTAAAATCTAATGTATTCATGCTAAAAAAATTATATAAGTTTTTGCAATTACAACTATACAAGGGCTAAAAATGTTTCTTTGTATTTATCTTCTATTTCTTCCAAAACCTCCAAAACGCCTGCCAAATGAGGTGCTTGTACCAAGGCACTGCGGTAAGGTTTGAAATCGGGCAAGCCTTTAAAATAACTTGTATAATGGTTGCGCATTTCGAAAATACCTGTTTTTTCGCCTTTCCACTCTACAGAGCGAAGGAGGTGTTTTCGGCAAACAGACACTCTTTCTGTTAGTGTAGGAGGTGGGAGTAGCTCACCAGTAGCAAAATAATGCTTGATTTCTCTAAATATCCAAGGGTAGCCAATAGCAGCACGACCTATCATGATACCATCTACACCAAACTTCTGACGGTATTCTAATGCTCTTTCTGGACTGTCTACATCGCCATTGCCAAAAATAGGAATATGAATATCTTGGCATTCTTTTACTTTGGCTATGTATGACCAATCTGCCTCACCCTTGTACATTTGCTGCCGCGTGCGAGCATGGATGGTAAGTGCTTGTATACCCACGTCTTGCAGCCTTTTGGCTACTTCTACTATTTTGATGGTACTGTGATCCCAGCCTAAGCGTGTTTTTACAGTAACAGGAATATTTACTTGCTTTACGATTTCGGCAGTCATGCGCTGCATTTTATCAACATCTAATAATATCCCTGCGCCTGCACCTTTACAAGCTACTTTATGCACAGGGCAACCATAGTTGATATCTAAAAATTCAGGCTCTGAGCGTTCTACGATGGCAGCCGCTTGTCGCATACTTTCTATGTTTTCGCCAAAAATTTGTATACCTATAGGGCGTTCATAGTCATAAATATCTAATTTTTGGATACTTTTATCTGCATCACGAATGAGTCCTTCGGCAGAGATAAACTCCGTGTACATCAAATCTGCGCCGTTTTCTTTACAAACTGCCCGAAAAGGCGGATCGCTCACATCTTCCATTGGTGCTAACAGGAGTGGGAACTCACCAATATTGATATTGCCAATTTTTACCATAATTTTATTTCTTTTTTTGATTTTTCCATACGCTGTATGCCACTAATCCTATCCAAATGATGGCGTATATACTTATAATAGGTAATACCCATAATGTATCTAAGCCAAAATAAGCGGTAATGATGCCTAATGTAAGAAACAATATGACATAGCCCAAACAACCTATCATTCCGATGATATGATAAGTAGGGATTATTGTTCTTGAATTATTTTGGGGCATAAAATATGAAATGATTGAGGGGGCAAAATTACAAAAAAAACATTCAAAAAGTAAATTCTTAAGGGAGGGAATAAACAAAAAAAGCGCAATTGGAGGGATTGCACATTTCTGATGTTGTTTTTTAATAGGTTTGTAGTACCAGGGGCGGGGGTCGAACCCGCACGGACTTTTACGCCCACAGGATTTTAAGTCCTGCGTGTCTACCAATTCCACCACCCCGGCGTTTTTTGGCTTAAGGTATGCACAAAAAAATAGAGCGAAAGACGAGTCTCGAACTCGCGACCTCAACCTTGGCAAGGTTGCGCTCTACCAACTGAGCTACTTTCGCTTATTTGCTATTGAGTTATCATTTAATTGCGGTTACAAAAGTATTGCTTTTTTTTTAGTTGTGCAAATTTTTTTTAATTTTTTTTTCAAAAATTGAATACCAAGTTTTCTTTCAAATCGGGGTGCAGGCTTTTGCTTACGGGGCAATTACGGGCGGCATTGATGAGGTGTTTTTGTTGACTTTCGGAAAGGTCAAGATGTTTGGGGAAATCAAACTGAATCTTTATTTCAGCAATACGGCGCGGGTTGGCTGCCATAATTTTTGTAATACTTATTTTGGTTTCGCTAAGGTCTATTTGCAGGGTTCGCGCTTCTATGCCCATAATAGTCATCATGCAGCTACCTAAGGCGGCAGCTACTAAATCGGTTGGAGAAAAAGCCTCTCCTTTTCCTTGATTATCTACAGGGGCATCGGTGAATATGCTATTTTGAGAAGCAACATGGGTGGCTTGAGTTCTTAGTTCGCCTAAATAAACGGTTTCTACAGTATTCATGGGGCTATGTCATTTGTTTTTTAGTCAAATTACTCTTCTTCGCTTGCATTATTGAGGTAGGCTTGTAGGTAATAATTGCCTTTTCCTACTACTTTTGCATTTATACTCAGGTTTTTAAGTGGCTTCAAAGATACTAATTTATCTTTTTTCTCTATTATTTGTATGGGTATTTTCTCAAAAATAACTTCTTTGTCGTTGTTTTGGGTTTCTATAAAAATGAAGCTATAGTTACCTTCTTTTATAATTGCTTCTTCGGTAATGGTGTAAGGTTGTTCTTTTTGGCTTGTAATAATATAAGCAGATACAAACATGCCTGTGGTGAGTTCTTTTTCTGCGGTAGCATCTTTGATGTGTACATGTATATTAAGCGTCTTGTGTGTTGGGTCTAAATGTTTCCCTACTAAAAATACTTCTCCTTCGTATTCTTTGCTTTTGGGGTCATTGGCTAATTGAAAGATTACTTTTTGCCCTTTCTGGATTTTATAGATGTCTTTTTCAAAGACACTAAGCTCTACATGTTTGTGTGTGTCGCTATTGATTTCAAACATGGGTTCTTGTGGGTTTACTAATTTTCCAATATTGATATTAACACTTTTGACAAAGCCACTTATTTTGGCAGTAACGGCAATAGTATTCACAAATTTATCGGGTTGTACTTGATTAGGATTAATGCCTATAAGTAATAGTCTTTGCTCTAAACTAGTTTTTCGGCTTTGTGCTATGTTATAATCCATTTGTGTTTTTTGTAAATTTTTGGTAGCACTTATATTTTCTTCTTGCAGTGTTTTTTGCCTTTCCAATTCTTGGGCTAAAAATATAATTTCGTGTTTGGCTTTCAGATATTCCTCTTGTAAGGTAAGGTAGTCGGGGTGTTGTAGAGTGGCAAGTACTTGCCCTTGTGTTACATATTCCCCGGGCAGAATTTCGCTGTGTAATACATAGCCTTGAATGGGTGCGTGCACACTTTGTATGCCTTGTGGGGGTATGTCTATTCTGCCATTGGCTTTTATGAGTTCGCCTAAAGCATAGTTTTGAAAACGAAGATATGCAATGTCTATAGTTTGGTATTCTTCTTTGCTTAGCTTTACTGTATAAAGGTTTTTATTTTCTTTTTTTTCTTCTTCTTTTTCAGTGGCGGCTTTTCCTCCTGTGCAGGCTATCATAAGGGAGGTCAATAATAAACTATAAAGTAGATTGAGCAAATGAGAGGTGGTGATGATAGGTTTCATAATCAAAAAATGAATAAAGAATTTGGTGTTATAATATACTATAGTAACAAGTGTATATTATTTAAAAGTTCTTATAATGGCTCTAAATATAAAAAGCACTGCTTCTGTAATAGAAGCAGTGCTTTTTAGAGCATAAAAGAAAGGAATTATTTTTTGGTTTCTTTGGCTTCTACGGGGTCTTTGAAGTCTACTTTTTCTAAACTCAAATAGTTCATAATATTGGGTTTCAGACCTACTACATAGTTTTGTCTTAAACGGATTACTTCGTCGTAGTACAATACTATTACAGGTGCTTCTGCCATTACTATAGAGTCCATTTGACGATAGATAGCATATCTTTCAAAGAGGTCTTCTACTTGGTGTGCTTTTTCAAAGAGTTTGTTGTAGTCTTCATTGCGGAAGTGTGTTTTATTAACACCACCATTTGAAGCGAAGTTATCCTCTTTTCCATAGAAAAGTCTTAGGAAGTTTTCAGCATCGGGATAGTCGCCCAACCAAGAACCTCTGAAAAGGTTTACTTTGCCTTTGTCTACCATTTCTTGGTGTTGTGTGAATTGGTTTGTTTCAATTTTTACATTGATTCCCAATTGTTTCCATCGTGTTTGAAGTACTTCTGCTAATTTTTTGTCAGAAGGATAAGTATAAAGTGTAATCACAGGAAAACCTTCGCCGTTAGGGTAGCCTGCTTCCTTGAGTAGTTCTTGTGCTCGTTTTAAGTTAAATGGATAACCTTTGACAGTTACTGTATCAAAAGAAGGTAAGCCTCTGGGCACGAAGCCATAATCACCGGGGCGTCCTAAACCATTTCTTTCTGAATATACCAATGCGGCACGGTTAGTGGCATAGCTGAGTGCTTGTCTTACTTTGAGATTGAGGAAAGGATTTTCTTTTTCATTTCCTTCTAAAAGGAAGCCTACGTATTCAGTATTGAGGTAAGGAACTTTATCTATTTCAAATTTGCCTTTGAATTGCTCTTTTAGTGAACCATCTTTATTGAGGATTTGGTCTTTGGAGGCTTCGGAGATACCCGTTAGGAAGTCTAATTTTCCTTCTTGGAATTGTAAGAAGGCTGTATTGGGGTCATCTATAAAAGTTACTTTTACGGCATCAAGGTAAGGATAAGCGTTTCCTGCTTGGTCTTTTTTCCAATAGTTAGTGTTTTTAGTAAGAATAAGGTCTTGTCTTTCTACCCATTTTTGAAGTACGAAAGGACCTGTTCCTACGGGATTGGAGCGAAAATCTTTGCCATATTTTTCTACGGCTTCTTTGGGCACTGCAAAAGCATAAGGCATTGCCAAAATTTGTAAGAATACAGGAGAGCGTTCTTTGAGGTATATTTTTAACGTAGTATCATTGACTGCTTTGAAGCAAGAATCTACGGGGTTACCTTTTTCATCGGTCAAAACTTTATCTTTAAAAATCCAAGCACCTGTACTAGTCTTGGGGTCTAAGATACGTTTGAAACTATACACAAAATCATGTGCAGTAAGTTCGCGCCCGCGCCCGTTGGGGAAGCAAGCGTTATCGTGGAAGCGTACACCTGTACGAATAATGAAGGTGTAGGTAAGACCATCTTGTGAGATGTCATATTGTTTTGCTAACTCAGGCTCTGCATCAAGGTTTTCGTTAAGGGTGATAAGCCCGTTGTAGAGTTGAGTAGTAGCCCAAATGCTCGCACGGTTACGTGCTTGTGCTGGGTCTAAGGAGTTTAAACCGCCTGTTTGATTGTAGCGGAATACTTTGCCTTCGTTTTTTTGACCATCTTGCCCCGTGCCAAGCATACCACAAGAATAGAGCGTAACTACGAAGGGTAAGAGTAATAGAAGTCGTTTTGTCATAGTCATTTGAAATGTTTTAGATGAAACCTTTCTTTATTTTTTATCTGTATCTTTGCAATGTTTTTAGATAATTAGTGCTTGCTTGTTGCAAATATATTAAAAATTCGCATTTTGCAAGAATTTAGTTATTTTTTTTATTGACAACGATATATAATCAAAATTCATACAAATTATAGGAAAAAAACTAAAAAAAATAAAATTTATGGAAAAAATATTAGGGGTAGGAATGTTTATATTGCTTCATTGCTTCTATAACTACACCTTAGCACAAACGGATTCTACCAAAAAAGAAAACGATAAAGTCATTGTTACTTTTGAAGATAGCTTGATAAAAAAAATGGAAAAAAAATTTATTCCAAAAAAAGCTGCGCTATATTCTGTAGTACTGCCGGGTTTAGGGCAGGCTTATAATAGGCGATATTGGAAAATACCATTATTTTATACCATTGGTGGGGTATTGGGTTTTATTGCCTATAGTAATAATGAACAATATTTGCTTTTCAAAGACTCTTACAACGCAAAAATTAGTAAAACCAACAACCCTACCCTAAGCGTCTTCGACCCTTTCCCTCAATTCAGCCAAGATATTGTTTTAGTAAATAGAGACCGCTTCAGGCGCGATAGAGAGTTTATGGTCATTCTTACTACAGTAGTATACCTCTTACAAATTGTAGATGCTACCGTAGATGCCCATTTGCGCAACTTTGACCTAAGCGATGACCTAAGCCTTGAGTGGGAGCCTTTTTCTGCTCCTATAGATATATATACACAACAACAACAAATAGGACTAAGACTGAAAATTTGGATACACTAAATTTAAAAACTTTCTAAATTCAAGCAAAAAAAAAAGAAAATATTTGACTGTATATAAATATTTATTAGATTTGAAGCGCGAAAAGAAAAACCAAAAACCAAAATATATATATATTTGATTTCTTATGGAAAATAAAAGATATTGGAAAGGCATAGAAGAATATACCAACGATATTGAATTCGTAAAAAACGCCGAAAGAGAGTTTCCTGAATACTTACCCCTTAGCGAACAATCTGATAAGGGAGATAACCCCTCCAATGGTCGCCGTGATTTTCTCAAGCTCTTAGGCTTCAGCGTTGCCGCCGCTTCCTTAGCTGCCTGCGAAGCACCTGTCAAAAAAGCAATCCCTTACCTTAATAAACCCGAAGAGATAGACCCAAGCATTCCTAACTATTATGCTTCTACTTATTTCGAAGGGCAGGAATACGCCAGTATCTTAGTAAAAACACGCGAAGGACGTCCTATCAAAATAGAAGGAAATAAACTTTCTTCTATTACCAAAGGAGGAACAAGTGTGAGAGCGCAAGCCTCCGTACTCAATCTTTACGATGGAACAAGATACAAAACTTTTGTAGAAAAAAATAAAGCCTTAGTAATGCCTACTAACGCTCAAGAAGAAGAAGACTACAAAAAGAAAGTAGAGGCTATAGATGCTAAAATAAAAGACAAACTCGCCAACGCTAAAAACATAAGAATCATTACTCACAGTATCATTAGCCCTTCTACTAATGAACTATTGGGCAAGTTTGTAGAAAAATATGAAAACACTAAAGTAATTCGTTACGATGCCTACTCTGTAAGTGGTATGCTAAAAGCTAACGAACAAACTTTTGGTAAATATATGATGCCTACTTACGACTTCAGCAAAGCAGAAGTAATCGTAAGTTTTTCTGCCGATTTCTTAGGCACATGGGTAGCTCCTACGGAGTTTGCACGCCAATATGCGCAAACTCGTAAAGTAAGCAATGAGAACAAAAAAATGTCAAGACATTATCAATTTGAAACTCGTCTTTCGCTTACAGGTGCCAATGCTGACTATCGCCACCCCCTAAAACCTTCAGCAGAAGCCTTAGCCATCAAAGCACTTTATGAAAAACTAACAGGCTCAGGCAAAGTAGCTGACGAAAAATTGAATGAGCTACTTGACAAAGCCGTAGCTGATTTGAAAAAAGCTAAAGGAAAATCTTTGGTAATAAGTGCCTCTAATGATGTCAATGTGCAATTGGTAATCAATGCCATTAATAATGTACTCGAAAACTATGGCAAAACTATAGATACTAACGTAGCCTCAAAACTTCAACAAGGAAAAGATGGCGATATGAAAAACTTCATCGCTGATGTTGCCAATGGAAGCATAGATGTAGTTATATTCTATCGTGTCAATCCTATATATAACCATCCTGATGGCAAAAAGCTATCTGAAGCTCTTAGCAAAGTAGGTACTAAAATAGCCCTTGCTACTCGCCCGAACGAAACCGCTGAACTTTGCGACTATGTTTGCGCAGACCATCACTATTTAGAGGCTTGGAATGATGCTGAACCTAAAACTGGTTTTTATAGTTTGGCACAACCTACCATCACACCTCTATTTAAAACACGTCAAGCACAAGAAAGCCTCATGAAATGGGCAGGTATAGAAGGAGATTTCTATAGCTTTATCAGAAAATATTGGAATACTAATTTATTCAAAAAACAAAATAAGGCAAAAGACTTCGAATCATTCTGGACTCGTTGCTTGCACGATGGTATTTTTGAATCAGGTATGGCTTCTGTTGCTGCTACTGAAGAAACGAAAAAAGACACTGTAGTAGTAGCGAAGAAAGAAACTAAAGAAGACAAAACACAAACTGCAGAAGTTGCAGATATAAATACAGCACTCAATGCGATTGCATCTACTTACAAAGCAAGTAATGAAATTGAAGTTGTATTTTACGAGAAAATTGCCATTGGTGCAGGGTATGACGCAGGTAACCCTTGGTTACAAGAAATGCCTGACCCTATTTCAAAAGCAACTTGGGATAATTATGTAGCCATTTCGCAAAAAACAGCAAATGACCTCAAAATAGCACAAGGCGATATCATAAAAGTAGATGTGAAAGGCAAAGGTACAGTAGAATTGCCCACACTCATACAACCAGGGCAAGCCGCTCAAACCATCTCCATCGCCTTAGGGTATGGAAGAAATACCAAAAATGAAGCACTACCCGTAGTTGGTAAAAATGTATATAACTTATTGTCGTACCAAAATGATACGCTTAGTTATGTAGGCGGTGGTGTTACAATTACTGCCACAGGCAATAAAGAAGAGTTAGCACAAACCCAAACCCAACATACTATTATGGGGCGTAAAATAGTGCAAGAAACTTCTTTGAAAGAATACCAAACTAACTTTGACGAAGTATTAGAAAAATATGCTGTAGAAATACACACCTCCGCAGGCGTGAAAAAACCTACAGAAATATCTTTATGGCACGGACATAAATACCCAAATCACTCTTGGGGTATGGTAATAGACCTTAACAGTTGTATTGGTTGCGGTGCTTGTACTATTGCCTGCCAAGCTGAAAATAATATTCCAGTAGTAGGCAAAAAAGAAGTAAGAACAGGGCGTGAAATGCATTGGATTCGTATTGATAGATACTACAGCACTGATGCAAATTTAGAAGATAAAAGCCCAAGTGGATACAAAGCAATGGAAATAGCAGGCGAAAATCCTGAAGTTGTTTTCCAACCTATGATGTGCCAACACTGTAATAATGCGCCTTGCGAAACTGTTTGCCCTGTATTAGCAACTACGCACAGTACAGAAGGTTTGAACCAAATGGCTTATAACCGTTGTATTGGTACACGTTATTGTGCTAATAACTGTCCTTATAAAGTACGTCGCTTCAATTGGTTCCATTATGCAGAAGATGATCGCTTTACCGCTGTTAATTTTGCACAAACCTCAGACTTAGGGCGTATGGTACTAAACCCTGATGTTACTGTTCGTTCAAGAGGTGTAATGGAGAAATGTACACTTTGCGTACAACGTATCCAAGTAGGGAAACTTAATGCTAAAAAAGAGAAACGCAAAATTAACGATGGTGAAATCGTTACAGCTTGCGCCGAAGTATGCCCTACCGAAGCAATCACTTTTGGTGATATGAATGATACTGGTAGCAAAATAGCAAAAACATTGGGTATCAAAGAAGAAAAAGTAAAAGGTGAGCACGGTGCAAAAGATGAAACGCGCTACTCCATTACTGAAAAACGCGCTTTCCATGTATTGGAAGAAATCAATGTGCGTCCTCAAATTGCTTATTTAACAAAAATCAGAAATAAAGATGTAAAAGAAGAAGAGAAAAAAGCGTAATTTTTCTCCCACTCTTTCCTTAAAAGTCCTTTGTAAATAGTTTTACGAAGGACTTTTTGTATTGTATAATAAAGCAGCTATTTCATCGCCTAACACGCTACTAATAGCTACACCCATACCATTAAGTCGTACCCCTGCTACAGTATTACGCCCTATTTCTTTGACGATTGGATTTTTGTCGTAAGAGCCAAATGCCATAATACCTGTCCAAATATCTTCAACGACAGGTGTTATTTTGTTATTAAGTATAATATGTTGTAACTTATGTTTCAAATCTTTGACAATTTGTGGATTTTTATCAAAAGAAGTAGTATTTTCAGTCGCAAAGTCAAGATTTCGCCCACCTCCAAAGATGATGCGTTTTTTATAATTGCGAAAATAATAGAATCCTTCATCGAAGTGAAATGCACCCTTAAATTTTAGTGCAGGGATAGGGGCTGTTACTAATACATGCCCTCTGCCTGGGTTGATGTCCCACTCTGGAAAGAAGTGTCTTGAAAACGCATTGGTACAAAGTGCTATTTTTTCAGTTTGGAAGACTAATTTTTCGTGTATGCCACCTTCTACATGTACTTTAAAAGCACCTGAATCATCTTCTTCCCAGTGTTTTACTTCTGCGCCTGTAATGATTTTCACTTTTTTCATTTGCACATATTCCATCAAACTTTTCACCATCTTGCCTGTATCTATCTGATATTCAAAAGGATTGTAAATGAGTTGTTGTATATAATCTTGGTTAAAGCCAAACTCCCTAATAAGATGGTCGTACTGTCGGAAGACCCTATCTTTAAAAACAGGCATCAGCAATTCATTAAGGTAGTCTATTTGGTCTTTGTTGAGTTGTTTTTCTTTATTCAATAATTCGAATCCACCATGATAGCGAGCATTAATTTTTTTTTCACCTAAGCGCATCTTGAGTCTTTCCAACCCTTTTTTTCTCTTTTCTATGAGTTGTAGTGCCGATTGTTCCCCCATGTGTTGGATATCTGCTAATATTTCTGTGGGGCTTCCGAAGCAAGCGAAACCCGCATTTTTTGTACTAGCACCTGTTGGAAGCAACCCTTTTTCAAGAATAAGTACTTTACTATTAGGGTATTTTTCTTTGATAGAAGCTGCTACTGAAAGCCCTGTCATACCGTTGCCAATGACAATGCAATCATATTGAAGTAAAGAATGTTTTTCCCAGAAACTTATCATTTTTGCAAGTAATTATATATATTCGGTAAAATTATAAAAAAAATATGAATATTATGATGATTAATCCATTGATAGAACAATATGCAGAACAACATACAAGCAAAGACAATGCACTTTTGCATACTATCTACAGAGAAACACATTTAGAGGTGCTGCGCCCACAAATGCTTTCGGGGCAAACACAAGGTAGATTTTTAGCAATGCTTTCGCAAATGATACGCCCACAAACAATTCTTGAAATAGGCACTTATACAGGTTATTCCACACTTTGCTTAGCTGAAGGGTTACGCGCAGAAGGAGTAATTTATACAATTGACAAGAATGAAGAATTAGAAACACGGGTGAAAGGCTATTTTGCAAAATCTAAATATGCTACACAAATAAAATATTTGGTAGGTAATGCCGTTGACATTGTACCAACACTTGATGAAAAGTTCGATTTAGTTTTTATAGATGCCGACAAAAAGAACTACAGTTTCTATTATGACCAAGTATTTGAACGCATAAAACCGGGAGGGTTTATATTAGTTGACAATGTATTGTGGTATGGCAAAGTGATTGACACTCAAAAAAAAGATGAAGATACAGAAGCAATACGAAAATTTAATGAAAAAGTAAACCAAGATTATCGCGTTGAAAATGTGATACTTACCATCAGAGATGGCTTAATGCTTGTAAGAAAGTTGTAAGAAATAAATAAAAATAATAATAATTTTCAGATAATAATTTTAGTTTTTCAGATAATTTATTTTATTTTGCAGTAACAAAAAAGATACTACATAAAACACCAATGACACCACCCACTGTTCGACGCAAAAGCAGTTTAGTACTGTTATATGCCTCTATCATATTATTTTTTTGTTGTGTGCCTAATTTAGGTTATGCACATTTCAGGCTTTATATTGCTGAAATACCTATCACTCTTTCTTTGGGAAGTTTGAAACTCAAACTCACAAATACATTAAGGCAGCAAATACAAGTACACCTTAATAATATTTTGCAAAGTCAATCTTTTGCTCAACAAAATACAACATATCTCAATACTTACCAAGCCACTATTATAGAAGAGCTCAAAAAAGCCAATATTCCATTGGATTTTAGCTATTTAGCACTTCAAAAATTGAATTTAGATCCTAATAATTTAGAATCGCAAGCAGGTTTTTGGTCTTTTAGAGCCGAATTTGCACGCCAAGAACTCAATCTCAAAGTTACTAAAGAGATAGATGAACGTCTTAACGTAATTACGGCTACACAATCTGCGATTAAATATATTCAAAAAAATCAATTGTTATTTAAAAATTGGGCTATTAGTTTGGTAGGGTTACAATTAGGAATCAAAAATACGACAGAATATGTTAAAGATTTTTATAAAGATACACAACTCTATTATGGTGTGCAACAATTAGAAATCAATGAAAGCTCGCACGATAAAATCAAGGAATTTATCATCTATAAATTGGCTTTTGAGGAAATTAATAAAAATAATCCCCATAATATAAAGACAAGACTCATCAAGTATGAAAAAGGCGCAAACAAAACTTTGGGAGATATAGCCAATGAAACCAGAATGTCAATAGATGAATTGAAAGAATGTAATAAATGGCTAAAACAGCCCAAAGTACCTAATGATAAAACATACCCTGTGTTATTGCCAATCAAAGAAGATGAATTGATAGAGGAAATAAAAAAACAAGATGATTGGAGTAATCAGCAACAAAATAATAACAATACAGGCAATGTGATTCATAATACCACAAATAATACTACAACGAATAAAAGTATTTTTGATAATGTAACTGTGGTAGACCCTTCGGGGGAACACCAAACGATAGGGCAGGACAATGCCGTAACGGTTAACATGCAAACTATAAAGGTGGAAGAAAGAACTGCACCCAAAATACACACTGTGAAGTCGGGAGATAATCTTTATCAGATAGCGCGTAAGTATAGTATTAAACTCGATGAACTCAAAACTTGGAATGGTTTGAGCAGTGATGCTATTTATCCTGGGCAGACTTTGGTTGTTTCAAATATAGATGTTAGTAATACCAACTATATAAAACATACTGTTAGTAGAGGCGAAACCCTTAGTGGTATTGCAAGAAACTACAGCATTACTATTTCAGAACTTTACCAATGGAATCATCTCACGAGCGATTTTATAAGAGAGGGGCAAATACTTAATATTTTCGTTTCTGCACAAACGTATAAAACTGCGGAGGGAAAACACCTATTTTTTGAAAAACACAAACAGCGTCAATCTAAGGTAAAACTTATGAAAAACGGTAAGTAATTTATCGCAATATAGATTGATACCATCGCCAAGTTCGTAGTTTACTATGTACCTGATTTTTTCCATAAAAAGTAGTAGCCACACTTTCAAAACTCATCTTAATAGGTTTATTGACCACAAAATGTAGGTGAGGTGCAGTAGACCAACCCGTATTACCACTATAACCTATCAGTTGCCCCTGCGCTACGGTATCTCCTATCTCCACTAAACTTCCTTTCGTATTGAGATGCAAATAAGTAGCTATAGTGCCATCGGCATGCAAAATTTCTATAAAATTAGCATCATCACTATATTCTATTGAGCCCCCCCCTTTTTCGGAGTCTTCTTTTACCCCTATAATTAGACCACCTCTTGCCGCAACAACTTCTGAACCTTTTCGCATTTTAAAATCCAAGGCGTGTTCGTTTTGGTGCGAATACCTACCAAAGTAACCCTGTGTAAGTAGGTGTTTTTTACCTTCAGGAAAAGGAAACATATATACAAAATTATCGGGCTGTACTTTTTCGGGGTTGCCTACTAAGCATTTATGGCTGTAGGTGAGGTTATATTTTTGAGGTTCTTTGATAAAAAAAGTCAGTACTAATTGTCTTTCAGTGGCTGGGGGAATAATAAAATAATAATCTTTGGTGATAAGAGGTTCTGTTAAAATTTCAGAGTTGAGGAGGGTTATTTCGCATTGGCAATCTGTAGCATTGAGGTTTTGTATATAAAAACTAACTTCGCCCGTTTGGTTAGATTGTGTGGCGATGATGCGAGGTTTCCAATTTTCTTGGGCAAAAGTACAAGGGAGAAAAAGGTAAAATAAAAAAATAGAGCAGAGCCAAGGCAGTTTTCGCCTAAATAATAGAATCAACGTTTTCATTGTGTGAAAAAGGGAAAATGAAACTCACTTTCCCAAATTTACGCATTATTTTTTTAATTTTTTCATCAGTGTTTGATGCTCTTCTTCATAGAGTTTTTGCTTACTGAGTATTTGTTTGTGTTTTTTTACAAAATCTTTGTGTTCGCCAACAATTTTATCGTGTCTGGTTTTCATGTCTGCATCATTAACACCACCAGAATGGTGTTCGTTCAATAGTTTTGTATGTTCTGCCAACATTTGGTCAACTGATTTTATCAGCTCTGAATGTTTTTTGAGTGTTTCGTTGTGTTCTTCAGCTAATTGACGATAGATATCTTTGATACTATCATTTGTTTTCAGAGTAGCAAATTCTTGATCCATTTCCGTAAATTCAACTTCCAATGCTTTGTGTTCTTGCTCTACTTGGTCGTGTTCGCGGAGGAGTAATTCATGTTCTTTTTTCAAGGTTTGATTGAGTTCGCTATTACTTTGACTGCTACAGGCTTGTGCTGCGAATAAAATTGCAAAAGCAATGTAATATAGTATTTTTTTCATGTAATTTTAGATTTTTTGAAATGTAATAATTTTTCACAAAATTAAAGTTTTTTTTATAAAAAAAGGTTTTCTTTGCTTTTTGATAAAAATATAAACGATTTATGAATTATAGACATCTTTTACCTCATATTTGGGTAGTGTTAGGTTTTGTTGTATTGAGTTTTCTATATGTTTTACCTATTTTAGAAGGTAAAACATTAGCGCAAACCGATATTATTCAAGCCAGCGGTGCGGCACAAGAACTGAAAAACTATGAAAAAGACACACAAAAGAAAGCACTTTGGACAAATAGCATGTTTGCGGGTATGCCTGCTTATATGATTTACATGGATTACCCTTACAGTTGGTCGGTGCAGGTTGGTAGGGTTGTGAGTTATTGGTTGCCTTCGCCTGCCAATGTGATATGGGTTTATTTGATGGGTTTTTATTTGATGATGATTATTTTGGGCTTCGATATTGGTATTTCAGTATTAGGGGCTATAGCTTTTGCATTTTCTTCTTATAATATTATTAGTATTGAAGCAGGGCATACTTCCAAAGCCTTAGCCATTGGTTTCGCGCCACCTTTTATTGCCTCTGTTATTTATACTTATAGAAGTGGTAAGTATGCGCTTGGAGCTGTTTTAGCGGGCTTTTTCTCGGCTATACACCTCTATGCGAATCACATGCAGATTACTTATTATGCGTTGTTAGCTCTCTTTTTATATATCATCTACGAAATAGTTATTACTATTAAAGAAAAAAAATGGAAAAATTTTGCTTATGCTTCTGCTGTATTAGGAATTACAGGGGCACTTAGCATTGCCACTCATACTTCGCGCTTATGGACTACTTATGAATTTCAGGGGCAAACCATAAGAGGTAAATCAGAACTTACTACCAACAATCAGTCCACAGGTGGTTTAGACAGAGATTATGCTTTTCAATGGAGTTATGGCATGAATGAAACCTTTACTTTTTTGATACCTAACTATTATGGAGGTACTTCGGGCGGAAAACTTACGAAAAGTTCTAAGATATATAAAACATTGGTATCCAATGGAGTACCCGAAGAAACGGCAGAAAGCGTCATTGCTCAGTTACCACTCTATTGGGGCAGTCAGCCTTTTACCTTAGGACCTGCTTATTTAGGGGCAATTATCTGTTTTTTATTTTTCTTAGGGTTGGTTATCATACGCGATACGCTCAAATGGTGGCTACTTTCTGTGGTCATATTGTTTGTAATGCTGGCTTGGGGAAGTAATTTTGCCCTCTTCAATGACTTCTTCTTTGATTATGTGCCACTATACAATAAATTCAGAGCTGTTACGATGATTCTCTGTGTGATTCAAATTTTTACAGTCCTAATGGCGGCACTTACTTTGCAACGATTGATGGAAATTTTTGCTATAAACAATACTAAACCCGATGTTGCTACCTTGCAACTACAACAAAACACGCTCAAATCTATCTACTATGTAGGAGGTGCTTTAGGTGCATTTTTACTCTTTATGGCTGTAATAGGTAGCGGAATGATGAGTTTTTCTGGAGAAGGGGATAAAAGCTACCAAGAGTTCTTGTTAAATGCTTCTCAAAGCGAAGATTTTGCGCAAAAAGTTATGCGTGCTTTGCTTGCCGATAGAGCATGGTTGATGCAGGCTGATGCTTGGCGTTCGTTCTTCTTTGTATTGGGAGCAGTAGGAGTATTATGGGCTTATGCTACACGCCGATTGGCTACTACTTGGAGCATGGCAGTGCTGATAGTTTTGGTTTTGGCTGACCTTTGGCTGATTGATAGACGTTATCTGAATAATGACAATTTTATTACAAGAAGTCAATACAAGGAAAAATTTGAACAAACTCCTGCCGATATTACTATCAAAGAAGACAAAGACCCTCATTATAGAGTTATTAATTTAGATTTGAGTACTTTCAACGATGCGACTACGTCTATTCATCATAAATCTATAGGTGGTTATCACGGTGCCAAACTACGCCGTTTTAATGAACTGATAGAGTTCCAAATAGCCAAACAAAATGTAGCAGTTTTGGATATGCTCAATACCAAATATTTTATACAAAAAGGAGCCGCACAGCGCAACCCTAATGCGACTGGCAATGCTTGGTTTGTGGAAAAATATACTATAGTACCCAATGCTGACGCCGAAATGAAAGCCATTAGTAAATTTGACCCTAAAAAAGAAGCCTTCATAGACCAACGCTATGCCGCACAACTCAAAAATTTAACTCTTAAAAAAGATGAAAAAGCAACCATTCGTTTGGTGAGTTATGCCCCCGATGAATTAAAATATGAAAGCAATGCCCAAACTACACAGTTAGCCATTTTCTCAGAGATTTACTACAACCAAGGGCTGGGTTGGCAAGCCTACATAGACGGAACACCAGTCGAACATTTTCGCGCCAACTACGTACTAAGAGCCATAACTGTTCCCGCTGGAAAACACCAAATTACTTTCCGATTTGAGCCTAAATCATACTACTTGGGAAGTCAAATTGATTTGGCTGCCTCCATTTTATTATTTGGCGGAATGGTCATTATTCTATTTATACATTTCAGAAAACAAAATAAAAATGATGAAAGCCAAAGTACAAAGACGCAATCCACGTAAAAGAGCACTCACTTGGCAGTGGTTGCTCTTAGCCATTGTTTCGGGCGCACTTACTTATGCCTACCGAAATGATGTTTTAGGGTTTAAAAAATGGGTTAATAGCTATTTTATCGGTTTTTTAGAAGAAGGACGCAACCCCTTAGAATTAGAATTGCCCGATGATTTTCATACCCAAAACCAAGCCCAAAACCTTCCTAAATACAAAGGAAAAGGAAGTGTCATTGCACATAATTACTATACTATCTGTTATAATGAAGAACACGAGCAACCTGTTTGGGTTGCTTATACGCTCTCTCGCAAAAATTTGGAAGGTGATGCCCAAAGAACTGAAGACTTTCGCCCTGACCCTAAAGTGCTGACTGGTTCTGCTTTCCCTTTAGATTATCGCTCTACGGGGTATGATAAAGGGCATTTAGCACCCGCAGGCGATTTTCATTTTTCACAAAAAGCTATGTCAGAAACTTTTTTTATGAGCAATATGAGCCCTCAAAAACCCGACTTTAATCGTGGTATTTGGGAAAAGTTGGAAAGTACTGTACGAAAATGGGCAAGGCGAGAAGAGGGAAAATTACACATCGTTACGGGACCTGTACTTCACGGAGGAAATTTTCGGAAAATAGGAAAAAGAGCTAAAATATCTGTGCCCGAGTATTATTATAAAATTATTATGGATTTAGAACCGCCTGAAGTGAAAGCCATCGCTTTTTTGATGCGCAACGAAGGCAGCCAAAGAACTTTAGAAACCTTTGTGGTAACAATAGATGAAGTAGAGAAAAAAACAGGCATAGATTTTTTCCCCGACCTACCCGATAAAGTAGAAAACGACCTCGAGGCACACCTCACCCCTGAGTTGTGGTTTTAATTTTCTGACCCATGCAACCATTAGTATCATTGGATTGTCTGAATAGTTAAGTAATCATTATTAATTATTCAAACTTATACATTATCATCATCATGGACAATCTGCAACAAATCAAACAATTACAACAACAAATCAATTTACTGAAAAGCTATATTTTAGCGGGCACTATTATTTTTGCAATGCTATTGTTGTCCAGCTATAGAACAAAAAAAGATATCAATGATAATATTATTAGAACGCAAGGTATCATTATTCAAGATAGTTTGGGCAGAGATAGAATTTTGATAGGCAACCCTATTCCTTACTCGAAAGACAGAGTGCGAACCAATATGGAAAAAGTAGCCAAAACTTGGGCAAAAGATTTAGGAGGAGATAAGTATATGGAGTGGTACAAGGGATATCGTCATAGTGCCAATGGTATTGTATTTTTGAATGAGGAAGGCTACGACAAAATATTAGTGGGCGACCAACTCCCTGACCCTAATACAGGAAAAAGAATTGTAGATGCGGCGGGTTTGATGTTCAATGACGATAAAGGCTACGAGCGCGGCGGCTTGGGAGTTTCACGTACTACAGAAGGTAGCTATAGATTGGTATTGGGTATGGACGATGAGCAAGGAGAAGCCCTGCACATGTTCATATTAGAAGATGGTACTCGTGGAATCAGAATTGCTGGTACAGAAGGACAAATGTTAATGGGTAGTGCCGATGCCAATAATTCTTTTTTCAATAATAAAGAAAAATTTATGGGTATTTCTGTTTTCAATAATGATGGTAAAATACTATGGCAAAAAAATGCCCTAATTGATACAAACAAATAATAATTGCTATACAGAGATTATACTATAGCCCAATTCTTGCCAATGGAGTTGGGCTTTTTTCAAGCCTTCTACCTCTACTTGTAATGGGCATATTTGATTGATGATGTCCGATGGAAACCATTTGCGTTCCAAAGGAACAATGATAAACAACCCCTCAGGACTGCCTGCGGCACAAAAAGTATCTGTATTGCTTATGTGACTGTATAATTCTACCTCTGTTGATTGTTGTAATTGACTAAAAAAAGGAGCAATTTGTGGAACTGGCAATCCTATTTCGCTAATGGAATAAAGAGAATTTGCATTGAATGGTGTATGAGCATTAGAAACGTCTTGGCGCGCAATCATCTCTACTACATTGCCCGCTGGGTCTAAAAAATAAAGAGCTTTGGCTTTCCAATTAGGAAAATCTATGATGGTATTACCTTCATATTGCATCAAATCAATATTTTTCTCTTGTAGCCATTGTGCGGCATTGTCAATCTGGTTAGCGGGTATATTAAAAGCAAAATGATATTGGGCAGGTGGCAATGCATCTTCTTGTTGAATAAATTGAAGATAAGAATGCCCTACTTTTAAGGCAAATCTATTGTGTCGCGATTCTAATAAAGGCAGCTCAAGAACGTTTGTATAAAAATGTTGTAAGGATTCTATGGCAGAGGTGAAAAGTTGTAATCGTTGTATTTTCATAAATTTGGTTAGAAAAAAAACTCCAATCTGATTTCATTCAGAAATAGACTGGAGTTTTGAGTAAGTAATTTTAGTTATTTTTTGATAATAAGTTTTTCTTGTATCGTGTTTCCATCTTCCAAAAGCAATTGCAATATATATACGCCTTCTGCCAAATGCCCTAAGGCAATTTCTATATGGTTGTCTTGCGCATTGCGGAGCAGTGTGGTTATGTTTTGCCCTTGTAATGTAGTTAATTGAATTTGTGTAATTTTTTTGGCAGATTGTACAGTAACAAATTCCGATGTAGGATTTGGATAAATACTTACGCTTTTATTTTCCTCGAGGTCATCAAGGTTACTGATGCTTACTGCTTGTCCTGCATAGGCTGATTTTGTGTAACTTGCTTGTGCTTTTAGGTCATTGAGATTATCGGCGGCAATGATAGCAAAAGCAATGGTTTTTGTTTGCCCTGCGGCAATAGTAAAGGGACCTGCACTGACCAAATGACTCACATCGCGCCCTGTAGTACCTGCGGGAGCTCTTTCACGCCCTATCCCCGAAGAGAGCGATTGCCATTTTTCAGCCATTGTAAAACCATCGCTTAACCCCCAAGGTGCGCCTACATTAGTGGCACTATTGTCTATACCATAATAATTAGGTGTATCGTCGGTGAGGAGTTGTATGCCTGCAAAAGGGGCAGCAGAAGAGGCATCGGCAGAGCTAATATAACCCGTTTTAGTGGCGGCATCCCAACCTGTTTGATTTACATTTTGATTGTTCTCGGTGATATCCCAATCGGCAAATAAACCTGCATAAAGATTGCTAAGAGTACTTGCAGTGGTGTTTCTGATAGCAAATTCTATGATGATAAATCTATCATTGGGGAATTTTGTCCATACATAGGTATTTTGGGTAATGCTTAAACCTAATTTTTGAGCGTTATTATTGTCTGTAAATACAGTAGAGTATTGGAAATCTGCGCCTTTGCTAGCGGTTGTGAGGGCTTGGATATTGCTTGTAGGTACAAAGTGGTCATGATTGTACTCTGTGCTACTTGCTAATACAGTGTTTGATATTTTTGTATTACTATTGCCTATCAATAGTCCCATAGAGTACAGCAATGATTGATTTTTGTAGATAAAGCCATTGCCCTGAAGCGAAAAATCGTCATCAAACCCGACACGACCATAACTTGTAAGTGTGGTTTTTATTTTATTTTTCTCCACTGTTAGGTGTGTGCTTGCTTTTAATTTTACTACAAAATACTCTTCTGCGGTATAAGCCCCTGCGGTATATTTGATTTTGAAAGTAACGATGGCATGGCGTGGAAGGCTGTTTTTCATTGTAAAAGTGAAATTAGCAGGCGTATAACTACCTAAAGTAGCTAAAGCAGCAGGGCTTGTATAACTGTTATTAACAGCTACAAGACTTGTATCTGTGGTGGTAATTTCTATAGTAACGGGGGCAGTAGTAGCCGTGAGATAATTGATAAACTTAGCATTGATACTTAGTGTATTGCTACTTTCTGTGACGGTGCGGGTTTCCATTCTTACAGAAGGAGAAGGGGCTTGGGTGAGTGCCTTGTGAATATTGACACGACCTCCGCCTAATTGCCCTACGAAGCCACCATTTTGAGTGTCTATGTTGTCTGCGGTTACTCTTAGTAGTTCTCCAATTTGAATAGCATTATAGCTTGGGAATTGTGTTTTTACTAAGGCAGCACAACCTGCTACTACAGGAGCCGCCATTGATGTTCCGCTGAGGGTTACATATTGATTGGTTTTATAAGAGGTGCTATAGATACTACTGCCCGGAGCAGAAATATCGGTCAGTACGCCATAGTTAGAAAAACTCGATTTGGCATCAGTATTAGTAAGACTTGCTACGGAGAAGGCATATTGATATACGGGAGGGTCTATATTAACCGCTTTGGAGTTGTCATTGCCTGCGGCAACAATTACAAGGGCGTTTTTGGTAAGTGTAGCATAAGTAATGGCATCTTGTTCGCTTTGAGAAGATAAATTAGAGCCTCCGCCCCAAGAGCAGTTAATAATCTGAGCTCCTTTGTTGGCAGCATAAATAATACCCTCATATCCTCTGTATATGCTGAGTTGTGCGTTATCTGAGCCTACTTTTACCGCCATAATTTTGCATTGATAAGCTACCCCTGTACCTCCTTTATTATTATCACCTACTGCTGCTGCAATACCAGCTACGTGTGTTCCGTGGTCAGAGGCAACTCCTGCGGGGCGAGGGTCTCCGTCTGTTTTCGGATTATTTCCGTCTGCGCCTACTAAATCAACACCGTAGTAGTTATCCACGTATCCATCGTTGTCATCGTCTATGTTATTGTTTGCAATTTCGCCACTGTTAATATGTATATTGGCATTGATGTCTTCGTGTTCATAATCTACACCACTATCAACAATAGCAATGATAACTGAAGATGCGCCTTTAGTAATATTCCAAGCATCGTTGGCTTTTATTTGCTTGAGGTGGAATTGTGTATTGTCGGTATATTTAGGGTCATTGGGTTCATATTGCAGATGGTGTATATAGCTTGGCTCTGCATATTGTATTATTTCGGGGTCATAAAGAGTGTTAATGGCATCTTCTATGGACATTTGCCCTTGGTATTTCAGTTCGTAAATGAGTGAAATATCTACCAAGCCTGCGTGTTTTTCTGAAGAAAACTGAGATAGGGTCGCTTGGTGGTTGTATTGTGGGAATACTTGTTGTAAGTCTTGACTTTTTGCACCAATGGCATTCAATTTTTCTTCGAAAACCTGCGCATACATAGATTGCGAGGAGGTTTGTTGTTTTGCTTCAGGTTTAAATTTTATGATGATGGTATTGGGTATGTAATCTTTGCCCGCTACCAAACCTTGAGGCATTTCGTAGTAAAGGTCTTGACTATACGTGCGTCCATATTTGTCTTGTGTTTGGGCATAAGTAAATAGGCTGTTGCTACCCAAAAGCACTATGGAAAGTAGTAGTAAGTATTTTATTTTCATAAGGGGTAAATTTTTGATATAAAACACCACTAAATTACTCTTTTTGAGTTAGAAAACAAAAAAACTACCCATAAAAAATGAGTAGTTTGGTGATGAATGAAGGATTACTGATGAATATTATAATCTGATACCGAAGGAGAAGACGTTTAGTTCGGGGGCTCTGCCTTGGTTAAAAAGAGGGTTGAGGTCGTACTTGGCAAAGAAACTAAGGTCGCCATAGCCTATTTGTGCTTCTAAACCATATCTAAAATTATTGAGGAAAAAATTACTATAATCTTTTTGTTTAGCACCATCAGCATTGATTTTGCTGTAACTATGGACAAGATAACCTACATATCCTCCGATGCCTATATTGAAGGTGCGTCTGTATTGTCCTTGGTTGTAAAATTGCCATTTGAGCATAATGGGTGCGCCTATGTAAAGAGTAGTGAGTTTATTGCCTTTAAGCCCTTTGTTGTTTTCGGCATAATAATCTCTGAAAACTACTCCATTATCGGTTTGGGTGATGTAGTTACTTTTTCTGAAATGGAAGTTATACCAAGTGAGGTCTATACCTGTTTGTAAGAAAGCAGCCGATTTGCCTACTCTTGCAACTCTTATTTTCAGCATAGAAGCTACTGAAACATGCTGCGATTGAAAAGGTACTAAGGCATAAGGTTGGTTGTTTGTTTCGGGGAATGAGCCATTTTCTAAGTAGTTGTTCAAGCCGAAATCGAAGCGAGTCATCCAATATACTCCTTTTTTACTGATTTTGTTGCTCATGTGTGCAAAGTCAGAGCGGGTTTCCTCGTCATCTTTAAAGGCTTCCTCATTTTCATCTTCTATATCTTTGAGGACATCATTGTGAGAGGTTTTTACTACTTCTGTACGTACAATGCCATTGTTGTTCATTTCATATTGGTAAGTGATGGTTTCGGCTTTTTCATTGCCTGTGCGCTCGTCTACTACTTCTTCTATAATATTATTGAGGTCAAGGCTTTTGAGGCGTTCGAAGGCTTCTTGGTCTTTAGCAAAGATGAGTATTTTGGTTTTTTCATCTACTTCTATGGTGATAGTGTCTTGTGCTTTTACCAATTGTGCTGTGCTGAAAATCATACCTACACTGAGGGCTATGATTGTTTTTTGAATGAACTTTTTCATAAGAAATGTATAATTTAAGGGTGTGATGATTATTATTGTTTATTATAGTTATTTTTTCAAAAGTTGAACATTAGAGAGTTCCCATTTTTCGCTTTCACCTAAGCGAATATTATTGATTTCGCGTAGGGTATTGTTTAGTTTGCTTCTTTTGTCTTTTTTACTTACGATGTCTTGCAGGTCTGTTGTGGGTGTTGTTTGTACTATATTATTGTTTTCTTTTTTAGCAGTTTTATGGTTTATTTTTACGGTTACTTTTATTTTGGTACTTGTGTTGGTTTCTTGGGTTATGTATTGGTTGTTTTGGTTTTCATTCAATCTATTTTTTTCCTCTTCTATCAGGTTTTCTACTTTTTCATTTTGCGTTTTTTTCGTTTCTGTGATTTGTGCCATTTGTACTTGATTGGGCATTTGACTGAAAGGGGTGGCATTGATTTTTCCTTGTTTAAAATTATCTTGTTGATGATTAGGTGCTTTTTGTGCCATTGCTGTCGAGTAATTGAGGTTTGAATTATTTTGCGGATAGTAATTGCTTCCTATCCAAACCAGCAAACCTACAAAAGTGGCGGCAGCAGACCAATAAACCATACCAATTCTATGTCGTTTTTTGGCAGTTGTATGGGTGGTGAGCATCGCGTTTTGTTGCGCTATTTTCTCTTCCAATTGCGCCCATAGTGCAGCGGGTGGTGTTCGTTCGAGGTTGCCCAATTTTTGGGCAAATAACTCGTCTAATTGTTCATTTTTAGGCATTTCGCGATATATTTGAAGTTTTTTCAATGTCTTTAATGTATTTTTTTAGTAATTCTCTTGCTCTTGAAAGTTGTGATTTTGAAGTCCCCTCTGAAATATTCATTAACTCTGCAATTTCTTTGTGCGAATAACCTTCTATGGCATATAGGTTGAAGACTGTTCTGTAGCCATCGGGGAGTCGTTGTAGGCATTCCATGAGTGCTTCGGCTTCTAATTGATGCAAGGTATCTGTGCTGTCTGCTTCATAGTATTGCGCTTTTTCTATGCTTACGGTCATCAGCATGGCGCGTGTGCGGCGCAGGTGGTTCAGACATTCATTGACCATGATGCGTCTTATCCAGCCTTCAAAACTACCCTCTCCTTTATAAAGGTTTATTTTGCTAAATACTTTTAAGAATCCTTGTGTAAGTATATCTTCGGCTTCGGCATCGCTTTTTAAGTATCTCAAACATACTGCATACATTTTTGAAGCATGTTTTTCATATACTTTTCTTTGTGCGATGGCGTCCTGATTTTTGCAGGCTTCTATGAGTTGTATTTCATTCATGCATTGGGGTCTTTGATGCTAAGATGCAATAAAGTGCATGAAGGTTGCGTGGGGTTAGAAAAAAAAGTAATATTTTTTATAAATTTTAATTAACTCGCTGAATCTCAGGGTTATTCGGGTAAATAAATTAATTTACTCATTTGTGCTGGGTCAAATATTTCTTGTGCTACTTGTTGTATTTTATCTTGTTCTAAAAGTTTTATTTCTTCAAAAATTGCTTCTAAGGCGGTTACTCTGCCCAAGTCCAAAACACTTTTTGCCATCATGAGCATAAAGTTTAGATGGTTTTCTTCTGCCATAGCCAATTGTCCCATTAGTTGTTCTTTGGCTTGGTGCAATTGTGTAGTGCCTAAGGGTTGTTCTTGAAGTAGTTGCATTTCCTTCATTACCGCATTGAGGCTTTTGTTGAGGTGTTTTCTTTCTGTATTAAAATAAATAGCCAACAAGCCTGTATCTACAAAAGGAGTATAGGACGCTTCTACGGCATATACCCAGCCATGTTTCTCGCGGAGTTGAAGATTGAGCCTTGAGTTCATACCCGGACCACCTAATATATTGATAAGTAGCACAAATGCCAATCTTTTTTCATCATAAAGCGAATAGGCAGTACGTCCTATCGCACAATAGGCTTGTTTGGTATGATAGCCTTTTTCTACAATTTGAGGCTGATAGCTTTCAAAAGTTATCCTTTTTTTATGGCTTCTTTTTTCGGGAATAGGTGCTAAATATTTTTCTACTTTTTTGATTACCTGCTCAAAAGGAAG
This sequence comes from Cytophagales bacterium, assembly GCA_004293905.1. Lineage (GTDB taxonomy): Bacteria > Bacteroidota > Bacteroidia > Cytophagales > Microscillaceae > RDZE01. The sequence continues at coordinate 43,484 of RDZE01000014.1, read as the reverse complement.
TTGAGAAAGAGAAGCAAAAACAATACGATGAGTATCTACATTCTCTTGAATGAATTGATGAAAGTGTTGGCGGTCAAAACTCTCTACACTTTCTGTGGTGCCAAGTATATTATTTCCCAAAGAATGATTTTGGAAGATTTGCGCGTCAAATTCGTCCTGCAATGCATCATCGGGCGAATCTTGGTACATAGCCATTTCTTCTAATATCACATTTCTTTCTCTTTCTATTTGGTTTTCAGGAAAAATAGAGTCAAAAGTGATGTCTTTGAGTAATTCTACGGCTTTCTCGAAATGAGGAGTAAGCACTGACGCATAAAAACAAATTTTTTCTTTAGTAGTATAAGCATTCAACTCGCCACCTACGGTTTCTAAACGATTGATGATATGAAAAGCCTTACGTTTATTTGTGCCTTTGAAAGCCATGTGTTCCCAAAAATGCGCTAAGCCTTGTTGTAGAGGTAATTCATCACGGCTTCCTACATCTAATACAAACCCACAATGAGCTATTTTAGTATGTAAAACCTGCTTATGAACTATCCTAATACCATTACTGAGTTGGTAAATTTGGCATTCCTTGTCGTGCGCTTCGAAGATGGGGTGTATGGTCATAAGTACGTTGCTTGTATTTGGGCAGCAGGTTAGGTTTTTCCTTTCAAAAATCTCTATTCTAAACCTATTTTCTTAGAACTCCTAAATGAGTCTATTATTGTATTTAGTGCATCTGGAAGGACTCGAACCCTCAACCCTCAGAGCCGAAATCTGATATTCTATCCAATTGAACTACAGATGCATCATTTATAAACACCCATAAGAGTTTTTCTGCCTTATAGGTGCTTATAAATTAAGTATTAAAAGAACGCTTTGCAATACAATTAAGTTCGTAAGGCAATTTATTTCATTTTGTCGTATACGTCCATTACTTCGCGTACTTTTTGACGTGAGATTTCGAGCAATGCTTTCTCATCGTCATTCAGTTGAAGTTCTATTACTTTTTCTACGCCATTTTTACCCAAAACTACAGGTACGCCCAAGTAACAATCTTTGATACCATACTCGCCCTCTAAGGCAATACACACAGGGAAAATGCGGCGTTGGTCTCTTACTATTGCCTCTACCATTTGTGCGGCTGCCGAACCGGGTGCATACCAAGCTGAAGTGCCCATCAATTTCACCAATTCACCACCACCATTGATAGTGCGGTTTACTATAGTGTCGAGTTGGTCTTTTGCTATCAATTCTGTTACAGGAATACCCGAAACAGTTGTGTAGCGAGGGAGAGGCACCATAGTATCGCCATGACCACCCAAAAGCATTGCTTGAATATCTTTGGGCGAACATTGAAGGGCTTCTGCCAAAAATGCGCGATAGCGTGCTGTATCTAAGATGCCTGCCATACCCATTACTCTATTGCGAGGGAATTTCGCCACCACATGTGATACATAAGTCATCACATCTAAAGGATTTGAAACTACAATAATAATCGTATTAGGGGAGTATTGTATGATTTGCTCTGTAACAGATTTTACAATACCTGCATTAACCGAAATGAGGTCATCGCGGCTCATACCGGGTTTGCGTGGTAAGCCCGAAGTAATTACTACTACATCAGAGTTGGCAGTACGAGTATAATCATTGGTTACGCCTATAGTACGAGAATCATACAAATCGATAGGTGCTTTTTGCCAAATATCTAAAGCCTTGCCTTCGGCAGTACCATCTTTGATATCTAATAATACAATCTCATTGGCTACTTCACGATAAGCCAATACATCAGCGCAAGTAGCCCCTACATTGCCTGCTCCTACAACAGTTATTTTCATATATTTTTTCTTTATGGTTATAATCGTTAAAAATTCAAGTTGTAAATTTCTGAAATCTTTACAAAAAACAAAGAAAAAAAATATTTTTTTTGAAGGCAGACGATTATTTCCTATTTTCGTGCCAAAATAAGTACGCTACAATGATGCAAGTATACACCCAAACTTTCTTCTTTATTCGCAAATGTTTAATAATCTTATGCTTGCTATTATTATCTATGTCTCTTTGGGCTCAGAACAACCCAAACCTACTACTTCCCAACCAATATACCCCAATCAAAAATTTGCGATATGAATGGCAATACTATAGTGCCTCGAAAAATGCTTATATTCCTTATTTACCCACCGAACATGGCAACACCGATAAATTAAGCCTTTGGCTCGATCTCAACAATTACCCAACCTATCAATTTTGCTTTTATAGTTACAAAGACACTTATTTATTCATCAATAATCAACTTTGTAAGCATCTGCAAGAAGAGGGTTGGTATACGATGAGTTTAGATAGCCTTCAGAAAAAATACCAACAAGAACAATTATTTATTACTATAGTAGACGCACAATATAGATTGCCTCTCCCCCAAATTTGGATAGTAAACCAAGTAGCAAAAAAAAATAATGCAACCATCAATGAAGCCTCAAAAGCAGGAAACCAAAGCAACCCAATCAATCTCCGCGACTTCATCACCATTATAATTCTTGTATTGCTTTCCATCATAGCCATCTTGCGTAATCTGTATCCCAAAACATTTAGTTTGATATTAGGCATGAAAAGCGTATTCCAACAATTCAAAAGTGGAAATAATACTATTTATACCAACCCCATAGGCTCTGCGAGCCTCTTTTTTATGGTATTACAAAGTGCCATTATTGCCTTCTTCTACAAAATAACCCAAAATGTATGGACAAACGTAAACCTCTCATCTCTTTACTACTACACCGAAGAAAACCTATGGTATTTCAGCCTACACTACCTAATACTTATAGGCATTGTATGGGCTATTTTTCTTCTAAAATATATACTACTACTGATTTTCTCCATACCTATCCCCACTAAAGCACTTTGCAATACACACTTTTATGAAGCCATTCGCCTCAATACTTTTTTCTATACATTACTCCTTCTAAGCTACATCTCTATACAAATTGCCGAAGACGACCAAATGCTCCAAACCAGCCACCTACTTATACCCTATATCATCGCCATTTTTCATACCAGCCAAACAATTTTGCTGAGTTATCAAATAAATAACATGACCACAATGAAAAATCTTTATTTATTTTATTATCTTTGCACCACAGAACTCACGCCCCTATTAATTGGGCTTAAATTTTTGATAATTCAATAAAACAATAAGAAAGTTCGTATGAGTCAAATTCAAACCTCAAACATCGACCTCAGTCGTTTGAAAAAAGTACAAACCATCTTAATTTCACAACCCAAACCAGAAGACGAAAAGTCCCCTTACTATGAATTAGCAAGAAAATACCAACTCAAAATAGACTTCAGACCCTTTATCCAGATAGAGCCCATTACGCTAAAAGAATACAGAAAACAAAAAATCAATATTCTTGACCACACAGCAGTAGTCTTCACAAGTCGCAATGCCGTAACTAACTTCTTCAACCTCTGCAAAGAAGCCAAAATAGAAGTACCTCCTGATATGAAATATTTTTGTGTATCTGACCAAACCGCCAATTACCTCCAAAAATACATCGTCATCAGAAAAAGAAAAATTTTTGTAGGAGCTAAAACCGCCGCAGACCTTTTTGATTTATTCAAAAAACACAAAAACGAAAAATATCTTTATCCCTGTTCCGACATTAGACGCAACGAAACCATAGACTTTCTACGTAAAAATAATATAGCAGTCAATGAATTAATTTTATACCATACAGTACCCAGCGATATATCAGACCTCAAAGATATTAATTATGATGTCATTGCTTTCTTTAGCCCCTCAGGTATAGACGCTTTGTTTCATAATTTTCCAGAGTTTAAACAAAATAACACTCGCATAGCCGCCTTCGGACCTACCACAGCCCAAGCTGTTAGAGATGCCAACCTCATCTTAGACATCGAAGCCCCTATGCCCAATGCACCCTCTATGACAGGAGCAATAGAAAATTATATAATGTTAGCTAATAAAAATAACCCATGAAAAAACACTACCGTTATTGGCTTATACTCTTAATAAACTTATACCTGTGCCTGCAAACATCTTACGCGCAGCAAGATGCGCAGTTTTCTATGTACATGTATAATCAATTTTATTTAAACCCTGCCTTCGCAGGTATTCAAAGAGAAGCACAAGCAACGGTATTTCATCGCACACAATGGGCAGGCTATTCCCCCTCTTTCGATAACGCAAGCGGCATCAATACACAAGTCATCAGTTTTCAAACCTACCTCCCTCGCCTTCATAGCGGAGTAGGTATTTATTTTGCTAACGACCAAATTAACCCTCTGACCAATCGCGAAGCACAACTCGCCTATGCATTTCATCTGCACCTCAATAAAACAACCACACTCTCTATAGGTATACGAGGTGGCATTTATCAAAAAACATTAGACTTCACCCAACTAAGAGCCGTAGATGCAGGAGACCCCCTCATACTAAATACCTTAGAAACACAAATACAACCCGATGCCGCAGCAGGTATCTACCTACAAAGCCAAAAACTATTCATCGGAGCCAGCATGAATCACCTTAATAATGCCAATTTCAACTTTGGCACAAATAACCAAAAAAACCCATTGGCACTTACAGGTTATCTTATCGCAGGCTATAATATTGAAGTATCTAATAAACTCCGTATCGTCCCCTCAACACTTATCAAATCAGACCTAAATACATTTTCGGTAGATTTATCAGCCTTAGGCTATTTTTATCTTAACCCAAAATATACACTTTGGGGAGGACTTGCGTACCGATACCAAGACGCTGCTTCTATTATTGTAGGAGCTAATATGCCCGCAGGAAAAAATTATTGGAGAGCCGCATACAGTTTTGATTATACTTTAGGAGGGCAAAGTGCCAAACAAAACACATCACACGAAATAATGCTCAGCTATATTATACCTATAGAAATACCAACTCCAAGAAAAATCGTAAGAACCCCAAGACATCCAGGAAAAGAATAAACTAAGAGATTAATTAATTTTCAAGAACCACAATAAAATAATTCAAAAAATACATCGTTATCTATACAAAAATATGCTTATGTGCTACCTAAAAATAAAAATTAGCACTAAGTTTGTTTAAAAAAAGAAGTAATAAACTGTTTAGGTGTTATGAATAAAATGAAAATGAGTCTATACCACAAAAAATTATGGTTGATCATGTTGTTGCCTTTCATGCTACAAAGCTGTTTTCTTTTTAATAAGAAAGGCGACTCAAACTCTCTCGAATCAAGAATCAACGGCTCTGGAGGAGAAGTTCCTTTGTTTGATGAAGTAAGACCCGGATACACACAATACATTCCTACAGGAATGATCGTAGTGCCCTCTGGTACTTTTCACATGGGACAAGCCGACGAAGACCCCGCCGCCACACAAATTAATTTCAACAAACAAATCACGATTAGTGCGTTCTTCATGGATCAAACCGAAGTAACCAACAATCAATATCGATTATTCGCAGATTTGTGCGTTGCTTATTCAGGTGGTGACCCCGAAAATCAAGACAATGTAGAAACATTGCCCTCTGATTACCAAGAACAAGTAATGACGCAGATATTCATCAACAGAGCTACAGGCGACCCCGAGCAGCCAACCTTTGATGATGTAAAATCTAAAATATTACCTGACGAAAAAAGATGGTTAGATGAGTATGCACACCACATGGGCGACCCCCTTATGGAATACTACTACAAACACCCCGCTTTTGACGACTACCCCGTAGTAGGTGTAGATTGGTATGCTGCTAATTTATTCTGCCAATGGAGAACATTCCATTTGAGTTATTTCCAACACGTAGTAAGAGAAGAACCCAAAGAGTATGCCGCACCTCGTTTTCGCTTACCCAGCGAAGCAGAGTGGGAATACGCCGCCAGAGGAGGAAGAGATTTAGCCAAATACCCTTGGGGCGGACCTTACCTAAGAAATACATTAGGCTGTATGTTAGCCAACTTCAAACCCGGTAGAGGTAACTACTACGATGATGGCTTCGCTTACACAGGACCCGTAGCACAATATTTCCCCAATGACTATGGACTTTATGACATGGCAGGAAATATAGCCGAATGGTGTCAAGATGCTTACCACGAAACATCAGTACCCGTAGTTTGGGATTTGAACCCCGTATTCAACCCTCCTACTTCTGACGACCCTAAAGATATTAATAACCGTCGCGTAGTGCGCGGAGGTTCATGGAAAGATATCGCCTACTATTGCGAAACAGGCACACGTACCTACCAACACTGGGATTCAGCCTCTACTTCTATAGGCTTCCGTTGTGCAATGACCTATTTAGGACGATCATCTGGAAGTGAGTTTTAAAAAAAAACTGCATGATTATTGCATAATTCAAATTAGTTATTAATTTTAAACCGAAAAACTACTAAATTTAAAAAAAACAGTTTCTAATCTTTAAACTTTTAGAAAAACATGAGTAGCAAAAAAACAAGTTTCTATGAGTATTTCTATGCTCAAATAGCTCCGAGAGTAACCAGCGTGGGTGCTGCGGTAGTAATTGTAGGTGCATTGTTCAAAATCATGCACTGGCCCTTCGCAGGCGAAATGCTTACCATCGGACTTCTTACAGAAGCATTCCTTTTCTTATTAGGGGTAGCCATGCCTATTCACGATGAGAACGAACGCCCCGATTGGTCACGCTTATTCCCTGAGCTGAAAGACCCCAATTCCAAAGGACTTAATCTTGCCAATTTAGGCTCGGCTGGTCCCGCAAGACAAATAGACGAAAGCACTGCCTCTAAAATGGCAGCTCTCGAGAAAGCATTGGCTGACAAAATCAACCCTGCCACCATCGATCAATTCGGTAAAGGTATGCAAGATTTAGCCGCTAATGTATCAAAAATGACTGCTTTAGCAGATGCATCTGTAGCTACAGGCGAATACGCTAAAAATGTGAAATTAGCCTCTAACTCTATAGTAGAAATGAACAAGGCTTTCCAAACTACAGTAACTGCTGCCCAATCATTGGCAAATGCCTCTAATGACATCAAAGCATACCATGCTCAAATACAAGGTTTGACTAAAAATCTTACAGAGCTGAATGCTATTTACTCAGTAGAAATCCAAAACACAGACAAGCACGTAAAAGCTATCGGTGAATACTATAGTAAATTAGCTTCTGCTATGCAAAATGTTACCGAAGCAAGCAAAGATACACAAAAATTCAAAGAAGAATTAGCTGGACTTACTACCAATATCACCTCTCTAAACAAAGTTTATGGTGGTATGTTGGCAGCAATGAAAGCCTAATTTGCGCTTCTCTGTAAATAAAATGAAATTTAAAAACACTTAAACATACTCTATAAAATATGGCAGGTGGTGCAAAAGAAACTCCCAGACAGAAGATGGTCGGTATGATGTATCTCGTACTGACCGCTATGCTGGCTTTGCAAGTAAGTTCCTCTATCATGGATAAATTCATATTCCTTAATGATAGTTTGGAGCACGCTTACGCAGAAGCCGAAAAAACAAGCAAAGGGGCTGTAGCTGCCCTTGAAAAACAAGTAGCCAAAGAAGGCAACGCCCGTGAAGGTTTAGAACGTGTAAAACGTGCAAAAGAACTTCGCGCTAAAACAGAAGCCCTTATCAAAAAGATGGAAGCCATCAAGCAAGAGTTAATTACTGCGGGTGATGGACCTGGGCATGGCGGACACGGTGTAAAAAATCCCAAAGAAGAAACCAAAGTAGAGGTTTTGATGGTCGGACCCGAAGGTTCTAAATCAGGTAAAGGGTATACTCTTGAAAAAGATTTGAATGACTATGTAAAATATCTCAACACTCAATTCAAAGACATGGGTATTACTAACCTTTCACCTTTGGCTATCGGAAACGAGAACAAAGCTTACTATGCAGACGATGCTGTACAAAGAAACAAAGACTTTGCACAAGCAAGTTTCCAAAGTACGCCTGTAGTAGCCGCCCTTGCTATCGTTACACAGTTAGAAAACGAAGTACTCAAATACGAACAAGAAGTATTGAAAAAATTGGGTGCTGGCGATTTCGGACGTGAATTGAAATTTGACAAGATAGAAGCAGTAGTAGCTGTAGAGTCATCAGTTTTAGCTCCCGGCGACGAATTCAAAGCTAAGTTATATCTTTCAGCAGCCGCAAGTAATGCAAAAATGCAAATGTTCTTCAATGGCGCAGCAGTACAGATGAAAGAAGGCGTAGGTGTAGTTACACAACGTGTTGCAGGTGGCGCAGGTGAAGTGCCTTGGGAAGGTAAAATTATCTTCAATAACCGTGGAAAAGATACTACTTTTGTTGTAAAAGGTAAATATAAAGTAATCAGTCCAGAACTTACCGTAGTACCTAAAGGTGCTAACTTAGTAATGTACCAAAACTGCTTTAATGAATGGGCATTCTTAGTACCTGCTTTAGGTGCTTCTTACGACCCAAGTTTTTCAGCAACGAATGGTGCACGTATTATTAAAGGTGGTAGCAGCGATGCCGTTACTATCGTACCTCCTAACTTAGGTAAAGTAACTGTTGCGGTTAGCCAAAACGGAACTCAAATAGGTGCGCGTGATTTTGATGTAAAACCTACTCCTCCTCCTACTTTAGTGTTGGTAAACCCTAACACAGGAGCAGAAATAGATGAATCTTCTCCCGTGCCTTTGTCAGTAGCGGTAATGGTAAAAGCAAAACCTGACCCTAACTTCTTCTCTTTACTACCCAAAGAATGTAATTATCAAATTACGGGTATGGAAGTAGCAGTAATCAAAGGCGGCGATATTGCTAAAAAACAACAGTTTCCCGGTAGCACATTGAATCTATCAAGCTTAGGTTTGAAAAAAGGTGATGGTGTTACTATCAAAGTAAATTCAGTGTTGCGTACAAGCCCCTCTGGTGGAACAGAAACCGTTAATATTACAAAAAGAAGTTTAGCATTCAACGTAAGATAAAAGAACTGAACTTTTTAGGAATAATAAAAAAATAAAAGGGTAATTTGCAAAAATTACCCTTTTTATATACTAAAACCATCTTTTTGAACGTTTTTAATGAGAGTTTTTTAACTAAATAAAGTGTTATATGATTATGAAGCGAAGTATTTTAATCGTATGTGTCGGAGCAATACTCTTTTGCTTAAGCAGCACCCAAACCTTAAGGGCGCAAATTGGTAATATGGGTTATAATCCTAACTCAGTACGAGGCGATGATAAAGTACGTTGGATATTCGGACAGCCTATTTATGAGGCTGATGTAATGTACAGAACTACTGTTTGGCGTTTGGTGAATTTAAAAGAAAAACAAAATCAACCCTTTTATTCTTCTAATAACAATATTATTAGCTGTATTTTGAAAGGAGTACGTGAAGGTTCTCTTACACCCTATGATTATAACTTTGACGCCGTAACCACAGGTACTGTGAGTACCATAGATACTGCAAAATTTATCAATGATGTTTTTGTACGTGATGACCCCAACTACGGAAAAGTGCCTTTGAATGAAAATGATATTTTCATTTTACAAATCAGAGAAGATCTCATTTTTGACCGCCGTCGCTCACGCATGTATTGGGATATTCAGTCTGTTACAATGTTTTTCTACAACGACCAAGGTCAATTAGACCCTATGGGTACTTTCAAATACAAAGATCTTTACAAATTTTTGAAAGACTTGTATGATAAATCTCAATACGAAGACAGATATGACCAAAATGGGTTATTGATAGCTCAAGGAGGTACTTATGAAGCAGTGCAAGCTAAGTGGGTGAACCCGCAAAACCCTCGTCGCCACATGAGTATGGCAGATGCTTTTGAATTGCGCATGTTTAGCTCTCGTATCAGAAAAATATCAAACCCAGAAGACAAAGCCATTAAAGAAATTGTATTAGAAGAGTACCAAGGTGCTACCTCAGAAGAACAACTTCGCCAACAACTTCTACTTTCTCAAAAAATAGAGTACGATTTGATGGAGTATGAACACAACCTTTGGGAATTCTAATTCTTAGATTTACTATCAAAAAGAAAAGACGCTCTTAATAACGATGAGCGTCTTTTTTTTGTATCTTTGCCCACAAATCTAATGATATGTCTTTAACTCTAATTGAAAATTTAGACCCTCGCCAGTTTATCATTGTCAAAAATGCTAAAGTAAATAATCTTAAAAATCTCTCGGTAGCCCTTCCACGTAACCAGTTTATTGTCATTACAGGCTTATCAGGTTCAGGTAAATCATCGTTGGCTTTTGATACACTTTTTGCCGAAGGGCAACGTATGTACGTGGAAAGTTTGAGTGCCTATGCGCGTCAATTTTTAGGACGTATGCAAAAACCCGAAGTAGAATACATTAAAGGGTTATCTCCAGCAATTGCTGTAGAACAGAGGCAAGGTACTAAAAACCCAAGAGCAACCGTAGGAACTACGACAGAAATCTATGATTATTTAAAATTACTATTTGCAAGAATAGGAAAAACATACTCCCCTATATCGGGTAATGTAGTTAAGAAAGATACTATAACAGATGTAGTGCATTATTTATATTCTTTTGAAAATGGGCAACGTTGTATGATTTTAGCCCCTCTAATCATTAATGACGGACGTACCCTATTAGATGAACTCAAAATACTTTTTCAGAAAGGATTTACGAGGGTTTTTTATCAAAAAGAAATACAATTTATTGAAGACTTAATCAACTTAGAAGCAAAACAACTTAAAAAATACAAAACCAATGAATTGCTCATACTCATAGATAGGAATGAGTTGCAAAAAGATTCTGAGGATAATCAGTTTAGGGTGGCTGATTCTATACAAACTGCTTTCTATGAAGGTCATGGAGTATGTGTTGTAGAGGTTTTAGGAAAGGAACAGAGCGTTTTTTCAGATAGATTTGAGTTAGATGGTATGACGTTCGAGGAACCTACTACTCATTTTTTTGGTTTTAACAGCCCCACAGGTGCTTGTAAAAAATGTGGTGGTTTTGGTAATGTGTTAGATTATGATGAAGATTTAATCATTCCAAATAAAGAACTTTCAGTATATGGCGGAGCGGTAGCCCCTTGGCGCACAGAGAAAATGACATTTTACAAAGACGATTTTGTGAAAAAAGCATTAGAAATAGATTTTCCTATTCATCGCGACTACGCGGAACTTTCTGACACAGAGAAAAAACTGCTTTGGTATGGTAATCAAGAAATCATAGGAATTTTTCCGTTTCTGGAAATGTTGGAGCAAGAAACACATAAAATACAATACAGGGTATTGCTCTCGAGATTCAGAGGTAAAATAACTTGCCCTGACTGTAAAGGTACGCGTTTGCGCAAAGATGCTAACTATGTAAAAATAGCAGGGCAGTCTATCAGTTCATTGGTGCTAATGCCACTTAAAGACTTGCATGTGTTTTTAGAAAACTTAGTAATTGATGATTATGAACAACAAATAGCCAAAAGATTGTTATTAGAGATAAGAACAAGAGTAAGTTATTTGATTAAAGTAGGTTTAGGTTATTTAACGCTCAACCGTCTTACTTCCACACTTTCTGGCGGTGAGTACCAACGAATACGCTTGGCAACTGCACTTGGAAGCGCATTAGTAGGCTCTATGTATATACTTGATGAACCCAGTATTGGGTTGCACCCAAGGGATACAGCAAGGTTAATCACAGTGTTAGAAGATCTTAAGAAATTAGGTAATACGGTGATTGTGGTAGAACATGAGGAGGAAATAATGCGTGCAGCCGACCAAATTATAGATATTGGGGCTGGGGCAGGCGCTGAAGGTGGTACATTGGTTTTTCAAGGAAATTGGAAAGATATAGCAAGTTACAAGAAAGACACAAAACAAAGAATTGAATCGCATACAATTAATTTTTTGACAGGTAAAGATACTATTTTAGTGCCGACCTTGAGGCGAAAAGCGATAGGCTTTGTGGAGATGACAGGTATTTGGGCTAATAACCTAAGAAATGTAAGTGTGAAGATACCTACGGGTATTTTAGTAGCTATTACGGGTGTATCGGGTTCGGGTAAATCTACACTAATTAAAGAGGTAATGTATCCTGCTTTGATGCGTTACCATCATCAGTATAGTGAAACAAAAGCCTCTTACCAAACTTTTTTGCCTGATGACAAACATATACAAAGAATAGAAATGATAGACCAAAATCCTATTGGTAAATCATCGCGCTCGAATCCTGCCACTTATACAAAAGTATATGACCATATTAGGGCATTGCTTAGTAGCACACCTTTGGCAAAAACAAGGGGTTATGATAGTGGTTTTTTCTCTTTTAATGTAGATAAAGGGCGGTGTGATGTTTGTCAGGGAGAGGGAACCATACAAGTTGAGATGCAATTTATGGCTGATATTTTTCTTACTTGTGAAAATTGTCAAGGAAAACGTTTCAAGAAAGAAATTTTAGAAATTACGTATAAAGATAAAAATATTGCTGATATATTGACATTAACAGTAGCAGAGGCGTTACTTTTTTTTGAGAAAGAGAAGAAAATAGTACAGGCATTGCAACCTTTGGCAGAGGTAGGGCTTGGTTATGTTCAACTTGGGCAGTCAGCGAGTACTCTATCGGGAGGAGAGGCACAAAGGCTTAAGTTAGCCTCCTTTTTAGATAAATCTAATTCAGATAAGGGCAGAACATTGTTCATTTTCGATGAGCCTACGACTGGATTGCATTTTCATGATATTGCTATTTTGTTAAAAGCATTTTTCGCGCTGATAGAACAAGGAAATACTGTATGGGTGATAGAGCATAATTTGGAAATTGTAAAGTCAGCAGATTGGATAATAGATTTGGGACCTGAGGGTGGTGAAGAGGGGGGTAAGATAGCTTTTGAGGGCACTCCTGAGGCTCTGCTCAAAGAGGAGAACAATTATACGGCGTCTTATCTGAGGGAAAAATTTTAGTTGGAGAGTAGTTGTTCAAAAACCTCTTCCAATTTAGCTACTGTTTTGATTGTAATTTTATGATTTTCGGGTGAAAGATGTTTTAGATTGTATTTAGAAATGTAGATGGTTTTAAAACCTAATTTTTCAGCTTCTGAAATACGCTGTTCTATACGACTTACGGCTCTTACTTCTCCACCTAAACCTACTTCGCCTGCAAAACAAATAGAGTTAGGGATGAATATATCTTCATAGGAAGAGATAACTGAAACACAAACGGCTAAATCTAAGGCAGGGTCTTCTATTTTGAGTCCTCCTGTGATGTTGAGAAATACGTCTTGAGCACCAAGTCTATAACCACCTCTTTTTTCTAATACGGCTAATAACATATTTAGTCTTTTTTGGTCAAAACCTGTGGAGCTACGTTGTGGATTGCCATAGTTACTAATACTTACTAAAGATTGTACTTCTATAAGGAGTGGGCGGTTGCCTTCTAAGGTAGCACCTATGGAGATACCGCTTAGGTCTTCTTCGCGTTGTGTGAGTAATATTTCAGAGGGGTTGCTTACTTCGCGTAGCCCTTCGCCTTGCATTTCATAGATTCCTAATTCAGAGGTAGAGCCAAATCGATTTTTAGCGGCTCTTAATATTCTGTAGGCTAAATGTCTGTCGCCTTCAAACGTAATCACAGTATCGACCATGTGTTCAAGTACTTTCGGTCCTGCCAAAGAACCATCTTTGGTGATATGCCCAATCATGAATACGGGCGTACTGCTTTCTTTAGCATATTTCATGAGTTCGGCAGCGCACTCACGAACTTGGGATACGCTCCCTGAGGCAGATTCTATAAAAGCAGATTGTAATGTTTGTATGGAGTCAATGATGAGTATATCGGGGAGTAGTTGTTCTATTTGTTTGAATATATTTTGGGTAGAAGTTTCGGTCATCAAGTAGAGATTTTCATTTTTGAGCCCTATTCGGTCTGCTCTCATTTTGATTTGTTGTAAACTTTCTTCACCTGATACATATAGTACTTTATAATTTTGAAGTTGTAAGGCTATTTGTAGCATTAGTGTTGATTTTCCTATGCCGGGTTCTCCTCCAATAAGTACAAGTGAGCCTGCTACAATTCCACCCCCTAAAACACGGTTCAGTTCTTGGTCGGGGGTAATGAGTCGGTCTTCTTCTTTGAAAGAGATTTCGTCTATTCGTTGTGGTTTAGTTGCTATTTTTAGTGAGGTGCTACTGCTTACTTTCCAATCGCCTTTTTTTTGTGCATCTTCTTTTTGTAGTATTTCTTCTGCAAAAGTATTCCATTGTTGGCAAGCAGGGCATTTTCCCATCCATTTGGCAGATTGATAGCCACAACTTTGGCAGAAATAAGCAGTTTTGAGTTTGCTCATGCGTTTTTGAGTGTTTCTTGTCTATTTTTGACGATATCAATGGCTTTAAAAATAGCTTCGAGCATGGCGGTATGGTCTGCAATTCCTTTTCCTGCTATGTTGTAGGCTGTTCCGTGGTCGGGCGAGGTTCTAATGATGGGTAAGCCAGCAGTAAAGTTTACGCCACTATCAAAGGCTAACGTTTTGAATGGAACAAGTCCTTGGTCGTGATACATTGCCAAAATAGCATCATATTTTTTGTATTCACCACTTCCAAAGAAACCATCTGCGGGAAATGGACCAAATACTAAAATACCTTTCTTTTTAAGTTCGATAATAACAGGGCGTATGGTTTTTTGCTCTTCATCTCCCAACAATCCTTCTTCGCCTGCGTGAGGGTTAAGTCCTAAGATAGCGATTTTGGGTTTAGGGATATTGAAATCTTGTTTGAGCGATTTTTGTAAGATTTGGATTTTTTCATTGAGCCTATCTGCGGTGATGTGTTGGGCTACGTGTCGTAGGGGTAAGTGTGTAGTGATAAGCCCTACTTTGAGTGTTTCGGCTACTAAGAGCATTAATGTTTTTGACTGAAAGAAATGTGCGAAAAACTCTGTATGCCCTACGAAATCGAAGTTTTCGTTTTGAATATTATTTTTATTAATAGGAGCAGTAACCAATGCGTGAAGGTGTCCAGTTTGTAAATCTTTGGCAGCTTGTAAGATTGAAGAGTAGGCTAACTCTCCTGCTTCAGAAGTACTTGTTCCTGGTTGTATTTCTATGTTTTTATTCCCTATGGTATTGATTAGGTTTGTTTTTTTAGGGTTTATCTGCTCTATACTATTTATTTGTTGTATTGCCCATTCATCGAGGTTAAGTAGTTTTCGGTATTTGGAAAGTACTTTCATAGAGCCATAAATCACGGGTGTGCAAAGTCTAAGAATGTGGTTATGGGCTAATGATTTTAAAATGATTTCAGGACCTATTCCGTTTGGGTCTCCGATGGTGATGCCTATGATAGGTTTTTCGTCTTCTAAATTATTTTTGTGGGTCATAGGATTTCTTCGCAAGAAATGGTTTCAAAAGGTAGTGCAGTAAATCCGCCAAAGTAGTCGCCTAAATCTTTCATATCTTCGTCTCCGTCTTCATAGTACCATCTGATTTGTATTTGATGTTTTTCTGCATCTAATTGTTCTATGAGTTTGATGATTTTGGCTATGATGGCTGATGTGCCTGTGTTGATGTAGACGAATTTGAAATTGATGTCTAAGTGAGGTAGTTCAAGTGTTTTGACATATTCCTCGAGTGAGGTCATGAGGAGTTTATAAAATTCATCGGTATCTTCTGGAATAGATACTCCTTTGATTTCGAGCAGTCCTTGTTGGGGTTCAAAATGTATGGCAGGAGTTGCTTCTCCTTTTTCTATGATGATAGATTCCATTGTTTTTTTTCTTTATTTTGCAAATATAATGATAAAAAATGAAAAATCAATTGATAAGTTTGAGCCTTACGCCTATGATGAGTATATCGTCCATTTGTCTGCTGTCTCCCATCCAATCGTGTAGTGTTTGTTCTAAAAGGTGTTTTTGTGTGCTCATGTCATTGTGATGAATTTCTTGTAATAATTCTATGAGCCTATTTTTTCCAAATTTGCGCCCCTTGCTTCCTCCGAATTGGTCTTGGTATCCGTCTGAGAAAATGTATATCATTGTTTCTTTGGATAGGTCAAGGGTTATTTTCTCGAACATTCTTTCTGTTTCTTTTTGGAATCCTCCTATGGGGAGTTTTCCTGTCATAATTTCTTGTATGGGTTGGTTGTCTTGTACGATTACTATAGGGCGAGCAGCACCTGCAAATTCTAATGTTTTCTTGTGTTTATCTATAAGGCAGAGGGCTACATCCATGCCATCTCTATTTTCTGTTTCTTCTTGTTTTAGAGCTTTTTTGATATTTTTGTGTAATTCATAAAGAATTGTATCGGGTTCTGTGATGTTTTGTAGGTTAATGATTTGGTTGAGATAGTCATTGCCAACCATGCTCATGAATGCGCCTGGTATGCCGTGTCCTGTGCAATCTACAGCAGCTAATATGATTTTATCTTGTTTTTCAGCAAACCAATAGAAGTCGCCCGATACGATATCGCGTGGTTTGAAGATGATAAAGTTTTCGGGAAGGTGCTCTTTGATGGTTTTATCGAAAGGGAGCATTGATTCTTGTATGCGTTTTGCATAGTTGATGCTGGCTGTAATGTCTTTGTTTTTACGTTCTATCTCGCTGAAGGCTATTTCTAAGGTTTCGTTTGTTTTTTTGATTGCATTATTTTGTTTTTCTATCTGTTGGCTTTTTTCTTGCAATGTTTTACTTGTTTTTTCTATTTCTTCCTTTTGTGCAGCTAATAATCTATTGGTACGTTGGCTGGATTGGTAGTTTCTGAATACAATGATGGTAATGATAAGAATGAGTAAAGTAGAAACGATAAAGAAGTTTTGTGTAAGGTTTTTTCTTTGTATTTCTTCTTCTTTAATTTGTCGTTCTTTGCTTACTAATTGTAATTCTGTTTCTGTTTGTTTTTGTTCTGCTTGTATTTGCTCTATTTTAAGGTTACTACGCTCTTTGTTTGATGATTCTTTAAGTTCTGCGAAGTATTGGTAGTTTTCGTAGGCTTTTTTGTAATCCTCAGCACGTGCATACACTTGTGAAAGTCCTAAGTAGGCTTTTTGCATATAAGATTTATCGCCAGATGTTTGTGCGGCGTAGAGTTGTTGTTTAAAATATTTAAGTGCTTGCCCCATATCGCCTTTTTTGTAGTAGGTTTCGGCGATTCGGTAGAGGTTGTACATGTAGATATTTTTATTGTCGAGAGAGTCTGCGATGGTAAGGGCTTGGTTGTGAAATTGTATGGCTTTGTCATAGTTTTCTTGTTTGAAGTGAAAACTACCTAAATTGGTTAGTGTAATGGCTATTCCATTATTATCTTTGATTTGTTGTCTTATTTTTATAGCGTCTTGGTAGTATTCTTCGGCACGTGGGTTGTCTCCTTGTTTAACGGCTATATTGCCCATGTGGTTGTACACTTCTGCGACACCTGAGAGGTTGTTAGTTTGCCTCATTACCTCTAAGGATTTGGAATAATAATCCATTGATTTTCCATAAGCACCTTGTTTTTGATAAACATCGCCTAAGTTTTCGGAGCTTTCGGCTATGCCTTTTAGGTATTTGTCTTTTTCGGAAATGGTGAGAGCTTCTTCGGCATAAATTTGAGCTTTGGCTATGTCTGTTTGGAAGTATTCTTTGAAGAGTGCATTGAGGACGTTTACTTTGGTGGTATCGTTTTTGGCAACTCTAAGAAGTTCTTTCAATCGTTCCACATTGCTGGTTTCTTCTTGTGCCAACAAGAGGGTATTTTTTTGTGATAATATTGCTATAACACAAAAGAAGGCGTAGAAGAATACTTTATGTAGAGTGTTTTTCATTACACTTTATTAATTGAAAAAAATGTACCAAAGTAGTTTTTTGATAAAATAAAAATTATTCAGTATGCGACTTTGGTGTCATTACTGAATAATTAAGGCGGATAAATTCTTGTTATATATTTTATTCTTCGGGCTCAAATGAGAACATGTTGATAGCTAATCCTGTATCTTTCATGTAGTCTTCGGCTTCTTCTGCTATGCTTTCATCGTCTTCGGGATAGTACCAATTAACAGTAAGTTTGCCTCCTTGTTCTTGAAATTTTTTGAGTACTCTTAGTACGTCTAAGATACTTCTTGAGGAACTTGTGTTGAAATAAGTGAGTCTGAAGTTGAAAGTAAGAGGTTTTTTTATCTCTCTGATATATTGCTCGAGCCAGTTTGTAATGGCGTTGTAAAATTCGCTTGTGTCTTCGAGATAAGATTCGCCAGAGATTTCGCAGACACCTGTATCAGCTCGTAATTTGACGGTAGGAATAAAATAAACGCCGCTTTCACCTTGTATTTCTAAATTTTCCATGTGTTTATTCAGAGTTTTTGTTTTGCCAAAAATGAGTTTTTTTTTTCTTTTTTACAATAAAAAGAGAATTATTTTTCTACGGATACGCCTAATACGAAGAAAGCGTAATCGCCTTGAAGTTCTTTTATTTTTACTTCAAGTGGGTTATCGGAGGTAAGTGCTGCTTGTACTAAGCCTATTCCTGCGCCTTTGCTTTCATGTTCGGAAGGGGCACTGCGGAGTTTGCGTTTGTATTCGCGGAGGGCATCTCGGTCGAGTGAGTTTACGATTTCACATTTTTCTATCAGTAGTGGTATGGAGCTTTTGAATACTAGGTTACCTGTTACTATTTTGTAATGGGTTTCAGTATTAAGTATAACAAGTGTCCCTACTTTGTCATTATTTCCAAAATGATTGATTTCTTTGGAATAATAGAGTACGTTTTGTGCCATTTCCATGAAGATGGCAAATACTTTTTTCCCTGTGCGGCGGTCTTCTTGCAGTTTTGCACGAATGTCGCGGCTAAATTCTGAAAGCAGTACATCAGTCAGTGGTCCTTTGTAGGAGAGCAGTATATCCTCTTGGCTAATGTGGGTATAATATTCGAAAAAGTTGAATGTATCAGACATATTTTTTCAGATTTTCTGCAATTAGTAATAACTTTTAAAAAAGGGTATCTATCGTTTAGATGAAAAGTACAATTTTCGTGCTGATTTTTAGTGTTTTTTGCTTTTAAAAATACAAATATAACTTTTTATTATTAATATTTTCGTCAAAATACAAAAAAAATTACATTTTGAGTATCTCTTGGAGGCTTTGTTGTATTTTTTCTTTGAGGGTTGCAGATGCTTTGATGAGTGGCAGCCTTACTTCTGCGGAGGTGATGTTAAGTATTTCAAGGGCTTGTTTTACGCCTGTTGGGTTACTTTCTTCGTACATAAGTGGGTTGATGGAAAGTATCTGTGCAATGGTGTTATTTGCTTGTATGAATTTTTGTTGTGTGGCGAGTTCAATTGTTTGTGCAAATATTTGGGGGATTGCATTGGCTAATACCGAAACAACTCCTTCGCCTCCCATTGCCATGAGGGTTGCTGTGAGTAGGTCGTCTCCAGAGATGAGTAAGAAGTTTTCAGGGCGATTTTTGGCTATGTATAGACATTGCTCGATATTTCCTGAGGCTTCCTTAGTGCCTATGATGTTGGGGTGTTGTGCTAACTTTAGGGTAGTTTGAGCACTGATGTTGGAGGCTGTTCTGCCGGGAACGTTGTAGAGTAGTAAGGGTTTAGGGGAGGCTTCGGCTAAGGTAATATAGTGTTGGTATATGCCTTCTTGGGAGGGTTTGTTGTAGTAGGGGCTTACTGATAAGATGGCTTCTACACCTTCAAGGTCGGTATCTTGTAGGGTATGTAGGAGTTCTTGGGTGTTGTTGCCACCAATGCCGTAAACGATGGGTATTTTATGGGGATTGTTTTTTTTGACAAAGGCAAGAATTTCTTTTTTTTCGTCTTTATTGAGGGTTACACTCTCGCCTGTGGTGCCCATTACTACCCAATAATTGACGCCACCTTCTGCGGTGTGAATGAGTAATTTTTCAAGGGCTGTATAGTCTATTGATTTATCTTCTTTGAAGGGAGTTACTAAGGCTACGCCTGTGCCTTTGAGTTGAGGGTATGCTTTTTTAGTCATAAGATGGATAGGGTGCTATGAGGTTAATTTTTTATTTTTTCCATGTAAATGTCAATGCTCTCAATGAGGTATTTTATATTGTTTTGTTCTGTTGGAAGTTGAATCATGAACTCTAAGCAGTCTTCTTTGGTTTCGATGTGCTTCCCTACTCGGCATTTGGCTTGGCTGCGTAGGAGTATATTTTCGAAAGGGGGTAGGCACTCTAAAAATATACAGAATAGGTAGTCGAAATTTTGCTCTATGAAAGTTTCTACTTTTTCAGAGTTGATGTTGCCTAATACAGAGATGTCTTTTTTGGTAAAGTAGTCAAATTGGAAGTTATAGGGGTTGGTTTGGGTGTTGATGTCTAAGAAAGTAAGTGTTTTTACTACTTTTCCTTGTTCTCTAAGGTATGCAACCCAATTATTGAGTGTTTGGGCTTGGGTTTCGTCATTTTCGGGTATATAGAATAGTATTCCTATATTTTTGGCTTCTTGGTAAGTGGTTGTATGCCTTTTTTGAGGCTTTTTTGAGGCTTTTTTATTCTTATAATCAAAAATATAGTTGCTGATGAAGCTCATAGATGAGTAAAGGATTGATAACTAAAATTTTGCAAATTTACTATTTTTTTTCATTATTTTTATATTCTATCAAAATGTTCGAGGTTTTGAAATTGTTTTGCGCGTTCGGTTTGTAGGTCGTAGCGGCGTTGCATGGGGTAGTAATGGTGCTTATTTCGGTATTTTAGTGTTTGTTGCATTATATTGAAGCCGCATGCGCTGACGATGTGCATTGCTTTTTCAAATAAATGTGTGATTTGATAAGGGTTTATATCGGTTTTGATGAATGGGTGGTGGTTTGGAAAGTGGGTTTGTGTGCAAACATACCATACTTTAGGCTGTGGTTTGAGCGTGAGTGCTTTTTGGCACAATAAGTATACTTCGGTGATAGGCTCGCTGTGTATGATGAGTCCGTAAGAAGGTGTATTGAGTATTTCTTGGATTGATTGATTTTCTGCAATGTTTTCTTGTGGGTATTGAAGTGTAAGCAAGCGTATATTTTGTGATTGTTTGCCAAGATAACTCATATAATCATTGGAGAGTGGTTCGGTGAGGTAGGTATTTTGATAGATGGGTGATTTAGTGTTAATGGGTAAATCTTTTTTATATCGTTGCCAATTAAGCAAACGAGTAATGAGCTCATATTGGAGTGATGAGGGGTATTTTTCGGCAGACCATTCTCCTAAAATACCTGTGGGGAATACATCTAAAAGAAGGGTTTTTATAGTGTATTTCGTGATAATATCATTGAGCCATTGTTGGTATAAAGGGAGGTTTTTGTCTAATTGGGTTGGGATTGATAAGGTGGGGTAGTATTGTTGAAAATAGTTTTGGTGGGGTGATGCGGTGAGTAGAAATGCGTTGTTTGGGCTTATTTTTAGGCTTTGCAGTACGGCTACTGCCCTTGTCAGATGCCCTAAACCGCCTCCATTGGCGCAATATAATATCATTGGGTTTGGTTTTTAGGGTAAAAAAAGAGGAGTAATTGACCTTACTCCCCTTGAATAGTATTATGATGAAGTAAAATATTAGAATGTAAATCCTAAGGTGATACTTGCAATGAATGAGAAAGTACCGCTTGGCACATCAAAAGGTTCTGTAGTGCTGAGGATCTGTCCGTTAGAATAAGTAGCATTGAAAGTAACAGATGAGGGGAAACTCGCAAGCCCATAACCTATTTCGGGTTGGAAGAAGAATGCACCTTTGCCTGTTTTTGCACCCAATCGGAATTGCACTTGTGATACATTTACCTTACCTTCTCCTGAACCATTGATATTAGTGCCACTTACTAACCCACTATAACTGCCTTTGAAGCCTAAGTTGGCATAACTAACACCCAAATAAGGGCCACGTCCTATGTTTCTTTTATTGAGGTAAAAATTGCCTCCTAAACTCCAATAAGTATAGTTGAAGCGTGTGCCGCCACCTTCTACCGTAAAACTCGAAAGGTCTGCTGTGATACCTATTTTGTTGTTTGCTATGGGTAGGACATATTCTATAGTACCTCCTACTAAAATAGGAGTTCCTATTTTTAGCCCTATGCGGAAGGGGCGTACATCATCTTGTGCATTTGTACTGAAAGCATAGAGAAAACAGATGCTTGCTGTTAAAATTAATTTTGTGATGTTTTTTCTCATATTATTTTGTTAAATTAAATTGATTTTAGATTTGTACGAAACATACAGCAATCAAGTTGTTATTTTAGCAAAAAAAAAATCATTGATATAATGTTCAATGATTTTTTTTTATTTTTTGTTAATCTTATTTTTTTCTACATACTAAAACACTTGTATTTTCAGTATTCCAATGGTACTAATTTTGAGGAGTAACATAAGTATTATTCTTCGATAAAAAAGAGGAGTTCAGTGCTTTAATGACTTTACTCCTCTTAAGAGGATATTAGTGAATAAAAATATTAGAAGATAACGCCTAAAGTAACGTTCATAATAAGTGTAAAAGCGTTACGTGGCACATCAAAAGGTTGTATGACGTTGAGAGTTTGTCCATTTGGATAGGTTACATTGAGAGTATTATTTGAAGGAAAGCTAGAAATTCCATATCCAATTTCGGGTTGTAAGAAGAACGCACCTTTCCCTGTTTTTATGCCGAAACGTAATTGTACTTGTGGTACGTTTACTTTGACTGCTCCTGTGCCATTTATATTTGTTCCGCTTGTTATTCCAACGTAGTTAACCATAAAGTGAAGGTTAGCATAACTAACACCAAGATAAGGACCGCGTGCTATACTTTCTTTGTTAAGATAGATATTAGTTCCTAAACTCCAATAAGTATAATTGTAGTTTCTAGTTCCTCCATCTATGAGTAAACTAGAAAAGTCAGCAACAATACCTACTCGGTTTTTTTCAGAAGGTAACACATACTCGATAGTTCCTCCTATGTAAATAGGAAGTCCCACTTTTAGTCCTATTCGAAAGGGACGTACATCTTGTGCTTGAGCATTGAAGGCACCTATACAGATAATTGTTGTTAAGATGATTTTTGTAATGTGTTTTTTCATGTATTTATAGATAAAGTAATGTTTAGAATATTTTCTACAAAGTATGTGGCGGCTAAATTTATTATTTTAGCAAAAAAAAATCATTGATATAATGTTCAATGATTTAATTTTATTTTTTGTTAATCTTATTTTTTTCTACATACTAAAACACTTGTATTTTCAGTATTCCAATGGTAACCATAAGTAAAATTGAGAGGTTTGATGTCTTTACGTGTCATGAAAGCATCGGCTAAGGCAGGTTGAATGGTGTAGTTGGCAAAATCGGCAATGGGTCGTGCATATTTACCATAGAGCTGTACCTCGAAGCCTGCTTTGAGCAATACATCATATCTTACGCCTGTATCGTCTTGTAAGATACCTTTTGAGCTTTCTAATACTAAATCGCGGATGATGCTAAAATTACCTCCGTGCAATAGATAAGAGGCTGATTTGATAAATGTAACTTTATTGGGAAAGCTTTTGATAAAAGCCAGTAGATTTTGTTTATCTTTCATGGCAGGGTCTTCTACGTTAGTGCCAAAGTAATACACTTTTTGTGTACGTGTTTTTTTCACATTCAAAAATTCTATCATCAATCCTGAAATTACTTTTTGTTCGTCTGCGGTATTGATTTTTTCTTTTTCGGTGGCAATTTTTACTGTTCCTTTTGCATCTAAGTAAGCTCTTTCATTGAGGGCAAAAGGTACGGGTTTGCCGTCTTTGTCTAAATAAACGCGTTGCGTTTTGATGATTTGATTACCTGTACGTGCCATAAATAACTCTATAACGGGGAGTACGCCTTTTCCGTACAAACTACCACCCATATAGCTGGTGATGAAGTAGTTGCGTTGGAATATTTCAGCTAATGCGGCTCTTACGCCATCGAAGTATCCGTTGGGTAGGTTTTCTAAGTCGGGCAGGTTGCCTGCAATTTCAAGCCCGAACATTACGTAGTTATCGCAATCGGGGAAGAACTCATAGGCATTGACGAAATCGGGTCCGCTGAAGGGGTAAAATAGGGTGTTTCCTTCTTTATTGAGGTCTTTTAGTTCGGTATCTTTCCAAGTACGCATTTTGCTTAGGCGTGCTTTTTCAAGATTTTCCCATTGTTTATTGAATTGTTCGTAGTGTCGTTTTACGTCTTCGCGTTCTAAGAGTTTTTCTACTCCAGTTTTGTCTTTGATTTCCACCCCTGCCAATATATAGGCAAGTTGGGTAGCTTTGAGGTCTATGGTGGGTTTTACTTCTTCTTTTTTGGTTTGTGTGGTATCTTTATTTGTTTCTGTTTTTGCTGTATTATCAGATTGTTGGCAGCTTATGAGGAGTGTAAAAAATAAGATGCTTAATAAATTTCCTACGGATAATTTCTTTTTCATGATGAGTATGGAGGATAAATTTTAAGTTTTTAGATGTAATGTGGGCGCAAATTTACTGAAAAAGCCTTTGACTTTATGCTACTTCAATGAGAAGTTTTCCAAAATTTTCGCCTTTGAAAAGCATTAAAAGGGTTTCGGGGAAGGTTTCTATTCCTTTTACGATGTGTACTTTGTCATTGAGTTTTCCTTCTTTGAGCCATTGAGCCATTTCTTTGATGCCTTGTAGGT
Source organism: Cytophagales bacterium (assembly GCA_004293905.1). Taxonomy (GTDB): domain Bacteria; phylum Bacteroidota; class Bacteroidia; order Cytophagales; family Microscillaceae; genus RDZE01. The sequence continues at coordinate 18,956 of RDZE01000014.1, read as the reverse complement.
ATTGGTTGGCATAGTCAAAGACTACAAATCCTTCCATTTTGGCACTATTAACGAGTAAAGAGAGGTAGTTATTGGGGGCTTTGGGTGGGGTTGTATTGTTGTATTGTGAGATGGCTCCGCAGATGATGATGCGTGCTTTTTTGTTGATGCGTGTAAGTGCGAGGTCTAAGATGTCGCCGCCTACATTGTCAAAATATACATCGATTCCTGCGGGGCATTGTGCTTTTAGCTCTTCTTTGAGATTGTCTTTTTGATAATCAATACAAGCATCGAAACCTAATTCTTCTATTACATAGTTGCATTTTTGGCTGCCACCTGCTAAACCTACTACTCTACAACCTTTGATTTTGGCAATTTGCCCTACGATAGAGCCTACTGCGCCTGCGGCGGCTGAAACGAGCACGGTTTCACCTGCTTTGGGTGTGCCGATGTCTAAAAGTCCGAAATAGGCAGTAAGTCCTGTGATGCCCAAGGTGGCTAAGTAGGTAGTGAGGGGTGCTAATTGTGTGTCTACTTTGGTAATTTCTTTGCCTTGTGCTATGGCATATTGTTGAACGCCTAATGCGCCTGTTACTTTGTCACCGACTTTGAATTGGGGGTTTTTCGATTCTATGACTTCGCCTGCGGTGCCTGCGCGCATTACTTCGCCTATTTGTACAGGTCTGATGTATGATTTGGCATCGTTCATCCAGCCACGCATGGCAGGGTCAAGGGAGATATATTGTATTTTTACCAATACTTCGCCTTCTTGGAGGGTGGGCACTTCGTGTGTTTCTATAGACCAATTACTACGATCGGGCGTTCCAATAGGGCGTTTTGCTAATTTGATTTGAAGATTTTGCATGATTTTATAAGAGAGGAAGAAGTTTAGACTTTTTGGGTGGAGTGGGTTTTTAGTTTTTGGAGGTGTTGTGTATCATTGTGTTTGGTAATGACAAACATAGAACCTGTATAATTTACTTGGTATAAACATAAATTGGTATGTTCGAACAAATCCATTTCTTTGAGTTCGTAATTAAGCAATAGTGTTAGGAATATGCGTAAGGCTCTGCCATGCATGGCAATCAGCACATTTTGCTCTTCGGGACGTTGCATGAGCACTTCTAAGAATTCTTTTTGTCTATTGGCTACGTCTTGTGGGCTTTCGCCTCCTTCTATAGCTATATGAGTATGCCCTTTTCGCCATTTTTCAAGCATTTCGCGATAGTATACATCTTCTTCGGGGGTTATTTTGCGCCCTTCTTTGTGTCCCCAATTAATCTCATTCAGTCCATGATGGCTTTCTGTTGGAATGCCTTTCTGTACGAATTGAGTTACAGATTGTTGAGTCCTTTTTAGGTTAGAAGTGTATATTTTATCAAAAGGAATATGTTGGTAAGTTTCATAAAAGGCTTGCGCTTGCATTTGCCCTGTATGGTTTAGGTCAGAATCTATACCACTCCCTTGAACGATTCCTTCAAGGTTGTGCGTTGTTTGTCCATGTCGGATAATATAAAGAGTTTTCATGGTTATTTTTCAATGTTAGCTATGAATTGTAGTTGCAAAGTAACATAATTTTAATGATATTTGTTCTTTGAGTACACAAATCTTAACAAATTCTTAATTTTATCACGATGATTACACAAAAACAATATACGCTTGAAATGTTGAATGAGGGGGGTCCGATGACGCTACCCAAACATTTAGGGATAGAAATAACAGAAGTAGGCGATGATTATTTAGTGGGTCGTATGCCTGTGGAGCCACGTACTCACCAGCCAATGGGTATTTTGCATGGGGGGGCATCGGTTGTATTGGCTGAAACTTTAGGCAGTGTTGGTTCTTTTTTGTGTTTAGATAGTTCTAAATTCTATGCTGTAGGTTTAGAAATCAATGCTAATCATGTGCGTAGTGTAAGAAATGGCTATGTATATGGGCGTGCAAGTTTGGTGCATTTGGGTAAAACCACTCATATTTGGGATATTCGCATCACTTCCGAAGATGGTAAGTTGGTGAATATTAGCCGCTTGACGATGGCTATACTGCCTATAGCATAAATTTATTGGCAAAGCAATGAACCCATAACTATTTTTGTAAATGTTTATGGGTTTTAGTCTATGTTTTTTTGCCATATAAGCTCAAACGTATCTAAGTTTAAGCAGCAAAGATTTCCTGTTTGGGTATAGTCATAGATTTTATGAGATTTGTTATATACGCAACCATTGTCCAAAGGAATGATTGAGGCTTGCTCTTGCACGGCTCTTTCTATGGTTTGTTTGTAAGTAACTGTATGTCCATGTACAATGCGTTTTCCTTTGAATTTTTGTATTTCGTATTGAGTATTTCTACCCTCTAACATATAATCTTTTTCGTCTAAAAAATTTTCTTTAGGGCTAAAACCTGCATGAACTAACCAAAAATCTTCTAACTCAAGAAAGTAGGGTAGGTCTTGCATAAATGTTTGGTATTTGGGTATGATTCTGCTCTCATTATTCAGCAAACAAGGACTTTTATTGATTTTTTCTACAAACATCTTGAACATTTTAGGCTCATAGTTTTGCTGAGTTTCTAAGATATTTGCTTCATGGTTGCCTCGCAAAAAGAATACATTTTGTTGTGTTCTCAAATCTATTAGATAGTCTAAAACTTTTGCGCTACTTTTGCCTTTGTCTATATAATCGCCTAAAAAATAAAGTGAGTCTATACTGTTAAGATTGAGGTTAGTTACTAATAATTGTAAAGTGTTTAGACAGCCATGAATGTCAGCTATTACATATCTCATTGTTATTTTTTTTTATTAAAATTTTGTCCTATATTGTCTGCGTACTATTGTAAATACGAAATATAACATAAAACTATCGACAATTATGCCTAATTTTATTCAAGAAGTATTGGACTTGATTTTTTATAGTAGTTTTTTAAAAATTACTATTTTAGTAGTAGCCTCTATGGTATTGATATTTAGCATCGTTCTTGTTACTCAACAAAAATGGAAAAAAACCTCTCTTTTCTATGTTCTTTTTTCTACTCTATCATTGGGTTGTATTTACTATTTATTGGGTTCGCAAGATGCAAGAGAGTATGGATATGTTGAAAATTTTCAGTTCTGTGTTATGCATCCCCATTCAACTCAATTTTGGGCTTTTGACGAAATCAAACTGAATTATCGTGGCAATCAACGTAAATATTATCGAGTACACTGTATAGACATCGTTTCTGGTGAAAGGCTTTTTAGAAAGGCTTTGAACAACAATACAGAGCTGATAGGGCTAAAAAATGATACAATATGGTTCAGGGAGGTTTCGCCTGAAAATATTTCAGGCAAATTGATCTACCACAATATAATCACTGCTTATCAATTTCCTTCGGGGAAAGAATTGCTTACAATTGACGATAATTTATTGAATACAGTTTCACAACTTAGCTCGAAGTTAGACAAAAACCATTCCGAGTATTTGCTCTTTGATATTAACAATTATTTGATAAGTGTAAAAGCCATTGATGGTTATTATTATTATTTATCTCCTGAACTACAAGTAAAAAAGACAACATTAACACCACCCAATATACAGCCCCTAAAACTGAAAGAGTCCTATATTGAATTGGAGGGGGCAGACAGAACATATCTTAAGAACCCTTTCAATGGCAAGGTATTTCCTCAAAAAACATATATAAAGCCCGCCTTCCTATTAGCAGACAAGCAACAAACCCGCTTATTGTTTCTTAGCTATGCAACTGTTGTAGAGGAAAAACCTATGATTCATAGTACAGATTTAGAAGGAAATCTTATTTGGACACAAACAATTAATGATAAACCCCGCTTTTTTGGGCAACATGGAGATCTATTTTATATTGCTACAAAAGATACTATTTATGTATTTGGTATCAAGAAAGGGGAACTTATCTGGAAAAAAACTTATTAAATCTCTATCCCCTGATTGGTGATAATTACTAACTTTACTCCATGAAAATTTCTATTATTACGATTACCTTCCAAGCCGAAAAATTTTTAGAAAAGACCATTCAGAGTGTATTTGCTCAAACTTATCCTAGCATTGAATATTGGATTATAGATGGGGCATCGCGCGACAATACTATAGCCATCGCCGAAAAATATGCAAAACAATGTCCTCCTAATATCGTGATGCACATTCAGAGCGAACCCGATAAAGGTTTGTACGATGCTATGAATAAGGGTTTGCAAAAAGCCACAGGTGATTATGTTGTGTTTTTGAATGCAGGCGACTATATCGCAAGTGCCGATGTGTTAGAAAAAAGTATTGATTGTGCGCCCAATGCCGATGTATACTTTGGCGAAACCATGTGTATAAATGAAGAAAATCAAGTTATAGGGTTGCGAAGTCAAATTACAACACAAATATTGCCTCAAAAACTTACTTGGAAAAGTCTGCGCTATGGCATGGTAGTATGCCATCAGGCGATGATAGTAAGACGCGCGATAGCCCCTTTTTACCGTACCAAACACCGTTACAGTGCAGATATTGATTGGGTGATAGAAGTATTGAAGAAGGCAAAAAAAATACAACCTACCAATATCGTAATGGTCAATTATTTGTTGGGTGGTTTTTCACAAAAACATCTTAGAAAATCATTGATAGACCGTTTTTGGGTTTTGAGTAGGCATTTTGGCTTTGTACCGACTCTTTTGCGTCATTTTTGGATTGTGCTAAGGGCTTTTTTTCATAAATTTTTGAGCCGTGCTACTTTCAAAAGCCCGGCTACGCTGATGCTATCAGTGATGTTGTTTTGCATTACCATTTCAATAGCCTCTTGAAGGGGCACTCTTTTAATTTGTATGACTTCGGTTTCTTCGAAATGTGTTTCGCCAAGGGTTAGGTTTTCTGCTAAAAATACAAACCCCTCTTCATTGGTTACAGAGTTAGAGGTATGAATACGTGCTATCATTTCCCATTTTTGAGCCTCCAAGCCTGTTTCTTCTTTTAGCTCGCGCTGTGCTGTGTATAAAATATCTTCTCCTTCGGGGCTTCCTCCCATCGGAATTTCCCAAGAATATTCGTGGAGTGCATAGCGGTATTGCCCTACTAAATAGGTGTGTAGGTGTTCGTCTAAGGGAACAATCCCGATGGCTTTGCTTTTGAACATTACCCTGCCATAAATACCTTGATTTTGGGCAGGGTTCAGTACTTGGTCTTCTTCTACTTTTATCCAAGGGTTTTCGTAGATAGTGCGCGTGCTAAGTGTTTTCCAAGGATTTTCTTCGGAGTGAAGCATTATTTTTTCTTTCCTTTTGTGTTGTTCGCAGGTTTTTCTTCAGCCAATGCCAAACACTCCTCTAAGGTAAGCGAAGCAGGTTCTTTTCCTTTTGGAATTTTGATGTTTTTATCACCTATTTTGATATAAGGTCCGTAGCGTCCGTTAAGGATTTGCACTTCGGCATTTTCAGCAAAAGATTTGATAATTTTTTCACTGTCTTGTTTCCTTTTCAAGGTAATCAGTTCTATGGCGCGCTCTTCGCTGATGCTCAGAGGGTCTTCTTCTTTGGGTATGGAGTAAAATTTACCATCGTGTTTTACATAAGGACCAAACTTTCCTATGGCGGCAGTCATTGGTTTGTCTTCAAAAGCACCTACCTGTCTTGGAAGTTTGAATAATTCTAAGGCTTCTTCAAATGTGATACTTTCTATGTTTTGCCCTTTTTTGAGGCTTGCTCTTGGGGGTTTGGGTTCGGCTTCCGATACTTCGCCTATTTGTACATAAGCCCCATATCTGCCTATGGTTACTTTTATTTCTTGCCCGCTGACGGGGTCATTGCCCAAAATTCGTGTTTTATTAACAGTAGTACGTTCTACGCCTTGGCTGGCATTTACTTTTTCTTTGAAACTCTTGTAGAAAGTTTGCAACATTTCTATCCATTGTTTCTTGCCATGCGCAATTTCGTCAAATTCTTTTTCTACTTGTGCCGTAAAAGAATAATCCATAATACGGTCGAAATGTTGAGTAAGAAAATCATTGACCAAGAAGCCCATATCGGTAGGGAAAAGTTTTGCTTTTTCTGTGCCTACGGTTTCTTTATTTTTTTTAGTAATGATTTCAGCCTCTTTCAGCAGTAGTTCTTTGTAAATACGTTCTTTGCCTTCGCGGTCTTCTTTGATTACATAGGCTCTTTTTTGTATCGTAGAGATGGTTGGGGCGTAGGTAGAAGGTCGCCCGATGCCCATTTCTTCAAGTTTTTTTACCAAACTGGCTTCGGTATATCGGGCGGCGGCGCGTGTAAATCGTTCGGTGGCGTGCATTTCTTGGAACAACAGCGTTTGACCTATGTTCAGTGGTGGCAACATTCCTTTGGTGTCCTCATCATCATCGTCATCGTCTTTAGATTCTAAGTATACTTTCAGAAAGCCTTCAAACTTGATTACTTCACCACGCGCTACGAGGTCGGGCATGGTCGTTTTGGTATTGTTCTTTTGGTTGTAGCCTACGGGGTCTATGGCGATGGTCGCGATGGTTCGTTCGAGTTGAGCGTCAGCCATTTGCGAAGCAATAGCTCTTTTCCAGATGAGTTCATAGAGGCGTTGTTCGTTGCGGTCGCCTGTGATTTTAGTAACGTTGAAGTCAGTCGGTCTGATGGCTTCGTGGGCTTCTTGTGCCGATTCCGATTTGGTTTGGTATTGTCGGTTTTGGACATAGTTTTTACCAAAATTACCTTCTATGGCTTCGGCGGCTTTTTGCATAGCTTCTTGCGAGAGGCTGGTAGAGTCGGTACGCATATACGATATTTTCCCCGATTCGTACAGTCTTTGGGCTATGCTCATGGTTTGTGCTACTGAGAAGCTAAGTTTTCGCCCTGCTTCTTGTTGTAGTGTAGAGGTAGTGAAGGGAGGTGAAGGCGATTTTTTGGCAGGTTTTACTTCTAAGTTTTTGATGGTAAAAATTGCCTCTATGCATTTTTCTAAAAAAGAATAAGCATCGGTTTCTTTTTCTACTTTCTCATTGAGTTCGGCAACGAGTATTTTATTTTTATCTACTTTGAATTGTGCCGAAATTTTGAAAGAAGATTGTGGCACAAATTGGAGTATTTCTCTTTCACGCTCTACTATAACACGAACAGCTACTGATTGGACGCGCCCAGCGGAAAGCCCTGTTTTGATTTGTTTCCAAAGAATAGGAGATATTTCGAAGCCTACTAAACGGTCTAAAACGCGCCTTGCTTGTTGTGCATTGACCAAGTCGAGGTCTATGGTGCGTGGTGCTTTGATGGCGTTCAGAATAGCATTTTTGGTGATTTCGCGGAATACAATTCTTTTGGTATCTTTCTTTTTCAGGTCTAAGGTTTCGTACAAGTGCCAAGAGATGGCTTCGCCTTCGCGGTCGTCGTCAGTGGCTAACCAAACAGTTTCGGAATCTTTGACCATTTTTTTCAGTTCATTCACTACACTTTTTTTATCGTCAGGGACGATGTAGGTGGGAGTAAAATTGTTATCAACATCGATGGCATCATTGGTTTTTGGCAAATCACGCACGTGACCATAACTTGATTTTACAGTGTAATCTTTGCCCAAATATCCTTCTATTGTTTTGGCTTTGGCGGGTGATTCTACAATAACCAAATTTTTTGACATAAGCAGTTTGTTTTAATCGTTTATTAAGTATATTATCAAAAATTGTTGCAAAATTGTCGTTTATTTTTAAATTAATCGAAAGTTTGAATAAAAAAGTTTAGCTTTTTATGAAATCAAGCCATTATTTATTATTCTTTTTGGGTTGTTTGTTGTTTGCTTGCACCTTCGAAGAGCTATCTGTGGAAACGAATGCCGTACAATTATCTTTCTCGGAAGACATCATCATTTTTGATACGGTTTTGGCAGGTTTTCGTACTACTACGCAGCGTTTGAGGGTATATAATCCTTCGGCTAAAACGATTTATATAGATTACATAGGGCTAAAAAATGCTACCAACTCACCTTTTTCTTTGATGATAAGAGGAAAAAAAGCGACAACGTTCAGCAATGTAGAACTTTTGGGGCGCGATAGTTTGCTCATATTGGTAGAAGCTACTTTTGCCAATACATTACAATCGGAAATCAACCAACGTTTAGACTCTCTCATTTTTACGCAAAAAGACCAAACCCAAACGGTTTTGCTATTGGCTTGGGGGCAGCCTGTGGAGTTGATTAGGCAGGGGAGCATTGCGCAAAATACTTTTTGGAGCAAAAACAAACCCTATGTAGTGATGGATTCGGTGGTGGTGCAGGTGGGGGCTACTCTTACTATAGAAGATAGTGCGCGTGTGTTTTTTTTCAACCAAGCCTATATGCAAGTATATGGCAATTTGAAGGCAGTAGGGCAGGCGCAAAAGTGGATACAAATGCGTGGTTTTAGGCAAGAGGCTGAATTGAGTGAGCAAGCAGGGCAATGGCAGGGCATTCGGTTGGCGGCTAATAGTACGGCTGAGTTGCAATTTGTGGAACTGAAAAATGCACAAACGGCTCTTTGGTTGCAGGGAAAAGGTATAGAAGCTACGCCAAGTTATCAGCTACGCAATGTCCTGATTCAGAATATGACACAATATGGCATCAGAGCTGACAATGCAGATTGGTATGCTGAAAATTTATTGGTCAATTTCTGTACGCAAGCTCTTGTTTATTGTACTCAAGGCGGACGTAGTGAAATAATCCATGCTACACTTTTTAATGCTGAGGGACGCGTGAGTCCTTCGGTAGTGATTAATGATTTGAAAACAGTTTTGCAACTGAAATGGACAAATACGATTGTTTGGGGAAGTAGAAATGAGGAGTTTAGCCTACCTACAAGCAATTTATCGGCTACTTGGCAACATTGTTTGGTGAAATCTTTGTTGACTTCTGTCTTTGAAGGCAATCAAAACATTCGGAATACTGACCCTTTGTTTGTGGATACTAAAAACCGCGACTTTATACTCAAAACTAACTCTCCCGCCATTGGCAAAGCCTCTGAAGGAAGTGTTAGTAAGGATATAAGGGGTAAAACAAGACTATCGCCCAAAGACATAGGAGCTTATGAAAGCGATTAGTTTATAATTTGAATCGGAATAGTTGTATGACGTTTTTTTGGTCGGGGGTATTGTAGTTTTTTTCGGCAAAAGTAATGTGCCCTTTATAATCGAGCAGGATTACTGATGAGGCGCAACTACCATAGTGCGGGCTTTTGATGAAAATAGGAGAAAGCATGGTTTCCATTTCTGTGGATAAGCCTGTTTGTTGTAGTTCATTTTCGGGGGCAGGGGTGGTATTGTGCAGAAGGTCAAAAAAAATGCCTACATCTAATTGTTCCTCATTTGCTAATATATTTTGAAAACCTTCTTTGAGTGTTCGCACCTTGAACCAAGAGGTATTGAGTAGGTGGTTGCTTAGTCCATAGATGCCAGCCTCGAGGGTTTGTATGGTTTCGGCATAGTTAGAATAATAATAGAGTTGCTCGTCTTGCATTTTTCCTACCAAAAGATTAAAACCATTGTAGGGCTTGTTTTCTGCTTTTATTTGCTCCAAATAGGGCAAAGGGTCTGTTGCTGAGCTAAGAAAATCAGTAGTAAGAAAACCTCTTGAGGGGGCATTTTCATTGATATTTTTGGGGTCGCGGTAGTTGGTCAGTGCGGCAAAGCGACCTTTTTCTGTAAGACCTAACCAAGTCCCCCCCCCTTTTTGGTCTATACCCGAAAAGATATGGGGTTGTTGTTGCCAGCGTTGAAGTGGTAAGGTGGGGCGTTGGTAAAATTCATCTCTATTGCTGATGAATACTAACTTGTATCGGGGGTGCGCTTTCCAAGCAAAAGTAATGAGGCACATAATAATTGAGTGATAAGAGCGTATATTTTGATGGTAAAATTACAATTTAAGATTGTATAAATCCAATATTTCGGCGCAAACCTTCGTATTTAGCTCTTTTTAGAGGGCTTTTTTTAAAAACCTTCTGAAAAACGTCTTCTGTAAGTTCTGTCCAATCTTCTTTTTTGAAGTTTTGCAAAGTGGTGGAGGGTAAAAAAGCCGGAGTTTGATGGGGCTTTGCAAAGCGATTCCAAGGGCAAACATCTTGGCAAATATCGCAACCAAAAATCCAATTCTCAAACTGCCCTTTTACGGAAGTGGGAATATTTTCTTTGAGTTCTATAGTAAAATAAGAGATACAACGACTGCCATCTATAGTGTAAGGTGTATGAAGGGCATCAGTGGGGCAGGCTTCTACACACCGCTGGCAGGTGCCGCAATAATCGGCGATGGGTGCATCGGGGAGTAGTTCGAGGTCTATGATGAGCTCGGCGATGAAGAAAAAACTACCTGTTTTTTTATGAATGAGATTGGTATTTTTGCCTATCCAACCCAAACCACTTTTGGCTGCCCAAGCCTTGTCCATAACGGGGGCAGAATCTACAAAGACGCGTCCGTTGATTTCGCCTATATCCTGTTGTATATGGTGTAATAGGGTGTGTAGTTTTTCTTTTATTACAAAGTGATAATCTTCTCCATAGGCATATTTGGCAATTTTGAAATCGTTTTTGCCTTCGGGGAGTTTGGCATCGGCAGGAGGATAGTAATTATACAACAATGACACTACAGATTTTGCCCCTTCTACCAAAAGTCTTGGGTCGAGGCGTTTGTCAAAATGTTGTTCCATATAGCTCATTTTTCCGTGTTTTTCTTCTTTGAGCCATTTTTCAAGGCGTGGGGCTTCGGTAGCCAAAAAATCGGCTTTGGAAATGCCACAAAAATCGAAACCGATGTCTTTTGCGCGTTGTTTAATGTAGAGTGTGTTTTTCTCTGTTTGGATAGCATTCATGCATACAAATATAAAAAACTATTTTGGTTTTTATTTTATCCAAAATTTGTGTTGCTATTCAATCTAAAACCCATAATGAGTACGTCATCTGTTTGAGATCGATTAGCTTTCCAATCATAAAACGCTTGCCCTAAATGTTTTTTTTGCTCGCTCAGTGGTAGGCTGTTGAGTTGCAAAAATAGTTTTTTGAGCCTCGCACGCATAAATTTTTTATTTTCTTTGCCTCCAAATTGGTCTTGATAGCCATCACTACTCAAATAAATCATGGTATCTTTGCCTTTGAGTGCTATTTGATGAGATTCAAAAATTTTCTTGTATTTGAAACCGCCCCCAATCTCTACTTTGTTCGGTTTTATTTCTTGAAGTACATTGTCTTGTATATAAATTAGTCCTTGTTTAGCCCCTCCGTATTCTAAAATATCATTTTTAGGGTCATAGATACAAATACTGATGTCCATTCCGTCATGGTTAGCATCTTCTTTGTTGGTTTCATATTGGTGAAAAACCTTGCTAATTTCTTCGTCTAATTGAGAGAGTATTTTGTCTGCTTGTGTGATTTGGTGTAGGTTAATAATTTGATTGAGTATGTCATAGCCTATCATACTAATCATAGCACCGGGTATGCCGTGTCCTGTGCAATCCGCCGCAATGATGATTTTTTTCTCATTCACTTCTCCACACCAATAAAAATCGCCTGATACTTTGCTATGGGGTTCGAGGAAAATGAAAATAGGGATTTTCAGTTCTTTTTGAATTTCACTTTCAGGTCTTAAAATGGCTTTTTGGATAAATTCTGCTCGTTTGATGCTTTCTTCTAATAGTTTATTTTGGTCTTCTAATTTTTCGTGTTGCTGTTCTATTTCTTCTTTTTGTTCTGCTATCTCTATGGTTTGTTTTTCTATCTTTATGCGTATATTTTTGTAGGTGATGCTTCGTCTGTAATATGCAAAATTGTAGGCATTGAAACCTAAAAACATATATACGAAACCTATCACATCTGACCAAACATTGGATTCTTGGGTGAGTTCGAAACTACCCCAGAAAAGCCACATTAATAATAATGAAATACCCAAAGCAGCAATTCCCTTCAGCCACATCGGTATTCCACCGATGCCTATGCAAGTGGCTGTACTATAAACAATGAGTGCCATTGTTGGCATCAAAGAAAAATCAATCATGACAATCACAATGCCAATCCAAAATAAATCTAAAATGAGCCAAGTGCGCTCTATATTGTTATGAGAATGAAAATATCGATAAATTTGGAAAATGATATGCGGATAGAAAAAAAAGTAAGCTATCCAAAAAATATAAATAGTATGGGTTGATGTAGGTTTTTGGTACATAGTAAGCCACAACTCAGCACAAAGCACTAAATAACCCACTATGCGCATAGGGTATATTTCGTGTCCTATCCCTTGCCCTTTCTTTTCGGGAGTTTTGCTCGTATCACTCATAGATAACCAATTAAGCCGTTGAAGACACACAAATATATAATTCTTCTCACAAAGTACAATTTTATTGTTAAATTTTATTCTATTTCAGCGTATCCCGATATTGTATAAATGGTAGATATGATTTCGCAAAACAAGTGCCAACATTGAAAAAGATTTTAAGCATTGTTTTTTCTCTTTTGTACTAAAATTTATATCATTGGTTTAGAAGTGTGATAATAAAGTGAATATTTTAGTATTTTGATTTATTCATAGTTGAAATTGTAAGAAAAGCCTCTAATCGGGAACTAAAAAAGGGATATGGAACTTGAAATCAATCGCATTAGCAAAAAATACAATCGCGACAAATATGGTTTGCGCGACTATTCGCTCTCTTTGAAAAATGGTATTTTGGGTTTGCTGGGACCTAACGGTGCGGGTAAATCTACCCTGATGAAAATCATTGCTACCATTTCCAAACCTACCGAAGGCACGATAACGCTTGATGGGGTGGACATTGTGCAAAAACCCGATACCATTAGAAAAATTTTGGGCTATTTGCCTCAAGATTTTGGGGTATATCCCAACCTCAACGCCTATGAATTTTTGGAATACATAGCCGCCATGAAAGGCTTCGGAGGCAAGAATTTGAAAGAAAGAATAGCCCAACTGCTCGAGGGTGTAAATCTTACAGACGCGGCACGCAAGCCTATAGGTACCTATTCGGGCGGTATGCGTCAGCGCGTAGGCATTGCGCAAGTGCTTTTGAATAATCCTAAAATTTTGATTTTTGACGAACCTACCGTAGGGCTTGACCCCGAAGAAAGGGTGCGTTTCCGCAATTTGATTGCTGACTTGGCTACGGATTGCATTGTCATTCTTTCCTCGCATATTGTGTCGGATATTGAAACCATTGCAGACGAAGTAGCTGTGATGAAAGGTGGGCAACTGATACAAAAAGGCTATCAAAAAGACATCACGGATACGGTGGCAGGCAAAATTTTTGAAACGGAAATAGCCGATTCGGAGCTTGCTTCCTTCAAACAACGCTACATGGTCATTGACCAAATCAGGCGCAAAGAACGCCTGCAAGTGCGCTTTATTGCCGAAAATGGTGCGGAAAATGCCCTCGCCTGCCCTGCTACGCTTGAAGACGCTTATCTATACCTTACCAAAAAATAACCACTATGTCATATACCCTACGCGCTCAAAGCATGATAAAGGCTGACTTTTTGCAAAGAAGCCGAAGTTATATTTTTTTGATGACGCTTTTGGTAAGCGTTTGTTTTGCTTATACGTTTGTGCCTCCTATGAATGCTATTTACACTACGGTCAGGGTAGGCAAGTATGTAGGCAAGCCCGATGCTGTTTGGATAGCACACGCTACGGCTATTATGGCAAGCACTTTTTTGTGGCTTATTGGGTTTTATGTGGTGAGCAATGGCATCAAACGCGACCGTGATACTGGCGTTGGGCAAATCGTGGCTACCACTTCCATTACCAATTTTCAATATTTGCTCACCAAAACTTTGAGCAATTTTTTGATATTGGCGAGCATTGTTTCGCTAATTATGGTTATGGCGGTTGCGTTGGTTTTCTTGCGAAGCGAAAGCTATCATTTTGATATAATCCAATTTACATTTCCTTATTTATTGGGCGTTTTTCCAAGCATTTTTTGTTTGTCTGCCATAGCTGTTGTTTTCGAAGTGTGGTTTGGCAGGCAAGTTGTTTTGATGAATATAGGGTTTTTCTTTTTATTTGTAGCACTGTTGGGGAATGTAAATGTAAACACGAATCCCAACATGTTTTGGTTTGATGCATTGGGTACAAAATTTTTGATGAATAACATTTCCCAAGTTGTAGAACAACAATTTCAATCCGTAAATGAAAAAGTCAATGTAGGTTTTATCTTTGGTCAAAAAGGCACTTTCCAATATTTTACCTATCAAGGCACTACTTGGACATGGGCTTATGCCTTGAGTCGTTTGTTGTGGATTGTGGGAATGTTGGGGGTATTATTCCTTACGGCTTTTCGCTTTGATAGATTTGATACGCCTCCCGCAGTGGTAGGCAAGCCCAAAAAAGCCGAAAAAGACATACCTAAACGCACACCTTTGGATATACGCCTTGCCAATTTGCCTACTGTTTCGCCTGCTTTTGGTATTTTGCCTTTGGTACGCACAGAGCTAAAATTACTTTTGCGCAAAGGAGCGCGTTGGTTTTGGCTCGTGAATTTAGGGCTTTGGGTGGCTTTGTGGTTCATTCCTTTGCCTTTTGCGCACTTGTTCGGCTTGCCTGCCTTGTTGTTCTTGCAAGTAAATCGCTGGGCTGACCTCTCCACGAAAGAGCGTTTTCACGACACGCATTATTTTATGTATGCGGCTTACAAGCCTTTGCAACGGGTTTTGCTTTCGCAAATCATAGCGGGCGCATTGTTGGCAGTTGTGTTGTCCTTGCCTATGATTGTTCGTTTCGCGTTTGAAGGAGATATTTTGCGGGCATTGAGTATCGTGGTTGGCGCGAAATTATTGGTTTCGGTGGCAGTAATGAGCGGAATTGTTACGGGTGGCACGCGCTTCTTTGAGATAGTATTTTTCTTCCTTACCTATATGCTTGTTAGTGGCGCATCTGTGGTCGATTATTTGGGTATTTTCCAAGCCAATCTTGCCTACTTGGGCGTGCAAATCGGGCTTTTGGTGGGCAGTTTGGGCATTGCTTTTGCAATGCGCAGGCAAGAAATTCAAGGGCAGTAAGTATGCTGCTCCCCAAAATTAGCACCATTGAATAAAGTGCAAACAGAAAAAGGCAACGGTCAAAAAATACTATGGTTATGATACATCTTCACCCACTTCGTTTTATCGGTTTGGTGGTTTGGTGGGTTGGGGTTGCTGATTTCTTTTTGGCTTGTGCCGTTTATCTCGAACCATTTGCCTCCCTCCATAGTTCCATCTTCGTAGAGTTTTAGGTATCCATCGGAGGTAATGATGGGGCGTTCGAGGGCTACTGATAGGGCTTTGGCACTCTCGAGGTCAGCACAAGAAAGTAGGTGAATGATTTGATTAGAGAGAATTTCTATGCTCTTGCTTGCTCACTCACAAACCAAGAAGATTTAGGTTTTTAAAAAGAGTGAAAATAGGATGCTTGTAGGGGTAAAGGCATAAAAGTACGCAATTTTTTTAACAATAATTTGAATTTTAATACAATAATGGATTGATAATAAATAACAAAATTATAGGTAACTATATTGGCACTACTCTTGCCAACGTTACCAATTTTTTGGGTAAAAAGGCTTCTTGGTAATCGCTTATGACAATACGATCTAAATTAGGTAATTCTAAAATTGAATTGAGGGGGTGGGAAATAGGTGTATTTGCGATTTCCAAACATTTCAATTGTTTTAAATACTTAATTTCATCAGGAATTTCTTTAATGAGAGTTCCTGAAATGCCTAATCTTTTTAAGTTTGTTAAATTACCGATAGAGGGTGATAATTCTTTAATTGGGTTCATTGTAAAAACCAAACGAATCAGACTAGTTAGGTTAAATAATTCTTCAGGAATGTATGAAATCCCACAATCAATCAATTCTAAGTATTTCAATGATTTTAAGTTTTGAATTTTGGGTGATATAAAATTAATATTATTGCCCACCAAAATAATTTCTTCTACAAAATCCAAGTCATATAATTCATCAGGTATGACATCAATATTCCAAGGCGTAATTATCAACCGGTCTTTGCTTTTTTTTGCATTTAATACAAACTGTAAAAATTTCTCGTTGTCGCTCATTTGTATATTTATTTTAAAGGGTGTTTTTTATGTATTACTTTCATACCTGTTTGGCTTTCTAAAAATTGTACTATTAACTTTCTTGCCTCTTCATTCCAATTTTTACCAAAGTGACCACTGTATTCATTCAGTATTATTTGTCCTTCTGAATCTCTATAAAGATGCCCCCCTACAAGATTTTTGTAAGATTTTCCGCTATGCCGATTGTATTCACCGAATGCATCTTCTAATAGTTCTGATAACATTTCATGTCCAGAGAATTCATTACTAATATCGGGACGTCCAGTTGCAAAATCCATTTTTTTTACATCAAAAACATATTCTATATCCCAAAAACTTGAACTTGCATAATCGGGATTTATTGGAGGGTAGAAATTTATAATTTTTTGTATCTCTTGTGGATTAATTCCCTTAGTGCTTCTGATAACAATCGGCGGGATTACTACAAAAAATTCCTTTTTTAATTCCCTCAGAATTTCTTTTTCTGCAATAGTTAAAGAACTTTCATTCTCCTTTTTTAGTAGTCCCCCCATCTTCACCCACTTCGTTTTATCGGTTTTGTGGGTTGGTGGGTTGGGGTTGCTGATTTCTTTTTGGCTTGTGCCGTTTATTTCGAGCTTGTTCCTGCTTTATACGTGATACTTTCTGCAAAGAGTGTGGCATTCTCACCGTAAATTCCTAATTATACCCCGACTATTATCATTAAACACTCGTGGGAGGTAGGGAAAATTAAAATAATTTTTGATTGAACTCAGAAGCTACTCCTCTTACGTATAAAACATCATTAATTACAAAACATTCAGTTATTCGATTAAATACCCATTGGATGTCTTCAGTAATCCATATTTTCTTTTTCATTTGCGATTCGTATATATTAACTGTCATTTCGATAATATTCCGATAAGATGTGTATTCCTTGATGAAATTTTGATAATTTTCAGGATTATAAATATCTATATGGTATTTTTTTAGTAATGTAGAAGCATAAAATTCATCTATAAAAACTTCCATTTCAAAAGTATATCCGCCAGGTTTAGGAATTTCTTGATAATGGCACCATATTGCCGAAAGAGATATTACTTGTTCTCCAATTTTGATTGCAACATTCATTGTATTCTAAAAGTCTTTAAGATCTGACCAACTAAACTTCATGTAAGGCATATCATGGGGAGTAATAATAGTTAAGTCCACCTTTATGCCTGTTTCTATGAAAAAATCTTCTAAAATAGTTTTCACTATTTTGGCACACCTATCAGTTTTAAAAACACTTATATCCTCTGCTAATATACAAATATCTAAGTCTGATTCGGGTCTATGAGTACCTTTTGTTCTACTCCCAAATACTTTTACTCTTATTTCTCCAGTTGTTCTGTCTTTCAATCCTAAAAATCTATTTTTAAGCCTATTTAATGAGATTTCAGAAACTCCTTGAACTATTTTACTCCCTCCCCCCATCTTCACCCACTTCGTTTTATCGGTTTTGTGGGTTGGTGGGTTGGGGTTGCTGATTTCTTTTTGGCTCGTGCCGTTTATTTCGAGCTTGTTTCTGCTTATCGTTTTTGTTTGTTTTTTTAATGAAAAATTTGTTTAATATTTTTGGTAGTTAGAGAGGAGTACTTTTTTATAGGGCTATTCGCTAACTTTGCGTTAGGTGGGGATAATCATAATAACTTATCTCTGTGATTTCAAAATATACATCTTCAAAATTACTGTTTCCAATCTCTTTTATTTTTGTATCGTATTTGATTTTGGGGTATTTCTTATTTCCTATGCAACAATAGTTTTTCTTCTTCTTTAAATTCAACAAACTTATCAGCAAAGCACCCGCCTCACCTTGAAAATTGGAATGGTATTGAACCTCATTTGTCAAGGGTATTCTTTGCCACTCAACTATGGGTATGATAATATCGCCTTGTGTTGTGCTGATTTGTGCTCCTCGCAAATCTTTTGAGATAATCACTTCTTGAATTTCAACAGGTGTGTGTACCGTTTTGTAACGCGCTCCTTCCTCAAATTCAAGATAGGAACGGCAGTAATCCATTTTCTCTTCTTTGTGTTTTTTGTATTCTTGCCTCAATTCTGCAAGCACTTGTTTCAAACTTTCGAGGGCAAATAGTTCTTCACGCATTTTTAAAAACTGCATGTAAAAATCTTTGTGCATAATATCCATAGGCATTAGCCCTGTGTATATGGTATTTAGAAAAAAATCTTGGAATTTATGCAAAGCCTTGTGTTCTTCTTTTGTTAAAAAATTGTGTTCTATCAGATAGGCATGTCTTATCCTTGCAGGGCTCTCGACTTCCCCGTCTGATTTAAAGTAATCAAAGCCTAAAAGCCAAGTTTGAGCGGCTTGGTTTACCCCTTCAAAATCCATCATTCCTTCAAAGGAATAGATTTTTCTTATAGCCCCTTTTTTGTAGTATGGAGCGATTTTTTTTCTAAATTGCTCATTAATCATAGTCATAGTATTTTATTTCTTCAATAATAAAATGGGTGTCATCAAATATAGTGTCGGGAGTAGCAAAGGCAAATATATATAAAAAAAGTCACAGATTTGGAAGATCTGTGACCGTAGTTCTTCTACCATAAGTAGTAGTAGTTGCTAATCGCAATACATCATAGAGGCTTTGAAATTAGCTGTCTTTTTTTGCCCATTGAAGGTATACTCCATTGTCCCTTCAATATCGGCGCAATAGTCTTGCAAAGAGGAGGCACGAATAGTGCGCTTGAAGACAAAATAAACTGTAAAATTATCGCCAGTTTCATTGTCAAATCCTTTAGCTTCAAATTTGAAGGTATCGCCCGACCAAGTAAAAACATCACTTGGAGCACCTAACAGTTTTTCCGTACTCCAAGATTCGGTTTTGAGTACTGAGCCCGTCTTGATGATGCCTTTTTCTGAAACCGCACCATCGGGGAAAGCAATACTTATTGAAATTATCTCTTCGCCCAAATATCCCTCATA